>NZ_QTTN01000005.1:0-104701 GCF_003386535.1 Paenibacillus taihuensis
CCCCAACGGGGATAATCATGGAGGAGCCGGATGCGATGACCCGCACGTCCGGATCTGTGAGAGGCCCATGCAATTGCGCATGGGCCTACTCGATTGTGTTTTCATCATTTTCAAAACGAGGAGAAATAACACCTATATGAGCACCAACCCTAACGTCAACAATTCCTATTACCGGCGAATCGATCTGCCAGCAGGCGATCTGCACGTATTCGCCCATGATGATTTATTCCATGCCATGGGAGCCAAAGTGCTCGAGATGGCGAACAACAACCTGCAAATTCCGAATATCCGCTATATGAGCTACACCCCTGACGCCCATGTCGGCGTAGGCACCTGCATCGGCACGACTGCCGTGTGGGGCATGCGGGACGGCTTCGTATCGCCGTCGATTGTCGGCAGCGATATCGGCTGCGGCATGCGAGTGCATCTGACCAATCTGCAAGAGGAGGACCTGCAGGACGTGAAGCTGCGCCGCAAGCTGGTGAAGGCGATCGAGAAACGCATCCCGGTCGAGAATCACGCCCGAGGCTACTTCTCCGACATACGTCTCGAGGACGTTGTGCGCAAAGGGCTTCACGGTCTCCCGGGCAAATATGTGCCGGATTCCTACACGCCGAAGAAGGCGACCTCGCTCACGCATGTGGAATGCAGCCGATTCCGCTTCGACGAGGGCGAGCTCGATCGCTTGCCGGAGCAGGTCATTCACCGCGCTCACCGGCAGCTGGGCACACTCGGGAACGGCAATCATTTTATCGAGATTCAGGCACTGCGCATCCATGAAGACAACCGGCACATCGCCGAGCAATGGGGAATCCGCGACGGGCAGGTCGCCGTCATGATTCACTCCGGCTCCCGCTCGTGGGGCGGCTCGGTCAACCAGTACTGCATCTCGCAAGTCGCGAAGACGATGAGCAAGCTGAAGCTCGGAACGGCCGATCCGAAGCTGGTCTACGCGCCGCTTGACAGCGAAGCCGGCCAGACGTACATGAACCTCATGTACTCGGCGCTGAATTACGCGACGGTGAACCGGCACTTGATGGCTTTTGCCGTGCGCGATGCCTTCAAAGAAACGTTCGGCTCCGCGGCGGAGCTGAGCACGTTGTACGATCTCATGCACAACTACGCCTGTGAAGAGAGCTTTAGCTTGAGCCCCGGCTTCGGCGGATCCGGCGAAGAAGAAGAGCTTTTCATCCACCGCAAAGGAACGACGCGTGCGCTGCCGGCCGGACACCCGGACAATCCGGCGCCGTATCAAGCAACTGGCCACCCGGCGCTCATTCCCGGCTCCATGGGAACGGCATCGTACATCATGGTCGGTGCACCCGAGGGAGCGCGCAATTACCACTCCATCTGCCACGGTGCAGGCCGGGTCCGTTCGCGAAACGCGACGAAGCAGCTCGTCACAGTCGACGAGTTTGCCTCCTCGATGCGCATCGGGCAGGACGACGAAGTGGTGCTGAACCACCGGGGGCTGGAGTCGCTCATCGATGAATCGCCGCAAGCTTACAAAGATGTAGATCAAATTATCGACAGCGTCGTGGAGGCGCGGCTCGCTTCGGTTGTAGCGAAGTGCCGTCCGCTGGCGGCCGTCAAAGGGGTGTGACACATATGACGAATATGACGAATATGAGAGTGAAATCAGCAAAGCCGCCTTTTATCGTGAGTGGCGGAGGCGCGCGGGAGCAGAGTGAGTATTTTAACTATATTGCCGTCGTTCGGAAGATTACTTCATTCCTGACAGACAGGTTCGGGAGTGAAATTCAGCTCTATTACCAGGATGACAGCCACGAAGCGTGGAATGGGCTGGAGGAGGACCTGCGCCGGGGCTATGAGGGCGTGGAGCATGCCGCAAGCTTGTTCGACCTCGTGGAAACGAATGTATTCGTGTATAACACGGACAACGATCCGAAGAACAGCGGGTACAAGATCAGGCCAGCCGTCCTCAACAACTTGTTTATCTATATGAAGCACCAAGTGGCGTTCGCCAGAGTGCCGCGTACAACGGTAAATGGACTCGGATATGAAAATCTGATATTCGCTGCATCCGATGAAGGAATGCTCAGTTTCTTGCGCGAGATGCGGGAGCGGCAGCTGTCCGACCCGAAGATCATCATCTTCACCGATACGCGGGATGGTCTGGAGCAGGAGCGTCATAAGGTCACGGTGGAGGTCAGTCGGAGCGATGTGTTCATGGAAGAGGAGCTGAAGACGCAAATTTACCGCTCCATCGATGAGTTCTTCTCCAAGGACCGCTCGTTCTTCCAAACCTATGGCATCCCATACAAGAGGGGCATCCTGCTCTACGGCAAACCGGGCAACGGGAAGACGACGCTCGTCAAATCGATCTCGTCGACCACAAACGCGCCTGTCGCCTACTGGCAAATTACCGAGTACACGAGCAGCGGCTCCATCCAAGAGGTGTTCGCGGCAGCTGTCCAGATGGCGCCGATGGTGCTCGTGATCGAGGATATCGACTCCATGCCGGAGTCCTGCCGTTCGTACTTCTTGAACATCCTAGATGGAGCGACGTCGAAGGAGGGGATCTACCTCATCGGCACGACGAACTATCCGGAGAGGATCGATCCCGCGCTCATGAACCGCGCCGGCCGCTTCGACCGTGCATACGAAGTGAAGTCGCCGAATGAAGGGATGCGCAGGGACTACTTGCTCTATAAAGGCATGAGCCGCTTCATCAGCGACGAGGCGCTTATGCATACGGCACGCCGGACGGAGGGCTTCACGCTCGCGCAGCTGAGCGAGCTGTACGCTTCTGCCGCGCTGCAAATGCACTATGAGAACGAGGTGAACCTCGAGCACCTCATTGCCGAGATGAAGTCCGATTATGACAAAGGCCGCAGCAGGGAGTGGATGACCGATGGTCAATCGAAGAAGCTTGGGTTCGTGCTTGGCTAGGAAATGCCGAAGCGCTGTGCAGATGGATGATGTCTGTGCGGCGCTTTTTCCATTGTCCGCCTAATTGTACCGAAAGCAGGAAAGCGGTTAGAAAAAGAAGAATGTAGGGAGTGATGAAGTCCAACTGATTGGGTCAGATCGGAGACCGGATATTGGAGATTGAGAAGGAGGTTCCCGTGAACATTTACGTGCTTGTGAAACAAATCGGCAAACGGAAGCCTATTATCGGAGAACATGTGCTTCAGCTGCAAGCTCGCCCAGAGACGCTGCAGCAATTTATTCAGCAAGTCGTCAAAATCAATGTCGAGCAGTACAACAATCGAACGGTAGATGAGTTGCTTCTGCATGCTTTGACCGAACAAGATATCAAAGAACAGTCGGAGACCGGGAAGGTCGGCTTCGGCGTGCGATATAACCCGAATCAGCAAGACCTGGCGAAGGCGCTCGAGAATGCGGAGCTGAGCTTTCGGGATGGATTATACAAAGTGTTCATCAACGAAACAGAGGTCGAGTCATGGGATGCGCAGCTTGCGCTTCAAGAGAATGACCGCGTGCTGTTTCTGAAGTTAACGATGCTGGCAGGCCGTATGTGGTAATGAGGAGGAGATAATCAAGATGAGGGACTTCACGAAAGAGCAGCAGGACCGAATGGCACGGTACTATGCCGATCTTCGTCAGCGGCTTTCGAAGCTTGGCAAGCGGCACCGGCAGATCGCTGAACTAATCGTTCAGGACATGGAGAACGAATATGCTTGGCACAGGCATACAGAGGACGTGATCGCGCTTCTGTGGCGCGAGGGAACGCAGCATATCGAGCAGATTTTTGCGGGGGAGGACTACGAGCTTCTGCGTTTCCTGCTCGGTGATGAACACGCCGCCATCTTCAGGCAGCTGTGGGACCGTGCGACGCAATATCCGTACAGCCAAGGCTACTATCGCCGTTCCTTCCGGACTAGCGAACAGACTTTTGTACATATGGAAAGAAACATGACGCGCTTGTGGGCGGCCATTCAGTTTAGAGCGCTGGATCAGAAGTATGAGCCTTCGTTAATCGTCTCAGACATGGCGAACTATCCGTTCCTGTGCGATTACATGGCGTACGAGCTGGATAAGGGCAATGCGGAGCTTCTGGAAAAAGCTCGTGCCATCATCTACGAGGATAATAGCGCAGGGCTGCTGACTCGCAATATTGTGAAAGGCCTGCTCATGAGCAGCAGCGCCGAAGCTCATCGGTACGTAGGAGATTTGCTGAAAGCGGCGAAGCTGCAGGAGGGCCTGCGCCAAACGATTGCCGAAAGCATGGATGAGACGAGCCGGGAAGGCTTCATCTACATCCTCGGAATCATTATTGAAGAAGAGATGTGGCGCTTCTCCTCCATCGTGAGAGCTTTCGACGTATGGACGGGACTATCGCTGGACTCGCTTAAGCCGTCGGTCATCAAGAAGTGCTTGCAAGCGGCTTATGCAGGCTTGACCGATGACCAGCTTCGCGAACAATACTTGCAAAGCGAAGACAGCCAGCTGCTGTATATCGGGCTTTGGGCGGCCGCATTCAACGAAATGGTGCAGACGGTGCAGAAGATCATCGATATTGCGGAGCATGGTGCCAAGTATCAGCAGGTGGCTGCGCTCCAGTTCGTCATGCAATGCCAGGCATCGGATTTCCAGCAGCGGATCGCTGTTTACTTCTTGGAGAATTCCGATCTGGAAGTACTCGGCTGGGCAGCGAAAAATCTGTATGCCAACAGCAATATCTATCATATCCGATACTCGGAATTGAGCGACTTGAAGCTCGGGCAAGGGTCGGAGTCTGACTGGACGCTATTCGAGAAGTTAAGACAGCTGCTGGAGCGGATGCCAGGCAAGGAGCTTACGCTGCCAAGTCATGGCCTATTCCCGGATTCGGCGCTGACCGCCAATGAAATATGCGGCAAAATGCTCTCCGTTTCGTACAACTGCGGGGATATTTCCATGTGCAAGCTGCTGCTCGGCTATCGGGATAAAATGCAGCCGGATATTCGCGGCGCGGCCCTTAGGCTCAGCACGATAGGTGATATTGAGGCTGCCGATCGGGAGCTGCTGCTTGCGATGCTCGGAGATAAAAGCGCGGAGGTCCGAGCGGTTGCCAAGTCAGCGGTGGAGCGGCTTAAGCTTACTTCTCCCGAACTGAGAACCGTCGAGGATCTGCTCCAGTACAAAGCCGGCGACATTCGCAAGACAGCGATTCAATTGCTGCAGGGTCAGCCTCAGGGACAACTTGTGGCCTCCATTGAGCGCCTCCTGTCCGATAAGAAGGAAGATAAGCGGCTTGGCGGACTGGACTTGGTGTTGTCGCTGCAGCCGAATACGGCTGAGTATGAGGCATGCACGCAGCTTGTGGGAGAGATGACGGCGCCATCTGCGCGCGAACGCGTCTTGATGGAGCAAATTATCGGAACGGACACGGAGAGCTACGGTCCTGAGAACGGCTATGGACTCTATGATCCTTCACTCGAGTTCATTTCGTTCCCGGAGCAGCCGGAGGCTTCGCCATCGATGATCGGGCGATTGCTGGGCAAAGGGCCCGATTTCAGCGGGATTACGGATATCCTAAGCTCCACGCCTGCTGAGCTGCATGCACGGTTAAAGGAATGGAGCGAGCTGATCGGCGCATATCGCGATTTCGAGTATGAAGTCGACAGCTATGACGGCGGTCGGGAGAAGCTGCTGCTCGGATCGCTCGAATGGGGGCTTCGGCCTGTGGCCGGTACAACCAGCGAACGAGAAGATCGTATGCTTGACGATTATCCGCTTGCAGAGGAATGGCGCGCGCTAGCCCGCAAGCAACAGCTGACGCCGGCTCGGTTGATCGAGCTGCAGTATTATTTGAGTCTATCTCGGCCGGATCACTGGCATCATGTGGTTACGCTTGAGGCGTTCTTGAAGTCGTTCCCGATTCTTGCGGTGAAGAAGTGGCTGAATTCCTCGGCGATCGACCAGTTTGACCGTTTGAGAGAAGGAATGCCATACTTGCGAATGATTGGGCAACTGCTGGAACTCTTGTATGACGAGTGCGATAAAGAGGCGTGCTACGACATCGTTTATAAAGCCGCGGCGGATGTTTATGAGAGCCTGAAGCAAGGAATCGCCGATCATCATAAGCCGCTTGCGATTCAGGAAGTGATTTTCCCGCAGGAGCATTCCCGCGTCTACTACCATAACGAGAGGCAGAAGATCGAATTCACGGATGTGGTCAAAGCGCAGGAGGTTAGCTTCTGGATCAGGCAACTGAAGGAGTTCTATCAGCGGGACGATAAGCGGTTCGAGGAAGGCTTCAAGCTGCTGTACCGCTACGCAAGAATCCATGAATGGGAAGCGGATGAAGTTCTTGATCTGGCTGCATACGCGAGAGCGCTGGAGCTTGGCATCATTACGGAGATTGAGCTGTATAAGGAACTGCTGGGAAGGCCGGCTGGCGTTGACCACCTGCAGTCTATGCAACGTGAGCATATCAAGACTAGCCTGACCACGTATCCAAAAGCAGCGAAAGTGGTTACCAATGTCGCTCAGCGGGTTGTCGAGATCGAGCTGAAGCGGGGAGACAGCGACACGCCGGTCAGCCGTTTGGCGCAAAAGGTGGACCGCTACGAGGGCATGCGGCACATGGTCCAGTGCCTGCTCGGGCTCGGGCAGAAGGATTCGCTCGCAAGAGGATATTTCTACTCCTGGGGCAGCAAGTCGAAGAAAGAGATGATCAGCCACCTGCTGAAGGGCTGTTATCCTGCCGCCGGCGAGGATGCCGATACGTTGAAATCGCTGCTGCAAGGGCATCAAATCCATGATCAACGACTCGTTGATGTCGCCATGTATGCGCCGCAATGGGTAAGCATCGTCGAACAATATCTCGGCTGGGAAGGGCTGGCCTCGACCTGCTGGTATTTCCATGCGCATGTCAGCGAGATGTTCACGAAGGAGAAGGAAACGATCGTCGGCCGGTATTCGCCGATCTCGCCGATGGATCTGAACGAGGGCGCCTTCGACATCGCATGGTTCCTTGAAGCGTATAAGGCGATCGGCGAGAAACGGTTCCGATATGTCTATGAAAGCGCCAAGTATATCTCTGACGGCGCCAATCACAGGCGGTCGCAGCTGTTCGCGGATGCGGTGCTCGGCAAGCTGGATGCCGAGCAGGTCGGCGCCGAGCTTTCTTCGAAGCGGAACAAGAACCATGTGCTTAGCTTCGGACTCATTCCGCTGCCGGAGGACAACAGGCAGGGCGCGCTTATCCGGCGATACGAGCTGCTGCAGCAATTCGCGAAGGAGAGCAAGCAGTTCGGCGCGCAGAGACGGGACAGCGAAGGGAAGGCGGTTCGGCTCGCGCTCGATAATTTGGCGCGCGGAGCGGGCTTCTCGGACGTGACGCGGATGACATGGCGCGTGGAGGCGGAGCAATTTAAGCAGATCGCCGTCTATTTCGAGCCTATGACGGTGGAAGACTGGCAGCTCCAATTGGCGCTGGACGCTTCAGGCAAGACGATGCTGCAAGTGGCCAAGGCGGGTAAGCCTGTCAGCAAGCTGCCGGATAAGCTGAAGAAGAACGAGACGGTTCTGCAGCTGAAGGAAGTACAGAAGAAGCTGAAGGATCAGTACAGCCGTTCGAGGGAAGCGCTGGAGCGGGCCATGGTGACGGAAGAGCCGTTCACCTTCGAGGAGCTTCGCATCATTCAAGAGAATCGGGTCATTGCGCCGCTTATTCAGGCATTGGTGTTCAAGTCAGGCGAAGAGCTTGGATACTTAACCGGGGGCGGACTTCTCGATCCGGATGGCGTGGAGACGCAGCTTGGCGATAGCGATCTCGTCTGGGTGGCTCATCCTGTGCATCTCTTTATGAGCGGCACATGGGCGCTGTATCAGCGCGAGATGATGGCGCGTCAGACGGTACAGCCATTCAAGCAAGTGTTCCGCGAGCTGTATCTGCCGAACGAGGATGAGCTGCTCAAAGGCACAACGTCAAGCCGTTATGCGGGACATCAGATTCAGCCACGCAAGGCAGCAGCCTTGCTGAAATCGCGCCTTTGGACAGTGAGTTATGAAGAAGGCCTGCAAAAGGTGTTCCATAAGCAGGATGTCATTGCCACGATGTATGCGATGGCGGATTGGTTCTCGCCGGCTGAAGTTGAGGCGCCGACGATTGAATCCGTCGCTTACTACAGCCGCCGCACCGGAAAGCCGCTGCATGTATCGGAGATTCCGCCGGTGCTCTTCTCTGAAATCATGCGCGATATCGACCTTGTCGTTAGTGTTGCTCATGTCGGCGGCGTTGATCCGGAAGCAAGTCTGTCTACAGTCGAGATGCGCGCTGCATTAGTACGCGAATTGTTGCCGCTCTTGAAGCTCGACAATGTGACCATCAAAGGCTCGCAAGCTTTTATCGTCGGAGCGCTCGGCGAATATACCGTTCATCTTGGCAGTGGTATCGTCCACCGACAGGCAGCTGGCGCACTGAACATCATTCCGGTTCACAGTCAGCAGCGGGGAAGGCTGTTCCTGCCATTCGTCGATGAAGATCCGCGGACAGCGGAAGTGATATCGAAGGTGCTGCTGCTGGCAGAGGATCGGAAGATTAAAGATCCTGCCATATTGCAACAGTTGCAGGATCGAGTTACGAATTGATACACTAGAGAGCCTTGCCGTCCCATCGGTGAGGCTCTCTTCCTTTGATGGTTGAATTTCCCGGAATGCTTTTAACGAAACACGTCATTACAGTTAATCTTGCCTTCACAGGTTGCCCTTACACTAGAAAAATGCCGCACGAAAATTTACATGTGAGCGATCCGACTAGAGGGGGCATGGAATGGGAATTCATACGTACTTTCGATCGTTGAACGAGCTGGAGCGCATCATTCGCTGCCCGGGCAAATTCAAGTTTGAAGAACATAGCGTTGCCGCGCATTCCTGGAAAGTGGTTCAGTATGCGAAGACGCTTGCGGATATCGAAGAGAAGAACGGCGCCGTCGTCAATTGGAAGAAGCTTTATGAGATTACGAGCAGCCACGATTACGGCGAAATCTTCATTGGGGACATTAAGACGCCGGTTAAGCATTCGTCACGGCAGCTTCGTCTGTTAATTCAGCAGGTGGAGGAAGGAATGGTGTACAACTTTATCGAGGAGCATATCCCATCCATCGATATTAAGCGAATTACCGAAGAAGCACTGGCGCATGAAACGGAGAAGTAATCGCATTTGTCATAGCCAAGAAAGCTAAAGCCCAGGCGGGTCAACGTCTGGGCTGAATGGTGTCTGAATGAGGCGATTAGAGCAACTTGGCGCGTTTGGTCTCGCACAGCCTCTCCAGCTGCGTGGCTATAACGACTAATTCGTGCTGCGTTTGCAGCAGGCCGATCAAGGCGCGAACAAGCACCATACGCGGACGCTCATCAGCGGTTTCCTCTTTCAACAGATGAGCTGCTTCATGGAGCTCTGCTCGGCGCGCGTTCGTTACCTGCAGCTCTTGGATGGTACTCATTAGCTTGCCGAGCGTCATGTGCAGCTGCTCATCAGCCGGAACGTGGCAGCCATGCAAGCCGCTTTCGATAAACTGCGACATCGTCTCGGCATTCAGAATCGGCTCAGGCTTCGACTTCAGAATGCCTGCAGCCATCTCGTCCATACGGTCGACGACAAAGTTTGCCATCCGATTGTAATCGAACGGGCTCGTAATAAGCGTGGTCATAATCATATATTCCTTCAAAATGCCGGCGTACAGCGAGATGAGATCCCACTTGTTCTTCTCAACCTCAGGTCCATAGACATTGACGATCATCTCTGCAAAAGAACAAAGCATCTGCGAGCGCATCTGTTTAAGAAATTTGGAGAAGGCGCCGTCTTCGTTCATGGGCAGTTCATAGAAGTCCTTTATGCTGTACTTAAACTCCAGGAAGAACTCGAACTGGCGATGCGACTGCCGAATGAATCGTTCTCGCGGCGACAGCGACAGATCCGACTTGATCCGATCCGCTTCATCGAACATGGCCTGCGCCCGGTTCCGATACACCTCCACGAGCAAGTCTTCCTTCGATGCAAAAATTTTATATAAAGAACCTTTGGCAATACCGCAGTCGTTGGCGATATCTTGGATAGAAGTGGCAGCATAGCCCTTCTGCGAGAAGATCTGCATGGCTGATCCGATAATTTTATCTTTAAGCAAACTCAAAGTGATTCCCCTCTTCAAAAAAGGATTGACAACGGACTGTCTGTTGATGATATTATATGTCGTGACCGATGAGTTTTCAACAAAAACGATTGGTCACGAATCAAGAGAGAAGAATTACAGGGAGAGAAGGTAGAACGATGTCTCAACAAACAGCAACGGCATCATCAGCCGAATTCTCGATCAAGAGCATTATTGCCCCGCTTTTGGCCGTTATCGTCGGTATGATTATGGTTATTCTAGACAGCACGGTCGTTAACGTAGCGCTGACCAAATTCCAAACGGAGTTTAACGCGACGATTAATACGGTGCAATGGACATTTACGGGGTATACACTCGCACTGTCGGCGGTTATTCCGCTTGCCGGCTGGATGACCGATAAATTTGGCTCCAAACGCATATTTCTCATTACGATCACGCTATTCACGATCGGTTCCGTTCTTTGCGGAACGGCACAATCGGTTGAACAGCTGATCATTTACCGCGTCATTCAAGGTCTTGGCGGCGGTATGGTTATGCCGATTGGTATGGCGATTATTTTCCGTCTTGCTCCTCAAGATAAGCGCGGCTCGATTATGGGCATGCTAGGCATACCGATGCTGCTTGCTCCTGCACTTGGTCCGATTCTGTCGGGCTGGCTGATTGAAGCTGTATCTTGGCACTGGATCTTCTTGATCAACTTGCCGATCGGTATTGTCGGTCTTATCGTAGGTTCGAAATATCTGCCGAAATGGGAGTCCAATAAAGCGCCGGCTCTGGACATTGTCGGGATGATTCTGGCACCAATCGCATTCGCATCCCTGGCATACGGCGTAAGCGAAGGCGGCCGTGTAAGCTGGTCAGCCGAGAACACGCTCTGGGGTCTGATCGGCGGCGGTATTGCTCTGCTTCTGTTCATCTTCGTTGAGCTGCGTCACAAGCAGCCGCTGCTTGAGCTGCGCGTGTTCCGTTCTTCGGACTTTACGCGTGGCGCGCTGCTGGTCTGGATCGTTCAAATCGCTCTGTTTGGCGCGATGATTCTGATGCCGGTATTCTTGCAACAGATCCGCCACTACACGCCGCTTGAGACAGGTATTATTATGCTGCCGCAAGCCATTGGTTCCATGATCTTCATGCCAATCGGCGGTCGTCTGTTCGACAAGATCGGCGCGCGTCCGCTGGCGCTGGTCGGCTTGCTGCTCGTCGGAGGCGCGATGTTCCTGCTGCATAACATCACCCTCGATACGAAGCTCATCATGATCCTCATTCCGCTGTTCATGATCGGCTGCGGCATGGGTCTGTCGATGATGTCTCTGAACACACATGTATTGAACTCGGCGCCGCGTCGTTTGGTGACGCGCGTTACGCCGCTTACGACAGCGGCTCAGCAGGTTGTGACTTCGTTCGCAGTTGCCGGCCTTACTGGCTACATGACAACACGCACGACAGATCACATGAAGACGATCGGTGCCAACGGAAATCCGCTTGATGCTGCGGTCAACGCGTTTCACGATACGTTCTTCCTGTCATTCTGCATTGTGTTGTTCGGTATCGTGTTCAGTTTGTTCCTTCGCAAGCCGAAGCCGCAGATTGAAACTCCGGCTCCAGGTGCAGAGCAAGTGGATAAAGCAATGATGATGGGTCACTAATTATTGGATTGTGTAAGGTTGAGCAGAAGAGTTTCTCTTCTGCTCAACCTTTTTTGCTATCCCCGTGAGGCGCTTTTGCCGTATAATCGAAGTGATTAATAACCAATTATTGGAGCGCGGCTAACGCGATTGGAGGCGGAAGAAATGGGGCTGTTTTCCTTCTTGAAAGGCCAGTTTATTGAAGTCATCGAATGGGTGGAGGATACGAATTCGATCGTATACCGGTTCCCTGCGTATGATAATGCCATTAAGATGGGTGCACAGCTGACGGTCCGCGAAGGCCAGGCTGCCATCTTCTTGAATGAGGGCACGATCGCAGACGTGTTCGGACCGGGCATGTATAAGCTCAGCACGCAGAATATGCCTGTATTGACGGCGCTTAAAGCATGGAAGCATGCCTTCAACTCCCCGTTCAAAGCGGATGTGTATTTTGTAAATACGACGACGATTACCGATCAGAAGTGGGGCACGTCGAACCCCATCATTATGCGAGATAAAGAAATCGGCGTGATTCGCGCCCGGGGCTTCGGCAATTATTCGTTCCGAGTGACCGATCCGGCCCTGTTCATGAAGGGCATCTTCGGGGCAAAAGGAGAATTTCATCCCGACCAAATCGGCGGCTATTTCAAAACGATGATTGTGTCAGGCGTGAGCGATCTGCTTGCGGAATCCGATGTGTCGGTCATTGATCTGGCAAGGCAGTACGATGAGCTGAGCGCGCAGGCTTCTGCCAAGCTGCAGCTGAATTTCACGGCGATCGGGCTTGAGCTGACGGCGCTTGTGATCGAGAACATTTCGCTCCCTGAGGATGTAGAGAAGATGATCGACCGCAGATCGTCGATGAACATCGCGGGCAATCTGGATCAGTATGTGAAGTTCCAATCTGCCGAAGCGATCCGGGAAGCGGCGGAGCACGGAGGCGACGGTTTGGCGGGAGCGGGAGTCGGACTCGGAGCAGGACTCTCGATGGGCCAGTTGTTCACGCAATCGCTTGCTGGAGCGGCGAAGCCGGCTGAGACGCCGGAGGCGAAGGATGCAATGGCGAGCGAGGCGAAAGAAGCGAAAGAAGCGGTTCCCGCTGGGCAGGAGCAGGCTGGAAGTACGGTGCCATGCAGCAACTGCAGCCATCCGCTCGGGGAGAAGGATAAATTCTGCTCCGAGTGCGGAACTGCGCGTCCGGAGCTCATCTTCTGCGGAGAATGCGGTACGCCTCGGAAGGCTGGAATGAAGTTCTGTACCAACTGCGGCACTAAAATGTAAAGGATGATTCGATTATGGCGACCAATGAGTCCTTGAAGGCCGATGACCAATCGACGTCCTTTCCATGTCCTTCGTGCGGCGGCAAGATGCAGTTCGATGTCGACAGCCAGTCGTTGAAATGCGTCTATTGCGGCAGTGAGGCTGCGATTGAGGCAGAAGCTGGTGTAGAACCGGTTGAATATGAGCTTGATTTTGACGATGAGCATGATGCTCATTTGACGGATTGGGGCGTGGAGCAGCAGGTCGTCAAGTGCGACAGCTGCGGCGGCGAAATGCTGCTGCCCGAGAGCCAGACCGCGCTCGTCTGCGCGTTCTGCTCCTCGCCGAAGGTGCTGCCGCAAGGGGCGGCGGACAGTATCCGTCCGGAGTCGCTCATTCCTTTTCAGATTAGTAAGGATGAAGCTGTGACGGCCTTCAATGTGTGGCGGAAGCGGCGATGGTTCATCCCGAGCGCTTTTAAGAAGCAATCCGTTACTTCGAGCGTGAACGGGGTTTATGTCCCTTTCTGGACATTCGATGCGGAGTCGTATTCGACTTATCGGGTGGAGATCGGTACGTATCACTATCGGCATGAGACGCGCACAAGAGTCGTGAACGGCAAGACGGAGACGTATACGGAGCAGGTGCGCTACACCGTATGGCATTGGAGCAGCGGCGATTACGACCGTGTGTTCGATGACGTGCTCATCCCTGCCTCTGGGCAGTATGACAGCAAGCTGCTGAAGAAGCTGAACGACTTCGAATTGGAGGACCTGGTGCCGTACAAACCCGAGTATCTGAGCGGGTTCATTGCGGAGCGATACACCGTCTCGCTGAAGGAAGGCGCGCAGCAGGCGGATGAATGGATGGCTTCGGCGCTCCGAAGCGAAATTCGGGGACAGATCCACGGCGACGAGGTTCGCAATTTGGATATCGATACGAGGTATTCGAACCGGACGTATAAGCATATTTTGCTGCCGGTGTGGAATGCGAGCTATATGTACAAGAACAAGTCGTACCGGTACATGGTCAACGGCGAAACCGGCGAAGTCATCGGCCGCGTGCCGCGAAGCGCGTGGAAGATCACGCTGTTCGTGCTGTTCTGGGTCGCGGTAGCGGTGGGTATTGTTATTGCGGTGATGGGCGGATCGGGCTCGCCGCAATAGAGCCGGCGCGCGCCCCCTGCACGCTAAACGGTTGCCACGGGGGCTATCTGGCCGCAAGAGGCGATTTTGGAACGCTCACGGTTGCTGCGTCGGCTATTTGTCGATGTTGATAGCGAATTCGGCTGTTTTGGATCAAATAAGCGCTATGGCAACCGTTTAGATTTTAAGAAGGGCTGTTTCTGGGCAAATAGGCGCTGTGGTAACAGTTAGAAGCACAAAAAGCACAACCATCACAGGTTGTGCTTTTTCTCTATTAGTTTACCGGCGCAGCTTGGCGAGGTCGAACTCGGGGACGAGTCCTTCCTTGGCGGCGCGACCGAGCAGTGCTTCAACCGCTGCGTAACCGTCTTCGCCGAGATTCGCGGAGAACTCGTTGACGTAAAGTGCGATATGCTGCTTTTGCACATCGGGAGACATCTCTTGCGCGTGCTCCATGACGTAGCCTTGGGACACCTCGGGATGCTCCCAAGCATATTCAACGGAATCGCGAATCCAAGTCGTGAGCGACTCGATGTCGAGCGAGCGGCGGGCGATGATGGCGCCGAGCGGAATCGGCAGGCCTGTATCGGCTTCCCACCAGCTGCCGAGGTCGGCGAGCAGGTTCAGGCCGTAGTTCTGGTACGTGAAGCGGGCCTCGTGGATCACGAGGCCGGCATCGATCGTGCCTTCCTTGACCGCAGGCATAATTTCATGGAACGGCATGACGATGATTTCCATCTGGCCGCCGGCCACTTGCTGTGCTGCCCAGAGGCGGAACAGCAGGTAGGCCGTGGAGCGCTCGCTTGGTACTGCGACACGTTTGCCTGCAAGCGAAGCTGCCGTCGTGGAGCCGTCCTTGGTCAGGACGAGCGGACCGCAGCCGCGTCCGAGTGCGCCGCCGCAAGGCAGAAGCGCGTAATCGTCGAGCACCCATGGGAGTGCGGCGTAGGAAATCTTCAGCACTTCCGGGCCTGTCCGGTTCGCGGCGAGATTGTTGGTGATGTCGATATCGGCATAGGTGACGTTAAACTCCGGCGCACCTGGAATAAGCCCATGAACCAGGGCGTGAAAAACGAACGTATCGTTCGGGCAAGGCGAGAACGCTATATTCATCCTAAGAGCACCTCCGCAAGAAATGTACTAGCTTGTTCGAGCGCACGCAGCGCATCGCCGATGCGCCACGCATCGCGGTCACGCGGGCCGACCGCGTTCGAGATTGCGCGCAGCTCCAGCGCGGGAACCCCCGCTTGCTGCGCTGCTGTTGCGACGCCGAAGCCTTCCATCGCTTCGGCGGCCGCGCCGGGCACGCGCCGCTCATGCTCCGCAGCGGTGGCGGCGGTGCCCGTCGCCGTTGTGACCGTGAGCACAGGACCCGTGCTCACGGTCAGGCCGGCTTCGCCGCCGAGCTTCGCCGCCAGCGCGCTCGCGAGGCGGGCGTCGGCCGCAATGCGGGATGAGCCGAAGCCGAGCTCATCCACGCTTGCGAAGCCGTCCGGGGTCTCGACCCCGAGATCGGCGGCGATGATGTCGGTCGCGACGACGAGCGACCCGATAGGCGCCCGCCCAGGGAAGCCGCCCGCGATGCCGGCGCTGATCACGAGGCGGTACGCCCAAGCGCCGGCCCCCGTGCCCGCCGAGGCCAGCTTCGCGGCGGTGCCCGCCGCTGCTGCGGCAGGGCCAACGCCTGCAGCGACGACATCGAACCGGTCGTTGCCCTGCAGTCCGCGCAGCACGGCGTCCCGCTCCGCATCGACCGCTGTCACAATCAGAACGCGTCCAAGACAACTGGCAGTGCCTGCGATTTGCACAACTTCTTCACTCATTTGTAAATCCTCCTTCCAAGAAACACGAAACGGTATAAACACTTCCTTTTAATTGTACCGCCCTCATCGGGCAAGTTCAAATTGCGGAGGCTCCCGCCGGGTCGATCCCTCTAAGGAACCGTACGAGCACTATTTCGCCGAAAGCTCCATTCATGAATTTCTAAGGAACCGTACAGGCCTTATTGGGACAATCTTCAGGGAAAAAGGACCAATTTGAGACGAATAGTGTTCATACGATTCCTTAGCGCTCCAAATCGACTCAAAAGGCCGAATAAGGTGCTTTGAGTTCCTTAGCCAGGTGGGCGAGCGTGCTGAGCGTGAGGCATGTTAAGTGGATATGGGTTAAAAGCGTGCTGATAGAGTGCGCGAGTCGTGCTGCAAGCGTAAACTAGCCGCAAAGCGCCGACTTGAGCCGCAGCGCCCATAAGAGTAAGCTGGGAAGGTGATATTAAGGATGAGGTGACAGAATGAAAGCTTTAGTGTTTCATACATTCGGCGGGCCGGAGGTGCTGGCGCTGCAAGAGATTCCTGATCCGGAGCTCAAAGCAGGCACAGTAAAGGTACGCACGGGGGCGATCGGTCTGAACTATGCCGATATTTATCGCCGCCGCGGCAATTACCACTTGGTCGGCCAGCCGCCATACATACTCGGCTACGAAGGAGCCGGCGAAATCGTTGAAGTCGCATCGGATGTGACGGGCTTTGGGGTTGGCGATCGGATTGGCTTCGCCGATGTGCCGCATGCGAATGCAGAGTTCGTCGTCGTACCGGCTGACCGTGCGATTAAGCTGCCAGACGGCATCAGCTACGAGGCTGCCGCGTCCGTGCTGCTGCAAGGATTGACGGCACACTACCTCGTGAACGACAGCTACAAGGTGCAAGCCGGCGACATGGTGCTCGTCCATGCCGCGGCAGGCGGCGTCGGCCAACTTATGATCCAGCTGTGCAAAGCGAAAGGCGCGCGAGTCGTCGGTTTGACGTCAAGCCCGGCAAAGCGCGAAGCGGCGCTAGCCACAGGCGCCGACGAAGTATTCCTATATGGCGACGACTGGGTGAGCAGCGTGCTGGCATGGTCTCAGCAGCAGCAGGCTGAGGGCGTCGATGTCGCCTACGATTCCGTCGGCTCGACGCTGATGGATAGCTTCAAAGCCGTGCGCATGCGCGGCACGGTCGTCTTCTTCGGCATGGCGGGCGGCGACCCGCAGCCTGTCGATCCGCGCATGCTGATGGACACGAGCAAGACGTTGACGGGCGGCGATCTGTGGAACCATGTGACGACGGCGGAGGAGCGGAATCGCCGGGCGGGTTCGCTCTTTGCGGACATGCTTGAAGGCAAGCTCCAGCTCGTTGAACCGAAGACGTTCCCGCTTGCAGACGGTGCAGAGGCGCATCGATACTTGGAGAGCCGGGCGAGCACAGGCAAAATTTTGCTTATTCCGTAAGTGTGCTACAATGAAAGCACCTATTAAATCACGCACAGGAGATGACAACTATGAGCGAACAGATCAATATGAATGAGCTTATCTCGTTTATCGCAGGCAAGACGAAAGCGGATCCGGCCAGCATCGAGCAGGTGCTGAAGCATGAGCAAGCGTACATCAACAACGCGCCTGAAGATAAGAACGGCGAAGTGAACATCGACAGCGACGAGCTTGTCGACTACATCCTTAGCCGTCCCGGTCACAAGCTGGACGAGCCGACTGTCGAGCAAATTCTCGATGCAGAGATGGACTACTTGATGGACAAAGGAATTGCAGGCTACGCCGACTAATTCGTCCACCTGCAGAAGCATACGAAACATAAGGGACGCGTCACCTTCCGAGGTGACGCGTCTTTTCTATTTATTTCCACATACTTGCACGAATGCCGTTCCTCTTAGCGCTTGGCAAGCACATACATGAAGTAGTAGATTGCTAGATTGTCAGACAAGCATAAAAGCCGCTAAGGGGGACCCGTTCGATATGCCGCATACAGCGTTAGCCAATTGGTTCAGAGAGAGATATAAAGAAACGATGGGAGATGAAGATTGGCATTGGCGGGCTCCGCATCCGCTCGCTTCACGGCCTTCGAAGCGGCCCGCGCCTGTATCGCAAGCGGGACATGATCCTGCACCCAGCCGCGCTGCGTCCGCATCCCCGCGAATTGCGATCGTCGGAGCAGGCCTTGCCGGGCTTACGTGCGCCTACCGGCTTCAGCAAGCGGGCTATTCCGCGACGATATTCGAAGCGGATCATCGGCGCTTTAGCGGGCGCTGCGATTCGAAGCGGGGGGTTTTTGACGAAGGGCAAGTGATCGAACGGGGCGGCATGCTGATCGATACGGGGCATATGGCGCTGCGCGGGCTTATTGATGAACTGGGTCTGACGACGACGGATCTGATCGCGTCTCAGGCGGCGGGGACGGAGCCCCTTTACTATTTTGATGGACAGCCTTATACCCTTGAGGAGGCAGCCGCGGATTTCAGACAGGTCATTCCGAAGCTGAACGCGGATGTGCGGCAGGCGGGATTCCCGGCAACCTACAATCAGTATACGGCAAGAGCGCTTGAGCTGGACCAGATGTCGGTTATCGACTGGATTGAAGAGAGCGTCCCTGGGGGCACAAAGTCAAAGCTCGGGAGGCTGATCGATATCGCCTGCAATATCGAGTATGGGGCAGAGTCTGAGGAGCAGAGCGCGCTGAATTTTATCTATCTGCACGAACAGGTGGGGGAGGACGATACGTTCTCGGTCTTCGGCATATCGGATGAGCGGTTTCAGGTCAAGGGCGGCAACGACCAGATCGTGCACCGGCTCGTGGACAGGCTCGCGCCCGGCAATATTCGCAGAGGCACTCGGCTGATTGCGATTGAGGAGCGGCTGGACGGGACGTATCAGCTCACACTTCAGGACCGGGCGGGAATCTATAAAATCGAAGTAGAAGTGGTCGTGTTGACGCTGCCTTTCTCCATTCTGCGCAGCTCGGTCGATTACAGCAAGGCTGGCTTTCGTCCGTTGAAAATCGCGGCGATTGAAGAGCTCGGCATGGGGGCAAACAGCAAGCTCCATCTGCAGTTCAAGGAGCGCTACTGGACGAAGCTTGGCTACAACGGGGATACGATCGCGGACACGGGGTATCAAAATACGTTCGACGTCACTCGCGGTCAGGCCGGCGAGTCGGGCATTCTCGTTCAGTACACGGGCGGCCATGTCGCGGAGGGCATGCATCTGGGATCGCCAATCGAGAGGGCGCATCAATTCCTGCAGCAGCTCGAGCCGTTGCTTCCAGGCATCTCCGCGCAGTGGAACGGCAAGGCGGCACGCGATCATTGGGTGCATAATCCGTTCTCGCTCGGCTCCTACTCCTATCGCAAAATCGGTCAGTTTACGAAGTTCGCAGGCATCGAAGGCGAGTCGGAGGGCCAGCGGGGGAATTGTTATTTTGCCGGGGAGCATACCTCGGTCGTCTATCAAGGATATATGAACGGGGCGGTCGAGAGCGGCGAACAGGCTGCCGATCGCATTAAAAAAGGCGTCAGCCGGTCCATATAGGTCCTAAGCTGACGCCTTTCGTCTATTTATTCGTGCTATGCTGCTTGTTGGCGAGCTGCTTGGCCGGATTCTTGCCTTTCTTATTATGCTCGGCCTTATTCTGCGTGTCATTCAGCTTGTTTACAAAATCACTCGTTTGATCCACAGGTGTCCCTCCTTCTAGGCTCAGGTGCGCATATAGTCTGCCCATCTGCCGGCAGTAAACATGCAGGTTCGGCAGTCTATCCGGCTGCGGTTACGGTATAATACAAGTAGCTGTTGAAGTCCGCCGAACCAGCGGCTTCTTCTGCATGATTATCTCCCTCATAGTGGATATTTCCAATATAGAACGGCTCTTTGAGCAATATTTGCAAGCTATAATGGAAAAATCCACCCACTCCCGTCCGGTATAAGCGGAAATCGCGCTTTTAGCCGATAATGAATGGATAAATTCAATATAGCCGGGCAAAATCGCCGAAATCGGCTCAAATGATTGGAAAAATCCAATATAGCAACTCAAACTCAAACTCAAACTCAAACTCAAACTCAAACTCTAACTCAAACGCTGCCTGCCATTATTCTACTTTTTGGAAAAGAGGGTCTATCACTCGTGAATCCAGACGCCTTCATGTGGGACTTGCCCACAATGCTTGTCCTGTTCGTGCTCGGCCTTGTCGCTTCCACCTTCGGCGCTATCGTCGGGCTTGGAGGCGGCGTTATTCTCGTGCCCGCGCTGCTGCTGCTCGGCCCGTCTATGCTCGGCATGGATGTCGATACGACGCTCGCGGTCGGCGTCTCCCTCGGCGTACTCGTGTTCACGTCGCTGTCGTCGACGCTGACGTTCATGCGCGAGGGCAAGACGGACCTCCGCAGCGCGCTCTTCTTCGCCATCTCTAGCGGGCCGATGTCGATGGCTGGAGCAAGTCTTACCTCGCTCTTCAACCCGGACATGTTCCGCCGGGCGTTCGGTATCTTCATGCTGGTCATGGTCGTTCTGATGCTACTGCGCAGCCGGATCAAGCCGTATCGGGGGCGCTGGCGCTACAACCGCTTGTACGTCGATGACAGCGGGACTGTCAAGCACTACGGCTATAACGCGCTTCCTGCGCTGCTTATCGGCGGCATAGTTGGGCTTGTCGCTGGGCTGCTTGGCATTGGCGGCGGCGTGCTGCTTATTCCGGCCATGCTGCTGCTGTTCAGCTTTCCGCCGCATATTGCGACAGCGACCTCGATGGCTGTAATTTTCATCTCCGCCTTGCTCGGCAGCGCCGTCCACCTGTACCGCGGGGAGTGGGACTGGGTGCTCGTCCTATCGCTGGCGCCGGGTGCGCTCATTGGCGGTTGGCTAGGCGCAATCATCTCCCGCCGGATCGGCGGTGTGCTGCTCGTGCGGATTATGTGCGCGGCTTTGCTGTTATTTGCCTGCCGCATGATCATTACATAGGGGAGGGCTCTTATTTCATGGCTTCGATAATCGGTGTAAGTTTGCTGCAGCTCGCGCCTTATGTGCGTTATGTGCACTACAATGAGGGCGACGAGCACTACCGTGTACCTCGGCGAGTGATCTATGACTATGAATTCATCTATATTACGCGAGGCAGCGCGCTCTTCACGCTTGGCGAGGAGGAGCTTCTGCTAAAAGCAGGCGACCTGCACGTTATTCCTCCGTTCACCGTGAATGCGTGCCGAGTTACGCAAGGCGGCTCGTTCTCGTATTACGCCTGCCACTTTGATCCGCTCTATATGGGAGAGGAGCAGGATTTCTCTGATGATATCTACGTCAGCGTCGATTATGCCAATCTGCCCGAAGTGCCGGTGCAGGAAGAGCTGCTGGAGCGTCCTGTTCTGCGGTTCACGGACTTCGAGCTGCCGCCGTATGTGCACTTCGGCGCAGCGCGTGAAGTGACCGAGCGGTTCGCGGACCTGCTTGCTTTGTTCAGCACGCGGCCATTCGGCTACCAGGCGCGGATGCGCGCTTGCCTGCTCGATATTGTCGGCCTGCTGCTCGAGGAGACGCATACGGCGGAGGGGATCAAGCAGGACAGCCCGCATAAAGCGATGATCGCCGAGATGATCGGGCTGATGCAGCGCGGCGATGCAGACCAGGCCGAGCCCGATATCGACGGCGTTGCCCGCAGCTATGGCATGACGCCGAAGTATGCGCGGACGCTGTTCAAGCAAGCGACCGGGCTGTCCTTGACCCGCTATCTAGCGACGCTTCGGATGGAGCGGGCGAAGGAGTTGCTGCGCAGGGGCGGTCTGTCTATCGCCGAGATCGCCGCGCAATGCGGCTATGACGATCTCCATTACTTCAGCCGCCTGTTCAAGAAGCTGGAAGGGATGCCGCCGCGAGCCTATGGAGATTCGCTGCGCGGATCATCGTCCTTACTATTTTCATCGTCTCCATCGTCTTCGTCCTCTTCGTCGTCGTAGTTGGGTTCTTGTCGCCGTTTGTGCAAAAAGAAGCGCTTACGCTCCAAATACATCACCAACCCGGTTGATGTAGGATGAACCTAATAGAATCTTGAATTTTGAATCTGGATTCAATTCTCCGGGAGGGTATCAGCCGATGAGCAAACGGTATGAAGCAGCGGTTTACTATTTTCCGAACTATCATGTGGACCCGCGGAACGAAGCTTGGCACGGCAAAGGCTGGACGGAATGGGAGCTGACGAAGCGGGCAACGCCGCGGTTCGAAGGGCATGAGCAGCCGAAGGTGCCGCTGTGGGGTTACGAGGACGAGGCAGACCCAGCCGTGCTGGCACGAAAAATCGACGCCGCGGCTGATCACGGCATTGACGCGTTTATTTTCGACTGGTACTGGTACGAGGATGGTCCGTACTTGGACCGCGCGCTGGAGAAGGGATTCCTTGAGGCGCCGAACAGCGACCGCTTGAAGTTCGCGCTCATGTGGGCGAACCACGATTGGATCGATATTCACCCGGCTCAGCGGAGCAAGCCGCTCAATGTGCTCGCGGAAGGGACGGTCAGCCGGACGGCGTTCACGCAGGCAACGGATCATATGATTCAGACGTACTTCAACCGCTCGAACTACTGGCGCGTCGACGGCAAGCTCTACTTCTCGGTGTATGAGCTGATGAGTCTCGTGAAAGGTCTTGGCGGCATCGATGCGACGAAGGAAGCGCTGGACGACTTCCGAGATCGCGTGCGCGCGGCGGGACTTGGCGAGCTCCATCTGAACGGGGTCGTATGGGGCGTGCAGATTCTTCCGGGCGAGGAGCGCATCTCGAATCCGGCAGAGATGATTACGGCGCTTGGCATCGACAGCGTATCCTCGTATGTTTGGATTCACCATCAGGAGCTGCCGGTGTTTCCAGAGACGCCTTACGCAGAGATTGCGGAGAAGTCCGCCGAAGATTGGGAGAAATTCAGCGGCGCCTACGGCGTGCCGTACCTCCCGAACGTGACGATGGGCTGGGACTCATCGCCGCGCACGGTACAATCCGATGTCTATGAGAATCTCGGCTACCCGCATATGGGCATGCTGTCCGGCAACACGCCGGAGCTGTTCCGGCAGTCGCTTGAGCGGATGAGAGCTTTCCTGGACCGGGACATCAACGGGTTCAAGGCGTTCACGATCAATGCCTGGAATGAATGGACCGAAGGCAGCTATTTGGAGCCGGATACGAAGAACGGCATGGCCTACCTGGAAGCGGTCAAGCAGGTGTTTGGCTGATTGTAAAAAGGAGCGGGCACACTTGGTGTGCCCGCTCCTTTTGTTATCGTAAGTGATTCCCGCCCCGGCCGTTTACCACTTCGGACTTTGGATAAGTGCAAATAGGCACTTATTAAAGGTGGAATCACGGTAATGCGCCGGTATAAGTGCAATAATGCACTTATTTTCGGCAGAATAAGCGATTCCGCCGTGGTAGGCCAGAAATTAGTGTATATTTGCACCTATTCCGGGAGAAAGGAGACTAGGCAAGTGGAATAAGTGTATTTTTGCACTTATACGCGAGTATTCTTAGGAGCCTTCACTCAATCCAGCTCGCCTCAAGCAGCACCGCCTGCAGCTCCTGCTCCCCGTCGAGCAGCAGCGCGCTCGCTGCCTCGTGATCGTCAGCCTGCAGCGCAGCTTGCAGCTTCGCCATCAAATCGGCTAACCGGTCGGCGCCGATGTTGGAGGCGACGCCCTTCAGCGTGTGGACATGCAGCACCGCGTTCTTCACGTCGCCGGCTGCGATAGCTTCGCGCGCCTCTCGCAGGCCGATCGCGTGTTTGTTCGCGAACAGCCCGATGATCTGGCGGTACAACGCTGTGTTCCCGCTTAGCCGCCCAATCGCGGCGGCTTGGTCGAGATGCGGCGCAGCTTTGGCGGCCGCAGCTTCCGCCGCCCCGGCGGCCGTTTCTTGCTCCCGCGTCCGCTGCATATGGCGCTGAAGCATGCTGTACAGGTCGATCGGATCGAACGGCTTCGTCAAGTACCCGTTCATGCCGACCGACAGCACCTCGTTCTCCACGCCTTTCATTGCGTCGGCGGTCATGGCAATAATCGGGACTTCCGCGCGGCCTGCCACCGACTGGCGAATCGCCTTGGTCGCTTCGTAGCCATCCATCACCGGCATTTGCAGATCCATCAGAATCGCGTCATACCTTCGCTCTGCCGCATATTGCACGGCAATTTCGCCGTTATTCGCGACGTCGACGCCAATGCCGACTTCGCGGAGCAGCTCTCTGGCAACGAGCTGATTAATCTCGTTATCCTCAACGAGCAGCACGACGGCATCCTGGAGCGATGCGAATTGAATCGAGTAATCCGTCGTCGACCGCTTCGACGCAAAATGCGGCTGAAACAGCGTAATGATCTCGTTATAGAGCTGGGATTGGCTAATCGGGTGAAGCAGTGTTTTGGCTATGGCAGCCGACTGTGAAGCCATTTGGAGCTCCGCCTCATGGTAGGCGCTAATTAAGATGATCGATTGGCTCGGCGAAGTGAACATAGCGTGGATTGTGTCCGCAAGACGGAGCACATCCGTACCGCTCAACCTCCAGTCCAGCAGGATCAAATCATATATGCCGCCGCGGGATATATTTTGCAACGCATCCTCTGCACTTTGCGCAGTGCTGACGACGAACTGGAACTGCTCCAGCTGGCTGCACAGCACCCGCTGCATTTGGCTGTCGTCACAAATAATAAGGACGCGCAGAAATGTCAGCTGCGGACTAATTTCCTGTGCGGCAACGGCGGGAATTGCAGCTACCGTGAACGGCGCCTTGAATGTGAAGCTGCTTCCGCTGCCAACCTTGCTCTCGACATCAATTTTCCCTCCCATGAGCTCCGCCAAATTTTTGCTGATGATAAGTCCGAGTCCGGTTCCTCCGAATTTCCGTGTTGTGGTCATATCGGCCTGTGTAAACTCTTTGAATAAGCTGCCAAGCTGTTCTTCGTTCATTCCAATGCCGGTGTCGCGAATGTTGAAGGACAGCACCGACGTCTGATCCCGCTGCAAGATTCGATTGACGGAGATCGTAATTTGCCCCTGCGACGTGAACTTGATCGCATTATTGGCCAGATTGAGCACAATTTGGAGTACCCGGAAAGGATCGCCGACGAGCATCTGCGGCACATCGGGATGTACGAAGAAGTGGAACCGCAGGCCTTTCTCATTGGCCTTAAAGCTCATCATGCTCGATACATTGTACAGCACCTCGTACAGGTCGAACTCGACCTTTTCCAGCACGATTTTGCCAGCTTCAATCTTGGAGAAGTCCAGGATGTCATTTACGATGGTGAGCAAGCTCTTCGCCGCCGTTATGATCTTGTCGATGTAGCCCCGCTGCTGCTCGTCGAGCCGCGATTGCTGCAGGATATAATTCAGTCCCACGATGGCGTTGATCGGCGTCCGGATCTCATGGCTCATCTGCGCGAGAAACTGGCTTTTGGCGCGGCTGGCGGCATCGGCCTCCTTGCGTTTCTGCAGATCGGTAATATCGATCGCGTTGCCGATGATGTCTGTGAGCTGTCCGTTCTGAATGACCGGCTGCAGGGTGATATGTACGGCAATTCCAGCCATCATCGTCTCGTAGGAGACCGTCTCGTCGTTCGAGAATTTGGTGTGATTCTGGTCCAGAAAATCAATGAAGTCGTCTTTGAAAAGCTCGGTTTCGGCAAAAGACTTGTTATGCAGCATCGATGGCAGCAGTCCGATCTTCTTAAGCAGCTGCCCTTCCGCGAGATTGTAGTAGTACGTACCGTGCTTCGGCTGGAAGCGGAACGTAAGTCCGGGCTGCATGCGCAGCATGCCGATCATGTCTTGTTCCACTTGCGTGATGCGATTGCGGTTGTGGTGGTTGTGGACTAAGTAGTAGAGAAAGCCCGCGATTAAGAAGGAGTAGCAAGCTTGGCTGACGATGTATGCCCAAACGGTTTCTAGGGTGATTTGGCCTGCAAGCCATAGCACGAAGTAGTAGTAATTGAGCAGAAACAGGGAGCCGACGATCCACTTGACCCCGTATGATTTGATGCGAGTGAACAGATAGCCGGTACCGAAAGCAGCGGAGAAACCAATCGCCATCTGCACCAGATTAAGCGAGCCTTCCTTCAAATAACGTCCAATATAGACGACGATGAGCTCCGCAATGGCCCCGATTGGACCGCCGAAATAGGAGGCCAGCATAAGGGCGATGCCACGCATGTTCAGCGGTGTATTATTGGTCGTCGTAATGCTGAAGAACAGCAACATAACGCCCAAAAGGCCGAACACGGCGCCCGCTGTCAGCTTATATTTCCAGGTTGGTTGCGGATCACGTTCATCGCGAATGAAGAAGGGGGAGGCAAAGAAGAGATAGACCGACAAAATAGCGAAATTGAGGATAAGGTCCCTAAGCAAGCGCGATCACCTTCCGATTCTGTTGTCCTATCTAATGTAACGCATAACGGGATTAGCTGTATAGGACTATGTTTACAATTGATGGCAGATTTGATCGCAAGGAAGGAGCTGTTATCGATAAAAAAACCCTTCGCGGTGAAGGGATTTTGGTTCGAGCGTGTATAGGTTAGGAATTAGACTAAGAAGCTCTTGCCTGTGCTTTGCGCGCAAGCAGGAAGTAGAGCAGGAGCGCGCTGACATCCAGCGCAGCGATGATGATGCCCATCGGAATCGCCGTTCCGCTGCCGGCAATGCCGACGAACGGCGCAACGATCGAGCCGAACATGAAGGACATGAGCCCTTGCAGCGCCGATGCACTGCCGGCCGATTGCCCTTGACCCTGCATCGCGAGCGAGAAGCCCATCGTCGACACTATCCCGACGCTTGCGACGACGAAGAAGAGGGGGATAAGTACGAGCACCAGCTGGGCGTGAGCGAGCAGCATCGCAAGCAGGACGACGCCGCCAACCGCGGCGATGCTAAGGCCAGTGACGAGCAGCTTCACTTCGTTGAAGCGGCCAGCGAGGCGTCCCGCCAATTGGCTGGCGAGAATGATGCCAAGCCCGTTAATGGCGAAGCAGAGGCTGAACATCTGCGGCGATACACCGTAGATGTCCTGCAGCACGAACGGCGAACCGGAGATGTAAGCGAACATCGCCGCCATGACGAAGCCTTGCGCGAGGGCGTAGCCCATGAACACGCGGTCGGTGAGCAGGCGGCGGAACGTAATCACCGTGTTCAGTATGCCGCCTTTGGCTCGCCGCTCACGCGGCAATGTCTCTGGCAAGCCGAACAGTACGGCGACGAACATGATAAGTCCGATGGAGGCGAGTACGACGAACACGCCTTGCCAGGTCGTGAAGTGCAGCAGTTGCCCGCCTACAATTGGCGCGGCAATCGGCGCGATGCCGTTGACGAGCATGAGCAGCGCGAAGAACCGCGTCAGCTCTGGGCCGGTGTACAAGTCGCGCACGACGGCGCGCGCGATAACGATGCCCGCCGAGCCGGCGAGCCCTTGGATGAAGCGCAGCACGATGAATGTGCCGATCGACGGCGCGATAGCGCAGAGCAGCGAGGATACGGCGTACAGGATGAGGCCGGTCAGCAGCGGCCCTCTGCGGCCGCGCACGTCGCTGACCGGGCCGGCGAAGAGCTGGCCGATCGCGAGCCCGATGAGGCACGCCGTCAGGCTGAGCTGCGCGAGCGATGTGCTCGTATGCAGGTCGTTCGCGAGCTTCGGCAGCGCAGGCAAATACATATCGAGCGACAGCGGTCCGAACGCGCTGAGCGAGCCGAGCACCGCTGCGGTCCACAGCCGCCGGGAACGGGGCATGGCCGCAGGCAGGCTGGTAGCTTGATCGTTTATCATAGAGCGGATGATTCCTTTCTTTGTTGCGATTTTGTTGCATGAGATGACCTTAGAAGCCGGCCGATTATAAGATGAAACCCATTATAGAACCGCCCCCAAAGGCTGTCAACGAACAAGCCCGGTATTCTGGCGAACGGGTGGAAGCCCAGGAGGAATGAACCAACTGCGAAGCTGGCATACTATCCAAAGATAGGCAAAGGGAGGCATTTTTATGATCAATTGGCATTGGCGATCTATGCGAAATACGGGGCTCGCGGCAGTCGTGCTGCTGTCACTTACGGCATGCGGCAAGAACAATGATTCGGGAAACAATGTAGCGGAAGCTCCGGGCAAAACGACTCTGCTCGATTCCATCAAGTCCAGCGGTGAAATCAAGATCGGGACGGAAGGCACGTATGCGCCGTTCTCGTTTCACGATAAAGACGGGAAGCTGACCGGCTTCGATGTGGAAGTTGCGGAGGAAGTGGCGAAGCGAATCGGCGTGAAGCCGAACTTTGTGGAGACGAAGTGGGACGGCATGCTGGCGGGGCTTGATGCGAAAAGGTTCGATATGGTCGCCAACGAAGTGACGATTCGGGAGGACCGCCAGGCGAAATATGATTTCTCCGACCCGTATATCGTTTCGAAGGCGGTCCTCATCGTGAAGGACAGCAACAACGATATTAAGAAGCTGGCTGATTTGAAGGGCAAAAAATCAGGCCAATCCCTCACGAGCGACCTTGGCGATATTGCGAAGGGCAACGGAGCGGAGATCGTGCAGATCGACGGCTTCAACCAGGCGATCGACCTGCTCGTGTCGGGGCGGATCGATGCAACGATCAATGATAAGCTGAGCTATCTGGATCTGAAGAAGCAGAAGCCGGATGTACCGATCAAGGTCGTCGATGAGACGAATAACGCGTCGCAGAGCGGACTGCTGTTCCATAAAGGCAATGGGGAGCTGGTGACCGCAGTGAATAAAGCATTGTCGGATATGAAGGCAGACGGGAAGTACCTGGAGATATCGACCAAATATTTTGGCGAGGATGTATCGAAGTAGTGAAGGCGGTTAGTCCTTATGAGTGATCATTCAGAGCGGCTGTGGCAGATTTTTACCGATTCGTTTCTGCCTCTGCTGCACGCGGGAGTTGCTTTTACTGTACCGCTGACGCTCATCTCGTTCGTGCTCGGCCTGCTGCTCGCACTGGTGACTGCACTCGTGCGCCTTTCCGACATCCCCGTGCTGTCCTGGATCGCGCGCTTCTATGTGTGGATTATTCGCGGTACGCCTCTGATTGTGCAGCTGTTTATTATCTTCTACGGGCTGCCGAGCCTTGGCATTCTCATTAACGCGTTTCCAGCAGCGGTGATCGGCTTTACGCTTAGCGTCGGCGCTTATGGCTCCGAGATTATCCGGGCGGCGATCATCTCGATTCCGCGCGGGCAGTGGGAGGCAGCGTACTCGCTTGGGCAGACGAGGCTGCAGGCGCTGCGCCGGATTATTTTGCCGCAGGCTGCGAGAGTGTCTGTACCGCCATTGTCGAACTCGTTCATCAGCTTGGTGAAGGATACGTCGCTGGCGGCAACGGTGACGGTCATCGAGCTGTTCGCGAAGGGGCAGCAGATAGTGGCGGCGACGTATGAGCCCATGCTCATTTATTGCGAGGTGGCGCTGATCTATCTCATTCTGTGTACAGTGCTTGCGGTGCTGCAGCGCAGACTTGAGCGGTATTATGA
Source organism: Paenibacillus taihuensis (assembly GCF_003386535.1). Taxonomy (GTDB): domain Bacteria; phylum Bacillota; class Bacilli; order Paenibacillales; family Paenibacillaceae; genus Paenibacillus_Z; species Paenibacillus_Z taihuensis. Next base: position 29,423 of record NZ_QTTN01000005.1, read on the forward strand.
GCGGTTTGATGTGAGGTAAGAAGGAGGCGGGTGGCGAGCAATGGCGATGATTGAGGTGCGTGGCCTGACGAAAACCTTCGGAGAGGTGGCTGTGCTGAAGGGCATCGACTTAACGCTGGAACGGGGCAGCGTGCTCGTCATTATTGGGCCGTCCGGCTCCGGCAAGTCGACGCTGCTGCGCTGCTTGAACGTGCTGGAGACGCCGAGTTCCGGCACGATTGCAATCGGCAATGCTGGCATTGCATTCGCGGGCGGCACTCGGGTGCGACAGGCGGATGTGCTTCAGCTGCGGCGGCAGTCGGGCATGGTGTTCCAGGCGTATCATCTGTTCCCGCATATGACGGCGCTTCAGAACGTGATGGAAGGGCAGATCACATCGCTGCGCCGGCCGAAGGAAGAGGCGCGGGAGAGGGCTATGCGGCTGCTCGCGAAAGTCGGGCTCGAGACGAGAGCGGACTCGTACCCGCACCAGCTATCCGGCGGTCAGCAGCAGCGGGTGGGCATTGCGCGGGCGATGTCGATCGATCCGCAGCTGCTCCTGTTCGACGAGCCGACCTCGGCGCTTGACCCGGAGCTTGTGCGGGAAGTGCTGAAGGTCATCCGCGAGCTGGCGCAGGAGGGGCGGACGATGATTGTCGTCACGCACGAAATGAAGTTCGCCCGCGAGGTGGCGGATCGGATCATTCTAATCGATGAAGGCGTCATCGTGGAAGAGGGACCGCCTGAGCAGCTGTTCGGCAGCCCGAAGCAGGAGCGGACGAGGCAGTTTTTGTCGCGAATTATGGGCGACTGAGCGGAGTCGTAGTGGTAATAAAGCAAGTGTAAACGGGAGCGGTATTTGTTGTTGCGGCAGAGCGAGGGCTCTGCCGCTTTTTCGTGTGTTGCGCGGCCGTGAGGGTGGGTGCTGAGAGAGCTTATATGGTCTCTCGCAGTTGAAAATGCGAGAGAAAGAAGCTGAGAGAGCCAAAACGGATTTCTCGCAGTCGAACCACCGGGAATAGGTTGCTGAGAAATCCAATATGGCTCTCTTAGCACCAGAAGTAGCTGGAATGGCATGTTGCGGTGAGCTGAGAGTCGGAAAATCCGTCTCTCAGGAGCAGATTCGCTGGAAAAACTCGCTGAGAGTCGGAAAACCCGACTCTCGCTCATCCGCCATCGACGAAACAGGTCACTGTGGAGCCTGAGAGTCGGAAAACCCCCAACCTAGGCGCTAGGCACCTATACACACCGTACAACTATCAATCAGAGATAGATATCAATAATTGATAGGAGATGGTTTTCATAGAGTTAGGGATATTGACCAGTACGAGCCATCCGCCGTGTACATATAAATACAGTACATCACTGCTATAGCAGGCAGTCGCAGGGAGGGAATCTATGAAAATTGCAGCACGAGGAAGGTAGCCATCCCGCAAGCTTAAGAAGGTTCCGAAAGGAGAATAGAAGATTAGAGAATCTTGAAAAGAGGGTAAAGCATGCACGACATCATGGACATTCTCACCGTATGTATATTCTTCCTGACGATCGGCTTCATCTTCTGGAAACCGAATATTAACGAGGCGATACCGGCGACCGTTGGCGCCGCGCTGGTGATGCTGACCGGCACCGTAACGCTCTCCGACCTCGGCGCAATTACAGAGACCATAAGCGGTGCCGCCATTACCATCATCGCGACCATCGTCATGGCGATCGTTCTTGAAAGCTTCGGCTTCTTCAATTGGGCAGCCGAAATCCTCACCCGCTCAGCCCGAGGCTCCGGCATTCGCTTGTTTTGGCTGACGAACCTGTTCTGTTTTCTAATGACGCTCTTCGTCAACAACGACGGCAGCATCCTCATTACCACCCCAATCCTGCTCATGATGCTGAAGAACATAGGGCTCAAAAATCACCAGAAAATCCCTTATCTGCTCTCCGGCGCATTGATCGCCACCGCATCCAGCGCTCCGATTGGCGTCAGCAACATCGTCAACCTCATCGCGCTCAAGATCGTCCACATGAGCCTCTACATGCAAGCGGCGATGATGTTTGTTCCGGCATCGATCGGGCTGCTGCTGCTCGCTTTCCTGCTGTTCGCCGTCTTTTACCGCACATTGCCGAAGAAGCTGCCCGAAATACCTTCATGGAAGCTGACACCCGGAGGCCATCCGCTCATGGGAGAAGCGCCGCCGAAGGCATACCGCGCCAATCTTATGCGAGGTATCTTGATCTTCGTTTTTTGCGTCAGAATTAGCCTGTTCGTTGCTTCATATCTGCATTTTCCGATATCGGCAATGGCTGTAATCGGCTCCGTGCTCCTGCTTGGATGGCGCTGGTTCCACCTCAAGGTACCGCCAATCGATATGCTGAAGAAGACGCCTTGGTATATTTTGATCTTTGCTTTTAGTATGTACGTCATCATCTATGGACTCAGAAATATCGGCCTGACCGAGTGGCTCATCCACTTCCTGCAGCCCCTTGTTACCGGCAGCCTGCTGCATGCGAGCGTGTTGATGGGCGGCCTGCTCAGCGTCTTATCCAATATGTTCAACAACCATCCGGCTCTCATGGTCGGCACGCTTACTTTAACGAATATGGGACTCGATCCTCTAACGCTGAAAGTCTCCTATCTTGCAAGCGTAATCGGAAGCGACGTCGGCTCGCTCCTGCTGCCGATCGGTACGCTGGCCACGATTATGTGGATGCACATCATGAGGAAAGGCGGCGTGAAGATCACCTGGGGCCAATATGTGAAAGTGACGATAGTGGTGATTCCGATTACGGTGCTGTTTACGCTGGTATTGCTGCACTACTGGGTTTCGTGGATATTTTGAACAATTCTATAAACAATTCTAAAACAGTGAGGGGGTACTAGTTTGAATGACTTCAAGTCGTTAATCGGTAACAAGGTCGTGATAGAAGTGTCGGGCAAGCGGATGCTGCCGGGCAAGCTGATCGACGTCGGTTCCGACATGGTTGTCCTCCTGCATCAGCTGCGGTATCTCTATATTCCGCTGGCGCATGTGCACAATCTGAAGGTGGATTTCTTGGGGGAGGAAGGAAGTGAGGGCAGCGACCAGGCTGACGAGCCATCCGTAGGACTTCAAGTGGAAGATATGAATGTAGCGAAAATATTACAGGAAGCCAAGGGTCTCTTCGTCGAGATTTATGTCAGCGGCAACAAGTCGATTCACGGGCATTTGAACGGCATTATGAATGATTATTTTACACTCTACTCGCCCATTTACGGCACGGTCTATATCGCGACGCACCATATGAAGTGGCTGATTCCGTATCCAACATCGCATGTTCCTTATGCCAAGTCGACAGGCACCATTCCGGCAGGACAAACACAGTCAAATAGTGCCAAGACATTGGGCGAGCTATTCAAGAAAGAGGAGGGCAAAATGGCGGTCATCGACCTGAGCAGCGCCTCCGAGAGAATCGGCGTCATCAAGCGCATAAGCGGCAGCGGCATGATCAATTTGATCGACGCAGAAGGCTATAGCACGCTGCACAATATCGTGCATGTGAAGACGATGGTTGTTCCGAAGTAGGGAGTTTGGGAGTTTAGGAGGCGGAGGGTATCATGAACGTCACGGCCCCACGCAAAAAAAGAGACCTTCGGTAGAAGGCCTGAAAAGAGATTCATGCACACCATAGTTTATGTATACGAGAGAGAGAAGGCGTGAGGAATTTGTCCGCGCAGACAAGCTTGCGTGACCAAAAATAGATAGATGCCGCGGGGCTGCTGAGAAAGCAACCTTTTTTGTGCACTCGTCCTTTCGAACTATGCATTTTCTCTTCCAAAGGCCTATATATTTTAATCATAAGACGAGAGGTGTGAGGTGCTGAAGGGATGCTGCATATTGTCGCCTGCATTAAGCAGGTGCCGGATACGAAGATCATCAAGATGAATCCGAAGACGAATACGATGGATCGTGCCAGCGCTCCGGCGATTCTGAATCCCTATGATGCGCATGCGGTGGAGGAAGCGGTTCGATTGAAGCAGCGCTACGGGGGCATCGTGTCCGTCCTGACGATGGGACCGCCGCCGGCTGTCAAAGCGATTCGCAAATGCATCGAGATCGGCGCAGACGAGGGCTATATGATTTCGGATCGGGCGTTCGCCGGCGCGGACACGCTGGCTACAAGCTACGCATTAACGAAAGCGCTTCAAAAAATCGGCAAGGAGCAGCCGATCGATCTTATTATTTGCGGCAAAATGACGATCGACGGCGACACTGGCCAAGTCGGACCTGGCATTGCGCGTCGACTAGACATTCCTCCTCTAACGAGCGTGAAGAAGATTGTTGAGATCGACAAGGAGAAGGGCATTGCGATTCTCCACCGCAAGCTGGAGGACGGCTATGAGGTCGTCTCTTCCACGCTGCCATGCTTGTTCTCCGTCGAGAAAGAGATCAACGAGGTGCCTTATTCATCGATGCCGAATATGCTGCGGGCGGCACGGTATAATCCGCATATTTGGTCGGTGAACGAGCTGGAGGATGTGGACCGTACTCAGCTGGGCCTTAAAGGCTCGCCTACGATCGTTTCCTCCGTCTGGGCGCCGCAGAAGCCGCAGGGCGGGCATATGCTCGAGGGCACAACGGGTGAACAGGTGAACCAACTGCTCGGCATTCTGCTTGCGAAGAAGGAATTGTTCGAAGCCTAGATAGGAGGCGAATCCTCTTGAATTTCGATGATTACCGCGGAACGTGGGTGTTCATGGAAGTGAAGGACGGCGCGATAGCGTCCGTCTCGCTGGAGCTGCTCGGCGCGGGCAGGCAGCTGGCGGATAAGCGGAGCAGCGAGCTCGCCGGCGTTCTGATCGGCGATGGCGTGACGTCGCTCGCGCAGGAAGTGATCGAGTACGGGGCGGACGTCGTGTACGTCTACGATGCGCCGATCTATAAACATTACCGCACAGAGACATATATGAAAGCGCTTTTAGCGTGCGTGGAGAAATTTAAGCCGGAGATCTTGCTCTACGGTGCGACCTCCACCGGCAAGGACCTGGCAAGCGCGGTGGCGACGGACCTGCCGACCGGTCTGACGGCGGATACGACGCAGCTCGATGTCGAAGAGGACACCGGCCTGCTGCTGGCGAGCCGTCCGGCTTTCGGCGGCAACATTATGGCGACGATTCTATGTAAGAAATACCGGCCGCAGATGGCGACGGTGAGGCCGAAGGTCGTGCGCGCTTTGCCGCGCGATAAGGAGCGTACGGGCGTTATCTTCGAGGAATCGATACCGATCCATGAGGACGATATCCGCACGAAGGTGCTTGAAATTGTGCGCAATACCATCCAGACGGTGCGCATTAGCGAGGCGGACATTATCGTGTCCGGGGGCAAAGGGATGGGCAGCGCGGCAGGCTTTCAGCTCATTCACAAGCTGGCGGAGGTGCTCGGCGGAGCGGTCGGCGCAAGCCGGGACGTTGTTGAAGCCGGCTGGGTCGGCCACCATCATCAGGTCGGACAGACGGGCGTAACGGTGACGCCGAAGATTTACTTCGCCATCGGCATATCAGGCGCCATCCAGCACATCGTCGGGATGCAGAACTCGGGGCTCATCATCGCGATCAACAAGGACCCGAATGCGTTAATCTTTCAATCCTGCCACTACGGCATTGTCGGTGACGCGTTCGAGATTATCCCGCTGCTCATCGAGCAGTTCAGGGGCGCGCTCGGCAAGCCGGCGCTGGCGACGTAGACGAAGGGAGAATTCACGATGCCTGAGAAGTTCGATTGTATCGTCGTCGGCGCGGGGCCGGCGGGCATTGCTTGCGCCTACGAGCTGGCGAAGGCCGGCGTCAAAGTATTGCTGCTCGAGCGGGGCGAGTACCCCGGCTCGAAGAACGTGATGGGCGGCGTGCTGTACCGGCAGATGATGGAGGACGTGATTCCGGAGTTTTACAAGGATGCGCCCGTGGAGCGCCCGATTGTCGAGCAGCGCTTCATGATGATGGATAAAGAATCGGCCATTACCTTCGGCTACAAAGGGCTGGAGTGGGCGCGCGAGCCATACAACAACTTCACCGTGCTGCGGGCCAAGTTCGACCAATGGTTCGCAGGCAAGGCCGTCGAGCAGGGTGCGCTGCTGATCAACGAGACCGTCGTTCTCTCCTGCATCGTCGAGAACGGTAAGGTGGTCGGCGTGCAGACCGACCGCCCGGACGGCCAGCTGTATGCAGACGTCGTCGTGCTTGCCGACGGGGTGAACTCGCTGCTGGCGAAGTCGCTCGGCTTCCACAAGGAGTTCAAGCCCGATGAAGTCGCGCTCGCGACGATGGAAATCTTGAAGCTCGATAAGAAGGTGATCGAGGATCGGTTCAATCTCGAAGAAGGGCAAGGCTGTACGATCGAGCTGTTCGGCGACGCGACCAAGGGCATTCTCGGCACAGGGTTCCTCTACACGAACAAGGATACGCTGAGCCTCGGCGTCGGCACGCTGCTCTCCGGCATGATCAAGCATAAGCTGAAGCCGCATCATCTGCTTGATTATGTGAAGAATCACCCGATGGTACGCCCGTACGTGCAAGGTGCGGAGCCGCAGGAGTATCTCGCCCATCTCATTCCGGAGGGCGGCTACCATTCCATGCCGAAGGTCGTCGGCGAAGGCGTGCTCGTTGTCGGCGATGCCGCGCAGCTCGTCAACGCGATTCACCGCGAAGGCTCGAACATGGCGATGACGTCGGGCCGTCTGGCGGCTGCCGCCATTGTGGAGGCGAAAGCGGCGGGCGATTTCTCGGAGGCGTTTCTGGACCGTTACCGGAAGGAGCTGATGGCGGGCTTCGTCGGCCAGGATTTGAAGAAATACAAAGACTCGACGCACCATTTTGACAAATTCCCGCAGTACTTCGAGCAGTACATCCCAATGATGAACCGCGCGATGAGCCAAATGTTCACCGTCGACGGCACCTCGAAGCGGGAGAAGCAGAAAAAAATATGGCGGGATCTCGGCTCAGCCAAGGAGAAGGTGAAAATCGCGCGGGATATGTACCGGGCGTGGAAGGTGATGAAGTGATGAGCGATGAGGCGAAAGCGCAATCCATTGAAGAGAAGCAATATTTGCTCAGATTCAACGCGGATACGAAATCGCATCTGACCGTACTTGATGCCGAGGTGTGCATGACCAGCTGTCCGGACAAAATCTGCACGATCTTCTGTCCGGCAGAAGTGTACAAGTGGGAGGAAATCCGCATGCATGTCGGCTACGAAGGCTGTCATGAATGCGGAAGCTGCCGCATCGGCTGTCCGCACCAGAATATTAAATGGGAATACCCGAAAGGTGGTCACGGAATCGTTTTCAGACTGGGGTGATAACGATTGTTCGAGGTCGGCGACTATGTGGTGTTCTTGCTGGACGGTGCTAAAGGGACGATTGTAGAAGTAGGATTGGATGGCTTTTGCCACATTGCATGGGAGGATCGCTTCGTCAGCTGGGAACGGGAGGAGTTGTTAGAGAAAATTTAATAATTTGGAAGCCATTGGTACTGCCTCGTGCAGACAATGGCTTTTTTACTTTAATTTACATAAATTTGTCGAAAGTAAGCAGGAATATGGGCGGTTTTTGTCGAAATTGTCGCTATCGGCTCGGAAGGGGGCAGGTAGTATGATCCGTACTCAAGGTTTATCAACTCGCTTCATGGTCAGCGGAATCGTCGTATTATCTGTTCTTATCACCGTTGTGATCAGTTTAATCACAAGCTATCGCAGCGAGAAGAACTCACTTATTTCAATGAGCTTTCAGATGAATTCCATGTACGCGAGCAAAATCGCAGGAACCGTCAACGAGCTGTTCATCTCGGAGAAGTCCAGCATGAAGGCGAATGCGGAGCAGGTCGCGAAGCATTGGGCACAGCCGGAGATGGACGAACTGACGGCATATATCAAGCGTTCGAATTCGATGTTCAATACGATCATCGTTATCGATAAGGACGGGATCATGCGCAGCATTTCGCCGGAGATGTCGCCGCCGCTGATGGGCAAGAAGATCACGTCGCAAGGTACGCTGCAAGCGCTGAAGGAACGGAAGCCGCTCATATCCGAGCCTTATATCAGTGCGGCGAATGCGCTCGTTGTGCTGGTCAGCCACCCGGTATATGACGCGAAAGGCGAATATCTGGGCTTTATCGGCGGCACGATTCGGCTGCATGAGTCGAATTTGCTGAATGCTATTCTTGGTCAGCAGGCTGGGGAGGGCGGAGGCGTGGGGGCAAGCGCCGGTGCGAGCGCAGGTACGAGTGCAAGTGCAATTGCAAGTGCGGGTGCGAGCGCAGGTACGAGTGCAAGTACAAGCTCAAATGCAAGTACAGGAAATGGCTCGTATTCTTACGTTGTCAGCTCCACCGGGGCGTTGTTGTATCATCCGGATAAGAGCCGGATCGGTCAGCACGTGCTGGAGAATCCGATCTTTTCGGATTTGGCGGCAGGCCGGAGCGGCACCAAGCGCATTACGAATACGTTAGGCGTCGACATGCTGGCCAGCTATTCCTATATCGAAGAAACGGGCTGGGGCATCGTTTCCCAGACGCCGACCTCCATCGTGCTTGAGGACGCGAAGCGCCCGATGGTGCATATCGCGACTTATGTCGTCTCGATCATGCTCGTCATCTTGATCGCCATCTATTGGCTGATCGGGCGGATGTCGCAGCCGCTCACGAAGCTCGCGCAGTATGCTGTGATGCTCTCCACGACAAAATCGCTGCAAGCGGACGTTCCGCGTATACATACGTGGAACCGTGAAGCGAATGCGCTGCATCGCGCCTTCGTCATGGCGTTCAGCCGGATTCGGACGCAGCTCGATCATCTGTCGCTGGAGGCGCAGACCGATGCGCTTACCGGACTGAACAACCGCCGGACGATGGACAAATATATCGGCACATGGCTGCAGCGGGAAATTCCGTTCACGATCATGCTGCTGGATCTCGACCATTTCAAGCAGGTCAATGACAACTACGGGCACGAGAAGGGCGACGAAGTGCTGAAGTTTCTCGCTTCGAGCATGCGTGCGCTGTTCGAGGAGAATCATATTTGCTGCCGCTACGGCGGTGAAGAGTTCGTTGTGCTGCTGCCGGAGGCGGACGAGGGTGAGGCGTTACGCTACGCGAGTCAGCTGCGCCGCTTCATGGCGGAGACGAACAGTCCGGTGGGCAGGCCGGTAACGCTGTCGATCGGCATTGCGCGGTACCCCGACATCGCGCAGGATGCCGAAATGCTGTTCCGCAGCGCGGATGAGGCGCTGTATCGCGCGAAGCATCTAGGACGCAACCGGATTGAATCGGCTAGCAATGCGGTGGTTGTATCTTAGCGAGGCTTGAAGCGTGGCGTAGAGCTTGCGGCATGCTCCCGGGGGCGTATCTATATTGGATTTATCCACTGAAGAGAGGCTTAATCAGCGAAAAATGCAGCCTATAATGGAAAAATCCACTCATTTCTGCTGGTAAGCGGCACTTTAAGCCTATTCAGTCAAAAATGAATGGAAATATCCAATATAGCTGCCTCAGACCGCTGTTTTTAGTCGAAATGAGTGGATAAATCCAACATAGCGATTATAAAGAGGGCTGACCAATAGTTGATGGTCAGCCCTCTCTGTTGTACCGTACTCCCCGTACTCTTCCAGCCCCGCTCGACCCCTTGCTAAGGAATCGTACGGTGCTTATTCGGTGATTTATCGTCCATTCGACGCTCTAAGGAACCACAGGAAGCTTATATGGTGTTACACGTCAGAAATTTCTCTCTGAACTGGCAAATAGCGTGTGTGGAGTTCCTTAGCTATCCCTGGCCGCCAATTTCGCCCGGATAGTGTCGCTGGAGTTCCTTAGAGTTGGGCGGCACTGTGATGGCTGCCTAGAATATGCTTCGCGACCTCGGCGGGTCTCGGCGGATAGTAGAGATAGCCCTGAATCTCATGGCAGTCGTTCTTCTGCAAGAACGAGAATTGCTCGTTCGTCTCGACGCCCTCAGCAATGATGGTCAGCTCCATATGCTTGGCCATCAGCAGCATCGCCAGGATAATCGCCTCATCCTTCGGCTCATTGCCGATACCGTTCACGAAGGAGCGGTCAATCTTGATCTTGTCGACAGGGAGCCGCTTCAAGTAGCTTAGCGACGAATAGTGCGTGCCGAAGTCGTCGATCGATACCCGGACGTTGTCTCCCCGCAGCTCCTGCAGCACGGCGGCGTTGTTGTCGTGCATCGCCATGTTCTCGGTGATCTCGAGCTCCAGGTAAGCGGGATCGAGCCCGGTCTCGGCGAGGATCGCTTTCACTTGCAACGCCAGGTCGTAGCGCGGCGAGAACTGCCGCGCCGACAGATTGACGGCGATGGTGACCGGCGGCAAGCCGGCGTCCTGCCACGCCTTGTTCTGCGCGCAGGCGGTGCGCAGCACCCATTCGCCGATCGGGACCATGAGCCCCGACTCCTCGGCGATCGGAATGAAGATGGCCGGGGAGATCGGGCCGATCTTCGGGTGATTCCACCGTAGCAGCGCTTCGAGGCCGGCGATGCGTCCGGTCGCGATCTCGATCTGCGGCTGGTAATAGATCTCGAACTCCTGATGGTCGAGCGCGCGCCGCAGACTGTTCTTGATGTACATCTTTTGCTGCATGTCAGAGCCTAACGTTTCGTCGTAAATCCGGTATGTATTCTTGCCTTCTTCCTTCGCCTGATACATCGCCGCATCGGCGTACTTCATCAGCGTATCGGCATCCTGGCTATGATCCGGGAAGATCGTAATCCCGATGCTCGCAGTGACGAAGTGCTCCACCTGCTGCATCGTAAACGGTTCATAGAACAGGTTCATGAGCCGCTGCGCGAGCTGATGCACCTGTTCGATATCGCTTAGCGCGGGCAAAATAATCGTAAACTCATCGCCGCCGATCCGCGACAGTGCCTCGCCTAGAATAAGAGGTTGTTGCAGCCGCTGACCAACCTCCTTCAGCAGCATATCGCCGTAGGAATGACCTAGCGTGTCGTTGATCAGCTTGAACTGGTCGAGATCGATGAAGAATAGCGCGAACCGCTCCTTGCCGCTCGTGTGGGAGGCGACAAACTCATCGAGCCGGTCGTGAAAATACATCCGATTATGCAAGCCCGTCACCGAATCGTGGAAAGCAACTCTGCGCAGGTTCCGCTCGCTTCCCTCCAACAGGAGATATTGCTTGCGCAGCTCGTCCTCCGCAACGCTCAGCTTCTCGAAGGTGGCGGCTAGCTGCGTATTGGCAGTCGTCAAGTTATTCGTCCGCTCGATCACCATCGCTTGGAGCTTATGTTTCTGTGTGAGCTGCAGGTAGATAATATAGATGAGCAGGGCGCAGCCCAGTGAGCACAGCAGTCGCAAAATACGGATTCTCGTATCGATTAGCGCGAGCTTCGCCGCGTTTGGCACGGCTGCCAGCTGCCAGGCACCTTCGCCCAAGCTGACTTCCGTCAGCTGGGGAGAATGATTGAACAGCGCGCCGTCTCCGAATATCGTTTGTCCGGCAGCTTTTACCGCAATCTTGATTCCTTTGTTCTCTTTCGTAAGGCCAGACTCGGCTAGAATCGGCGGCACATCCAGCACGACCGAGACGAATCCCCAGAACCTGCCGTTTAGAAAAACAGACTGTCGCGTCAGAATGCCAAGGCCGCCCTGAGTCAGCTCGAATGGACCGAAGACCGTCATCTGGTCGATGCGTTTCGTCCGCTCGGCATTTTCGCGAATGGCCGGGCTTTCATGCGTAAACAGGTTCATGCCAATAATGCTTTCGTTGTTCTGGAGCGGGTAGACGTATTCGGCGATACCGTCCGGGTAGACGGATAAATTGCGGATGCCTTGAATCGGTTGGATAAAATTAGCGGCGAACTCATCGAACTGCTTATGACTGAGCGTATCGTTGTTCATGAGCGATGTATCGACGAATGCCTTCAGCCCGTCAGAGAGCAGCATTCTGCGCTCGAGTGAAAGCGCGAGTGAGGAAGCGTTGGCAGCAAGCTCGATGGACGCATCGTGATTGAGATCCTTGTGCATCCAATGGCTGTAAAAGTCTGTGATCCAGTAGAAAGTGCCGCCAAGCAGGATGGAGATGATTACGATTAGAAGCCATATTCTGCGCGGAGTTTTATAACGCAGTGGGGCAGATTGAGGTAACGTATCCATTATGTAACCGCCCCTTCGAAATTCATCAGTACCATACCAACCATTCGGCATTAATCGACAATCTCCTTCCTAATTCGGTATAATTGACTGTCGCAAATTTGATAAATTATTGCAAAAGCACCAACATAGAGCTGGTCCAATTCGATTATGACAGATATGAATAGCCTAAAACCGAGAGGAAGAGATCGTTATGAATAGATGGCACCTACTGCCTAAGGTTGATCTGCACGTTCATCTGGATGGCAGTCTTCGTCCGGACACTGCGATGGCAATTGCTGCGGCAGAAGGTATTGAGCTGCCTGCCAGCGATGAAGCAGGGCTTATTCCGTACATGCAGGTGGACGATGAATGTCGCAGTCTGCCGGAGTATCTGAGCAAGTTTGATTTTACGACACAGTTCATGCAGTCGGGCGCGGCGTTGGAGCGGATTGCGTACGAGACGCTAGCGCAGGCGGCATCCCATAACTGTCGGTATATTGAGGTGCGTTTCGCGCCGCAGCTGCATCGCCGCCGGGGACTTGCGATGGATGAAGCGATTCATCATGTCATCGCTGGGATGAAGTGTGCGGAGCAGCAGTTCGACATTGTTGGACGGGCTATTGCGATCTGCATGCGTCATCATGAGCGGAAGGACAACCTTGAAGTCATCGAGGCCGCTGCAAAATTCGAAGGGAAGGGGCTCGTTGCCGTTGATTTGGCCGGCGATGAGGCTTCATTCCCGCCTGAGCTGTTCCGCGAAGTGTTCGCGCTGGCGCACAAGCGGTCATTGCCGGTGACGATTCATGCCGGGGAAGCGGCAGGCGCTCAGAATGTCTACGAAGCGGTGAAGAATCTGGGTGCTTCGCGTATTGGGCATGGGGTGCGGCTGCGGGAAAATCCAGCGATTCTCCAAATGATTCTGGAGCAGCGGATTCCGCTTGAAATGTGCCCGGTGAGCAACATTCAGACGAAGGCTGTAGCCGACTGGGGCGTCTATCCGATCCGCGAGTACTTCGAGAAGGGGCTGCTCGTGACGCTGAATACGGACAACCCAAGCGTCTCAGGCACTGACATTACAAGGGAGTACCGGATTGTGTCGGAACGGTTTGACTTCACGGACGCTGAGCTCGCTGCGATTATTCGCAATGGAGTGAATGCAGCGTTTCTTGAGGACTCGGCGAAGCAGCTGCTGAAACAGCGGGTAGAGCAGGATTTGGCCGCACTCGGCATAAAATAAATGCGATCATCCGTTCGCCATATGGAAGGGTTTTACTGCATCATATCGAACTAGTAGGAGGATGGCTGGAGCTTGATGAGGTCGTTGGAACTTTTGAAACCTTTGAAGCTTTAGACGCCATACCACAGATCGAGGAGGCAGTCACGTCATGGGAAAACGGGTAGTACTGTTAATCGGCACGAATAAAGGGCTCTTCCAATATTCCGCAGACTTGGAGCGTAAGAATTGGGAGCTGAAAGGACCTTTCTTGTCAGGCTGGGAAGTGTACAGCGTGCTTGGCGATAGCCGAGGAGAAGGCGAGAGCGTCAATCGGATCTTTGCGGGGACGTCGCATGCGGCGTACGGTGCATCGATTCGGGTATCCGACGATTTCGGCGAGACCTGGCGGCAAATTGAGGACAGCCCTTCGTATTCGCCGGAGAGCGGATTCTCTTTGAATCGGATCTGGCAGCTGATTCCCGGCGCGGCTGATGAGCCGAACACCGTGTATGCAGGTGCGGAGGAAGCGGGGCTCTTCGTGAGCTATGACCGCGGCGAGCATTGGCGCGAGCTGCAAGGCTTGACGCAGCATCCGACCCGGCCGAACTGGTTCCCGGGTGCAGGAGGCATGTGCTTGCACACGATCATCATCCATCCGACGAATAAGAAGCGGATGTGGGTAGCGATGTCGGCAGTCGGCGTATTCCGGACGGATGATGGCGGCGAGACCTGGCAGGCACGCAACGTAGGCTTGTCGCGTGTGCCGACTGGACAGCCGGAAGACGAAGTGGGCCGCTGCGTGCACAAAATGGTTCTTGATCCGGCAAATCCGGATGTTCTCTATATGCAGGAGCATGGCGGCGTATTCAAATCCATCGATGGCGGCGACAGCTGGTTCGCGATCGAGGAGGGGCTTACGCTGCAGGACGGCGACGCGCCGTTCGGCTTCCCGATCAGCGTTTCGCCAAGCGGCGACCTGTTCCTCCTGCCGCTTGAAAGCGATGAGCGGCGTATGATGAAAGGCGGCAAGCTGCTCGTATATAGCATGCGTCCTGGCAGCAATAGCTGGGAGCCGATCGGCGATGTCATACCGGACGAGGTGCGGCATGTGAGCGTGCTGCGCGACGCAATGACTGTGGACGGGCTCGATCCGTACGGCCTTTATTTCGGCACGACGTCCGGCGAGATCTTCTGCTCGCTTGATCGCGGCGTGACGTGGGATCGGCTGCCGGGGCAGTTCTCGCGTATACTCACCGTAAAAACTTGGATCATTGAGGAGCAATGAGCGTGGGCGTGCGAATTACAGTAACCGTACCTATGCTGCTGAGTGACTGTACGAAGGGCCGTTCCGCTTTTGAGCTGGAGGCCGACACGCTGCAAGGCGCGTTGCAGCTGCTCGTGGCGGAGTATCCGCTGCTCAAGGTGCATCTCTACAATGAGCACGGCGAGGTACGGAAGCATGTGCTGATTTATTACAATAATGATAACATCGCCTGGCTCGATAAGCTCGACATTCCGCTCGCGGCAGGGGACAAGCTGCGCGTGCTGCAGGCCGTGTCAGGCGGCTAAAACAAGAGAAGGGAGCCATTCAACGTGGAACAATCACCATCACCATCGATGCGATCGGAATCGGAAACGGAACCGGGATCAAATAACGCAGGCGAGCGAGGCGATGAGCGCACCGGCCAGCGGGAGCGCTACTCGCGGCAAATGCTGTTCCCGCCGATTGGCGCCTCGGGGCAGCAGAAGATCGCAGCCGCCATAGTTGTCGTGGTCGGCATGGGTGCGCTCGGCACCGTCATCGCCAATCACATGGCGAGAGCCGGCGTCGGCAAGCTGCGCATCGTCGACCGCGACTACGTCGAGCGCAGCAACCTGCAGCGGCAAATGCTGTACGACGAAGAGGACGTCCAGCATTTGCGGCCGAAGGTCGTCGCTGCCGAGCGGAAGCTATCGCGCATTAACAGCGATATCGCCATCGAGCCGGTCGTCTCGCATGTGACCGCCGATAATGCCGAAGCGCTGATCGCTGGCGCCGACCTGGTGCTCGACGGCACGGATAACTTCCAGACGCGGCTGCTCCTGAACGATGTCTGCTTCAAGCTCGGCATCCCGTTCATCTATGGCGGCGCTGTCAGCTCCAACGGCATGACCGCGGTGTTCATCCCCGGTCAAACCTCCTGCTTGCGCTGCCTGCTCGGTTCCGGCGACACCGGCAGCGGCGGCGACACCTGCGATACCGTCGGCGTTATCTCGCCGATTATCGACATTATCGCCTCTCTCCAAGCAGTCGAGGCGCTAAAGCTGATGGTGGGCGCGACCAGTGCGACGCGCCAAGGCTTGCTCTCGCTGGAGATTTGGCAGCATCAAATGATGAATCTGAAGCTGCCGCCGCAGAGGGCGAATTGCCCGACCTGCAGCCTGAAGCAGTATCCAACGCTCTCGCAGGGGGATAACGAAGCCGATCATCGCCCCGTTACATTGTGCGGCCGCGAAACCGTACAGATTGGCGGCAATCGCGCCATCGATCTTAAGCTTATGGCCGATCGTCTCGAACGCTCCTGCACCGTGACGCGCAATCCGTATTTGCTGAAGGCGGAGCTGCCCGAAGGCGAGCGTCTTGTCCTGTTTCCGGACGGACGCGTGCTCGTCCAGGGGACGGAAGATATCGCCAGGGCGCAGTCACTTTACGATCGCTACATCGGATCTTAATTTTATTTTTTGGTAAATGCGTATAGAAGAGGTCTCGTCCGCTTATAATAGCAGAGGGCAAGCGTTTTCCCGGTACGAAATGCAGGTACTCGAGACCCAACAACCTCATTGCTTTTCAAACATAGTTATGCTAATATGATCTTAGTCATGAAAGAACCTGAATTCACATATTGAAAAGGGTTGTCATTTTGTGCGAGATGGTACCTTTTTCAATGTGTGATTTTTTTATTTGTCGTAAACGAATAAAAAGTACATGTTAATTTAATTTTTTGGAGGTAATTCCACATGCAACAAGGAACAGTTAAATGGTTTAACGCTGAGAAAGGCTTCGGTTTCATCGAAGTTGAAGGCGGCAACGATGTATTCGTACACTTCTCCGCAATCGTAGGCGAAGGCTTCAAGACTCTTGACGAAGGCCAACGCGTTGAGTTCAACGTAGTTCAAGGCAACCGTGGTCCACAAGCTGAGAACGTTGTAAAACTGTAATAGTTTTATTACGATCAATGAAACTGCCCTTAACTTAGGTTAAGGGCAGTTTTTTTATGCATCATTTCTTATTCGTAATATCGAGTTAGCTCGACAGGGATGTTATTTCGCATGAAGTAGGTGTCGATCGACTCGCCCTCGTCAGGCTGCTCATTATGCAGCAATAGTTGAACCGCGAACTCATTCGCCTCGGTTTCGTAGCGCCCCGCAACGAAGAAGGAGCTCTCGTCCAGAAAGAAACGGCTGATCCCCCGGTGAAGCTGATCATGCCCAAGCTCATGTGCGCAGACAGCCCGCTGCCATACTTCGGAGAGGTTCTGGTTAATCGCAATAAACCGGCGCCGAAGCGTTCGAAGGTAGTAACCTCGGCAGCTTTCCGGCAGGTCAAGAAACTGAACGTGTACCTTCAAATGAGCTGCCAGCTTGAACGGGTCGGCAGTGCCATGTTTACGAACAAGCTTGCAGACAATCTGTTCAATGCTCATCCTACTCCCCCAAATTAGCTTTCTGAACTAGGCTTGCTCCGTTTATTCATCTTCTTGGCATCCCAGAACATGCCCTCCATGTAGCCCAGAACGCGCGCCTTGTCTTCCGCGGAGAGGGGAACGCCGTCAAACATAACCTCCTGCTGATTCAGGAAGGTTTTGAAATCTCTGACGTCCTTCCGCGTCGCAAATTCCGGAATCGCAGCCGTTCCATCGCCGATCGCATCGAGTGAAGTCGGATTCTCAGAACGACCGAGCAAATAGTCGACCGTTGTATGCAGCACATCTGCAAGGTCGCTAAGCATCTCATTATTCGGCGTGCTGTAGCCCGTCTCATAGTTGGATATTGTCGTTTTCTTCGCGTTTACAAGCTCCGCTAATTGCTCTTGTGTATAATTCATCGCTTTGCGCCGCTGCTTTAAACGATCCATTAACACATATACCGACCACCTGTTCGTATGTAAGTTCAAGTATATTGTACTACACCGTAGGGAAAAAGCAACATTATTCAAGTATCTCAGATTATTGGATTGACATTCCAAGAATATGGAACTACGATTGAGTTATCCAAGTAAGTTGGACTACGATGCTTTATCACAAGAGGAGGGGAACTATGTTGTCTATACTGTTCGAGCTGCTGGGAGGGTGGGATAAGGCGCTGCACGTATTAGTCGTAATCATGATTGCGGAATATTTTACAGGCATGCTGGTCGCAATTAGGCAGAGGAAGGTCAATGGTGATGTGATGGGCTGGAGCATCGTTCGTAAAATCTTGATCCTCTTCGTCGTTGGACTAGCCGCTCTGCTTGACGGGTGGAATGAACAGGGTCCGCCGATCTTTCGTATGGCTGCGATCTATTTCTATTGCGGGCGTGAAGGGCTTTCGCTGCTTGACCAATTAGGTGCTAATGGCATACCGCTGCCTCGGGTGCTGAAGGACTTTCTGAAACAGCTGAGTGAACAGAAGAGCGAGCGGAACAGCCGGAAGTCCAGGCTATAATTGCTGCTTGCCGCTGGACAAGCTTATGCTACAATAAAAGAACAAATGTTCGAAATTTAGTCCGTGGTTACAGGAGAATGAGATGCCAAACAAAGTTCAGCTGTCGGTGCGATCGCTCGTCGAGTATGCGTATTTAAGCGGAGATATTGAATCGGGCTTCCGGACGACGACCTCGCTGACGGAAGGGACGAAGGCGCATCAGCGCATTCAGAAGCAGTACGGCGAGCAGGATGAGAAGGAAGTGTACGTGAGCGTGGAGATCGAGAAGGACGGTCTCTTCTTTGTCATTGACGGGCGCTGCGATGGGCTTCTTGCCGCGAGCGAAGAAGACGGCCTTCTCACGGTAGACGAGATCAAGTCGACGTCCGGCAGGCTGCCGGAGCTGCTGGAGCACACGTACCCCGTCCACTGGGCACAGGCCAAATGCTACGCCTACATCATCACGCGGGACCGCGGCCTCGACGAAATCACCGTCCAGCTGACTTATGTGCAGGTAGACACCGAGGAGGAGCGGCGGTTCCAGCAGCGTGCGACGGCGGCCGAGCTGGAGCAGTTCGTCCACGAGATGATCAGCTGCTATTATACCCGCGCCAAGCAGCAGCTGCAGCACGAGGAGAAGCGCGATCGCAGCATCAAGGAACTGGCGTTTCCTTTTCCTGCGTATCGGGAAGGACAGCGCAAGCTTGCGGGGGCGGTCTACCAATCGATCGCGAGCGGGCATAAGCTATTTGCCAAGGCGCCTACAGGCATCGGCAAGACGATCTCGACGATCTTCCCGGCGGTCAAAGCGATCGGGGAGGGCGTGCTGCAGCGCGTTCTTTATTTGACGGCAAAGACGATTACGCGGACGTCGGCGGAGGAAGCTTGGGCACTGCTTGAGGCGAAAGGGCTGCATATGCAGGTCGTCACCCTCACGGCGAAGGAGAAAATCTGCTTCCAAGAGGAAGTGCGCTGCTCCAAGGAGCACTGCCCGTACGCGGATGGCTACTACGACCGGATTAACGGGGCGTTGCTCGACCTGCGCACGAACGAGACGCGCATCACCCGCGAAGTGATTGAGACTTATGCGCGCAAGCATACGGTATGCCCGTTCGAATTCGCGCTTGATGCGGCTTACGGGGCGGATGCCATGATCTGCGACTACAACTATGTCTTCGATCCCCGCGTCAACCTGCAGCGGATGTTCGAGGAGCGGAAGAAGCGCACCGCCGTACTGATCGATGAAGCGCATAATCTTGTCGACAGGGCACGCGAGATGTACTCGAGCACGCTCGATAAAGCGGAATTCCTTGAGGTGCAGCGCGCCTATAAGAGCAAGCCGAGCTTCACTGCGCCTGCCGTGCATGCAGCTGCCAAAGCGGTGAACGATTACTTCATCGCGCTGCGCAAGTCCATCGGCGAGCAGAAGCAAGAGGTGGCCAAGGAGCTGCCCGAGCAGCTGGTCGGACTTATCGAGCAGTTCAGTAACGAGGCGGAGCGCGAATTGCTCAGCTCTAACAGTGGAGAGGCGAATCCGCAGCTGCTGGAGCTGTATTTTCGCTGTCAGAGCTTCGTTCGTATCGCCAAGCTGTACGACGAGCGGTACGTCACGTACACGGAATGCCAGCGCAGCGATGTGCATATGAAGCTGTTCTGCCTCGATCCGTCGCATCTGCTGCGCACGATGAGCAAGGGCTACAGGTCGATCGTGTTCTTCTCGGCGACGCTGACGCCGCTGCACTATTACATGGACATGCTCGGCGGCGACGGCGAGGCGGATTATTCGGTCGTGGTGCCGTCTCCGTTCACGTCGGAGCAGCTTGAAGTGGGCATCAGCCCGCTGTCGACGCGCTATCAGGACCGGGAGCGGACCATTGACCGGGTCGTGGAGCAGATCGGGCGGCTGACGGAGCAGAGGCAGGGCAATTATCTCGTGTTTTTCCCCTCGTATGCGTACATGAATGAGGCGGTAGAGCGGTTCTTATCAGCTAATCAGGATAAAATAGAAGCCGGGAGCATGAGAGCAATCGTGCAGGGAACGCGGATGTCGGAGGAGGAGCGAGAAGGGTTTCTGGCTGCTTTTCAGGCGGATACGCAGGAAACGCTTATAGGATTCGCCGTCATGGGCGGGATTTTCTCGGAGGGGATCGACCTTGTCGGAGACCGCCTGATCGGCGTTGCGGTCGTCGGCGTCGGGCTGCCGCAGGTGGGCCTCGAACGCGATATTATGAAGGCGTATTTCGATGAGACCGGGCGAAACGGCTTCGAGTATGCGTTTCTGTTTCCCGGCATGAATAAAGTGCTGCAGGCGGGCGGTCGTCTCATCCGGTCCGAGCAAGACCGTGGAAGTCTGCTGTTGATCGACGACCGCTACCTGCAGCCCCAATATAATCGTCTGCTGCCGCAGGAGTGGCTGAATTACCGCGTCCTGCGCCGCTCAGACAAGCATTACACGGTAGATCCATACACCTTCGACCCGCGCGGCTGATCGCCCGTATCGTCAGGCTCCAGCGTAATGCCGATACTGTCAAAATCCAGCTTCGCCGATTCGATCGGCATCGCCAGCAGTCCGACTCCGCGGTCGGATTGGCCGACTCGGAACGTGCCTGCGCTCTTGCGGACGCCGTCCTTAATGAGCCAGACCTGATACGCTTCGCTGCCGCTGGTCGTCGCTGCTCCGAACAGATAGACGACGAACTGCTTGCTCTGTCCGTTGTCGACGATACAAGCGACGCCGGAGGATTTGCCGGCGAGCATGCCTGTAGCTTTAAGCGAGACAATCTCCGTTATTTGCGCGGCCGATACATTCAGCGCCTGCTCCACGGGGAGCGGAGCGCTCTGCTGCTCGCTGCGAAGCTGCCAATTCCACGCCCCCATGAGCACGAGGCCGGCTACGGCTGCTGTCAGTAATGCGGGAGTCAGCCTGCGGAATACGCTGCTGCTGCTTCTTCGCAGCGATGTATAACGCAAGGAGCGGCCATTATCTGCCGGCTGCACGACAAGGGCTGCATCCATAACCTGCTGCTTCAGATCAGACGGCGGTTCGATTTGTTGAATATCCGTAGGAAGCGCCTCCCATACCGTGCGCAGTTCCTCAAGCTCTTGCTGGCAGGCTTCGCAATGAGGGAGGTGAAGTTCGAAGGCGGCTTTCTCCTCTGCTGTGCACGCATCCGATACATATTCGAGGCAAAGCTCGCATATAGACGGCTGCTGTTCTCTCTTCTCCATCACAATCCCTCCTCCTCTGCCGGCAAATGTCTGCGTAATATTTTTAACGTTTGATGTAAACGGTTCTTAACGGTGCCAAGCGGCTGGTTATAGGCGACGGCCAGCTCACTTAAGCTGTAGCCCTGCCAATAGAAATGCTCCAGCAGCATAATTTGCTGCGAGGACAAGTGCCGATACGCGCTGCGGATCTGCTCCTTGAGCGACTGCCGTTCTGCTCGCTCCTCAGGTGTTGGGGCGGCTGAATCCGGGATACGTTCGAGTTCTTCGGGCTCGAAGGGAAGGATCGGAGCATTCTGCCGTCGCTGCTTGCGCAGCCAATCCGTCGTTATGTTGCGGGTGACGGTGAGCAGCCAGCTCGTGAACCGGCCCTTCTCCGGATTGTAGTCCGAGTCGGTCGTCCACAGTCTTAGGAAGACAGACTGAACGATATCCCTTGCGGCGGGTTCATCCTTGAGCGCCTTAATCGCAAAAGAATAGACGAGCCCCGCATAGCGGTCGTATAGCGTGGACAGTGCTTTCTGCTGCTTGCATTTGATGAGCAGCATCAATTCATAATCGCCAAGATTGTGCATGTGAGCTGGCCTCCCGGTCAGACATCATAGAGAATAACCGTGACTGATTGTTAGAGTTTTCCTTCCTTGAATTTTACCACTAATTCTCGAGAAAAAGCTGTCTTGGTACGCGATAAGTGCGAATATACACGTAACAGAAGATGAATCACTCAACGGCGCGGGAATAGGTGCAAAAATGCAACTATTTTCGACTAAATAGACGGTTTCACCGAATTGAGACAGAAATAAGTGGCTTTTTGCACTTATTCCGGATGAAACATCGTGAAATTGCAAAATAGATGCATATTTGCACTAAACAGGAACGATTGCACGCTGATTCGCGAACTCTCCGACAGGGGACTTCTACGAACGGAGGGTAACCATCCCAAGAGAGGACAGTTACCCCATGTGAACATTTATTTTGCGACGATGATCGTCGCCTGCATGCCGGGATGCGGCGCGCAGTGATATTCGAACGAGCCTTCATCGTTGAAGGTAATGACCTTGCCTTCGTCCTTGCCGAGCAAATCGGTGTCGAAGATGCCATCGTCAGATGTCGCTGAATGCTTCACATCGTCCCGGTTAATAAACTTGACCGTGTCACCCGGGTGAATCGTCAACTTATCCGGCGAGAATGAAAAATCCTTAATTTCCACGACATACTGCTTGCTCTGCGGCTTCGTGTCCGTGCTGCCGGCCGCCGGTTTGTCGGCTGGCTTCGTAGTCGACGGCTTATCAGCAGGCTTCGTTGTATCCTTGGCCGGAGTCTTGCCGCCTTTGTCGTCGCCAGGTTCGGCCTTGGAGCCGCCGCCCTTGTCGTCGCCAGCATCGCTCTTCGAATCCGCTCCGCTCACATCGCTCGCTGCTTCGGCATTTTTCGAATCAGAACCGCCGCTGCTTCCTGCATTCCCGGCAGTCGTACTGTCGTCCGATGCGGCTGGCGAGCTGGAATCGTCAGTCGCGCTAGCCGAATCCCCGCCTGCCGAGTTATCCGCCGTCTGCGTCGTTGCCGTATTCGTCGTGGTCGCCGAGTCGTCTGCTGCTATATGGCTTTGATTTTGAGAATTTTGCTCTGCTGCCGAATCTTTCTTGCCGCATGCAATCAGGCTCAATGCGACAACAAGCAGCAGGCATAGGAGGAAGAAGCCCTTTCGACGACTGACGGGTTTCCTATTCATGAGTTTCCAGGGCATATGCATTCACTCACTTTACAATAATTTGGCCAGTCATGAACTTCTTGTGCGGCTCGCAATAGTAATCGTAAGTGCCCGGCTTCGTCAGCGTAATCGTGTGCGATTCGCCTTTCTTCATAAGCGGCAGCTTGAAGCTTCCGTCTACGGCAACTGCGTTGTGCTCCATATCATCGAAATTCGTGAACACGATTTGCGATCCGGCTTCGACTGTAAGCGGACCTGTGCCGAAGGAGTAATCCTTGATATCGATGTGATACGTCTTCACTGCAGGCGCTGCTGCTCCTGCCGTCGTACCTGTGAATTTCGCTGGATCAACCACGTACCAGACGTTGCCCACGCCTTGCCCAACTGCGTCGCCGTGCTTCACATCCTTGATGAAGTAGTACAGCGGATAGCCTTTGTACGTCGTTTGCTTGCTGCCGTCAGCGCGTGTAATCGTTCCGAAGTCGGAGCTAGCTACGCCAGTCGGCGCGCTGCTTCCTTTCGCGAGATATGCCGGCCAGTTCGCCAAGCAAGTGCCTTCGCAGACGCTCTTATTCATTGTATCTTTGTCAAAATAGTACAGCGTGCGGCCATTCTCGTCTGTCAGGTAGTTGCCGAGCGTCGCGGAAGTGCCGACCATAGCGGCATAGTCTTGTTTCGCTACGAACCAAACGACGCCGACGGCTTCACCGTTCACGTCACCAGCAGCCATATCTTTGGCAAAATAGTACAGCGGCCAGCCTTTATACGTTGTCTGCTCCGTACCATCCGCACGTTTATAGACGCCGAAATCGTCCGCGTTCATCGAGGACGGAATTTGCAGCTTGTCGGCGTAGAAGATCGGCCAAGCGGTCAAACATTGACCTTGGCACGACTCCAGATTCGCAGCATCCTTCGTGAAATAGTAGAGCGTGCGGCCTGCGCTGTCAGTCAGGTATGTGCCGAGCTTCGCGTTCTTGCCAAGTCCGATGCGCGTGCCGCTAGGCTGCACAGCGGTTTTAGCAATGACGCCGCGGTCTTGCAGCTGCGCGAACAGCGTCATGCCCGCAGGTGTCTTTCCATTGAGGGACTCGATCAGTGCTGTTGCGATATCGTTGTTCGTCAGCATCGATACGCCTGCGATTTGCGTGAGACCCTTGCCCGCCGCAAAAGAGATCGTATCCGCATACTTGTAATCCGTGCCGGACTTGTAACCAAGCGCCTCGAGCAGCACTTTGTAGAACTGCTGCGCGCTGATCATCTCAAGCGGATCGAACTTGCCGCCGCCGATGCCGTTCCAGCCGAGCTCCGCGTGTGCTTTCAGGTAAGCGAGTACGGGCTTATTCGCCGTGCCTACTTGTGTAGCGTCCGCGAAATTATCCGTGCCTGTGTAAGCAAGCGCATCCTGCAGCTTGCCTTGAAGGCGCAGGGAGATGATTGCGGCCTGAAGGCGCGTGGACATTTTGCCCAGATAGTCGTTCGATACGCCATTGCCGTCGCCAATAAGCAGGCCGAGCTTCGCAGCTGCTTCGGCATCGGTTGCCGCAACGTTCATCTCTTCCTCTGCGGAAGCACTAAGTACGGGAATCATCAAAGATAAGCATAAGGTGAATGCAAGCAAAAAAAGCCCAAACCTCGTTCTCTTCATTCGTCATATCCTCCTTTAAAGTGGCTGTCATTAGGAGGTAACGATGGAGAGCCCATATCGGTTTGAGCTGAAATTGATTATTTTTAAAAAAAAGTATTCGGTGGTCTATGCTAGCGGTTTCTCATATACGTTTATCCAGAAGCCATCAATGACGCTGGCGCCGCGATGCGCGTAGCCGTTATTGAGGAATAGCTTCTTGGCTCCGAGCTGGTTGGTGAGGGCATCAAGATAGATATGCCGGAAGCCGAGCTCTTTCGCCCTCTCTTCCAGTTTCGTCAGCAAGCGCTGGCCGTAGCCGTTCTGCTGATAGTCGGGATGAACGCGCAGCCGTTTGATCTCCGCCGTATACTCATCGAGTTTCTTCAGCCCGCCCATCGCAACAACAACCCCATTGGCATTCGTCCCGACGATAAAGTCGCCGCCGCTGCTGAGATACTGCTCTTCAATCTGAAATATATCATGGTAATGCTCATGCGTTGGCTCTACACCTGCTGCGGATATGACAAGCAGATGCAGCTGCCAGATGTCATCATGGTCGGCTTGGGAATAGCGTCTAATGTGGATCAAGGGGCATCGCTCCTTTTCCGAGACAATCTTTGAAAACTCTAAACGTATATGTAATATAATCTAACACAAAGACAAGCCTTATTGATAGGATTTTATAGTTCGTCCGCGAAAAATTGGGGTTATTCGCTGTGTTCAGCTATATGTGTGAGGTTTATGTAAAAGATAATGGGATTGAATAGCGGATGCTTTTGCTCAATAATGAGAGAAAGCGGTAAAAGAGAAGGAGCTGAGGACGACATGAAGGTGGTCGTTGTTTCGGATACTCATATGACACGGATGGCGAAGAAGCTGCCGGAGCGGCTGGTTGAGGAGCTGATGAGCGCGGATGCCATCCTGCACGCAGGTGATTGGATGACGCTGTCGGTGCTGGAAATGCTAGAGAGCTATGCCCGAACAGAAGGCGTGGCGGGCAATAATGACGGCAGCGATATCATCGCGAAGCTCGGCTGGCGTAAGCTGCTGGAGATTGAGGGCGTGCGGGTCGGGCTCGTTCATGGGCATCAAGGGACGGGCGGCCGGTCGGATACGGAGCTGAATGCGTATCGGGCTTTTGCAAAGGATCAGGCTGACATTGTTGTGTTCGGCCACTCGCATGTTCCTCTGAAGAAGGAACTGAACGGGGTGCTTATGTTTAACCCGGGTTCGCCTACGGATAAGAGAAGGCAGGCACAGTACTCGTTTGGCGTATTAGTGATCGAGGGCGGCAAGGTAAAGTCGGCGGAGCATATTTTCTACGATAACAAGAACTGACGTATAAGAGGGGAATGGCTTACGATGAGCGCGGAGCAGCAGAACTTGCGCAATGTCGGCATCTTCGCCCATGTTGATGCGGGGAAGACGACGACGACGGAGCAGATGCTTTATCTTAGCGGCCACATTAGGTCGCTCGGCAGCGTAGATACGGGAACGACGCAGACGGATTGGCTCGATGTCGAGCGGGAGCGGGGCATTTCGGTGCGGGCTGCGGTGACGCGGCTGACGTGGAAGGAGACGCCGATCAATCTGGTCGACACGCCGGGGCATGTCGATTTTCTATCTGAAGTAGAGCGGTCGCTGCGAGTGATGGACGGCGCGGTGCTGATCGTTTCGGCGGTAGAAGGCGTGCAGGCGCAGACGGAGATTATTTGGCAGGCGCTTCGCGACCTTAAGATCCCAACGCTGATCTACGTGAACAAGCTGGATCGGATCGGCGCGGACCCATTGGGAGTGTTGGGACAGATTCATCGGCTGATGTCGCCGCAGGCGGTTCCGATTATGGCGCCTGATGGAGCGGAGGCGGAATTTAGAGGGTCGGTTTCGGTGGTGGACGAGCAGTCAGTGGAGGGGACGGTTACTCAGGTTGAGTGGGCGGAGCCCTATCGCCGGATACTGCTTGAGGCGGTGGCGGAGCAGGACGAGGATATGCTCGAAGCTTATTTGGACGGGCAGTCGATCGGCAGGGATAGGCTTACGGCTGGGCTGATTGATGGCGTGCATCGATGCGCATTGTACCCGGTGCTGTTCGGGGCTTCTGGCCGCGGCATTGGCGTAGAGGCGCTGATGGATGCGGTTGTGGCGTACTTGCCGGGACCATCGGGGAAGGAAGGGGATGCGGTGTCGGGTGTCATCTTCAAGATGGAGCGGGACCCCGTCATGGGCAAAATCGCATATGTGCGGTTGTATGGCGGCGTGCTCCGCAACCGGGATACGGTTCTGAACTACAGCCGCGACTTGCAGGATAAAGTGACGCAGATCCGCCGGGTGAACGGGCAGAAGACCGAGGACATCGGCGTGCTGAAGGCGGGGGATATCGCCGCCGTCTATGGGTGGAGCCGCGCGCGGATTGGCGATATCATCGGCAATCCCGAAGCTGTTCCCGGCGAGATGAAGCTGGCCGTGCCGCTGCTGACGGTGCAGGTGCATTGGCAGAGCGCCGCGGAGTACCCGGCGGTCGTGGCGGCTTTTCAAGAGCTGGCGGACGAGGATCCGCTGCTCGACTTGCAATGGCTTCAGGATGAGCGGGAGCTTCATCTGAAGGTGATGGGCCCGATTCAGATGGAGGTGCTGACCTCCATTCTGCAGAGCCGGTTCAAGCTGGCGGTGAGCTTCGGCGCACCGTCCGTTATCTATAAGGAGACGCCGGCATCGGCGGGCGAAGGGTTCGTCGCGTATTTGGCGCCGAAGCCATGCTGGGCGATCCTGCGGTTTGTTATTGAGCCGGGCGAGCGGGGCAGCGGGCTTGTCTATAAGTCGCTGGTGCGAGGCGAGCGTCTGCTCGAGAGCTACCAGAACGAGGTGGCGCGCCGGGCTCCGGAGGCGCTGCAGCAGGGCTTGCGCGGCTGGGAGGTCACCGACCTGAGCGTGACCTTGGTGGAGGGGGAGCATCATGTGTGGCATACCCATCCGCTTGATTTTGTCATCGCGACGCCGATGGGCATCATGAACGGGCTCGCGAATGTCGGCACGAAGCTGCTCGAGCCGATGCTTCGATTTAGGTTATCCGTGCCGGAGGAGTACGGAGGCAAAATCATGAACGAGCTCGTCGTCATGCGCGGCGAATTCGATGCGCCGTCGGTGCGGCAGGAGCGCATGGAAATCGAGGGGCTGCTGCCGGTGGCGACGACGCTCGATTTCCCCGCGCGGCTCGGCGCCATGACGAAGGGGCGCGGCACGCTCACGACCTTCTTCGCCAGTTACCGCGAATGCCCGCCGGACGTCGACGTGTCGCGCACGCGCCGCGGCGTCAATCCGCTCGACGAGGCGAAATTCATTCTCGCGATGCGGAATGCGCTGAGCGGTTAGCGTGTGGGCGCCGTTCCGGCGCTGAGAGCGGGAAAAGCCGCTCTCAAATACCAAAAAGGGTTAGTTTTCCGTGCAAACCCGACTGAGAGACGGAAAATCCGACTGTCGAGGTGCGCATCGGGCAATTTCGTGCGTGAGAGTCAGGAAATCCGACTCTCAGATCGGCAAAGGCGAGTGAGTTTTTTCGTGCGAGCCCAACTGTGAGGTGGGAGCACCTGCGCGAGCGCCGGACCACGCACAATACAAAAAGGCTTAGAGTCAGCATGCCTGACTCTAAGCTTTTTTCAGTTTCACGCGTTATGCCGGTCGCCGCGCGTTGTTGGGGACGAGACGACGAGGAACTCCGCCGCCTCGTCCGAGAGATTCCGCACTTGGTGCGCCGTAAGAGGTGGAACCTCTACGCCTTCCTGCGGCGCGAGCTCAACTGCCTCGCCGCCCACTTCAACTGTCAGCGAGCCCGACAGGACAAAAAAGAACTGCCGCGCTTGCTCGTGATAGTGGCGCACCTCGCTCGTGCCCGCAGGCATGCGCTCGTGGATGACGCTCAGTCGCGCATCCTTCACGAGATGCCAGCCGTCGCACGCCTCGCCCCACACATAGTGCTCCGCGCTACTCTTACTGACCTTCATACTGCTACCACCACGCTTCCCATGCTGCTTACTAATCGCTGTCTAGCCCAGCCAGCTTCACCGGCACTGCCTCGACAGCCGCCACACAAATCAATACCCGCGCTGGTACTGGCGCGGGATCCACTCGGCGGCATCGGCGCCCTTCGCGGCGGTCGCTTGCAGCGCATGCAGCGCCCAGTACGGGTCGCGCAGCATGCCGCGCGCGACGGCGACGAGGTCGGCATGGCCATGCGCGAGCGTCGCGTCCGCCAGCTTCGGCTCGTCGAGCAAGCCGACGGCGATGACGGGCACGCCCAGCGCGTCTTTCATCGCGCGGGCCAAAGGCACTTGATAACCGGCATATATCGCCGGTTTAATCGAACCGACCGGCGCTTCGCCGCCGCTCGATGCATGGAACATATCGACGCCCGCGTCCTGGTAGCGCCGGAAGATCTCAATGCCCTCTTCGACGGTATAGCCCCCGTCAGAGAACTCCGCAGCAGATACGCGCATAATGAGCGGCATATCTGCCGGCATAACGCTCTTCACGGCGGCGATAACTTCGCAGCCGAATTTGGCGCGGTCCTGGCCATACTCGTCCTCGCGCTTATTCACCACTGGCGAGTGGAACTGGTGGATCAGGTACCCGTGCGCGCCGTGGAGCTCAATCGTATCGACGCCTGCTTCTACGGCGCGGCGTGCAGCTTCTCCGAACTTCACGACAAGCGCTTCGATCTCATCCACACGAAGTGCGCGAGGTTTGCGGTACGACTCGTTAAAAGCAATCGCGGATGGCGCGACTGGCTCTGCCGCATCCTCAGCCTTACGTCCAGCGTGGGCAATTTGGATACCGATTTTGGCACCATGACGATGCACTTCATCAATAATCCGGCGATAAGCCGGAATTTGCTCATCCGACCATAAGCCGAGGCAGCGGTCCGTGATGCGGCCGTTCGGCTCAACGTCGGTCATCTCCATAATAATAAGTCCCGTGCCGCCAATCGCGCGGGAAACGTAGTGTACATAATGCCATTCGTTTGGAGTGCCGTCCTTCGCATCCACCGAGTATTGGCACATCGGCGCCATTACGATCCGGTTCTTCAAATTCAAGCCTTTCCATGCAAAAGGGGTTGCTAAGCGATTCATCTCTCTCCACTCCTCTATGATCAACCTTTGTTTTCACCCATGCAGGCGTGACACATAGCTTCATTTTAGAAAATTTCTTCCAGAAAAAGCAACCATTTTGCTAGGAATTACTTCTTATACAACAAAAAGGCCAAGCTCCGGGGCAACCTGTCGGTGCCTGAACTTGGCTTAATGTCTATCCTCTTACGGACTCAACACAACGCTCGAATAAGCGGGAATAACCACCTTGCTGCCCTCGAGCTTCGCCGACTTGTCGGTTGCAAGAAGCAGCTTCTTGAACACAGTCGGCTGCGACTTTGTTGCTGCAAGAAGCTCGACCGTTTGCGGCTCGCCTGACACGTTATGCAGGACAAGCAGCTGTTTCTCTTTCTCTTTCCCTTTTTCTTCTTCTTTCTCTTCAGCTGATCGCAAGTAGGAGACGACAGATTCATTGTCCGTCTCATAGGAAGCGATCGTACCGCTTCTAAGTGCAGGCTCCTGCTTACGCCAGGAGAGAAGTGTGCGATACGTATTGAGCAGCGAATGCGAATCTTTATCCTCGGCATCCACCGCGATATCGCCTTGATTGTTCGGCTCCCACGTTGTAACGGATGAATTGTCCGACTTGCTGCTCCACGGGAATGGCTCGCGGATTTGCTCATCCGGCTTATTCCCCGTCATGCCGAGCTCCTCGCCATAGTAGATGAACGCATTGCCGGGCAGCGTCAGCAGCATGGCCGCCGCCATGCGAGCGTGATTGACGTTGCCTTGAAGCGCCGTCATAACCCGTGCCTGATCGTGGTTGGTCAGGAATGGCGCATCCGTGAACGCGCCGCCGGAGTTTTTGCTATAGAATTCATGCACGCGCGATAGCGTAAAGCCGATATCCGTCGCCTTTTCAGAACCTGCAACCGCAATGATCTGGGCTGCCAGGTCGAAATTGAACGCTGAATTGAGCGCCTTGTCCAGATAAGGTCCAACGATGGCCGTCGTATCCCATACTTCCCCGACAAGGTAAGCGTTCGGATTGACTTCGTTTAAGCCGGCGCGGAACTGCTGCCACCAGGCTTGGTTCTTCCGCTGAACCGATTTCGAGTTCGCGGTTGTTTTGAAATCGCCGTAAATATGTTTGGCCGCATCGAGCCGGAAGCCGTCAACGCCCTTCTTCAACCAATACTGACCGACCTTGATCAATTCCTCGCGAACATGCGGATTGTCGAAATTCAAATCCGGCATCCCATCCCAGAAAATACCGAGGTATTGATCGCTGCCGACCTTGTGCCAAGGTGCGGGCCCAGCCGCCCCATCGGCAGGGACATCGCCGCCGAGCTTGCTTGCCCATACGTACCAATCCCGATATTCGCTGTTTGCCTCGGATTCCGCGTTTTTGAACCAGGGATGCTCTGAGCTCGTATGATTCAGGACGAGATCCATGATGACGCGAATGCCCCGCTTGTGGGCTTCGGCGAGCAGCCGCTGGAAATCCTCCATCGTGCCGTATTGATTATTGATGCCGTAATAGTCCGTGACGTCATAGCCGTGATAGCTTGGGGATGGATTAATTGGCATAAGCCAGATGCCATCCGCACCGAGCGACTTCACGTAATCGAGCTTGGAAGTGACACCGTTCAAATCACCGATGCCATCGCCATTGGAGTCTGCAAAAGAGCGGACGAAGATTTCATAGAAAGCATTGCTTGTCTGCTTCGCCTTCCCATCCCCGCCTCCAGAAGAACAAGCCGATGTCAACAAACAGCCTGCTGCAAGAACCGCAGCTAACATGGTACCTGAACGCCGCCGGATCATCCTTTGGAAGCACCTGCTGTCAGGCCGCTCACAAGGAACCGCTGCGTGTACATGTACAATGAAGTGATTGGGATAGCGACGAGCACGCAGCCTGCCGCGAACAGCGTGAATTCCGTACTATTGTAGGAATCGACGAGATTCCATAAGCCGACGGCAAGCGTCCATTGCTCCGGCGAGCGCAGAATCGCGCGTGCGAAGATGAAGTCCACCCATGCCCCCGTGAACGTCATCAATGAAATGTACGTAATGATCGGACGCGATAGCGGCAGGATAATGCGCATGAAGATGGTCATTTCGCTTGCGCCGTCGATTTTAGCCGCTTCCTCGAGACTGCGCGGAATCGTGTCGAAGAAGCCTTTTGCCACGAACATACCTAATGCCGAGCCAGCCGAATATACGATGATAAGCGCCCATTTCGTATCGAGGAGGTTAAACGTATTCAGGAGAACGAAGATCGCCATAATGCTCAGGAATCCTGGGAACATGCCGAGCACCATAATCGCCATCATCATCGCTTTGCGTCCTCTGAACCGGAAACGGGAGAAGGCATAAGCGGTTAACAGCTGAATGAGCGTGCCGATGACCATGCTGAGCGTTGCCACCTGCAAGGTGTTCCAATACCAGTGCGCATACGGAATATAGCGGTCCGCCCGAGCCCGGAATAGATCGCGATAATGATCAAGCGTCCAAGTCTGCGGAATGAAATGATCGCTGAACAGCGAGTTGCCGACCCGGAAGGAGGAGAGAACCGTCCAGAGCGCCGGGTAGAGCGACATGACGCCGATAAATGCGAGCAAAATATAGCTGATAAGCAGTCTCGGTTTCATTGAATCATGTCCTCCTCTTTGAACGATCTGGTGCGGACGAACATCGTAATGGACAGCGCCGCAATAAACAGGAACAGCAAAATCGAGATCGATGCTGCGATATTGTACTGGTTGAAATCGAGTGTCAGCTTGTACAGCCATGTCACGAGCAGGTCCGTCTTGCCGGCGTTATTATACGCAATCGTTGCTGGACCGCCGCCAGTAAGCAAGTAAATGACGTTGAAGTTGTTGATATTGCCTGCGAATTGCGTAATAAGCAGCGGTGCGGTCGCGAACAGGATGTACGGCAGCGTAATGTTGCGGAATTTCATCCAGCCGGAAGCGCCATCCACATCGGCAGCCTCATACAAATCCTTCGGAATCGTCGTCAAGATACCCATTACGAGAATCATGGAAACCGGAACGCCAATCCACATGTTCACGACGATAACCGATACCTTCGCCCAGAACGGATCGTTAAGCCAAGGCAGGCCTTGCAGACCGAACGCCTCAAAATATTTGTTGATTGGACCGAATTTCTCATTCAGCAGGTTCTTCATGATAAGCAGCGATACGAACTGCGGAATCGCATAAGGAAGAACGAAGAGCAGACGCCAGAAGCCTTTGAACTTGATGCCTTCCTGATTGATCAAGAGCGCAACGAGGATCCCGCCAAAATAACAAGTAACCGTCGCTGTAATCGCCCAGATGAATGTCCAGGTCATGACGCCGACGAAGGTGTTGCTCCATACGCCGAGAGTAAAGAGCTTATGGAAGGTGTCAAAGCCGACCCAGTCGACCAAATTTTTAGCAGGTATATGATTGGGCGACGAATAGTTGGTAAAAGCGATAAGCGATGTAAACACGATCGGCATGACCGTGAATACAAGCACGCCGATAATCGGCAGCGCGAGCAGCATCCAAGGGAATAAGCCGTTCTGAAGCGGTCTTAGGCTTGCGCCTTGCTCACGTCTGCGTCCGATGGTTACCGCGTCGCGAATATTCAATACATAAATGAAGATAAAGACAAGCAGTGCGATCCCGGCAAGAACGCCGTGAATCAACATAAAGATGGAATGATCGCCCGGAACGAGCTTCGACATCTTGCCAACCTTCTCGAGATGAACGCCTTTATCGCCTAGTGTAATAAGCCCCTTCAAATAAGAGGGAAGTTTAACGACTGTTGTATAAATGATAGCGGCATGCGCGAGAATCATAACCAAACCCTTGACGTATTGCCGATTGTAGAGCTGCCCGAGCCCCATGAACAGCGCGGATAGCCATCCAGCCGCTCTTGCGTGTCGATTCAAGCTGATCCGACCCCTTCCTTAGTAAGCCATCCACCCGCCGTAGCACGGCGGGTGGATGGTTTTGGTTTCTATTCGTTATAGGTTATTATTTCGATGTTGCGCTTGCGTCTTTCATTTTCTTGGACCAGTCGTCCATTGTTGCTTTCGCATCCGCTTTGTCGTTCCACAGGGAAGTGAGAACCGCTTCCTGCGTGGACCAGAATGCGTTCATTTCAGCGATCTTCGGCATTGGCGTGGAGTTGTTGAACTGCTTCAGGAACACGCTTGCGAATGGATCGCTGCTTACTTTCTCGTTATTAATAACATTGTTGTTGGAAGGCAGCGTGCCGAAAAGCTCGAAGTTGCGCAATTGATATTTCTCCGAAGAAACAAGCTCTGCGAACAGGTTCGCAGCTACCGGATATTTGGAGTACGCGTTCACGTAGAAGCCTTTAACGCCGGAGAATGGCATCATTGGCTGACCGTTTGGCAGCGTCGGGAATTCAGCAACGCCAAGGTTCTTCACGCCGTTCTTGAACTCTTGCGTCTGCCAAGGACCGCTAACGTTCATCGCAAGCTTGCCGGAAGTGAACAGGCTTGTCTTGATATCGCCTTTGATATCGCCTGCTTTGATTGGCAGAACCGCATCCTTCAAGCTGGAGAAGAACTTCGCCGCTTCAACGCCGCCTTCGTTATTCAGACCGATATCATTCGCATCCGTGCCGTCCTTGCCGAATACATAAGAGCCGTATCCGCCGAAGATGCCCCAGCTCCAGTAGCCGTTGCCAGCTTCCCACATGTAGGCGTATTTATCGTTCTTCGCATCGTTATACGTCTTCGCGAAGTTGATCACTTCATCCCATGTTTTCGGTGCTTCGCCGTTTGGCACGAGGTCTTTGTTATAGAACACAGCTGTTGTCTCGACGTTCATCGGGTAGCCGTACAGCTGGCCGTCGATCGTTTGAGCGTCGACTGCTTTCTGCGAATTGTTCGCCTTCGTCTCTTCCGCGAATACTTCGTTCGGCAGAACAACGCCTGCTTGAACTGCAGAGCCGAGACGGTCATGAACCGCGAGGAATACGTCTGCGCCTACGCCGGCAGGACCGTCCGTAGTGATCTTCTCGATCGATTTGTCTGGGCCAACGTCTTGGTATTCCACGTCGATGCCGTACTTCTCTTTGAATTCTTTCGCAGCTTCTTCGATCAATTGCTTTTCGGAAGCGGAGTACCATACGACGAGCTTAGCGCCCTCTTCCGGCTTCAGCTCTTCTGTAACTGCATTCGTAGAGTTAGCCGCGTTATCCGTTGTATCCGCAGCGTTTGTGGTGTTCGCGTTCGTGCTCGTGTTCGTTGTCGTGTCGGCAGCCGCGTTGTTGCCGCCGTTGTTCTCGCTGCTTGCTCCGCAAGCGGACATGACGACCGACATCGCAAGCACCGAAGACATAATCATTAGATTCTTTTTGTTCATGAAACTGGACCCCTCTCAGATTCTGAAATTTATCTGTAGTGTAGCGCTTCCCGTCTGTTCTGCTAGATCGCTCCGACTCTAAGTGGTCACGCACATTGTTGTGCAGGTGATGACGCTTTCATATTTGCGCAAACGTTTGTACAAATATGCAAAAAAAGAGAAGGAATCCTCTAGCAAAACACCTTGTAAGCGCTTTAAACATATCCTCATAGTACTCGAATCACTTAGAATGGTGCAACGTTTGCACAATTCAAATTCCGTCATTTTATTCATAAAATCCTGTATTATCTCGTGTATACTAACAAAATTGGGGTTTTATGCAAATTGTTCATTTGTGCTCATAGTGGCACAATAAAGCGCATTCATTTGTGCCATGTTTGCGCGGCTTTGCACAATGTTGTATTCACAATACGCGTTGATATAAAATTAAATTAAGAGATTAATGAGCAAAGGACGATCCACTTATGGCAGTAACGATAAAAGATGTGGCCAAAGTAGCTGGCGTCTCCCCCTCGACAGTGTCCAGGGTCATGGCGAATCATCCGCGAATCAGCGCCGAAACAAGCAAGAGGGTTCGTGAGGTGATGGAGGAGCTGGGCTATCATCAGAACATTATGGCTAAGAGTCTCGTATCCAAAACAACGATGACCATCGGAATCGTGCTTCCTCGTCCAGCTGATGAGATGCTGCTTAACTTCTTCTTCTATGAATTTATCCGCGGCGTGCTGGCTCAATTAACACGCGCAGGCTATGACTTGCTGATGGCAGGCAGCGGCAATGAGCGCGAAGAGCTGGAATCCGTTACGAGGCTTGTTCGCAGCGGCCGCGTGGACGGTTTGATTTTGCTTCACTCGCGAGTCGGCGATCCTATCATTGAGCTCTTGCATCGGGAGAAGATGCCGCATGTGCTGCTAGGACGCAGCATGGAATACGAGGATGTGCCGTCTGTTGATACCGACAACCTCCAAGCAGCTTACGATGCGACGATGCACTTGATTGCGCAAGGACAGCGGCGAATCGGATTCGTCAGCGGACCATCGCATCTGGCACTCTCGCAAGATCGGATGGCAGGATATAAGAAAGCGTTGTCCGAAGCCGGACTGCCCTTTAAGCAGACTTGGGTCGTTGAAGGTGAATTTCTGCTTGAAAGCGGCTATCGCGCCATGGCCTCCATTATGTCTCAGCCCGAGCCGCCAACCGCGCTTGTCGTCATCGATGACGTCGTCGCTTTCGGCGTGCTGAAGGGCTTGACGGAACTCGGCTATCGCATCCCACAGGATGTTGCGATCGTCAGCTTTAATAACCTGCAGCTCTCCGAGCTTACGATGCCGCCAATCACGAGCATGGACATCGGTACCTATCAACTCGGCTATACCGCTTCCCAGATGGTGCTGCGCATGATCAGCCAGGAGCCGATCCTCACGCGCCAAATCATCCCGCATCGTCTCGTCGTACGTGAATCCTCACTGCAAACCATTTCGCCTGTCAAATGATAGCCTGAATTCCTCCACGCGCGAATCCACACAGATGCGTCACAGCAATTGCGTCCCAAGTTCGGTATAATAGCACCATCTATCGAAGCAAGGCAGGGATCTATTTCATCATGAT
Organism: Paenibacillus taihuensis; assembly: GCF_003386535.1. Classification (GTDB taxonomy): domain Bacteria; phylum Bacillota; class Bacilli; order Paenibacillales; family Paenibacillaceae; genus Paenibacillus_Z; species Paenibacillus_Z taihuensis. The sequence continues at coordinate 66,039 of NZ_QTTN01000005.1, forward strand.
GAACACGCATTTGATCAATCACACAGTCACCGCGGTGACCAGCGCCAGTCAGCTGCTTCAAGAGGCCGAAGCCTACCTGAGGCAGTATGGCAGCGAGCTCGCCATTGCGGATAAGGAGATCGCTGCAAGGCTGAGCCAAATCGCGAGCGAAATCGAGGCGACCGGCACTTATACGCACACACCGGAAGAGCTTGCCTATGGTGCGAAGCTCGCTTGGCGTAACAGCAACCGCTGCATCGGGCGGTTGTTCTGGGACTCGCTGATCGTGCAGGATGCGCGAAGCGCGCAGACCGCGGCCGATGTTGCCCGGGCTGTGTTCAGCCATATGGAATATGCCACGAACGGCGGCAAAATCTTGCCGACGATTACGGTTTTCAGTCCGACACTCGACCCGGACAAGCCGCGCATTCGGCTGTGGAATGATCAGCTGGTTCGTTATGCGGGCTACGAGCGAGAGGACGGTACCGTACTCGGCGATCCGGTATCGCTCGAACTGACACGAGTGTGCCAAGGGCTCGGCTGGCGCGGCCGAGAGACGGCTTTCGACGTGCTTCCGCTTGTGGTGCAGCTCGGACAAGAACCGCCGGAGTGGTTCGAGATTCCCGTTGAGCTCGTCCTCGAGGTGCCGCTGACCCATCCGGAGCTGCCTGCTATAGAGCAGCTTGGGCTGAGGTGGTACGGCGTTCCTTTTGTCAGCAACATGCGGCTTGAAATCGGCGGCCTTCACTATACGGCGGCGCCATTCAACGGCTGGTATATGGGCACGGAGATCGGCGCGCGCAATCTGGCGGACCCATTCCGTTACAACATGCTGCCGCAGGTCGGGGCGCTGATGGGACTCGATACGAGCCGGGAATCGACACTGTGGCGCGATCGAGCGCTTGTGGAGCTGAACGTAGCGGTACTGCACTCTTTCAAGGGTAAAGGGGTCACGATTGTCGATCACCATACGGCGAGCAAGCAGTTCAGCTTGTTTGCGGAGCGGGAGCGGCAGAATGGCCGCATTCCAACCGGACGATGGTCATGGCTCATTCCGCCGCTGTCTCCGGCGACGACGGCTGTTTTTCATACGCGATATGAGGATTTGGAGCAGAAACCGAACTATTTTTATCAGAAAACGCCTTACGGCGAGCAGTAAGAAGTACATGAACGGCTTCGGAATGTGGTACGATAGGAATGCCGGATTTTTACATGAGTGAACATGCAGCCGCCGCCGAGATGGGGAGACGGCTTCGTTTCATTTCGAACGGGTAGGCTTGTAAACATAAATGAGGTGGATGTATTGGCAGATTTTGAACAATTAGGTATTGGCAAGGAGCGGGCGCAATCGCTTCGGAATGAAGGGATACACGAGGCGACGCCGATCCAGGAAGGCGCAATACCGGTCATTCTGCAGGGAACTGACGTCATCTGTCAGGCGCAGACGGGAACGGGCAAGACGCTCGCGTTTTTGCTTCCGATGCTGGAGAAGATTAGAGCGGACCGCGATCAGCTTCAAGGTCTCATCTTGACGCCGACGCGCGAGCTGGCGCTGCAAATTTCGACGGAGCTGAAGAAGCGCCTTGCGACGCGGGAGGAATTCAGCGTGCTTGCGGTGTATGGCGGTCAGGACGTGGAATCGCAGCTGCGCAAGCTGAAGCGTGCGGTACATATCGTGGTGGCAACGCCAGGACGGCTGCTGGACCATATTCGCAGAGGGACGATTTCGCTCGGTTCGGTTAAGATGCTCGTGCTCGACGAGGCGGACCAAATGCTGCACATGGGCTTCCTGACCGAGGTCGAGGAAATTCTGAAGCAGACGCCGTACCGCAAGCAGACGATGCTGTTCTCGGCGACGATGCCGGCTGGCGTCCGTTCGCTCGCAGCGCGGTTCATGATTGAGCCGAAGGATATTACAGTTCGTGCGCCGCAAGTGACGCTGAAGGCGATTCGCCAGTTGGCGGTGGAAGTGAGCGCGAAAGGCAAGGAAGAGCATCTGAAGCGGCTGCTGCAGGAGCATAACCCGTATTTGGGCGTTATTTTCGTCCGGACGAAGAAGCGCGCGAGCGCGGTGAATGAGTACTTGCAGGAGAATGGTTTCGTGAGCGACGAGCTGCACGGCGACCTGTCGCAAGCGAAGCGCGAGCAAGTGATGAAGCGGTTCCGCGAAGCGAAGCTGCACTTGCTTGTCGCGACGGACGTAGCGGCGCGCGGTCTTGACGTTGAAGGCGTGACGCATGTGTTCAACTATGACATTCCGGAAAATGCGGAGGGCTACATTCACCGTATCGGCCGTACGGGCCGCGCGGGCGAAGACGGAATTGCGATTACCCTTGTGTCGCCGCATGATCGTCTGGAGTTGGCTGCCATCGAGAGAGGCATCCAGCAGACGATCCCGCGGGAGAACAGCCGCGGCGGCGTAGCTGTTGTTCGCGAAGCGATCAAGCAGGCTGACAAGCGCGAGCGCGGCGAAGGCAGCCGCCGCGGCGAAGGCCGAAGCGGCAGCGGTGAAGGTCGCAGAGGCGCAGGCGGCGGCCGTTCGGGCGGACGCTCAGGCGGAGCGGGCCGCGGCGGTCGCGGCGAAGCCGGAGCAAGTCGCAGCGGCCGCGGCGCAGCAGGCGGCGAGAAGCGTTCCACAGGCGGCGGAGCCTATGGGGCCGCGGCGAAGCGCGGCGCGGGTCGCGATGCGGCGCGTGACGCGGAGTCGCCGCAATGGGGCGCGGCGGCGAGATCGGAATCGCCGCGCGGCCGTGGCGGCGCGGCGGGCGCACGCAGCGGCGGCGGCGAGTCCGCTGCGCGCGGCGGGCGCACGCGCTATAGCACGCCGGCGCGCGAGGAAGGCGCAGGCGGCAGCGCGCGCGAAGCTGGTGCGGGCCGCAGCCGCGGCGAAAGCGCGCGGGGCCGCGGAGCGGGCAGTTCTGCGCCGCGCGGCGGCAGTGCGCGTGCGGGCGGCGCGCCGCAGTTCCCGGGCAGCGGCGAGCGCGGCCGCGGCGGTAGTGCCGGCGGTCGCTCCGGTGGCAGCGGCGAGCGGAGTCGCGGTGGCAGCGGCGGTGGTCGTCCAGGCGGCGGCGGTCGCTCCGGCGGGGGCAAGCCAGGCGCAGGCGGTCGTCCGCAGCGCGGTCGGTCGCGCTAACGGTTGGAAGTGAGCTTCAAGGCAAGGCACAAGTGAACGTTACGGTGCCTTGTCTTTTTTTGTGAAGAAGAGCGCATTATGGATAAATGGAAAAATCCAGTTATTTCGGTCGGAACGCTGCAATCGCGTTTAAATAACTGGAAAAATCCAGTTATTTAAGATTCTAAAGGCCGGTTGCCGAAAGGAGCAGTGGATATGGCTTATTTAGTGAAACCTTCGACAGAGCTGAAGGAAGCGTACATGACGTTCTACCGGGAATGGAACTTGAGCGGGGAAGATATTGTGCCGTGGGTGGTCAGTCTGGATCCGAGCGATTTTGACGCTTATGTTCGTCACCTGAACGAGGCTTGTCTAGAGGAGAAGGTGAGCGAAGGCTGGGTGCCGCACTCGACGTACTGGCTGGTCGACGACGAGGGCAAAGTGGTCGGTGCAGCCAACATCCGTCATAGGCTCAATCAAAAATTACTCGAAAGCGGCGGTCACATCGGCTACGGCGTCATCCCGTCCGAACGGCGCAAAGGCTACGCGACCCGGATCCTCGAGCAAGCGCTGCAAGAGACAGATGCGCTCGGCATACGTGAGGTGCTCGTCTGCTGCGACGACGGCAATATCGGCTCGGAGCGGACGATCGTACGCTGCGGCGGCCAATACGAGTCCAGCTTCACCGAGGCGCACGGCAATGTCGTGAAGCGGTTCTGGATCACGCGCAGCGGCGCGTAATTTCGGCGGTTCTGCAGCTGAAAGCGGGAAAACCCGCTCTCGGAGTGCATTGAACCCACAATGGACAAGCGAGAGAGGGGAAATCCTCTCTCGCCGTATGAAAAGCGGCAAATCCGCCGAAAACGGCTCCTGAGAGAGGGAAAACCCGCTCTCGGAACATGCAGGACCCTATAAACTTACGTGAGAGCGGAAAAACCCTCTTTCACAACGACACTGTATCCGAGTTGGCGTCCCCGGTTCGCCCAGATCTGCATCCCCGGCAGCTGAGAGAGCCAATATGGCTCTCTCAGTAGCAAAACCGCCGTAAAACCTAGCTGGGAGATCCAATACGACTCTCTCACGCAGAACCGGAGCCCCAAACTAGCGTCTTTGGCAGCTGAGAGACCCAATATGGCTCTTTCAGTAGCAAAGCCGCCTCAAAACCTAGCTGAGAGATCCAATATGGCTCTCTCACGCGGAATCGCAGCCTCAACCAGCACGGGTCTCCAATGCCGTCAGGTAGCCTGCCTTTATTGCCGCCCTCCATTTTGCTACACTGGTACTCGTGCAGCTTATGGCAACTTCTCATAAGGAGGACAAATACAGATGGCCAAGCTTCGTCCATACATTTATTCCGATAACGCAAGAGAGCAGGCGAACTTCTACGCGGAGGCGCTCGGGGGCGAGATCCTGAGCATTCAAACATACAACGAAATGCCCGGCGCGGCCAAAGACGGGAAGGATGGCGTGATGCATCTCGTGCTGCAGGCTGCCGATCAGCTATTCTATATGGCGGACACCGGACCGGTCGAGCGCGGCAACGGACTTGATCTGACGCTGGAGTTCGAGACGGATGAAGAGGCAGGGTCCGTGTTCAACAAGCTGGCGGAAGGCGGCAAAATCATGATGCCATTCGAGCGCATGTTCTGGGGCACGATGTTCGGCCGAGTGATGGATAAATTCGGGGTACGCTGGCAGATTGCAACGCAGGCAAGCGGCCATTAAGCAAAGAAGAGCCGTTCACGAAGAGGCGAAATGCCTCCGAATGGGCGGCTCTTTATTATCTAGTCCACGTCGGCAATCTTCCACGCGCCATTCTCCTGCACGAATACGATGCCGCGACCACCTAGCTTCTGACCATTCGGGTCGAACAAATACGTGAACGTCACCTCGGCAAGCAGCGCGTTGCCCGGACGATCCTGGAATGACGCGATCTTCACGCCGGTAATGAGCTGCTGCCCGATCGCTTCGAAAGCCGGCCATACAAGACGATCCTTCGCGAACAGCGTCTTCAACGTCGTCAGATCGCGGCTGTTCATAGCGCTCACATAGGCGTTAATGCTTTTCGCAGCGGCGAGTTTCCGCGAATCTGCAGCGTACTTCTCCGGAGATAACAGGAGCGGCTTCACGGTTAAGTTGGCACTGCGTACCGTCTGCGTCCAATCGACGGCGCTGCCGAACGCCGTCGCCGTGGCGCGCAGAGGCAAGTAGACCGCGTTATGCAGCAGCACCGGCTTCGAGCCTGCGCCGCTTAGCGGCTTCCCGTTCACCCAGACGGAGAGGCTGCTTCCGTTGTTAGCAGCCCATACGCTTTTGCCCGGCTGAACCGCCCCGAGCAGCGCCGCCTTGTGTTCGGCGTCCCACATGACCGGCCATTCGAGCGCGTCGGCTAGTGCCCTCATCGGCAGTAGCATGACGCCGTTCTGAACGACCGGCTGCAGCCCGGCGCCCGTCACTGGCACCCCGTTTATCGAGAGCATAGGCTTGGATGGTGCTGTGATTGTCACTTCCTTCATGCTCGCTAGGCCGCCTGTGTCGTAGTAGAGCCAGCTTTTGCCGAGGCTTACCGGTTTAAGAGAACCATCGAATGCCTTCCCATAAGCAGGCATCGTGAAGGTCAAGTCGTAACGTCCCTGCATAATCGGCGCTTCATAGATGAGCAGCGCTTGGCGGGAAGGGTAAAGTACGCCGTTCGCCGAGGTCAGCCCGCCGCCAAAGCTCCCATTCTCATTAGCAAAGATGCGAATGACGCCTTGCTCGCTGGAAGCATCGTTGCCTTTGATGTGAATGGACTTCCCAATCTGCGGGTTCGAAGTGCTGTAGTAGGTTTGGTCCGGCTCTACGAGCAGGCTGTTCAGTTCTTTCACAGCTGCGGCGTCCTGAGCCATGTAGTTACTGCCACCATAGTCGAAGTAAAGCTTATCTGCTCCGCCAATCAAGATGATGAATGTGCCGCCATCCGCTAACGTGACGTTGATTTTGGTCATAAAATAGACATTTTGACTGTCTATCGACGCTGATTCCGTATCCGGCTTGGCCTTGCTGAGCAGGCGCTCCATAATGACGGCGACCCTCTCTAACGAAGGCTGGTCTTCCGTGCGCGAGCCGAATAGGGGCACATAGACCATATCGGAATGCCTCATATGAACAGCCTGAATATCTTGCGTCTGAAAGGTGATAACGGAGTCTGGATCGTCATCGACAACGGTTGGTGCAGCTATCGCAGCGGGCAAGGCGAGTGCGCCGCTCCCTGCCAGTAGAATAGCAGCCAAACTAAGCTTTCGTAGGCTAGCTTGAATCATGCAAGAAATCCTCCTCACAGTGGTCTTGTTACTGTATAAGACTTTCGCTGCTGTGAGAAGGTTGCAAGGTAAGGGAAATTCCATCAACCTGCAATCCCTCTTATAAAAATCATCTAAATCCTCGCGTAAGCAGTTGTTGCCCCGTTGAAATTAGTATACGCTTGAGAAAATAGCTTGAATCGTAAGAAACGCGAACGTTATACATAGATAGATTCTTGGCGGGAGGTATCAACCATGTTCGAGTGGAAGCGGCTGCTCCGGTTTAACCGCTACATTGGAAAGGGTAATGAAGAGATTGACTATCAATGGCCAGCTTCGAAGTTCCCTCTTGTCAGCATACGTACAAGCGTAGGGAAGAGTAAGCCGAAAATCGCGGTCGGCGTCATCGCGGTCGGCGATATCGCGATTGGACTTGTTGCGGGCGGTGCAATCTCGCTCGGCGTTATTTCCGTTGGTGCAGTCGCACTTGGCGGGCTGCTTACACTAGGTGCAGTAGCGATCGGGAACGGTCTGGTCGGCGGTGCAGTAGCGATCGGCGAGCTTGCCATCGGTGCGGTCGCAATTGGACAATCAGCGGTCGGCGCGGTAGGGATTGGCGAATATGCGCTTGGTGCTGTTGCGCTTGGCGAGCATGTTGCCGGGGCAGTTGCCATTGGTGAGCGCGTTTACGGCATTGTCGCCATCGGGGAGCATGGCTTCGGGCTCGTACCAATCGTCGGTGACTTCATTCGATGGGTCGTCGGCTTGTTCCGCTAAGTTTTAACAGATTTGGCCGTTGTGCTACAATGGGCTGAGACATCATGTGCGTGAAAAGGAAGGTAAAACGATGGATACCATTAATATTTTAGGCGTTTCGTTCTCGAAACGGACGATGGATGATACAGTGAAGCTGCTGCAGAAACAGCTCGCAAGCACGGACAAGCCGTTGTTTCATCTGATTACGGCCAACCCGGAAATCGTAATGGCGGCGCGGAATAATCCGCAGCTGAGAGAGATTGTCGAGGAAGCGGACCTCATTACGCCGGACGGCATTGGCATCGTACTCGCTGCCAAATGGCAGGGCGAGCATATACCGGAGCGGGTAACAGGGTATGATATGCTTGTGAGGCTGCTCGAAGGAGCGAAGCAGCAGCCATTCTCGCTGTACGTCGTCGGTGCGGATGAAGAGACGAACGCCAAATCAGTCGAGATCATTAAGGATCGCTATCCTGGCGTTACGATCGTTGGCCGCCATAACGGCTTCTTCAATGCGGAGCAGGAAGATGCGTTCGTCGCCGATATCGAGCAGAAGCGCCCGGATATGGTCATCGTCGCGCTTGGCGCACCTGGAGCGGAGAAGTGGATCTATAAGCATAAGAGCCGCATTAAGGCGAAGATTGCTTTCGGCGTTGGGGGCAGCCTCGACGTTATCGCCGGCAAAGTGAAGCGCGCGCCGGTTATTTGGCAGAAGCTCAATGTAGAGTGGCTGTATCGGTTGCTGAAGCAGCCATCCCGCTGGCGCAGACAGCTCGTGCTGCCGAAGTTCGCGCTGACCATTGTGACATCGCGTAAATCGCGATAATTAAGAAGAGAGCCCTTGAGCGCGAGCGCAAGGGCTCTTTTTTGCATCCCCCGAGTTGTCACAGATCGTTTTCAATCGGTGTGATTCCAATCACATCGGCATGCCGGCTGTTCCCGCTATACTTGAGTCATAAACAACAGCAAGACTTACAAGAGACTCAACAAGCTTATGAAAGCGGGGAATAAGCCATGCTAAATGATAAAACGATCCAAATTATTAAGTCGACGGTACCGGTGCTCGAAATCCACGGAACAGCGATTACGAAACGATTCTACGAGCTGCTATTCAGTAACTATCCAGAGCTGCTGAACCTGTTCAATCATGCGAACCAGCGTCAAGGCAAGCAGCAGACGGCACTTGCGAATGCGGTCTATGCCGCAGCGCTGCACATCGACAAGCTGGAGATGATTCTGCCAGCCGTGAAGCAGATCGCACAGAAGCATCGGAGCCTTGGCGTGAAGCCGGAGCAATATCCAATTGTCGGTCAAATGCTGCTGAAAGCAATCAAGGAAGTGCTGGGCGATGCGGCTACGGACGAGATTCTTGGGGCGTGGGCGGATGCTTACGGTGTCATTGCAGGAGTCTTCATCGAAGTGGAAGCGGGTATGTACCAAGCTGCAGAACAGCAGGAAGGCGGTTGGGCGGATTACCGTGCATTCCGTGTGGAACGGAAGATCGTCGAGAGCGAAGTCATTACGTCCTTCTATCTGGTGCCGCAGGATGGAGGAGCGATCGCGACTTTCGAGCCAGGGCAGTATGTGAGCGTGAAGCTGGACATTCCAGGCGAAGCGAATACGCATATCCGTCAATACAGCCTCTCGGATGCGCCAGGGAAGCCGTACTACCGCATTTCGGTAAAAAGAGAGGATACGCTGCAGAACAGACCGGCAGGCAAAATATCCGTGTACCTGCATGAGCAAATTGGTGAAGGAGATGTGCTCCATCTGTCGGCACCAGCCGGCGCCTTCACGCTGGATCAGCAAGATGAACGTCCGCTTGTCCTGCTCAGCGGCGGGGTTGGCCTGACGCCAATGGTCAGCATGCTGAAAACGATCGTCACCGCCAATCCGAAGCGGAGAGTCATCTTCATTCATGCTGCACAAAATGGCGACGTTCACGCCATGAAGCAGCAAGTAGATGCGCTGGCAAGCCTTCACCCGCAAGTATCCAATTACGTTGTCTACGATAAGCCGACGATGAACGACCGGTCACTGCAAGCTTTTGACAAAGAAGGCTACATCGATCTTCCGTGGCTGAAGAAAGTGATCCCAACAACGAATGCGGCATTCTACTTCTGCGGTCCAGTACCATTCATGCGGATGATGAACAGCACGCTGAAGGAATTTGGCGTCGATGCTGCGGACATTCACTATGAATTCTTTGGTCCTGCAGGCAGCTTGGAGGCAGAAACGGAAGCTCAGCCGCAGCGCTAAGCCTTCTTCTGCCCGCGCAGCAGCCGGTTTATCGTCTCGCGCCGAAGTCCGATCAGCTGGCCGATCTCGTCCTGCGTGAGCACTTCAGTCAATGTGGCCGGCGCGATAAATTGCTGGAACCAAGCCGCAAGCTTCCGCAGCTTCTCGGCTGGGGTCACCTCGGTCAGCTGATCGATACGCTGCTGCATCATCCGAAGTTTATTTTGCAGCTGGAGGGCAATCTGGTGGCAGCGTTCGGCATCCTGCTCCAGCGCCTGGTACCAGGCGGCTTCAGGCAGTACGTCGACCTCGCAGGTCACGAGCGCGACAGCCGAGCCATTGTAGGGATTCGGGCTTATCAGGGAGTGATGAGGAATCGTCTCCCCTGGGACGATGATGTTCACGATGAATTGCGAGCCGTCCTCGTGGACGCGTACGATTTTTAACATCCCGGATTTCAGATGATATAACGGTCCGGTCTCGCCCTGACGGAACAGCATTTCGCCTTTATGTAGAATCATAGCGTTTGTCTCCCGTATCTCAATAAACGAATCGCCCCCATCTTGCCGGTTATGGCAGGCTGAGGGCGATTGCTCGTTCTAGGCGTTCGTCGGCGGAACGAAAGTCCGCGCTGCAAATTCATTATCAAGCATGAAGAACGCGTTGCTGTCTTGGTCAATACGCTTCAGCTTGTTAATGATGCTGTCGAACATCGCTTCTTCTTCGACTTGCTCGTCAATGAACCATTTCAGGAACTGAATAGTCGCATGCTCGCGATCGTTCAGGGCGAGGTCGGACAGGTGGTAAATCCGCTTCGTCACTTCCTTCTCGTGGTCGAAAGCATGCTCGAACGCATCGAGAATCGATTTATATTCATTGGTAGGCGTGCCCATGCCTGCTAGGGTGACACGTTTCCCGCGATCGTTGAGATACTTGTACAACTTCATCGCATGGAAACGTTCTTCTTCGGCTTGAACAATAAAGAAATTGGCAAATCCATCGAGGCTTTCTCCGGAACAGTAAGCGGCAATAGCCAGGTATACGTGCGCGGAGTAGAACTCGAAGTTCAGTTGCTCGTTCAAAGCTTGGCTGAGTGTTTCGTTGATCATCGGCCGCACCTCCCTCTTCAAATTAGTTTGTATAAAAGAAAAAGAGACGAAGCGTGAGCCCATCTTACAGGAGCTGACAGCTTCTTCCCCTATCGTACCATACAATGCCATATTATCCTATCCGGTGCTTTAGCTTCTCATACAGTTTCTCGGCGGAAGGCGCGACAACGACCTCAGTCTTCCCGATCATCACCATGCACTGCTTGGAGCACATCCTGCAGCTGCCCAGACAGTCCTTCTTCTTCTGCTTCAGATCAGGGAACTCGTGCTTCAATGCTTTGAATACGGACTTCGAACCGTGTTTGAAGTTTCTGCAGCAATACTTGATCTTCTTCATGTCGTGACCGACCTCTTTCGAAACCGTGGTAAGAGCTAACAATATAATGATAGTAATTCTCATTCTCACTGTCAATTCCTTTTTGCGAGGGGCGGTCCCCCTTTCTTTACTTCATCTGTTCCCTGCATTATGATTAGGAACATTACAAAGCAGTATGCATAGAAGGAGCTAGAAACGATGAGTTTGAATGGACAACAGCGTTCGAATATTCGTCCAGGGATCACGGTCGATATTGTGCTGAAGAAGGACCAGGCGAGCGGGCGGACGACGCGCGGCGTGGTGAAGGATATTTTGACCAATTCCCCGAATCATCCGCATGGCATTAAAGTTCGGCTGCAATCCGGCGACGTTGGCAGAGTAAAAGCGATTATTGAAGGGTAATATAGATGATCCGCTATTTGCAACCGTACAGCAAAATGAGTAGGATTAGAGGAAGTAAGCCTGTTTACGTTATCTAGGTAAAGGAGCCGCTTCTTCATGACTCTTCCGCATTCGTTCTCACTTCCTCATCTTGCATCGATTTTTATCACGCTGTTATCAGGCATTGCAGTTATGTTTCTAAGGCTGCGCGCAAGCAATCGGCCGACAACGATGCGCAAAATCATCATTCCGCCGATCGGCATGTCGACCGGCTTTCTTATGTTCGTCGTTCCGATCACGCGAGTGCCGTGGTCGTGGGCGCTTATCGCTTTTGCCGTTGGGGCGGTCTTGTTCGCATATCCGCTGATTCGCACGTCGAAGCTGGAGCGGGTGGGCGACGATATCATTCTCAAACGGTCCAAGATGTTTATCTTCATCCTGCTGGGCCTCTTGATCATTCGTCTGCTCGTACATGATCTGGTGGAGCAGCATATTACGATTCCGCAGACCGGCGGACTCTTCTTCATTCTCGCATTTGGTATGATTGTCGTGTGGCGCGTTGCCATGCTTCGAGCTTTCATTCAATTAAAAAAAGTGGGGGTGATGACGGATGCGCATGCCAGAAACGATCGGACTTCTGTTTGAAGGTTGTATGGCAGGCGATACGGCAGCGGTTACCGAGCTGCTCGATAAGGATGCATCACTTGCAGCGGCGAGCTGGGGATACTTCACGCCGCTGCATTTTGCTGTGCGCGGAGGGCATGACGAGCTTGTGGAGCTGCTTCTTCGCTATGGAGCCGATGCTTCGGAGCAGCCCTGCCTCAGCTGGCAGGATTCCCTGCTGCAGAAGGCGCAGGACCGCGGCCATGATTCGGTTGTAAAGCTGCTGCGAGAGCATTTGCAGCGCACGTTGAAGGTGGAGCCGATTGGCGAGAAGCTGGCTGCGCTTATTCGCGATCGCAAGCTCAGGGAGCTGCTCGAATTGCTGGAGCAGCACCCGGAAGCGATCCATGCGAGCGACGAGCGCGGCAATACGCCGCTGCACTGGGCGGTTATGACCCGTCAGCTGGAGCTGATTGACCGGCTGCTGATCATGGGAGCGGATCCGCTTGCGAAGCGGGGAGACGGAAGTCAGCCTGCGCAGCTAGCGCTGGAGGGCGATTACTTCTATCGCGCGAATCGCAATCTGCCGCAAGACGCTAGTCGCGATACCAGCTTCCTGCTCGGCTATCTCATTGGCCGAGGCGGCGTGCCATGCGATCTCTTCCTAGCTGCCGCGACTGGTGATGCTATGCGAGTTGATGAGCTGCTGAAGCAGAACGAGGCGCTGGCGAATTCGCGGGATGCTTCCGGGCGATCTGCGCTCTACTATGCTGCGAAGCGTGGTTATGCGGAAGTGGTGAAGCGGCTGCTTGCCGCGGGAGCCGATCCGAACGCGGCGGAGCGGGATGCGGCGCGCGGAGCCGCATTGTATGCTGCGGTTAGAGGCAAGCATACGGCATGCGTGAAGCTGCTGCTTGCGCATGGTGCCGATCCGAACGCAGAGGTGGAAGCGAGCGGAAACGCCGTCTACGCGGCGCTGCAAGAGGGCAATCAGGAGCTGATCGAGCTGGTCTATGCGTACGGCGGCAATGTGACTTTGACAGGCGCGTGCGCGCTCGGCCGCATCGATCTGGTCGGCGAGCTGCTTGCAGCGAATCCGTCGTCTATAGATGGCGGCGATTACGGGCCGCTTGCGCAGGCGGCGAGCTGCGGCTTCACGGCGATCGTCAAGCTGCTGCTTCGCCATCAAGCGCCGCTGAGCGAGCCGTGGTACGCCAGTAACTATATGCATTACGCCTGTTCGTACGCAGATGCGGACATGGTGAAGCTGCTTCTCGAAGGCGGCGCAGACCCGAATCACACGAACTGGCTCGGCGTCAGCTACCTGCACTTGATTGCGCTGCAAGGCAAGCTGGAGCTCGCGGAGCTGATGATTGTTCATGGCGCCGACTTGGGGGCTGTCGACAAGGAGCATGAAACAACCCCGCTCGGCTGGGCGGCCAAATACGGGAAGAGCGACATGGTGTCTTACCTGCTGCAGCAAGGCGCCGAGGCAGAGCCGGCTGGCGTGCCGCAGTGGGCGACGCCGCTGGCATGGGCGCAGCGCAGAGGCCATCAGGCGATTGCGGAGCAGCTGCTCGCTCACCGTTCGGCGGCTGTCTAAGAGAGTTGACAGTAGCGGCGGCAGCCTGATATTCTAGCTACACCAATTGCATGCAATTTAATTGCCAACAACTTGAGAGAGGGAGACAGCGATGGATAAGAGTGACCTGCTTACGCTCGATAATCAGCTGTGCTTTGCCCTTTATGCCTGCGCACGTGAAGTGACGAAGCTGTATCGCCCGTTTCTGGATGAGCTCGGCATCACGTATACCCAGTATGTAACCTTGCTTGCGCTATGGGAGAAGGACGGAGTGCCCGTGAAGGAGCTCGGCGCCAGACTGTATCTGGATTCCGGCACTTTAACGCCGCTGCTGAAGAAGCTGGAAGCGATGAGCCTCATTCGCCGCGAACGCGATCCGGCCGATGAACGCAGCGTTCTCGTCCGCCTGACGGACGAAGGGCGGGCAATGAAGGAGCAGGCCGTAACCATACCGGAGCGGTTCTTCTGCCAGATGAACCTGCCGCTGGAGGAGTTCACCGCCCTGCGCGATCAGCTCCGCAAGCTGACGAGCGCCGTGCATGAGAGCACATGCGGCACGCAGGAGTCATAGATAAAGAAAACCACATGGTTACCGCGGGTGCGGGGCGATGTGGTTTTTTTGTTTATCGCGGGTCATTTTGCTAGGGTAAGGAACCGTACAGCGCTTATTTGCCGATTTTTCAACCCTTCGCAGCGCTAAGGAATCCCAGTAACCTTATTTGGTGTCACGCGCCCTCATTTCCGCTCAAAACGAGCAAATAAGGTGTGTGGAGTTCCTTAGAATTCTGTATTTCTGTATTACAGTTGATTGGGGTACATTTCCATATTAGTGGAGGCGAAATGATGACCAAACTGCAAAGCGCTCCGTTAAACCAGCTTTCACTAGAAGAGCTGATAAACCGGTTCGAGCTTTCGCCAACCAGATTGGATAGAATTTTCCAGCATGTCGGTAATGAGCGTTTCAATGCTTCTACTGCTGTTGGTCTTTTGCATGGAAGACAGATTTTTTGTTTCCCTTGGATTGGTGAGGCTAAAAATATTCTTAGTTATCGACTTGGTTTCAACTCCGCCCTCATAAAACAGCAGAACGGTATTACGATCATTCCAGTCCAAAGCGCTTCAGTTGTGGAAGAGTTTGCGGATGAGGTTATTTACTTAAATTAAAAAAGCCACAGGCGAGCCCGCTCGCTTGTGGCTTTTTTGCGTTCGAACTACCCTTCCCACCACGACATGTTCGCGTTGGACGAGAGAGCGGGACGGCGAAGAAGCTGGTGCCGCCGGGGATACGCGAGATGTAGAGCTTTGCCGCTGCCGACACTCACGCTGCCCGTATTCAAAATAAATAAAATGCCGTTCTTCTCCGCATCCGCTTCTGGCCCTCCGACGACGCCGGGCGAGGTGTAGGCGTTATTTTGCTGCATGTAGATGGGGTTGATGTGCTCTAGTAAATGGCGCTAGCATTTCACTTGTCCTAGGGAAGTACGGGGTTTATGAAAAGATGCCAATTCCCGGCGTACAACCGCCGTTTCCATATAAACAGAGAAGACATAGAGTAAAGAAGCATAAATGTCGCCAAGGGGAAGATGACATGAGTGAAAGTAGAAAACAAGGTTCCAAGGGAAGAGATGAATCGCTTCCCCCGCGATGCGGAAGAACCAGACCAACCAAAAAACGCAACCGTCCGCCAGCGTGCCCAAAGCCCCGCCCGGCAGCTCATAAGGGGGTATTCTCCGAACGCAAGTTTTTGAACATTGTGACGACAGACGAGTTTGTCGCGCTGCCATCGCAGGATGCATCGAACAAGTCCGTCTATTCCTATGCAATTGTCAATGACGGAGAAGAACCGGCGGTTGTGAAGCTTGAAATTGGCCCCAATGGAATCGATTATGCGACGGATATGGAAGGAGTTGTGGAGAACGAAAGCATGGGCATTGTTGTGCCTTCGCGCTTTTTACGTTATATGCGCGTGGCGGTGAAGTCCCAGCAACCGGGCAAGCCGACAGTGCTCTGCATTTATTTTCAAGCTCAAAATATGAAGTAGCTGGTGTATGAAGGAGTGTGAGGCCATGCCTAACTTTTCGAGCTTTAACCCGAATCCGGACAACCTGCGGACGCTGATCTTCGGTCAGGATGGGACGCAGACGGCGAGAGCTGTGGCAACGGATACGGAAGGTCGTATTCTCAACATTATTATGGATGGTACGATTACGAGCATTTCTGGCGTTACGATTTCCGGCGGTACGGTGTCGGTCGGCGCGATCGACAACCTGTTGAACGGTACGATTACAAGCGTAATGGGTGCAACAATTACAGCAGGAACGCTGACAGCGGTAACAAACCTGCTAAACGGTACAATCACAAGCGTGATGGGAGCGACAATCACGGCAGGAACGCTGTCAGCAGTGACGAACTTGCTTGACGGTACAATCACAAGCGTGATGGGAGCGACAATCACGGCAGGAACGCTGTCAGCGGTGACGAACTTGCTTGACGGTACGATCACAAGCGTGATGGGAGCGACAATCACGGCAGGAACGCTGTCAGCGGTGACGAACTTGCTTGACGGTACAATTACAAGCGTAATGGGCGCTACGATCACGGCAGGAACGCTGAGCAGCGTCACTTCGATTTCGCAGAAAACGTTCGTGGAACAGGCGAACTCGGCGCTGGTAACGGACGATACGTTCACGCCTCTTAGCGCGGTAACGACAAGCGTGCTCGGCACGTACTCGTTCTTCGTTTATAATCGGGGGCCAGGTGCGAACAACGCGGATGCCCGCGTAGAGATCAGCGCAGACGGCTCCAACTGGTACACCGATGTCGTTTCAACGACAGGCATTGCCGTCGGCAGCGTAGACGTACTGGTACCGCAGCGGTTTCTCAAATATACACGTCTTGCGTATCGTTCTTCTGCGGCCGGTAACGCAACGACAGTGGATGTATTCTTCAACGGTCAAGGCACTTAACCTAGGAGTGTGATTCGATGCTGCTCGGCATCCATGTACTCGCATGCAATGAGGAAGACGTTCTGGACCGCTGCCTTCGCAGCGTGGAAGGGCTGGCGGATGAGCTTGTCGTCACGGACACCGGATCAACAGATCGGACGCTTGAACTTGCAAAATCATACGGCGCAAGAGTGGTGCAGCATGCGTGGACGGATGATTTTGCAGCGGCGCGAAATGCCGGGCTGGACGCGGCGCGTACGGTTTGGGTGCTTGTACTGGATGCGGACGAGCATATTGCGGCTGGCGCAACGCGGCTGAAGCTGCGGGAGCTGCTGCGGCAAGCGGATGGCGATGCCTTCCGCGTCGCGATTCAGAGCCGATATGGCAGCGGGGAGAGCGAATCGCTTAGGCATGAAGCGGTTCGTCTCTTTCGTGCTGACTGCGGGTTCCGGTACACGGGCGTCATCCACGAGCAGCTTGTCCGGCGGTCAGTGTCCGGGACGATCGCTGGGGTGGACGGTCGCCAATGCGGGCTTGCTTTGCTGCATGACGGATATTTGCCCGAAGCGATCGCTCGCAAAGGAAAAGCGCAGCGCAATCTAAGGCTTATCGAGAAGACGCTGCGCCTCACGCCGGACGACCCGTTCCATCTCTACAATAAGGGCGTCACGCTCTGCCAATTGAACAAGCCAAAGGACGCCTGCGCGGCGTTCGCTTTGGCTTATTTGTTTGCGCCGAGCGAGGTGCCGTACCGGCCGACGCTGGTGCGCGATTATGCGAAGGCGCTGCTGGCGCGGGATCGCGCCGACGAGGCAGCTGCGCTGCTTCACCGGGAAGTCGACCGTTACGGCGACTATCCCGATGTGCAGCTGCTCTACGGCGACAGCTTGATGCGCCAGCATCGCGTGATGGAAGCGCGCAGCGCCTATGAGGCGGCGCTGGAAGCGGGGGCGGCGGGGTCTGCCGCCGCCCGCTATGTGGTGGAGGCGGGCGCGGGGAGCTATCGCGCCCGCTGCGGGCTCGCTGCCGCGGAGGCGGCGCTCGGCCGCGCCGATTCCGCGCAGCGGTTGTTTGAAGCGGCGGCGGGCGAAGCGCCGCGCTATGTGGATGCCCTGGCCGGCTGGGCGGAGCAGCTGCAGGCCGCGGGCAAGAGCGATGAAGCCATCCGCGCGGCGATGGCTTCATGCGTGGGGCTTGAAGCGCCGGAGCTGTTGGCGCTGCAAGCCCGGGTGCTGGGCGGCATCGGTGCGTATGCCGCCGCACTGCCGTTGTGGCGCGAGGCGGGACCGCTCACGCCGGAGGAAGCGCGCGCCTATGCGGCATGCCTCATTGGCGCAGGGCTCGTGCGCGAAGCGCGGGCCGTGCTGATGGCCGCGTGGGCGGCTGGCTGGTCCGCCGCGGAGGAGCTCGCGGCAGAGCTGAGCATGGATGCGGCGCTGTGCAGCTGGAGCTTGGGCGAGCTGGTGGAAGTGAGAGAGCCGTCGTGTCCGTGGTCTCCGGCGTTGCTTGCGGTAGACCGGTTGTTGGCGGGCGTGGAGGGGGCGACAGCTGAACTGTTGATTGAACCGATGGCTGATCCGTCAGCAGCAGTGCAGCAGCTGCTCGGTCGTGCGCTTGAGCTTGGCTTGCTGCCGCTTGCGGGGCGGCTTAAGGAGCTGGATGCATCGCTTGGAGAACGGTATGCATATGCGCTCTATAAGAACGGCTATACGCATGCCGCCGCAGGCTTGCTGCTGCAGGCGATGGAACAGCGGCAGCTCGCGCCGGAGGAGCTGTGCTGCTTAGGCGAGCTGCTGTATGGGAAGCGGCTCTATGGAGAAGCGCTCGCGCTGTTCGAGCGGGCGATTGCGGGAGCGGCTGACTTGTCGGCGGAGCTTGCCGTAACGGCAAGGCTTGGAGCTGCCGCATGCTCGTTGTCGCTAGCGATGGAGGCGTTGCTCCCATGGGCGGGCGCTCAGCATACGCTTGGCGGAGGCTGGCCGAATGCCGACTTGGAGCATGTCCAGTCGGCGTTGATACGCGTGCACGCCGCGGGCTGGCGAACGCCGTTCACTGGCGCGCAGAGGAGGCGGGCGAATGTCCTCGAAGCACAAGAAGAAAGCTAGCGGCGGCCTCATATCGCTCTGCATGATTGTGAAGGACGAAGCTGCGAGTCTGCCCCGCTGCTTGCAAAGCGTGCAAGGCATCGTCGATCAGATCGTCGTTGTGGATACAGGTTCCTCCGATAATTCGGTTGCAATCGCGAAACGGTACGGCGCGGAAGTGGTGCACGCGCGGTGGACGAATGATTTTGCGGCGGCTCGGAATACAGGGCTTGCCCGTGCTGCGGGCGAGTGGGTTCTGTTTCTCGATGCCGATGAGGAGCTGGATGCGGGAACGGGCGGGCAGCTGCGGATGCTGGCGCGGGAGCGGGCAATTACGGGCTATTTTCTAAACATATGGAACTATATGGGCGACAGCGGTTCGGATGGAGCCACGATCAACCCTGTGCTGCGGATGTTTCGGAACGACAGGCGATATCGGTTCGAAGGGCGGATTCATGAGCAAATCGCCGGACCGATTACGCGCCATACGCCGGATGCGCGGTTTCATCTAAGCGATGTTATTATTCATCATTACGGTTACAAACGGGAAGTCGTCATCGCCAAAAACAAGCTCGAGCGCAATCGCGAACTGCTCGAACGTGCTGTTGTTGAGGAGCCGGAGAACCGGTTTCATTGGTATAACCTTGGCGTGGAGTATTTCCGCGGCCGTGCGCTGGAGGATGCGCTGCGCGCGTTCCGGCAGGCGAGGGACGGGATCGATTATGCGAGCATCAGCTATGCGCATCTGCTGGTGAAGCATGAAGTGCAATGCTTGCAGGCGCTGCGGCGATGGCAGGACTCGCTGGCGCTGGCCGAGGAAGGGCTGGCGTGGTACGCGGATTACCCGGATCTATGGCATGCCAAGGGGATCGGTCTTGCAGCGCTTGGGAAGCGAAGGAAGGCTGCGGAGGCTTTTGCCGCGGCGATTCATATTGGGAAGGCGCCTGCGATCTATCATACGGAGGATGGCATGGGCTCGTACCAGTCGGCGTATTGGCTCGGCAGTATGCATGAGGCAGAGCTGGATTTCGAGACGGCAGCACACTGGTATGCAGAGGCGGTGCGGTTCCGGAGCAGCTTGCTTGCTCCGCTGTACCGGTTATGCCATATGATGCGCATTGGCGGTGACGAGGAGCGGCTGGCGGAGTTCGTGGAGCAGCGGTTCACGCTCGATTCGCCGCAGGCGTCGCTTAAGCTGGCGGATGTGATGCGTCGGAGCGGGTGTTATAAGGCACTGCGGATTTGGTTGACGCGGAGACTAGCTGACGCTGAGGCAACAGAGCGGGCAATGCTTCAGCCATGGCTCTCGGTGGCGGAGGATTGCGAAGCTCTTGCTTGTGGCAGCAGTGACGACGATGGTGGTCTCTCGACGGGGGCTGCGGGTTCGCTCGGGCAGGCGTTGGCATGGCTCGGCATGGCAGAGCAGTCGCCTTTCCCGGATGTTGCGCTGGAATGGCTGCCGCTGCTCATTCGAAGCGGAATTGCGGAGGGCCCGGTTCGAGACGTGGCTGGTGCGCTATTGGATCTAAGGCCGGATGGAGAGGGTCCGAGTTCAGGGGCGGCAGGCGTACGTTATGCGGCACACGCGCTATGCGCCTTGGCGGATGGGCATTTGGCGGAGGTCCAGAAGACGGCAGATTACACGCGCGCGGCTCAAGAGATGCGGCTGTTATTGCCGGCTCAAGGCGAGGGGGATCGCTGAAACGATGGTCATCGGAGCTTATGAGCGGGAGGATACAGAGGGGCGACTGCCGGTGTCGCTCTGTATGATTGTGCGCAATGAGAGCCGGTTTCTGGCGGATTGCCTACGCACTGCCGCCCCGTATGTGGCGGAGATGATTGTCGTCGACACCGGCTCGACGGACGATACGATAGCAATCGGCGAGCGGCTCGGCGCACAGGTAATGTCCTTTGCGTGGGCGGATGATTTTGCAGCTGCGCGAAATGCTTCGCTGGCGGCGGCCCGGCAGCCGTGGATTCTTGTGCTCGATGCCGATGAACGGCTGGAGGTGCATTCAGTCGAGGCGTGGGCGGACCTGCTTGCAGATGAGGCGAGCTGGGGATATTTTGTCGCGCTGAGTAGTTGGGTTGGCGGAGAGGACGGCGCGGTTGTGACCGACGCGGTGTGCCGGTTGTTTCGGAATGACGAACGGATTCGGTTTCGCGGCGTCATTCACGAGGAAGTCGCAACGAGTATCGCGGAACATGGCGGAGATGGGGCGGTAGGATTCGCTGATGCGACTGCTACTGCGACTATGGCAGCGGCAGCGGGGATTTCAATTTGGCATGAGGGCTATCGGGATGAAGTGGTGGCGGAACGCGACAAGTTCGTGCGCAATCAGCGATTGTTGGAGCTGGCGTTAGCACGGAATCCTCACGATCCTGTGCTTCGGTACGCGGCGGGAACGGAGCTGTTCGCGGCTGGCCGGTATACCGAGGCGTTGGAATGGCTGGAGCCGCTTGCATCGGAGCAGAAGGACGCCGCCGACGGTTATAGTTCGGATGTGCTGCTCAAAATCATCCATGCGTGCCGAGCCGTCGGCCGCCTGGCAGATGCCGCTCGTTATGCGGAGGTAGGCGTGCGAAGGTACGGGGATTTTGCGGATATGCATGATGCCAGGGCGGAGGTCATGCTGGATCTGGACGACGCGGGCGGCGCATTGGATAGTGCTTGGGCGGCAGTTTCGGCGGGACGCGCGCCGGCGTATTATTCCACGGTGGCGGGAGCGGGGACGTACCGCTCGTTCTGTTTGGCAGGAGCAGCTCTTGAGCGGAAGTATCAGTTCGAGGAAGCAGCGGAGGCATACACTTCGGCCATTCGGGAGCGGCCGAATTATGTGCCGGCTTGGCAGCGACTGCTTCTGCTCGGGAGTCTGGAGCCGAAGCTGCGTGTTTGGTGGACACGGGCGGCATTTGCGATGCGGTCGTATGGTGACCGGGCAGCCGTAGCGGCACTTTGCACCGGCAAAGCATTCGCCGACATGCTGTGTGATTTGCGTCTGCCGGAGGAAGCCGAGCGGCTGTGGTCGGCAGTCTTCTCGGAGGCAGGTGTGGAGCCGAGCGTCCTTGTCCAAGGGATATGGCAGGCTCAGCGTGGGGACTTTGTTGGAGCCATGAGGCTGTGGAAGCTGTGCGCTCGAGAAGGCGGTGGAGCTGCGGAGCTGGCGAACCTATATATAGCGGCAGTTGATGCGGGAGCTCTAGCGGCGGCTGTACCAACGGAAGCGACGGCGGACAGCAAGATGATGGACAGCGCGATGGCACGCGCGCTGCTGCGGCTCGGCGCATGGCCGGCGTGGCTGCGCCTGCACGCCGACCATGCGCCGTGGGCGCCGCCGCTGCTGCTCGCGGCGCTGCAGCGCGACTTGCCTGCGGCGCTGCGCGGGCGGCTTCGCGCCGCCGCAAACCACCGCCTCGCGG
Organism: Paenibacillus taihuensis; assembly: GCF_003386535.1. Taxonomy (GTDB): domain Bacteria; phylum Bacillota; class Bacilli; order Paenibacillales; family Paenibacillaceae; genus Paenibacillus_Z; species Paenibacillus_Z taihuensis. The sequence continues at coordinate 87,845 of NZ_QTTN01000005.1, forward strand.
CCGGATGGACCTCGGCCGCGGGCGGCAGCTGGCGCGCGGCGGCGGATGACTTCGCCGCCGCAGCCGCCGACAAGGCAGCGCGCCCGTGGCAGCAGCGGGCTGCGGCTGCCGGGCTCGCCGCCGCATTCGCCGCGCAGGCGCGTGCCGCGGCGAATGCGGCAAGCATAGCCGGCGCAAACCTGCCGGCCCTGCACAGCGAAACCGCGCTGCCGCTCATTCTCGGCACGGCGGTGCTCCCGCCAAGGTAGCTGCTCTTACTCTCTTGCTTGTTGCTGTTGCTCTTTCTTAACTCTCTGTTCTCGGTTGTTAATGCACTATTGCTCTTTCTCTCCTTTTGATCCGCTCATCCGCTCAAAGAAACGGCCCCACCGCCTAATGATAATTAGGCAATGGAGCCACTGAGTTTTAGTCTGATTTTGGCTGATCCGATTCTTTGGCGGTCTTGTGCTGCTTGTTGAAGGAGGCGAGCTCGATGTACCTGCCGATGAAAGCAAGATCCTGCTCGTCGAGCGCCTCCAGCAAATGGTCGAATTGGGAAACTACTTCCCGCTTTATGCAAAAAAAAGAGGCCGACTCCTTGTGATCGTTCCGAGGCGTCGGCCTTTCTTCACCGGTCATGAGCCAATCAACTGAAGTATTGAATACCAGGCTAATGGCATACAAATTTTCCGAAGAGATTGAGACACGGCCTTTCTCCACTTTGCTAAGAGCGCTTTTCGTCATGCCGCTTTGGAAACCTAGCTCTTCCAGCGTCATACCTCGTTTGGTACGGACTTCCTTTATTCTTTCACCTAAACCTTTTCTCAGATCCGACACGATATAGTCACCCCTCTCTTTAGTGTACTAAAAGCTACAAGCAAGGAAAACGAATAATTATTGGTAATATCAAGAAGATAACTGTTAATTATAGGACACTTTTTCTGTTGACATGTATCATTAAAGATACAATAATATAGCGGTAGACTCCCAAGTGAATAATATCATTCAAGACACAATTCTGGCTACGACTACTATAGTCCTATGGTCTAAGGGATGGCGATTTGTCTGGTGCGCAAAAGGCCGATTACCGCGTTCGGGTGGGAAATTAAGAGGAAGCTGGTCGAGATGAAGCTCGATCAACGCGCTTTCTGCCAGCTGTATGATATTCCGGAGAATCGTCTGGGAGAGCTCATTACTGGCGCGCGAAAAGCAGTCCGTTATCGGGAGAAAGTAGAGCGGCTGCTGAACATCCGATTTTCGGAGCAAAGCGAATAAATATACGATTTTTAGAGATATACGGTATTCATAGGAAAGAGGTTTACTGTATGAGGCAGACGAACGACAGGGAGTGGGAGGAAGTAAGCGGCGCCCTCTTCGAGAATAGCAGACGGCAGTATATCGATCAGCTGCGGAATCAAGTTGAAACGCTGCGTTTACTGATGGAGCAAGCAGCGGAAGAGGCGGAGCTGGAGCAGCTTAGAAAGTTCTATCATATCGTACATATGATCAAGGGAAGCGCGCCGATACTGGGTCTGGCACGGGTTGGCGCGATTGCGGCCAGAATCGCGGAATGGTGGGAATGGACGGGGCGGGATTATGCCGCCTTCGGAGAAGGCGTCCTCTACCAGCGCTATCGCCAAAGCCTTGAAGGCTCGCGTTATTTGCTGGAGCATCTGTGGCTGGAAGCGGAAGGCTGCGCGGATACGTTTGACTGGGGCAAGCAGCAGAGCACGGGGGACTTGTCCGACTATCGCGCTTCTAATGGCGGGCGCATTCTGGTCGTCGAGGAAGATGCCGTGCTGCGCCGCTATCTGGCCGATCGTCTAACGCTGGAAGGGTATGAGGTGCATTGTGCCTCCGATAGGGAGACGGCGCTTACCCTGCTGCAACGTTATGATTTTCAGCTTGTTACGCTTGAGCTGATGCTGGACCTGGAGCCGGAGCCTCGGAGCCGACATGGACTTCTTACATCAATCAAGCGAGAGTTCGGCTTGGAATGGATACCGATCATCGTGCTGTCCGGCAACGGCGATGTACAGGATAAGATTAACTGCCTGCAAGCAGGTGCGGATGATTACTTGACGAAGCCCTTTCAATATGAGGAGCTGAGCGCGCGGATTTACAGAAGCATTGCGAAGAGCCGGGCATATGAGTCGATGGCGTTTCAAGATCCGTTAACGGGTCTGTATAACCGTCGGTATTTCGATAGGCAAGTCCAGATCGAGGTCAACCGTGCGCAGAACCGCTTGGGCAATATTACGCTTGTTCTAATTGATATTGATCATTTCAAAGCGATTAACGACAATTACGGGCACTCGACCGGTGATTCGCTGCTGCAAAGCTTCAGCAGCTTGCTGAAGGCAAGCTTCCGTCAGGCGGATATCGTCGCGAGGTGGGGCGGCGAGGAATTCATGGTCATCATGCCGAATACGACGGAGTCTGAGGCCGAGCAAGTGATTGACTCGATTATGAGCAAGGTGCGGGAGAATCCGGTTCTGCGGGAGGCAACGGCTGACTACTCCATCACGTTCTCTGCAGGCGTCGCGCAATGGGTGCAGGATGTCACCATTGAAGATTGGATTATGTTAGCTGATTACGCGCTGTATAAGGCGAAGCGGAACGGACGGAACCGCTTGTCCAGATATTCCCGGAAGCGGCGAGGTGGCGTGGAGCAATAGCGATGGATATGAAAGCGCTGCAGGTTCTGTGCGAGACAGGCAGTGTTGCATGCTCTACGATTAATTCTACGACTGACCAGACGGACGGTACTTCTAGTTCGCGAAAGGTCAGTCGTAGTTTTTTTATTCGGGTCTAGTATCACCAAACAATATGGCCAGTCACATCCCAACTCGCCCGAGCTGATCCTCCAGCAGCTCGCCCCAACGGCGCTGCCACTTGGCCAGATCGAAGGCGGCAGCGGTCCCGCGCGCATGCATCGCTAGCTCCCGGCGAGCGGATTCATCAACCAGCAGCTGCTTCACAGCGCGGTACAGCGCTTCTTCCGTCGGTGGGACTCGAAGCCCGTTATAACCGTCAATGATCAGGTCGTTCAGCCCGCCGACATTAGTGGCAACGACTGCGACACCGCAGCTCATCGCCTCGAGGCAGGAGAGGGACGTGCCCTCTGAATAGACGGTTGGAATGACGGCGACATCCGCCGCTTGATAAGCATCGCGAACCGCGTTGAAAGCATAAGTGCGGTGTACGATTCGATCACGATGCGGATGGCTGACTAGCCAGGTTTGAAAAGCGACCGCAACCGGCGTCCCCGCAACCAGCTCCCCGGCAAACTCAACGGTCAGCGTTGGAAGCTCCCGCAGCAGGCGGTCCGTTATGAGCATCATCGGCACGATGCCCCGTTCGTAGCTTAGCCTGCGGGGGTATAACAGGCGGAGCGCTGGGGCTTGCTCACCCGATCCATCATCCTGCACTTCGGATTCTTCCTGTCCCGGTCCTTGACCCTGTCCCTCCAATGGCTTAAACCAAACTGTATCCACCGCATTCGGCAGCAGCACGAGCCGTTCGGCATCGTCATAGGAGCAGCAAGCACGGCAGTACGTCTGAAAATGCGAATCAACGCTCACGATCCGATCGAGCCCGCTCACCGCACCTTGAATCATGACGGCAACGTCGGCTTTTATGGACTCGCTCATGTCATGCCAATCCCAGTTGACGCCATGGCAAATTCCGATACTGCCTGCACGGTAGCGGATCGGATGCCACAGGCAGCTGCCGTAGATGACAAGCCCCTCGGCATCGGCGGCCATCCGCTCGAAAGCCCCGGCGATATCATTCAACTCGTACTTATATCCGCGAACGAACACGCCGAGATAGGTCGTTTCGAAGCTGTTGAAGTACGACAGCTGATGCACGACCGCTCTCCAGCCGCGGCTCTGAATGACGCCGCACAGGTCATAGATGTATCGCTCAAGCCCCCCGCCAAAAGGCCTCGAGTACGCTTCGCCCTCCGCATATCCGTTCAAATAGCTGTGCGTCAGAATCGTCACGGTCCTCATGTCTGCGGCTTCACCTCCTCGTCCTCCTGCCAGCGTACAAGGTTCGGCTGTGGATCAAGGATGGAGGCATACTGGGCCAAGCTGCCCCACTGCCCTTGCGGATCGAGCTTCATATAGCGATCATATTTGGCGCGGCGCGACGCTTCATCGCCGGCCCAGCCGTAGTGTTTCACTCGCAGCTCAGAGCCGATCCCTTGCAAAGCAGCGCAGGAGAGCGGCAGACGCGGCACATGGTGATCCCAGGCCGGATAGAAATACGAGTACTGCGGCATGTAGCGCACAAGCATCATCGTATGGCGCTTATGCAGCTGCCACAGCGAATCATCCCGGTAGTAGGCGAGCGATCCCCAGAAGTCGTACATGCGGAAGCCGACCCAATCGTATCGATCTTGATCAATGAGCTGCCTGAGCTGCGTCTTCGCTTTCTGTTCGAAAAATTCATCCGCATCGATCGCCAGCAGCCAGTCGGGCTCAGTCTGAATGGCAGCCGCCCAGAGCAGGTACCGAAGCCTCGCTTCCTGCCCGAACAGCGGCTCTCGAAGCTCGACAAGCCGCTTTACCTTATCGAAGGAGCGGCAAATTTCCGGGGTTGCGTCACTGCTGGCATCATCGACGATGACGATTTCATCGACAAACGTGGACAGATCGGCGAGCGCGGCTTCCAAGTAGCGGTCCGCTTCATTGCGCACCTGCATCATGGCCGTCAGCTTGTTCCCGGTCCTCTTGCGCAAAGGTCTATTCATGCGTAATCCCCCTCCGCCAGCCGCTGCGCCTGCCCGTCGACGGCAGCCAGCTCCGCAATGGATTTCAGCGGATCGGCGCCGTGCATCGCCGCCTGCAGGATGGCGTGAACGGCTTCATGCCGCTTGCCCTGCAGCGCGAGCGCCGTGCCTTCGAGCAGCTTCAGCTTCGTGTGATCGGCGACAGTTCTCCGGGTTTCGCCAAGAAGGTTCAACGCGGCGTCCGGCTTGCTGCAAGCCGAGTACACATCATAGAGCAGGGAGCGGACAAGCCCGCGGTCATCGTCCTCCTGAAGCGCTGCGAGCGACTCCGCCGCACGCTGATAATCCTCGTTCATCCGCAGCAGCAGCGCCGCGGCAAGGGCATCCTTCCCCTCTTCCTGCAAAGCGGCCATTGTCGCGTAAGCCTCACGCTCCGCGTCCGACACCGCAGTAATTCCATAGGTGGCGATAGCATCGCAGGGCTTTCCGAGCTGCAGCCGAATGACCGAGAGGAAGCGGAAGTATGTCGTGACAGCCGTGTCCTCGCTAGCGAACACCGCCTGCTCGAAGGCTAGCTTCGCCCAATGCTCCGCCTGCTCATGCTTGCCCAGCAAGTAAAGATACACGGCTTGGAAAAAGGATTGCATCGCAGAGGGCCGCAGCGTCTTCAGCTGCTCCTCGCGAAAATCCTGCCTCCGCTGCAGCTGCAGCTTCGCCAGCGAATCGATCGGCTTGCCGCTGATCGCATCGACGGCAGCGGCATCGGCAATCGCGTCGGAGGCGAGGTCGAGCCCGTCGCGGATAAAGACGCGGCTGCGCCGGAACCACTGCTCGAGGTAGAGCGGTTCCGAGCTCGCCACGATAAGTGTCGCCGCGGCGCACAACGCGTCGCGACAGCGCAAATAAGCGTCGTCCCCGAATTCCTGGGACTCGGGGAGGAGCGCGATAAGCGCGGCCGGTGCACGGCCGGCAATTTCATAGATCCAGCACGGATGCGTAACGATCGCCGCGGTTTGCGGCCAAGGCAGCGTGTGCAGCTCATCCAGCGTGATCGGAAGCAGAGAGGAGGGGGCGCCGGACAGCCCGGCTGGTGTCGTGACCACATAGACGGACCGTTCGCGTCCTGCGGTTTCCAGTATCGTCTGGTAAGGAAACGCCTCCCATGCACAGTGCGGAAATAACACAATCGTGTCGATCATTGTTTGCAGATCCCACCGTTTCTGCTATAGGATAGGGCGGCCTAATGAAGCTCCTCATCCATTGTATGGGACCGGGGTGGGCAACATTCCATTCGGCGGGTTGTCCAATTGGCACGGCATCTAGGCTGCCTCGCAGTTTCTATATTGGATTTATCCACTGTAGAATGACTTAAATCTTCGAAATTGCAACCTATAATGGATAAATCCACTCATTTCTGCTCGAAATGAGCTTTTTAAGCTCTTTTCGCCGAAAATGAGTGGAAAAATCCAACATAGCCAAGTAAAACGGCGGTTTTCGGGTGAAATGAGTGGATATATCCCACATAGCAAAACCGATCGAGCAGTTTGTCGGTTTGAATCCGAGTGCCCGCCGCAACCGAAACGAGAAGAGGCCCTCCATCGCTGGAGAGCCTCGTTCACGGTCATATCATGGATTCGAACAGCAGCAACTTAAGCTTGCTTGCCTGCTTCGAGCTCGATCGAAATTTTTACTTCGTCGCCGATCAGCACGCCGCCTGTTTCAAGCGCTGCGTTGTATGTCAGGCCGTACTCGCTGCGTTTGATTGCGCCTTTTGCGCTGAAGCCGGCTTTCTCGTTACCCCATGGGTCTTTGCCGCTGCCTTCGTAAGTCACTTCGAAGGTTTCCGGACGCGTTACGCCGTGCAGGCTCAGGTCGCCTGTTACATCGTATTCGCCGTCGCCTGTGCGAACGATCTTCGTTGCTTTGAACGTCAGGTTCGGGTGCTCTTCTGTGTTGAAGAAATCGCCCGTGCGCAGGTGGTTGTCGCGGTCGGCGTTGCGTGTGTCGATGCTGCTCAGCTCAACAGTGAATGCAATGCTCGCGCTTGTCAGATCTTCCGGATTTGCTTCGATTTCAGCGCTGAAATTGTGGAATGTACCTTTTACTTTTGCGATCATCATATGACGAATCGTGAAGTCTACCGAGCTGTGTGTTGCATCAACGACCCATTTGGATACGGACATGAAATGAAACCTCCCAAGGTTTACTTACTTTTAATAATAAGCTTTACTATCTAAAGTAAGTGTAGCCGGAGTGCCATATCGTTGTCAACAGAAATATCTTGAATTTAAAATAATTATTTCGCCTCAGGATAAGGGAACAGGTCGATCATGCTCACCGTCTGTCCGCTCTCGTTGGTGAACACGACATGCTCCCGCCTGAAGCCGCGCGGACTATCCAGTCCGCAAGCGGCAGCGAGAGAGAACAACCCTTCCCGCAGCTGCAAAATATAGTTCATTACCCGCCACTGCTTCTCCTCAGGAGCGAGCGCAGCCTGGTACTTGGAGTCCGTCGTCGTAATGCCTGTCGGACATTTGCCGGTATGGCACTGCAGCGCCATGATGCAGCCGTTCGCCATCATGAAGCCGCGCGCGGAATTGACGCAGTCCGCGCCAAGCGCGAGGGCGATTGCCACTTTATCCGGCGTCACGAGCTTGCCTGAGGCGAAGATGCGGATGCGGTCGCGCACGCCGAACTTGCGCGCCGTATCGTCGAGGATGACGAGCGCTGCGTAGAGCGGCAGCCCCATGCCGTCGGCCATCGCTTTGAACGTCGCGCCGGAGCCGCCTTCCGAGCCGTCCACCGTAATGAAATCGGGGTACGTGTCAAGCAGCTGCATCGCTTCGAACAAGGGCTCGAGCCGCTTCGGATCGCCGACGACGATCTTGATGCCGACCGGCTTGCCGCCGGCCTCTTGCAGCGAGCCGATGAAGCGGATGGCTTCCTCCGCGTTCGTCAGAAACTCGAACCGGTTGGGCGAGTTGACCGTCTTGCCGACCGGAACGAGACGCGCCGCAGCAACTCTCTCCGTCACCTTGGAGCCTTCCAGATGGCCGCCGCGGATTTTGGCACCTTGATGGAATTTGAGCTCGAACGCTTTGATATTCGGCACGGCAGCTTTGCGCTTGAACTCCTCGATCGAGAACTTGCCCGTGTCATCGCGGAAGCCGAACAGGCCAGGGCCGATCTGCGAGACGACGTCGACGCCGGTAGCGAGATGCACGTCCGCGACGCCGCCTTCGCCCGTATTGATCCAGGAGCCGCCCGCCATGCGAGCGCCGCTGCCCGTGGACTGAATATAATGCTCGCCGACCGCGCCGAAGGAGGTCGCCGAAGCGCCGAACAATCCTTTTAGCCGCCACGGCTGTTTACGGTTGGGACCAACGATAATGACGTCGTCATCATGGAGCAGCCAGCGCTTGACGTTCTCCTCGATGAATTTCTCCTGCCGGGTGAACAGGGTCTCGTTGGTGATGACATACCGCTTTCCTTGTACGAGCTCGTCGTTATCGACCTTCAGCTCGCTCGTCAGCTTCGGGAACATCGTATTGGAGAGGTAGAAGCCTGGCTTCTCATAGTCGCGCCGGCCGCCGAAGGATATGAGGTCGGTGCGGTATTTTGCCGCGTAGACGAGACCTACAAAGTCCGCACGGGAGAAGGGCTTTCCTTCGGTATCGCTGTCGAACCAGTATTGACGGAACTCAGGGCCAAGCTTCTCAAGCAGATAGCGAATCCAACCGAGAAAAGGGTGCGAGCGCAGAATGGAGTGCTTCGCTTTCCTGGAGAGGGAGTACATGTAACCGAAGAAAATGATGATGGGCAGCACGACAATAATAAGCAGTGCGGAAACCAGAATTGTAGTCACCATGGTAGGGCAGCCTCCGAATGAGATTTTGTAGGGACCATTGCCAGTTTTAAGTATACCATGGGCTTCCAGATTTTAACCGCCGGAGGACCGTCAGACGAGCGAAATATAAAAGAGCCGCCAGTTTAAGCGACTCTTCATCCATCTATGTATTCGCTATGCAACTTTCTGAACGTCTCCCGTAGACGCTTAAATATACGATTGGGTATCGCTGTTTAGCACGATTCTAGCATATTTTCCCTAATTTTGATAGAACCGCAAAAGACTCCAGCCCCCGCACCGCGAGAGCTGAAGCCTGTCAAGCCAATCGTATTAGTACTGCGAGATGTTGCTTGCCCCGATTACCGTAATCGTCGAGATGCCAGGTCCGGTCCAGCCGACAGCGAGGTTGTCGCCGCCTCCGCCGTCTTTGTGCAGTACCTCAAAATAATACGGCACGCCTGCGGTTAACGTAATCGATACGGACTGCTGCGACGCGTTCTTGTTCCATTCGCGAACGCCGGTGCATTCGTAGACGGAGGCGATCATCGTTTTGTTCGACGGGCTGTTGTTTGTGCTCAGCCACAGCTGCGATGCATCGTCGCTCGCGATGTAGAACGTATACGCGCCGCTTGTTGTTGGCGTAATGTAGCCGCGAATGCGGTCGCCATAGTTGTCCCCGTAGTTGGTCGGACCTTCAAGGCTCGTTAGTGTCGCTGTTCCGGTCGGTGTCGTGCCAGTCGGAATGCTGCTGACCGCTGTGCCGGAGATGCTGGTCCAGTACTCCCATACTACGCTGCCAGAGCCGCCTGAGCCACCGCTTCCGGCAGTGTCAGTCGTCATGTTAACTGCGCTGCTTGCTGCCGAGACATTGCCTGCGGCATCCTTCGCTTTGACCGTGAACGTGTACGCTGTGCTTGCGCTCAGCCCGCTCACCGTGAACGAAGTGCCGGGCGTCGAGCCGGCAAGAGTCGAGCCGTTGTAGACGTCATAGCCGGTAACGCCGACTTGGAAGGCGGATATTGCCGCTCTCCCCTAACGGTTGTCACAGCGCCTAAATGGCACCATACGGACATCTCTATTTTCTAACGGTTGTCAGCGCGCCTATTTGGTGATTTTCTGCTCAAAATGAGCCCATTTGCAGGAAATAGCCGCTGTGACAACCGTTAGAGCAAGCATGGATGCCCAGAGAGGCTGCGTTTGCAAAAAAACAGGATCAGGGGAAACCCGCCCTTCACCGCCGCTTCACACCTCGAGAGTCGGATTTCCCGACTCTCAGCTCGGCTTCGTTGCATTTTCGCGCGTGAGAGTCGTGTATTCCGACTCTCAGCTCATTCTCGCTTTCGTTCGCGGTGAGCAAACAAACCAAAAAACCACATTGCTCCGCGTTCAAGGATAGCAATGTGGCTTTTCTACTTTAATGGCTTCTCGGAGGTGTCGCGATCTCTCCCTGCACCGCGTCCGGCTGGCGTTTGCGGCTGCTGAACTGGCTCTCGTACAGGTCGGCGTAGAAGCCGCCTGCCGCGAGCAGCTGCTCGTGCGTGCCTTGCTCGATAACCGTGCCGTGATTCATAACCAGAATGAGGTCGGCATCGCGAATCGTCGAGAGGCGGTGCGCGATAACGAAGCTCGTTCTGCCCTGCATCAGCTCATTCATCGCACGCTGGATATGGATCTCCGTCCGCGTATCGACGCTGCTCGTCGCTTCGTCGAGAATGAGGATCGCCGGATTCGCCAGAATGGCGCGGGCGATGGTGAGCAATTGCTTTTGACCCTGGGAGATGTTCGATGCTTCTTCATTCAGCACCGTATCATATCCGTCAGGCAGCGTGCGGATGAAGTGGTCTGCGTAGGCCGCTCTTGCAGCTGCCACAACTTCTTCTTCGGTTGAACCGGTTCGTCCGTAGGCGATATTGTCGCGGATCGTGCCGTTGAACAGCCAAGTATCCTGAAGCACCATGCCGAAGAGATTCCGCAGATCGCCGCGCTTCAGATCCGTAATATTGACGCCATCGATCGTGATGCTGCCGTTATTGATCTCATAGAACCGCATGAGCAGGTTGATGAGCGTCGTTTTGCCGGCGCCTGTCGGACCTACGATCGCAATCGTCTGACCGGAACGGACGTGAATGTCCATGTCCTCGATGAGCGAGACGTCTTCCTTGTAGCGGAATTGCACATGGTTGAAACTGACGTCGCCGCGAGGCTTGATGGCTCTGCCCGCAGCTGCGTCAGATTCCTTCGCTACAACCGCAATCGGGTTCGCAGCTTCCGGCACTTCTTCCTCCTCGTCGAGCAATTCAAAGATCCGCTCTGCCGAAGCGACGGTCGACTGAAGGATATTCGCGATTTGGGCCGTTTGCGTGATCGGCATCGTGAATTGGCGCGAGTAGGAGATGAACGCTTGCACGTCGCCGATCGTAATCGTCTTGTGCAGAACGAGAATGCCCCCTGCCACGCTCACGAGTACGTAGCCGATGTTGCCGATGAAGCCCATGATCGGCATGATCATACCGGAGACGAACTGCGCTCTCCAGCCGGATTCGTACAGCTCCTCATTCACGCTGTCGAACTTCGCCACAGACTTGCGTTCATGGCCGAATGCCTTGACGATATTATGACCTGTGTACATTTCTTCAACGTGACCGTTCAGTTGGCCAAGCGCTTTTTGCTGACCTTTAAAATAAAGCTGCGAACGCTTGGCGATCATCTTGATCGCGACGAAGCTGAGCGGCAGCGTCACGATGGAGATGAGCGTCATGAGCGGGCTGATCGTCAGCATCATGACGATAACGCCGATGAGCGTGACGACGGAAGTAATGATCTGCGTTAAGCTCTGCTGGAGCGTACCGCTGATGTTATCGACATCGTTGACGGCGCGGCTTAGAATTTCGCCGTGCGTACGTGAGTCGAAGAACTTCAGCGGCAGGCGCGCCAGCTTCTCGTTGACGTCCTTGCGCAAGCCATAAACGGTTTTCTGCGCAACGCCAGCCATGACGTACTGCTGAATGTAACCGAAGATGGCGCTTATGATGTAGAGAGTGCCGAGCAGGGCAAGGATTTGCCAAATGTAATGGAAATCGATCTCCGCGCCAGGTGTACCCTTCATTTTGCCGATTAAACCTTCAAACAGCTTCGTTGTTGCCTTGCCCATGATCTTCGGACCGATGATCGAGAAGACAGTGCTAAGTACGGCTGTCAGCAGAACGATAAGCAGGGAGAAACGGTAAGGACGCAAGTAACCGGCCAGTCTGCGCAACGTACCTTTGAAGTCCTTGGCTTTCTGGACGGGCATGCCCATCATCCCGGGGCCGCCTCGACCTGGGCCGAACCCGAAGTTGCCAGGGGCGGGACCGCTTGGGCGTTGACCGCCGGGACCGCCGCTTGCCGGACCTCTTTGCTGTTCACTCATGCGATCTCCTCCTCTGACAGCTGTGACGTTACGATTTCACGATAAACCGTGGATGTTTGCAGCAAGTCCTTGTGCGTGCCAATCGCCGAGATTTGACCGTCGTCGAGGACGATGATCCGGTCGGCATCCATAACCGTGCTGACGCGCTGAGCGACGATCAGTACCGTTGCATTCGTTGTTTCGCCGCGCAGTGCCTCGCGCAGCTTGGCGTCGGTCTTGAAGTCGAGCGCCGAGAAGCTGTCGTCGAACAAGTAGATATCCGGCTTGCGGACAAGCGCGCGGGCGATAGAGAGCCGCTGCTTCTGACCGCCCGAGACGTTCGTGCCGCCTTGCGCGATCGGCGAGTTGAAGCCGTCATTCATCTCGGAGACGAAGTCGTACGCTTGCGCAATGACGGCCGCATGACGGATTTCCTCGTCGCTCGCGTCTTCTTTGCCGAAGCGGATGTTATCCGAGATTGTGCCGGTGAACAGCACCGCCTTCTGCGGCACAAGGCCGATCATGGAGCGGAGCCTGTCTTGCGTCAGCTCGCGCACATCGACGCCGCCGATCGTAATGCTGCCGCTCGTCACGTCATAGAAACGCGGAATCAGGTTGATCAGCGTCGATTTGCCTGAGCCGGTACCGCCGATGATGGCCGTTACTTCCCCCGGGTTCGCTTGGAAGGAGATGTTCGAGAGTGCGGCGATCTCCGCGCCTGGATAATGGAACGAAACGTTGTTGAACGCGATTTGGCCGCGAGCAGCGGACACAGCCTTCGATGCTGCTGGATCGTTAATATCCGGCACCATGTTCAGCACTTCATTAATACGAGCCGCCGATGCGGAGGCGCGCGGAATCATGACGAACATCATGGAGGCGAAGATCAGCGCGAACATGATCTGCCATGCATATTGGATGAAGGCCATCAAATCGCCGACCTCCATATGGCCGCTGTTGATGCGCAAGCCGCCGAACCAAACGATGGCAAGGCTCGCGAAGTTCAGTACGAGCATCATCGTCGGCATGAGCGATGCCATAATGCGATTTACTTTGATCGACGTATTCGTCAGATCGGTGTTCGCGTCATTGAAGCGGGCTTGCTCGTGCGTCGTCCGGTTGAAGGAGCGGATGACGCGGATACCGGTCAGATTTTCGCGGAGGACGAGGTTCAGCTTGTCGATCTTCGTCTGCATCACCTTGAACAGCGGAACGCCGCGGCTGACGATAGCAAAGATTATAAGAGCAAGAATAGGGACGATGGCAATGATAACAAGCGAGAGTGTTGCATCCTTGTACAGCGCCATAATGATACCGCCGAAGCACATCATCGGCGCCATGACCATGACCCGCATCATCATCATAAGGACTTGCTGGACTTGTGTAATATCGTTCGTTGTCCGTGTAATGAGGGAAGCCGTGCCGATCTGGTCGAACTCATGCAGCGAATATTTCTCTACATGGCTGAACACGCGGCTGCGCAGATCGCGCCCGAAGCCGCCGGCCGACTTGGCGGACAAGAAGCTGGCGCCGATGGAGCACAGACCGCCGCCGAGCGCGATGAGCAGCATGAAGCCGCCGATCTTCCAGATGTACGGATTGTCGCCTTGCACGACGCCTTTGTCGACGATGTCAGAGAGCAATGTCGGCAAATACAGGTCGGATAGCGACTGCAGGAAAACGAATAGAAGGACGAAGAATACGAGCACCCAGTAGGGCCGCAGCATACGCAGCAATTTCAACATAGCGATTAGTCACCTTCTTTGGAATTAGTAGTAAATGTAGATAATTACCCGCTGTCCCGGCTCAGCTTATTGAAGCACGACTGGTCATCCTCGGGACTCTCGGGATTCTCAGTCTCGAAGTACGCAGTCGCTTCGTCGATCAGCTCCACCAGGAGCTTGGCACGCTCCTCGCCAAGATGCGCGATGAGGCCGGCTAGTTTCTGTTGCAATTTCACTTCAGCCATTTGGGTTAGGCGTGTGCCTTCCCTCGTCAGCTTGATTCGAACAGCCCTGCGGTCATTCGGGTCGGTCTCTCGGTCGACGAGCCCTCTTGCGGCTAGGACATTGAGCGTCTGGGTCATCGTCGGGGAAGCGACATTCATAAGGCTGCTAAGCTCGGAAGCCTTCAGCCCTTCGGGCTGCTCGCGGGTCGCCCTGCGAATGAAGAATAGTGTCATCGTCTCGGCAGGCGTGCAGTTCTCGATTGGCCGACGGTTGTTCCATGAGATGTTCCGTAACCTGCGAAAAGCGCGCATCAACTCATGGGGAGCGTGGCAGTCGCGTTCTTGTTGTTCATCATGCTCGGACATGACTTGTACCTCCTCCTATTGATTTAATTTAGTTAGCTAACCTAAGTATATTTATTTTGCTTAACGAATGTCAATAATCCTATTTATAAACACGATAAAAATTGTGTATGATAGTAGGATAAGATTCTGCTAGGAGTGTTGATTGCAATGGAGAACAAGACATCATCCTCTAACTTTATTAAAAATATCGTGGCTGACGATTTGAAAGCCGGTAAAGTGAAAGAGGTTATTACCAGATTTCCGCCCGAGCCGAACGGTTACCTGCACATCGGACATGCCAAGTCGATCTGCCTGAACTTCGAGCTTGCGGACGAGTACGGCGGCAAGACGAACCTGCGTTTCGACGATACGAACCCGGTGAAGGAAGATACGGAGTATGTGGAATCGATTCAAGAGGACGTCAAATGGCTTGGATTCGAGTGGGATGATCTGCGTTTCGCATCGGATTATTTCGAAGAGCTGTATCAGCGTGCTGTCCTTCTTATTAAGAAAGGCAAGGCGTTCGTGTGCGACCTGAATGCGGAACAAATGCGCGAGATGCGCGGTACGCTGACGGTTCCAGGTCAAAATAGCCCTTACCGCGACCGCAGCATCGAGGAGAACCTCGATCTGTTCGCTCGCATGCGTGCAGGCGAATTCAAGGACGGCGAGCGCATTCTTCGTGCGAAGATCGATATGGCTTCGCCGAATATCAACCTGCGCGACCCTGCGCTGTACCGGATTGCGCATGCGCATCACCACCGGACGGGCGACGCATGGTGCATCTACCCGATGTACGATTACGCGCATCCGATCAGCGATGCGATCGAAGGCGTGACGCATTCGATCTGTACGCTGGAGTTCGAGGATCACCGTCCGCTGTACGATTGGGTCATCGACGAGTGCGAAATGTCCTCGCAGCCAAGACAGTATGAATTTGCCCGCCTGAACGTAACCAATACCATTATGAGCAAACGTTACCTGAAGGCGCTCGTCGACCAAGGCGTTGTCGAGAGCTGGGACGATCCGCGCATGCCGACGATCAGCGGTCTTCGCCGCCGCGGCTTCACAGCGGAATCGCTGCGTGCGTTCTGCCGCGAGATTGGTGTTGCTCGTGCATATAGCGTCGTGGATGAGCGGATGCTGGAGTTCTTCATTCGTGAAGACTTGAAGCTGAAGGCACCTCGTACGATGGCAGTACTGGCACCGCTGAAAGTCGTCATCACCAACTATCCGGAAGGCCAAGTGGAGATGCTTGAAGCGGAGAACAATTCCGAGAACGAAGAGATGGGCAATCGTTCGATCCCGTTCTCGCGCGAGATCTATATCGAGCAGGACGACTTCATGGAGAACCCGCCGAGCAAGTACTTCCGTCTGTTCCCGGGCAACGAAGTTCGTCTGAAGCATGCTTACTTCATTAAGTGTGAAGAAGTGATCAAGGATGAAGCGGGCAACGTGGTCGAGCTGCGCTGCACGTACGATCCGGAGACGAAGAGCGGCACAGGCTTCACGGGCCGTAAAGTAAAAGGCACGATCCACTGGGTGGAAGCGTCGCAAGCGGTGCCGGCTGAGTTCCGTTTGTTCGAGCCGCTGCTTATCGATAACCCGGAAGAGGCGGACAAAGAGTTCCTGGAGCGCATCAATCCGAACTCGCTCGAAGTACTGCAAGGCTTCGTTGAGCCGAACATGAAAGAAGCGCAAGGACAGGACAAGTTCCAATTCTTCCGCCACGGCTACTTCAACGTCGATCCGAAGCATACCAGCGAATCGAAGGTTGTATTCAACCGCATCGTGTCGCTGAAGAGCTCTTTTGATCCAAAAGCTTAATACGTATGAGAGAGACCGTTCCCGGGCTGGTGAGGCTTGGGGGCGGTTTTTTGTTTTGTCCCTCGGGAGCGCAATTAACATCATAGTCTGCGACTTGGCAGCTGTATAGGTGCGGCAAAATTATAGTTATTTTCTACCGGACGCTGGCTGAGGTTGAACGTTATGATAGAGCTTAATAGGGAGATATGGGGAAGGTGTGACGACTGACGATGTGCAGAATTCGGATTGAGTGTGAGGACGTGTATTTAAGAGAGTTTGAAGCGGCTGACTTAGAAGCGTTTCATTCGCTGACGTGGCAGCCTGAGATTTATGAGTATTTGCCCGGCTGGAACGTATCCTTGGAGCAGCGGACGGATTGGTTCATGAACTATGAGCTACCGGAGAATGCTGAGTTTTTTCAAGCGGTCGCTGACGGTCGGGATGTAGGGGAGCTTCGTTTGCGATTGGCGATTATTCTGAGGGAGACGGGGGAACTGATCGGCTGGTGTTGCTCAGGGATCAAGGACGAGCTGCCGCCGCAGAATCGCGAGGTTATGTACGCCATCTCCCGGGACCATCGGGGCAAGGGTTATACAACTCAAGCTGCGCGAGGGATGATCGGCTATTTGTTCGCGCATACGAATGTGCAGGTATTGAATGCGGTCGCGCTGCTCGGGAATGCGGCGTCGAACAGGGTTATTCGGAAATGTGGGTTTGAAGGTGTTGGGAAGATTGAGATTGACGGTGAAGCGTACAAGTATTATCGGCTTGAGAAGCGGGATTGGTTGGGACGGTCGGACGAGTGA
>NZ_QTTN01000005.1:105267-227655 GCF_003386535.1 Paenibacillus taihuensis
CCACCTATAGAGGGTGGGAGGTTTTGCTTCAATACATTACAGCCCGCGCACCGCAGGGACGCGCGCTTCGACGAGCTCGCGGATCGCTTGCGGCGAGTCGAGGTCTAGCGCCTCGGCAGCTAGCGCCGCCATCTCCTGCTTGCTCAGCTGGCGGATCAGCGCCCGCGCTTCGAGCACCGCGTTCGCGCTCATGCTGAACTCCTGCAGGCCTAAGCCCAGCAGGAGCGGCACCGCATGCGGCTGGCCGGCCATTTCGCCGCACATGCCGACCCACTTGCCTTCGGCCTCGGCTGCGCGGATGACGCGCTCGATAAGCCGCAGCACAGCCGGCTGCATCGGATCGCCGAGCGCGGTCAGCTTCTCGTTCATCCGATCGGCCGCCATCGTATACTGCGTCAGATCGTTCGTGCCGATGCTGAAGAAGTCGACCTCCCGCGCGAAGCGGTCGGCCATCATCGCAGCACCGGGTACCTCGATCATAATGCCGACTTCGACGTTATCGCCGACGGCCACGCCCTCGGCAATCAACTCTTCGCGGCATTCCAACAACAATGCCTTCGCTGCGCGGAACTCCGCCAGCGTCGCGATCATCGGGAACATCACCTTCACGTTCCCGTGGGCGCTCGCCCGCAAGATCGCGCGAAGCTGCGTTTTGAACAGATCATGCCGGTCGAGCGAAATCCGGATCGCCCGGTAGCCGAGGAACGGATTGTCCTCCTTCGGCAGATCGAGCAGCGGCAGCTCCTTGTCGCCGCCGATATCCATCGTGCGGATGACAAGCGGAGCGCCTGGCTTGAACGCCTCCGCCGCCCGTACATAGGCGGCGAACTGATCCTCTTCACTTGGCAGCGTGTCGCGGCCCATGTACAAGAACTCGGTGCGGAACAGGCCGACGCCTTCCGCGCCGGCAGCCCGTGCGCCCGCCGCATCGTCCGGGGAGCCGATATTGGCGACTAGCTCCACATGCACGCCGTCGGCGGATACCGACTTGGCCTCCAGCAGCGCGCCGAGCTTCTCGCGGCGCGCCTCAAGCGCTTGCTGCTTCGCGCGATATTCCTCCGCAAGCGCAGCATCCGGGTCAATGAACAGCTCGCCCGTGGAGCCGTTCACGATGAGCAGCTGCCCGTTCTTGATCGAATCGAGCTCGCGGCCCATGCCGACGATCGCGGGGAAGCCCGACGCCCGCGCAATAATCGCGGAGTGCGACGTGCGTCCGCCGATCATCGTGACGAAGCCGGCGACGGCGCTCTTGTTCAGCTGCGCTGTATCGGACGGCGTCAAATCCGCCGTCACGAGCACGACCGGGCCGCCGCTGACCGACGACGGAACGCCCGTCCGCCCGGTCAGCTGCCCGAGAACGCGACCGCATACGTCGCGGATGTCTGCTGCGCGCTCGCGCAAATACTCATCATCGAGGCTCTCGAACATCGCCGCGATTTCGTCCCTTGCTGCCGCAATGGCTGCAGCAGCAGGCCTCCGCTCATTCGAGACGAGCTCTTGTGCGCGGCCAATCAGCTCCTCATCTTCGAGCAGCAGCAGATGGCCTTCGAAAATCTCCGTCTCATTCGTCCGTCCTTCAGCCGCCATCCGGTCGCGCAGCCCGCTAAGATCCGCGATGCTGGCAGCAACGGCTTCTTCGAGCCGCTTCTTCTCGCCATCTACAGCCGCAGCATCGATCGAAGCGGGAAGGGCTGCCTCGTCAAGTTGTTCAATGACCCAAGCCGGGCCGATCGCGATGCCGGATGAAGCGGCAATACCGCTCAGCTTCATTTCGAGCGCTCCGCGAGGATGGCGCCGATTTCCTGCTGCGCCGCTTCCGCTTGATCGCCTTCCGTGATTAGCGTTACGCTGTCGCCGTGCTTCGCGCCGAGCGTCAGCACGTTAACCAGACTTTTTGCGCCTACGCGCTTGCCGTCTTTCTCCAGGAATACTTCTGTGCCCGCATATTTCTTAACCGCTTCAACGATCAGTTTCGCAGGGCGAACGTGAATGCCGAGCTCGCTGCCAATTGTGTACGTTTGTTCCATAAGTAGGTTCCTCCTCGAACGCTCTATCCGTAATGTATAGAAGCGCGGAGAGCGCAGCCCATATATAGCTGACTCCCTCGCGCCAATTGGTCCAAAAAATCATTCCATCTTTTTGCATCAACTTTTGCATCAATGGCTACATCAATTTCTTAATGTCGTCCTTCAACCGCTCGGACTGCGTACCGAATATAACTTGTACCGCGCCGGAGCCGAGACGCATAACGCCGGAAGCGCCAAGCGCCTTAAGCGCTGCATCATTGACAGCCTTCTCGTCTTTCACGACAAGGCGAAGACGCGTAATACATGCATCGATACCGACGATGTTGTCCGAACCGCCGATGTTTTCGAGCACGCGCGCAGCTTTATCGTTGCCGCCGGCAACGCCTGCCTTTCCAACTCCGCCAGTGCGCTGCTCCGGCGTTGTGCCGACAAGCGCATCATCGTCTTCACGGCCAGGCGTCTTCAGGTTGAACTTCACGATCACGAAGCGGAACAGGAAGTAGTACACAACCGCGAAGATAAGACCGATCGGAATGAGCAGCAGCGGCTTCGTCGCCAGCGGGTAGTTGACCAGATAGTCGATTAAGCCTGCGGAGAAACCGAAGCCATGCTTAATGCCGAGCGTATAGGTGATATAGCCGGAAAGGCCTGTCAATACAGCATGGATAGCGTACAGACCTGGAGCTACGAACATAAATGCGAATTCGAGCGGCTCCGTAATACCGGTCAGGAACGAAGCGATAGCTGCGCCGACGAATACGGAAGCAATGGCTTTGCGCTTCTCAGGGTGTGCGGATCGAATAATCGCCAGCGCACCCGCTGGAAGGGCGAACATCATGATCGGGAAGAAGCCTGTCATGAACATGCCCGCTGTTTTGTCCCCGGCGAAGAAACGCGTCAAGTCGCCGTGAACGACTTTGCCCGCCGCATCCGTAAAGCTGCCGATTTGGAACCATGCGATCGAGTTCAGAATGTGGTGCAGACCGAATGGAATGAGCAGCCGGTTCGCTGTCATGAAGATGGCCGAGCCAATGCCGCCAAGGTCTACGACCCATGTACCGAAATCATCAAGCACGTTCTGGACCGGACCCCAGATGAGACCGAAGATGAGACCGATAATAACCATCGCAAGCGATGTAATGATAGGGACGAATCGTTTGCCCGAGAAGAAACCGAGCCAATCCGGAAGCTTGATATTATGATAACGATTATAGAAGAAAGCCGCGAACATACCTGCGATGATACCGCCAAGTACGCCCATATCGAGCTTCGCGTCTTTGCCGACAAAGTCCGCGAATGCTAGAGGTACTTTTGCCAAAACATTCGTCAATACCAAGTAAGCGAGCACGGCAGCGAGTGCTGCTACAGCATCGCCGGCGAGGCCGATCGCCACGCCGACTGCGAATAGCAGCGGCAGGTTATCGAAGATCGCGCCGCCGCCTGCGGCGAGGAATGGCGCTACATATTGGTTCAGCCAGCCGCCGAATCCTTCGCCAAAATGAAAATCAGTGACGTAGTTGATGTTACCGAACCGCAGCAGAATTGACAGCGCTGGGAGGACGGCAACGGGAAGCATAAGCGCTTTCCCGATTCTTTGCAAAAATGCTAACATGTCTTCTCAATCCCTTCTTAGATGTAGTTGTGTGAGACCATAACGCTATGCAAGCACCGCGCGAATGACGGTTGTGTCGCCGGCTTTAACGTCTCCGAAGAAATTTTCCATCTCCGCAACCGTCTCGCCGTTTGCGATAATGACCGGTGTAATGACCGGATAGCCCGCCGCTTTGATTTTGTCGATATCGAACTCGATCAGCGTTTGGCCGGCTTTGACCGTGTCGCCTGTCTGGACATGGCCAGTGAAGCCTTCGCCTTGCATCGCTACCGTATTGATTCCGATATGGGCAAGTACCTGTAAGCCTGACTCATGCTCGATGATAACGGCGTGATTGGTATGGATGACATGTGCGATCACGCCGTCAAAAGGTGCGATCAGCTTGCCGACAGTCGGCTCGATTGCAACGCCGTCGCCCATATGCTTGCCGGCGAACGCTTCATCCGGCACTTCTGTGAGCTCCACGGCTTTGCCTGTGAGAGGGGAGACGATTTCGAGCGTTGCCTTCTTCGATTTGAACAGTTTGCCTAGCATAATTCCTTCACTCCTTAAACGGGATGATGTTGATCTAGCCCTTGGAAAAAGCGGTACAACTCGATAGCTATGTAGCCGACCTCTTCATCAGGTACTTCTGTGCCTAGCCGCTCTGCGATCAGAGCCGACAGGTCTTGCGCAAGTGCAAAGTCCCCTTTGAACTTCTTTCGAAGCTCCGGCAGAAGCGGATTCGCCATGTGCTTCCCTTGGCTAATGCGCTCGACCGTATACCGCAAGTCGGTTACGAGCCGGCGGTAGTCCATGCTGTCCCGGGAAATTGCGATTCCTTGAAGCGCTTCGATCCGCTCGACAAGCTCTGTCACCACATTCGAGAATTTGGCGAGCTCCCAAGCCGCAACATTCGTTAGCGCCGAATGGACATGGTAGGTGAGGAATCCGATCTCATCCTCCGGCAGATCCACGCCGAACGTCTCCTGAATCTTCGCAGCCGCCCGGCCTGCCGCTTCATATTCCGCGGGGAACCACAGCTTCGTCTCCTGGAGAAAAGGATTCACGATCTCCATGCCGTTCTGAAGCCGATAGAGGACGAACTGAATATGGCTTGGCAGCGAGTAATACACTTTGTTATTCAGCGGCCCGCCGAACCTCTCTTCGATGTCGGCGAGAATCGCTTCCGTAATGCGGATGACTTCAGGATCGGCTTCTTCCATCATGGCGTGGTAATGCTTCATTTGCTTCGGATCATCCAGGCGGAACCGTTTCTCGATCCGCTTGTCGTCCTCGGCCAGAAGCTCGCCCGATTTGATGCCGAACCCGATGCCCTTCCCCATGAGCACATACTCCATGCCCTGTGTATCCGATTGCGCCAAAATAACGTTGTTGCCGATGACGCGGTCAACTCGAAGCAGCGATTCTTTCTTCATGCCGAAACATACACCTCGCACCTGCTTAGTATGGCAATTGGGAACAAAAAAGAGCCAAGAAAAATTCCGCTGGCAGCAGAAAATTTCTTGGCTCATGCCCTCATGTTAAGGTAACACGCCAATTCATATGGGAAATACGTCCCTCATCATAACGTAAGGAAGCGTTTTCGTCAAATGGTGAAAAACGCTTAATTTCTGGATGCGAAATCTGTGTTCAAGACTGCGTGATATAATGGTTACAGCGATTTGCAGGTATGGAAGGGGGAACCATGATGATGCTGGCGGGAGCGGATGTGCACGGTATTATTTTGGCGGGCGGACAGAGCAGAAGAATGGGGACGGATAAGGCGTTATTGCCGGTTGGGGAAAAGGTGCTGCTGCGCATCATCGCCGATGGGATGCGCCTTGCTGGAATTGGTGGAACCATCATCGTTGCAGCAGGAGATGGAGAGCGGGAGGAGACTTATCAGCAAGCGCTAATTGGTGTTCGAGGACCGATAGAATTTGTTCGTGACACGTATGTGGATAGCGGACCATTGGCGGGGCTGCATGCTTCATTATCCGAAATTCCGGGACAAGCTTATGCCTTCGTTATGGCTTGCGATATGCCTGTATTGTCGGAGTCGCTGCTCGGTCGAATGCTTGCTTCTGCCTCTTTTTCAGATGATTGTCCGGACGTCATTCGCACAACGTTGAATCAACCTTTTCACGCGCTTTATCATACAGGAGTGGTTAATCGTCTGCAGCAGCTTCTAGAGCAGCGCGATCTTCGCGTTATGTCATTCCTGAATGGTCTATCTGCTCGGAGTCTTTCGCCAACGCCTGAAGAGGCTTCGGCATTCATCAACCTGAATACACCTGAGCTATATGCCCAGTATATTGCTCAGCATCGTCTCTAACCGAATGGGCGGGGCACGTTCTCCCTCTTTTCCTCTGCCCGCTCGGTTTCCGGCAACTTCGTCACCTTTTCCGTCGATCTGCTCCATTTCTCCACTCTACCTGCTACTTATCTCCCTTAGTCCGTCGTTCTTCGTCACTCTCAGCCAAATTGTAACGATATATGACATCCCCTCCCTCTTTTTGTCGCCTTTTCCGGCTGTTTATCACCAGTATCTGGAACAATTCTCTGACGCTACATCAGTATCCCTCATTATGTGATAAAAACTTACAAATCACTTGTCGTGTTATGTCTGTGTAAGTTGTAGTGAACCGTTGAAAAAATTATAATCAAGTCATTAAAGGAGGCTGGAATGGATGAGTGCACGTACATCGGCGGCGGTATCGCCGTCTTATTGTAAAGACATAGAAGCGCTATTGCGCAGCCATGCTAACGGAGAGGCTGCTGAAGCGATGTCGGCATATATGCGCGGGTTGTTTCCTTTCCTCGGGATACGGACGCCGGAGCGGACTTCGCTTACGAAGCAGTTCATGAAGGAAAACGGAGTTCCGTCCGGTGAGGAACTGGAGAAGGTTGTTCGCGAGCTGTGGGCGATGCCGGAGCGGGAGTTCCACTATACGGCAATGATGTTAATGGAGAAACGGAAAAAGGACTTGCGGCCTGAAGACGCGCCGTTACTGGAGTTTATCGTCACAACTAACTCATGGTGGGATACGGTAGACCTCATTGCCAGCCATCTGGTCGGTACGTTATTTGCGAAGCATCCGGAGATGGTGAAGCCCTATACGGAGAAGTGGATGGAAGAATCAGACAACCTGTGGCTGCGCCGTACCGCGATTCTATTCCAGCTTGGCTACAAGGCGAAGACGGATGCTCCGCTTCTGTTCGATCTGATTCGGCGCACTGCGCATGAGGAGGACTTCTTCATTCGCAAGGCGATCGGCTGGGCACTTCGGGAGTACGGCAAGACAGACGCGGTGGCGGTCAAACAGTTCGTTGCGGAGACGGAGTTGTCCCCGCTAAGCGTGCGTGAAGCGCTGAAGCATATTGGATAATCCTAGGCAAAACGGCAATTGACGAGGCGCTGTTTCCGTGGTAAAGTTAATTCCAACAAAGTAAGTAGGGATTATGGGAATAAGGTGGTGCCGAATATGAATCATCCTATAACAATTAAAAGCGGCGACTTGCAATTATCGGGCGTACTGCAGTATCCTCACTGCGATCCTGAGACGAAATATGCGGCCAAATTTCCGCTTGTTATTATATGCCACGGCTTTATCGGCAATCGAATGGGAACGGACCGCCTGTTCGTAGAGGCGGCGGAACGGTTGACTCGCAGCGGCTATCTGGTGCTGCGGTTTGACTATGGCGGCTGCGGCGAGAGCACAGGCGATTATGGCAGCGGCGGTCTTGATGAACTGATTGCGCAGACGCGCACGGTCATCGATTATGCGTCGAGCCTGGATCTCGTTGATCATGAGAGGCTGACGTTGATCGGTCATAGTCTCGGCGGCGCGGTTGCCGTGCTGACGGCAGCGCGCGACGCTCGCGTGAAGTCGCTCGTGCTATGGGCGCCAGTTGCGCATCCGTTCCTCGATATCCGCAACATTATCGGGGCGAAGGCGATACAAGAGATCGACACCATCGGCAAAACCGATCATATGCACTATGAGCTGACGAAGCGCTTCACGGATTCGCTTGCGCAGTATCAGCCGTTGGTAGAGCTGAGCGGATACAGCGGCGATGTACTAATCGTGCACGGAACGGCAGACATGGTGATTCCGGTCGACTATTGCTTCCTATATCAGAAGATGTTTTGGACTCGTAAGGAAGGCGGCTGCGACAAAGAAGTGATCCTGCAGGGGGATCATACTTTCTCGTCAAAAGCTTCCCGCGAGCAGTTATTCGATATCTCGCTCCGTTGGGTCGATTCCCTCGGCAAGCGGCGGAATGATTGGAGTTTGTGGACAATCTAACGTTCCATGTCAGGTTAACCGCCTTTTCTCTTTGGGAGAGAAGGTGGTTTTTCTGCATATATGGGTTCAAATAGAGGTTCTTCGGCCAATGATGAGGAAACAATAAGGAAATCACATAAGAGAACAAGGGAAGCTGGTGATTTGATTATGATGCGAATGAGAATACGCGCCGCGGCACTAATGGCGGCGATTCTGTTAGTGACGGGCTGTGCTGCCCATGAGACGGCGGAGCAGCCTGCGCCGGGTTCGGGAGCGAATGCGCCAGGGCAAACCGGCGGGCACTCGGTTACGACGCCGACGGAGCCCGTGAAGCCAGCTGAACCGGCGAAGCCGGAACAGCCAGCGACGGAGCCTTCCTCGCCGCCGACTGAAGAGAAGCCGCCTGCGCAAGAAGCGCCGCCAAAGTCGGCGATCCAGAAACAGCTGGACCGGATGACGCTTAATGAGAAGCTGGGCACGATGATTATTGCGGGCATCGACGGGACGAAGGCGGACGCGCGGGCGCAGCGGATGATCGCGCAGCAGCATGTCGGCGGCGTTATTTTCTATAAAGACAATGTGACGACCCCGAGCGGAGTTGCCGCTTATGT
This sequence comes from Paenibacillus taihuensis, assembly GCF_003386535.1. GTDB lineage: Bacteria > Bacillota > Bacilli > Paenibacillales > Paenibacillaceae > Paenibacillus_Z > Paenibacillus_Z taihuensis. The sequence goes on from NZ_QTTN01000005.1 coordinate 113,789, forward strand.
GAATCAATTGAAATCGTGGAATAGCGGGAATGTCTCGCCGCTGCTCGTTACGGTCGATGAAGAGGGCGGTAGAGTCGAGCGTCTTCCGGGACTAGTGTCCTTCCCGAGCGGGAAGGCGGTCGGTGATACAGGTGATGCCGCATATGCGGGGCGAATTGGCCATCTGCTTGGAAAGGCAAGCAAGGCGATGGGGTTCAATGTGGATTTTGCCCCGGTGCTTGATATTAATAGCAATCCCAAGAATCCGGTCATCGGGGATCGTTCGTTCGGTGCGACTGCGGATCGGGTGACGAAGATGGGAATCGCTGTGATGGAAGGGCTGCGGGCGGAGAAGGTCGTGCCGGTTGTGAAGCATTTTCCGGGGCATGGGGATACTTCTGTGGATTCGCATCTGGAGCTGCCGATTGTGTACAAAACATTGTCCCAGCTGAAGGCGTTCGAATGGCGTCCATTCCAGCGTGCGATTGGTGATGATGCGGATGTCGTCATGATCGCGCACATTCTGTTTCCGAAGCTGGATTCGAAGTGGCCGGCTTCCTTGAGCAAGCGCGTCATTACGGATGAGCTCCGCGGAACGCTGGGCTTCAAAGGCGTCGTCATCACCGACGACCTGACGATGGGGGCGATCGCCAACCATTATGGGATGGGCGTAGCAGCTGTTCAGGCGGTAAAAGCGGGCAGCGATATCGTGCTAGTCGCGCATGAATATACGAATGTGGATGCGGTAATCGCGGCGCTTAAGAAGAGTATCGGCAAAGGCGAGATCACGGAGAAGCGGATTAACGAGAGCGTGCTGCGGATCTTGGCGCTGAAGGAGCGATATAAGCTGTCGGATGCGAAGGTCAAGGCTGTGCCGGAGCTGAAGGCAATCAATGATGCGATTCGTTCGGAGAAGGCGGCGCATGGGGCGAAGTGAGTTATATGTGTCGCTGTTGTGTTAGGTTGATGTGACTTATTGTGGGCGAGGAGAGCCGTCTGTGGAAAATAACAATGAGACCGCCGAGCTGGTCGCACTTGTGAAACGAGGGGAAACAGCTGCATTTGAGCAGATCGTCACGAGGTACCGCTCGGCGGCGCTGTCTTGGGCGAGGGAAATTGTCCGCGACGTTTATTTGGCGGAGGACATCGTGCAAGAAGCGTTCCTGCGCATGCGGGACAAGCTCGGCAGCTTGGAGGACGACGCGAAGTTCACGGCGTGGTTCCGCCTCATGGTGCGGCGGACAGCTATGAATGCAATTCGCGGTAAGTCCGGCAACGAAGCGCCAATTGATCTGCTCGGGAGTGCTGGTACGGCTGCGATGGAAGCTGGAGGAGGTGCGAACTCTAGCTTCGGCAATGCCGGCGGCGACGGTGGTGAGCCGGATGAAATGGCGGAATGGGAAGAACAGGCTGACCGCGATGAACTCGTCGAACAGGTGCTGCAGCGGTTATCAGGGCAAGCTCGTGAGGTGCTTCGTGCAAGCGCGTTCGATGACGCGACGCCGGAGGAGCTGGCGGCAAGGTTCGGAATGAACAAGAGCAATGTTTATAATATTTTTTCCCGGGCTAGGGTGAAGACGAATGATGAGCGGTTCAGCAGCGAGGTCGCTCGTTACTTGAAGGAGCGACGCAGCAGGCGGGAGACCGTCGCCAAGACGCTGGCGGAGCCTTCTTATTCAAGTCCGTATGCCTTCATCTCTGTGATGATTGGCGAAGCGCTGAGGTATGTGAGTGATGGAGCGGAATGGAGTACGACCGAGCTGATGGGCATCTCCGGCGATGCCTTCCGTCTCAATACGGCGGCGGGCTGCAATTGGCGGGGTATTTCGACCTTCGATTGGAGCTATACCGGCTATCAGACGATGGAGCGGCTCGGGATTGAAGGGACCTGCTTCGGACGCCCGCAGCGGCGGAGCATTACACCGGAGCAGCAAGTACATTTATTGGCGGTCATTCAAGGGACGATCGATCGCGGTGTTCCTGCCATTATTCGAAATATGAACATCAATGAGTTTGGTTATGTGTACGGCTATGACGATGAAGCGGGCGAGATCAAGTATTACGGCGCGAACCGGCTGAAACGCAGCTTCCGCTATGACAAGCTGGGGCGCACCGGGGAGGAACCGCCGTTGTTCGTGCTCGGCATTCGCGGACAGCGTTCGCAGCCGATGCCAGGGCGAGCGGCGCTGCAGGCAATAGTGAACCATGCTCGAGGCAAGGAGCCGCCGCTCGAAGGATTCGCCTACGGGCTGAAGGGCTATGAGCTCTGGCTCGAGGCGGTGGAGCGGGGCGGCCTTAACTTGCATGGCCATGCGTATCAGGTTGCGATTTTGGCAGAGGCACGGCAGCGTGCAGCCAGTTATCTGCAGGGGCTGGCAGTGCGAAGCGGCGGCAGACGGGAACAGGGGCTTGCGGCAGCTGCGGCTTGCTATGGCCGGGTAGGCGAGGAATTCCGGCGGCTGTACCCGAGCTTTCCTTTCGGCTACGGAGGCAGTCACGGCAATCGGATGGGGCAGATTCGCTCCGGCTTGCAGGCGGCATATGAGGCGGAGACAGAGGGTATCGCAATCATCGAACATTTACTGCAGCAATGGTGATAGATAATTTGGCATCGCCGTGTCTATAGGGTGAGAACGAACATGAAACCTGGGGGGGAATGATAATGATGATGAACGAAGCTATTAAGACTGCCGCTAACTCTAACGCTGAAGCTGACGCTGACACTGGAAAACATCCAATTAAACCTTTTATGCCGGCGGTATTCGTTCCGGTTCGAGACTTAAAACAAGCGACAGAATGGTATGCCAGCCTGCTTGACCGCCATATTGCGCCGCAGGATGCGCAGTTCGAACACGGCATTTATATTTTTGAGTTCGAAGGCGGCGTGCAGCTCATTCTGGACAGCAATATTTGGGGGGGAGGCAAGCCTGTCATCATGTTCGATACGGACGACATTCATGCCGCGAGTGCATTTTGCGACAGCCATCCGCATGAGTCCCGTACGGAGGTGTTCATTGATGAGTTCGTCTCCGTGTTTACGGTCAACGACGATACGATGATCTGCCGCGCCAACCGTCCGCTGGACTTGCCTCCGCAGTCGATGCACGCATTGTTGGGCAAAATAAGCCGCATCATTGTATCTGCGGGCGATGATGCGCATAAGGTGGACTGGTATGAGGGGCTGGTCGGCAAGGCTGCGGAAGCGGACCCGCAGTTTGGAGATTTGCGCCGCATAAAGATGGACAAGGGCGCGGACTTGCTCATTAATGAGCATCGGCTAAGCTCGGCCTCCGGCAAAGAGCCAATTGCGGTTATTGCAACGCCTGACCTGGCAGGAGCGCTGGCGCATTTGCGTGCCAAAGGTGCGGAAGCAGGCGAGATTGAGGGGGAGCATGGCACGGCATATTTTACATTCGAAGATCTGGATGGCAATGTGTTCGTCGTGAGCGAGGGATAATCCATCTCCGCCTCTGCCCGCCGCATAAATCCTATTGCTGCACCCCACACTAAGGGCAGTTTGGTTGCGATGGGGGGCTCTCATAAAGTGATCGATGAAGCAATTGTTGCGATATTGGATGATCGAATTCAGACGATAAAGAGCAAGCGCGGCACAGTTATGCTGGTAGGTCCGATTTCGCTGCCGGTGAATCTGGACGGGGAGACCGTGAAGTTTCAGTGGTACTGCTGGATGCCGTGTAGGGACCTCGTTCACAGCGAGGGTGGATGCAAGGAGAAGGAGCGCACCGAATACCTGATCGAGCAGCTGTCGGAGTCGAACTTGGCGGAAAAGCAGCAGTCGAGCGTGCTCGTCTACGGCGACTTCGCGAATAATCCGGATGCGTACATCCGGATGCACAGTATCTGCCATACGGGCGATATCTTCGGCAGCAAGCGATGCGACTGCGGCTTTCAGCTGCACCAATCGATGCGGATGATCGTGAGCCACGGCACGGGCGCGCTATTCTATCTTGCCAACCATGAGGGGCGCGGGATTGGGCTGTTCAGCAAAGCGATGGCGTACATTTTGCAAGAGAAGGGCTACGACACGGTGGAGGCGAACCTGGAGCTCGGCTTCAAGGACGATGCACGCAGCTACGAGGAGACGATTGTTGTGCTGTCACACTTGCGCAGCAAGCCGGTGACGCTCATTACGAACAATCCGAAGAAGCTCGCAGCGCTGAAGGCATCCGGCATGAACGTCGATGACCGCGTGCCGCTGTGGGGCGATATTTCGGAATTTAATCGCAAGTATCTGGAGACGAAGGTGAATCGGTCGGGGCATTTTGCCGAGGAACTGACGATACCGTGAAGCAGAGAGACCCCGCGTTCGAGGGAACGCGGGGTTGTTTGTGTGCGTGTGCGGTCGGCTGGCGCTAACGGACTCAGGAGTCGCTATTCGGCGCGAATCGGCCGTCACATAAGTCTAACGGACTCGAAAGACGCTATGTAGTGAATTTGGCCGGGTCTGAGTCTGGATTGGAGCGAATAAGGTCACTGGAGTCCGTTAGAGTCTGGAAGAGGCGATATTCGAGCGAATAAGGGTTGTGAGGTCCGTTAGAGTGGCGGCGGGGTAGGTTGGGCTACAATTCCTCCAGTGCCTCGCGGATATCCGAGTTGACTATATCTTCGGTATCATTGTCCCGAAAGTAGATGACCAGCACGTTGTTATGCTCATAGATGCCCGGATGAAGCTCGTCCAGCGCTGTCCTTGCAGACATTTGCGCCTCAAAATCCTTCCGTCCCTTCACCCGCTCCGCTTCGGAATCGAACCCGTAGATGGACAGATTGACGACGGAGACGAAGGGTTGGTCAGTCGCCTTACTAAATGGTTCGTCCGTGATCAGTCCCATGCATAGGTATCGATGCTGTACGTGTTGGGATCGACCCGATCCAGCAATCGAGCGTAGATGCCGCCTGGGAAGCCGCCTTTGACTGCTTGGGCCGCACATGCTGTGATCAAAGCAGCGAGCAGCAGTATTAGTGCAGTAAGCCTGATTGGTTGGAAGTTGGAAAGCCTTGAGGAAGTAAATCCGAAATTAAGGCAGTCTCACTTCATTTCTCGTCTCGCCTGGTAACACCATGTCGAGAGAGCCGGACTGCTCCTTCAGCTCGCCGCCTACAGACCATGTGGTACCGAGCACATGGATCGTGCCGTCACTATCAACCGTTCCAGTCGTATGCCGCTCACTGTCCAGATAGGTGCTCGTTATGTTATAGACGAAGCCTTTATCTCCAGCTGCAGTCGGGTACGTGCCCGTTGCTTGCGTGTATTCGCCGTCGAAGAACAAGCCGAGTGCATCCTTGCTTCCAAGCGGAATGAGTGCGCGCCAAGTGACCACGAAGAAACCGTCGATCAGCTCGTAGAAGGCTGCGGTATCGCCCGATACGAGGAAGAAGCGGTTCGCTTCGCCGACAGGGAACAAGAACGTCGCGGCATATCCCTCACGCCCCTGTGATGGGTACAAGGTCGGCAGCTGGGCATAGTGTTCATTCAATGCGCCTTTCTTCTTGACCAGCAGACGTGCATCACGCAGCTCGCCCGTCGCGAGCACTGCCCGATCGGCTGAATTTATAAACGAATGCAGCGAAATGGTCCTTAGCCGAAGGATACGGCGATCATCCGAAGCGGCACATACACGCGGCCTTGCTGCGAGACTGCTGCCGCATCAAGCGCTACGGTCTGCGGGCCCGGATTAATGCTTCCGTATACAGCTGTCGCCGTCTTCGAGCCTGGCTTGAAGGCAATCGATTCCGTCCATTTGCGCACATCGGCCGTGCGTGTCTTGGCATCCCAAGACACATAAGCACCGAGCGCTTCGGCAACGACGCGAAGCGGGACAAGCGTTCTGCCATTTTCCACAATGGACGGAACTGAGGTAAGAACAGTCCGTTCGTTCGCCACGATGCGGCTTGGCTTGGCTGCATGGGCGACAGGGCTCGCTGCCAGTAAGCTTAGCGCGGCTGTGAGGGTAATTATTCTCTTCATAGGTAAGCCTCCTCTATATGAACGTTCAGACGCCAGAGTGGAGCAAAAAGTTCCGCCTTCGCTCTTTACCCCAGAGGAAGAGTCTTGACACCGCACTGCAAACCCAGTATGATCACGTGAGGTCAGCTAACTAACGTTCGTTAGGCAAGCTCGCGAAACGCAAAGTTAAAGTAGGTTAAAGTGAGATACAGGAAGTCCAAATAAAGGAGACGGTGATCCGCATGACAGCGAACCGGTTAAAGCAAGCGGCACTGACGTTATTCGCGGAGTCGGGCTACGAAGGCGTGTCCCTCTCGGAAATTGCGAAGTCGGTCGGCATTAAGACGCCGTCGATCTATGCGCACTTCGAGTCCAAGGAGCAGCTGCTGCTGGAGCTGATTGACGATGCGATCCGCGAGGAGCATGCGAAATTCATGCAGCTGCTGGCAGAGACATCGGATCAGCCGCCGATGGAGCGCCTATATGCGGCATTTATCTTTTTCACGGATTTGGACCACATTACGAAGGGACAGTCGTTTCTGAAGCGAACGCTGCTCGTTCCGCCTCGTCATCTGGAGGAGCGGCTCGGGCAGGATTTTATCGCTTACGAGGATCAAATTACGCTGCAATTGACGGAACTGCTGAACCGCTGCGCACATTGTGAACCTGAACAGTCGGAGAGATTGCTGGCGCTGTTCTATGCGTTAACGGACGGCTTGCTCGTTGAATATAAACTATACGATTCGGCGCTGTATCGGCGACGGCAGGCGCTCATTTGGGATTGCCTGCGGGAAACGGTCGACCGGACGCGGACGTCGCCCAAGGCTTAACGCAAAGGGTGACAAGAGAAAGGAGAACTCATCATCATGGCATGGCTGTTTCTGCTCATTGCAGGCTTGCTTGAAATTTGCTGGGCCTATGGGCTTCAAGCTTCGCATGGATTTACACGGCTCGTACCGAGCATCATTACGGTCGCGCTGCTTATTATAAGCTTCATGTTCTTCTCGACGGCGATGCGCAAGATCGAGATCGGCACGGCCTACGCGGTCTTTACTGGTATCGGTACAGTCGGTACGGTCATCTCTGGCATCGTGCTGCTGGGTGAACCTGTCGATGTGCTGAAGCTGGTATTCATTGCACTCCTCATGAGCGGCATTATCGGGCTCAAAATGATCGCTTCGGACCCGGCTGAGGCAGAAGCTGAAATCGAGGCGGGCGGGGCGAAAGGAGGGGGCAGCTAATGGAGTGGTTGTTTCTGCTCCTATCGGGGCTTGGCGAAGTCGGCGGTGTGACGGGGATTAAGCTGTCGAACGGTTTTAAGAATTGGAAAGGCACGCTGCTTGCGATCGGTGCGGGGTTCGTCAGTTTCTATTTCTTATCGCGGTCACTGCAAGGCATTCCGATGAGTACGGCATACGCCGTCTGGACGGGAATCGGCTCGGTTGGCAGCGTCGTGCTCGGAATGCTCGCATTCGGCGAATCGAAGGATAAACGCAAACTGCTCTTTATAAGTATGATTATTATCGGTGTTATCGGACTTCGAATCGTCGGCGAGGGCGGCCATTAATGAATAGGTGCCTGAATAAAACAGAAAGCTGAGTGCGTATTCACACGCCCTCAGCTTTTTCTCATTTAAACGCCTGTATTCACGCCGCCCATCAGTCCGAGCAGTTCCTCGGCAGGGTACGCACCTGACAATGCATAACGATTGTTGAAAATAAAGAACGGCACGCCAGTAATCCCAATCTGCTGCGCCTTCCGCAAGTCCGCATCCACCGCTTGGCCGCCTTCGCCGCTCATCAGCCGCTTCTCCAGATCGGGGGTATTCACGCCGAGCTGCTCGGCAATGCTCATAATAGCGTCTAGCTGTGCGACATCGGCTCCGTCTTCGAAGTATGCGCGGAACAGCTCTTCGACCGCATCGGCGCGGCGCTCCTCCGGAAGCAAAGCGATGAATCGGTGCGCCAGCCGCGTGTTCGGCATCCGGCTCACCTGGTCGAAGCGGAACGTAACGCCGACGGCTGCGCCAGCTCGCGTTACTTGATCCATGGCCCGCTTCATGGACTCTCGTCCGCCCATTTTTCGCATCATAACCTCATCGAATGCCCGGCCTTCCTCTGGCAGGTTCGGGTCGAGCTGATAAGCGTGGTACGTTACGGTAACGGGCTCATCATTCCTCTCCTTCCAGAGCTCGATGGCGCGCAGCAGATTTTGCTTGCCGATGCGGCACCAGGGGCACACCACATCGGAGTACACATCAATATGCATAACGAAACGACAACCTTTCGGGTAAGTTTTTCTAAAGTAGGCAGGGCGGTTGTTGCTTTGCAAAATAGGGACGCTGTAAACTTATGCTAATCTACATGCTAATGCAGTTTACTTAATCAAGCAAGGGCGCCAAGGCCCGTCCTGGTGCAAAATGTGAGGTGACAAATCGTGATCGAGATCGGTTTATGCGGATGGGGCGACCATTCCGAGCTGTACCGCGGAGCGGGTTCGGCGCGTAATAAGCTGCCCGCATATGCCCACTGGTTCCGCGTCGTCGAGGTAGATAGTACCTTCTACGCGATTCAATCGGCGCATACGATGTCGAAGTGGGCTAGCGACACACCAGGCGACTTTCGCTTCGTTATCAAGGCTTATCAAGGCATGACCGGGCATGCGCGCGGCAAAGGCACTCATCCCTATGAGAACGAAGAGACAATGTTTCAAGCATTTCTCGATGCGATCGCGCCTATTCGCGAAGCGGGCAAACTGATGGCGGTGCTGTTCCAGTACCCGCCATGGTTCAATTGCACGCGCATGAACGTGGATGCGCTGCGGGCGGCGAAGGCGCGCATGGGCGATGTGCCATGCGCGCTCGAGTTCCGCCACCAGAGCTGGTACGCGCCAGAGATGCGCGAGAAGACAATCGCCTTCACGCAGCGCGAAGGCTGGTATCACACCGTCTGCGACGAGCCGCAGGCTGGCGACGGCTCGATACCGATCGTCGAGGCGTCGACCAGCGAGGAGCTGACGCTTGTCCGGCTGCACGGCCGCAATACGGGCGGCTGGGTATCGAGCGGACAGCCGAATTGGCGGGACGTGCGGTACTTGTACCGGTACAATGAAGCCGAGCTGAGCGAGTGGGCGGAGCGGCTGCATCGCCTCGCGCAGCAATCGCGCACGGTGTGCGTGCTGTTCAACAATAACTCCGGCGGCGATGCGGCCGACAATGCGCTGCAGCTAATGGCGATGCTGCATCAGCTTCCGCCGCGCGGCTCTTTCGAGCTGGCACTGCCGGGAGATGCGGACGCGGAGCAGCTCGAGCTGTTCTGATTTGTGCCTGCCTACTCGCTCGCACAACGTTTACGTTCCGTTCAAGCGTCGATGAATAGACATGCCCTCTTCATCACAAAATAAGACAGCTGCCGCCGTTGACAGATTCAACTGTAACTGATATGATTACAGTATAAAGCGGGGTGCCGTTAAGCATGAACAGCGAATTCACCATTGCCGTACACAGTTTAGTTTACTTGGCTTATTTGCCGGAGCGCATGGCGCCAAGCGAGGCCATCGCGGATAACGTATCGACCAACCCGGCCCGTATACGCAAAGTGATGAGCTGTTTGAAGCGCGGCGGTTATGTCGACACGCGGGAGGGCGCAGGCGGCGGATACCGGCTGACGCTTGATCCAGCTGTTGTCACCCTAGCCGATATTTATCGACTGATGGCGCAAGGCTCCGTCATTCCGAGCTGGTGCTCGGGCGATCCGGATATGGATTGCGTCGTCGGCTCCAACATGCGGGAAGTGATGGACGGTATTTTCTGCAGGGCGGAGAAGCAGCTTGAGAATTATTTTGGCGGCATTACGATTGCAGGTGTGCTGGGTCAGATCAAGGAATGCAAGCAGTGTCCTTGAGGCATGAGCTTTAGGTGAGACGGGGTATCCCTTCCCATAGGATTACGAACTTATTGTAGAGAGGATGAATGAACATGGCAGTAGCATTGACTAAAGACACTTTCAACAAAAGCATCGAGAGCGGCGTAACGCTCGTTGACTTCTGGGCGCCATGGTGCGGCCCTTGCAAAATGCAGCTTCCAATCGTCGAGGAGCTCTCCACTGAGCTGGCAGGCTCCGCGACAATCGCGAAAATCAACGTAGACGAAGAGCCTGAATTGGCTTCCCAATTCGGCGTTATGTCGATCCCTACGCTGATCCTGTTCAAAGACGGTCAACCCGTTGACAAAATGGTTGGTCTGCAATCCAAAGCAGCGCTTCAAGGTAAAATTCAAGGCCAACTGTAAGATTTGCAGCAAGAGCCCTCGCACCGGTGGTGTGAGGGCTTTTCTCTGTAGAGGGGCGTTGAAGTAACTGGATATATTCATTTATTTTGCAGGCCTGGGCCAGACAATCTTCAATCTCTACAGACGAATTTCATGTGCGTTTAATGTACGTAGGATATAATTGGAACACCAAACTTATCTCTTTAGGAGGCGGGTGCTGACGTGCAGAACTGGTTGGCTCGTGTGCGGCGAGGATATGGCAAGAAGCTGGCTTCACTCCATTCATGGAACGGTTACATCGTTGTCATCCTGGCACTGACAGGTCTCGTCTTGTTTCAAGGGATGTGGCGCGGCATTCTCGGTGAAGGCCGGGTTATCATCCGCTATATTCATATCGTGGTCGGTATCGCTTCACTCTTGCCGGTCGTTTACTATTTGCTCCTTGCGAGTAAGCACTGGAAGCAGCTGAAGGGTAAAATCTATCAGAAAGCCAATGTGCTCATCGTGCTGGGACTGCTCGTTGGCTGGCTTCTATCGGGGCTGCTGCTCTGGCAGTTCAGAGCGGTCGGTCCGCGCTGGTCGAATAATGCCCTCTATGTCCATGACGCGCTGACATGGGTCGGGCTGCCGTATATCATCTACCACTCCGTCACGCGCCTGAAGTGGCTGAAGGAGCCGCATCGCCGCACCGTGAAGACGGACGACGAGAAGAGAGAAATCATCCATCCGGCGGCGGGTCAGCCGCAAGCGGTTATGTCTCGCCGTGCTTTCATCCGGGTAGCGGTGGGAGCGGGTATTGCGGTTGCGGTCGGGCCGTCTTTTGTAAAATGGCTCGCAAGCTCGCTTAGTCCAGGCGAAAGTATCGAGAAGATCGTCGAGTCCGACGCGAACAATATGGTCCCTCTGCCGCAGCCGCTCGCAGCTTCATCGCCGCCGGTTGGCGGGGGCAGCAAGGGTACATTCCGCATCTATACGGTGACAGAGATTCCGAAGTTCGATAACAATAACTTCTCGTTCATCATCGACGGCTTAGTCGAGAAGCCGGTGAAATGGAACTGGGAGCAGTTCGTGGCGTTGAAGCGGGAAGTGCAGGTGAGCGATTTTCACTGCGTGACGGGCTGGTCGGTGTACAACAATACGTGGGAAGGCATTAAGCTGAAGGACTTTCTGAAGCTGGTCGGCGTAAAGCCGAATGCGAAGACGGTCAAGTTCTACTCCGGTGACGGTGTATACACGGATTCCCTCACGCTCGAGCAGGCGAATATGGACGATGTGATGGTAGCGGTGCTGCATGACGGCAAGATCATTCCGAGCGACCTTGGCGGACCTGTCCGGCTCATCGTACCGAAGATGTACACGTACAAATCGGTCAAATGGCTGAACCGCATCGAACTGATCGACACCGATCATATCGGCTACTGGGAAGAGCGCGGATACGACAACGACGCCTGGGTGTAAGCGCTCTTATTTCGTATAGAAACCGCGTGTCGAATAAGGTAGAATGTGGGTAACTGCTCGAGAAGAGGTGACAGCACAAGTGAACTATATCATCTACTTTATTCTGGATTGTCTGGACACATTGGCAGTGACGGTTATTATGTTCTCGATATTCCAGTATCCGATTCGGGAGTACTTGAGAGAGATTGGGATTATTGCTTGTATTCTTGCGGTGGCATCGATTGTAGGAAGAGAACTAATGGGGATAGGGGCTGAATACGATGCTCTTAACCACATGATGTTACTGATTCTAGGTTTGCGGTTCCTTATCAAAGTTAGGTTATATCGCTCGTTTCGGATTGTAGGGGTTGGCATGATCGGGTACTTTGCTATTCAAATGAGTATTGTAGCGGTAACAACGATGACCGGACTAGTCGATGCTTCTATGTTAAGACATTCGAATAGTATTGAAGCAAGACTGGTTCAATTACTATCTCAATCGGTTTCGTATACAATCGCTTATATGATTTTCATGTTTAATCTCGGTATATCCAAGTATATAAGACCGCCACATGATTTTTACTTGGACACCCGCATCACCAAGGAGAAATGGAGCGTGTATACCTGGGTTACAGTATCGCTAATGTTGGTACTGACATGTTTCTATCTATATATCGAGCGTTCTGAAATTGTAGCAGCATTAATTCTAGGCAGCATTCTGTTTACGATTGTAATCATGCTCACTTATAGGAGAGACACAAGCATTGAGCGTAATCGTATTTCTATCTAAGAAGGTTGCAACCGCGGTGCATAATGCCAATCCCGAGGAAACGAGTAGTGTTGAAAGGCTCACGGCATTACTAGCCCTTCAGACAATAAATTTTGGAGTAAGTATTGCAGCGTTGCTCATTGGGCTGCTTACAGATACGTTTGTGGAAACGTTAATGGCTGTTGCCTCTTTTGCAGTGATAAGACTGCTGACAGGCGGCTTCCATTTCAGCAACTTGGATGTTTGTTTTCTTGTTAGCACAACTGGGCTGGCTGCTATCCCGCATATGCAATTAAATACGTATTTTATTTATATTCTTTCGGTTTTATCAATAATCTTAATAGCCATATTTTCAACTCGAAAAAGAGTTTTGCCGATTTGCATTATTTTATTGAATATTCTATTACATTCACCTATTATTATATTAGCAATATTTTTCCAATCGATTTCTTTAAAACATAACAAGAGGTGACTTCCATGAAGAAGAAATTGGCTAAGATGGTATCGAAGGCGCTTAACGCAACAGTTAGTAAAACGGATGATGCACAGACTTTTAAACTATTTACAGGAAGCATCGACATTCCTAGCGACAAGAAACAGCAAGAACAAAAGTAGGTGGACACATGTCGATCTGGGTATACTGCGTGCGGATGGAGCCTGTTGATAATCAGGTCGTCTGTAAGAATCTCGATGTCCTGAACGAGGTTTTGTATATGGGTGTGACCTCAAGGCCCGTCAAGAAAGGGGTCAAGGCACAGCATCCCCCAGGCATTCCGATGTTTGTTACCGCAGAGGCTACATACTTCCAGCTGCACAGCGTCGAAAGCTATCAGCGAATACTTCAGCCATACGGATTCGATTTGTTCCACAGCTCTTATCTTGTAAATGTATCGCTTGTAGATCGAATTGAGGTCGGAACCTACGGCAATGACGCCTATTTCAAAGGCGGAGGCAGCATTCACGTGCCCGTATCCAGACCGAAAACCGAGGAATATCGGCACCTTGTAGTAAGAAGACCTTTGCAGCCCGAGTTGGGGCTGTGAGGGTCTTTTTGGTTATGTGGGACAGACGTCGGTTTGTCATGGGGACGTGCAATGGAATCAAAACAGGTTAAAGGAGGGGGTCACTCAAATGCGAGAAGAAGAATTAATTCGACAACGAGAGGAAAACTGGGACTACTAGTCTAAGTCTAAGTCAAAGTCGTAAATCCGTAACCTGAAAAGACAACCGCTACTGGTGTGAGTTTCTTTATCCTGCTGCAATTGATAGCTATATTGGAAAAATCCACTCATATTTGCCGTTTGCGGCGTTTTTGCTTGGCTATATTGGATTTATCCACTCATTTTCGGCCGGATAGGCCGATTTCATCCGGTTCTCCCAGAAATGAATGGATTTTTCCACTATAGCACTCAAATATTACTGAAATGGCATTTTTTCGTTGGATTAATCCAATATAGCTTGAAAACTATAGCTCAACTGAGCTGCCCGAAGGCGGAGCGACACGCTCGTTCCAAACTAATAAAATCAGGTTTGACATTGCCGTTACGGCAAGGTGTACAGTTGGTTTGTCGGGAGGTGATTGTGATGGAGTATACGGTGCAGAAGCTGGCGAGGCTCGCTGGCATCAGTACGAGGACGCTGCGGTTCTACGATGAGATTGGCATTCTTAAGCCGGCAAGAATCAACTCGTCGGGGTACCGGATCTATGGGCAGGCGGAGGTCGATCGGCTGCAGCATATTTTATTTTACCGGGAGCTTGGGGTTAGTCTGGATCAGATCAAGGCGATGCTCACCGATCCGTCCTTCGACCGGTCAGCGGCGCTGCAGGAGCACCGTCAGCAGTTAATCGACCGACGAAACCAGCTCGATGCGCTCATTGCCAATGTGGACATGACGATCGCATCGGCCGAAGGGAGTATATCGATGAGCGACAAACAGAAGTTTGATGGCTTCAAGCAGCGGATGATCGACGAGAACGAGCGGAAGTACGGCAAGGAAGCGCGCGAGAAGTATGGCGATGATGCCGTGAACAAGTCCAATGCGAAGCTGCAAAATATGACGCAAGAACAGTATGACGAAGTGACTCGGTTAGCGAAGGAAGTGCAGGATACGCTGGCTGAGGCATATAAGCAGGGGGATCCAGCGGGTGAACTTGCGCAGAAGACGGCTGACCTGCATCGCCAGTGGCTGTGCTACTACTGGGATAAAGACAAGTACAGCAAGGAAGCGCATGCGGGCTTAGCGCAGATGTACGTGGACGACGAGCGCTTCCGTGCTTACTACGACGTGAACCAGCCTGGAGCGGCAGAGTTTCTGCGCGATGCGATTCACATTTATACAGGTGCGAAGCAGCAGTAGAAATAGTGCGGAAATAACGAAGAAGGGGTGGCCGATTGCGGTCACCCCTTTGGCTTTGCAACGATATGCTATTTGTCGGTCTTCTTCTTCTCGTGGTTGAAGTTTGTAACGGACTTGGCATCCTCGATCGTATCGTTGACGAAAGCCATGTCCTGATTCTTGGCGTGCATTGCCGTAGTACCTTTATAATTGCCTTTGTGCTTCGTGTTCTCCAAGACGGTTCACCTCCGCGGATGTGCCCTGCGAACGTAGTATGTTCGAATCCGGGGGAGGACATGCAGACGCCTGTCGGCCTCGGAAATGCTAAATTTGTCCACTGGGAATGAGCGGATTCACCTTTTTTATTAAAGTCCTTTCATGTATAATGTCCTGAGATTGTTTATTACGGAACAGGGGTGTCTTCCTACATGGCTTTGAAAGCTGGTATCGTCGGTCTGCCGAACGTGGGCAAATCGACTTTGTTTAATGCAATTACGCAAGCGGGCGCGGAGTCTGCAAACTATCCGTTCTGTACGATTGACCCGAACGTGGGCGTCGTAGAGGTACCGGATCCGCGTTTGGATAAATTGACGGAGCTCGTCGTACCGAACAAAACGGTACCGACAGCATTCGAATTTATTGATATCGCAGGTATCGTAAAAGGCGCGAGCAAGGGTGAAGGTCTCGGCAACAAGTTCCTTGCGCACATTCGTGAAGTAGATGCGATCGTACACGTGGTTCGCTGTTTCCAGGACGAGAACATTACGCACGTATCCGGTAAAGTGGACCCGATCGGCGACATCAACACGATTAACCTCGAGCTGATCCTCGCGGATATCGATTCGGTTGACCGCAAAATCGAGCGTTCCCGCAAAAACCTCAAGGGCGGCGACAAGAAGGTCGTGCAAGAGGTGGAGACGCTGGAGAAGGTTAAAGAAGCGCTATACAATGATTTGCCGGCGCGCAGCCTAGATCTCTCCGAAGATGAGAAAGCACTCATTCGCGACCTGCACTTGCTGACGATGAAGCCAGTGTTGTACGCGGCAAACGTGAGTGAAGGCGAAGCGGCTAATTCCGATGGCAACAGCTATGTGGAATTGGTTCGTGAGTTCGCGAAGGCTGAGGGCGCAGAAGTAGTGCCGATCAGTGCGAAAGTGGAATCCGAGATCGCTGAGCTGGAAGGCGAGGACAAAGAGATGTTCCTCGAAGAGCTCGGCCTGACAGAATCCGGTCTGAACCGTCTGATCCGCGCAGCTTACAAGCTGCTTGGCCTGTACACGTACTTCACAGCAGGCGTACAAGAGGTTCGCGCTTGGACCATTCGCAAAGGCATGAAAGCTCCGCAAGCGGCAGGCGTTATCCATACCGACTTCGAGCGCGGCTTCATCCGTGCAGAGGTTGTGTCGTATGACGATTTGGTCGCGGCAGGCACGATGAACGCGGCGAAGGAGAAAGGCCAGCTTCGTCTTGAAGGTAAAGAGTATGTGGTGCAGGACGGCGACGTTATGCATTTCCGCTTCAACGTATAGATGATGGAGAGCAGCAGGGCCCGGATGTCCGGGTCCTTTTGCTGTGCGCCGCCAAATCATCCATAATTGTCACGTTTATGGAATCAGGTGCGTTATGTTATACTAAAGAGACGATTATTAGATTTATTCTAACTTACAGAGGTGATTGACAGTGTTGGACCGTTTACAGGCACTCGCGGACCGGTATGAGAAATTGAGCGAGCTGTTGTGTGATCCGGACGTAGCAAGCGATCCGAAGCGTCTGCGCGACTTCTCCAAGGAGCAGTCGGATTTGCAGGCCCCTTATGAAGCATACACAGAATACAAGCAAGTATCTGAGCAACTTGACGATGCGAAAGTGATGCAAGGCGAGAAGCTCGACGATGAAATGCGCGAAATGGTGAAGATGGAAATCGACGAACTGAGCACGCGCAAGGAAGAGCTGGAAGCGCACATTCAATTCCTGCTGCTGCCGAAGGACCCGAACGACGACAAGAACGTTATTGTCGAGATTCGCGGCGCGGCGGGCGGCGACGAAGCAGCTTTGTTCGCATCAGACTTGTACCGCATGTACATGAAGTACGCGGATGCGCAAGGCTGGAAAGTGGAATTGATGGAAGCGAGCGAGAGCGATCTTGGCGGCTTTAAAGAGGTTATCTTCATGGTGACGGGCAAAGGCGCGTACAGCAAGCTGAAGTACGAGAGCGGCGCGCACCGTGTACAGCGTATCCCGGTAACGGAATCCGGCGGACGTATTCATACGTCGACGTCGACCGTAGCGGTTATGCCTGAGGTGGAAGAGGTTGAGGTTGAAATCCTCGACAAAGATATTCGTGTGGATACGTACTGCTCCAGCGGCGCTGGCGGTCAGTCCGTTAATACGACGAAGTCTGCCGTGCGCGTGCTTCACGTGCCGACAGGCATTATGGCGCAGTGCCAAGACGGCAAATCGCAGAACGAGAACAAAGCGAAGGCGTTGCAAGTCCTTCGCGCGCGTATCTCCGATCTGCATCGTCAAGAGGAAGAAGCGAAGTATGCCGGGGAACGTAAGAGCAAAGTAGGTACGGGCGACCGCTCCGAGCGGATTCGGACGTACAACTATCCGCAAAGCCGAGTAACGGATCACCGGATCGGCCTTACGCTGCACAAGCTGGACTCCGTATTGAACGGAGACATGGAAGAGATTATCAACGCACTGACATTGACCGCTCAGACGGAATTGATGGAGCAAGAGAATCTCGCATAATGGTTAAGGATAATGTAAAACGGGGGCAGCCTTTGGCGCTCCCGTTTTTTGGCGGAAGGAGCGATAAAGATGGCCGAGCAAAAGGATCGAGATGCTGAAGAGCAGCGGGCCCGCGAGGTTGAAAAGGAAGAAGAGATGGGCGTTTCGCTGCTCGTTCCGATGACCATTGCAGACGTTTGCTTGCAAGCCGCGGCGATGTTGAAAGAGTGCGGCATCATGGAGCCGCGCAGCAATGCGGAGCTGCTGCTGCTGCACGTGCTCGGGATGGATCGCGCTGCGCTGCTTCGGGATTGGCGCGAGCTCTTTCCGCCGCAGCACTACAAGCGCTGGAGAGAGCTGCTCGCGCGCAAAGCCGCGGGCGAGCCGGTGCAGTATTTGATCGGCGAGCAGTGGTTCTACGGCGCGCCGTTTACCGTGACGCCGGCCGTGCTTATTCCACGGCCGGAGACGGAGCTGCTTGTCGAGGCGGTGCTCGAAGCCGCGGACAAGCTTTGGCCGCAGGCGCGCGGCGAAGCCAGCGCTGGCGGGGTAGCCGATGTGCCGACGGTGGTCGACGTCGGCACCGGCAGCGGCGCCATCGGCGTGACGCTGGCTGCGCAGCGTCCGCAGTGGCGGGTTTGCGCGTCCGACCTGTCGCCGGACGCGCTGGCGGTCGCCCGCACGAACGCGGAGCGCCATGGCGCAGCCGCGCGCATGACGTTCGTACAGGGCGACCTGCTCGGGCCGTTCGCGGTTGAGCAGCCGCGGCCCGGCGCCGATGCGGCGCACGTCGATAGCGAGACCGGCAGCGCAGCCGGCCTGCGCATCGACGTGCTGGTCTCGAACCCGCCGTATATCCCGGCGGGGGACATTGCCGGCCTGCAGCCGGAGGTGCGCGATCACGAGCCGCGCCTTGCGCTCGACGGCGGCGATGACGGCCTCACGCCGTACCGGCGCATGGCCGAGCAGCTCGCGCAGCTGTCCGCGATGCCGCGCATCGTCGGCTTCGAGCTTGGCATGGGCCAAGCGGAAGCGGTCGCGGACCTGCTGCGCGGCATCGGCGCATGGCGCGATATTCGCATCATCAACGACTACGCAGGCATTGGCAGGCATGTGCTGGCCGTGGAATAGAGTGATGCTTCATGGGAACCGACGTCACGGGGTGTGGCGTCGGTTCTTTTTGCTATTTTTACGTGATTCTAAGGAACTCAGGAGACGCTGAGGAGTGAGGCGTAACTCTATCAATCTATAAATCTTTTTTCGCATGCTAGTAGAGCAGCTAGGTTTAGAGAGGTCAAGGCGCGGACATAATGGGGATATAAACGTTCCGGAACGAGAAGCCGCTGCACCGACGGGTGCCACAAAGGAGCTTGTCGTTATGATCCGCACTTATTCCCGTTTTCCTTATCGTCCTGTTTATGGTTATGTTCTTCTTCTTGCAGCACTGCTGCTTATGAGCTGGGAAAGCCAGCGCGCTGACGCGGCGATTGCCGGAGGCAGCATTCCGTCGGAATCGATCCGTCTTCGTATCTTGGCGAACTCGGATTCTGCAATGGATCAGCTTGTGAAGCGCGAAGTGCGTGACGCAGTCGTGGCACAGATGAACACGTGGGTAACGGGTCCTCAAACGATTGAGGAAGCGCGTCTTACGATCCGCTCGCATATGAATGACATCGAGGCAATCGTGGGCAAAACATTGAATGATCGCGGTTTTCACTATGGCTATAAAGCGGAGCTCGGCATCGTGCCGTTTCCAACTAAAATATACGGAACTGAAGTTTATCCAGCTGGCAACTACGAAGCGCTTCGTATTACACTCGGTGCTGGCGCAGGTCAGAACTGGTGGTGCGTACTGTTCCCGCCGCTCTGCTTCGTGGATGCAGTGAGCGGTGAGTCTTCGACGCCGACGACTGCAGCGGCTGCGACAACGGCTACTGTGGCAAAAGCGGATACAGCAAACGTGAAAGACACTGCAGTGAAAGCGCAGGATACAGTATCCAAGTCGGACAATGACGGCGGCGCCGATCAAGCTGCAGCTGCTCCTGCCAAACAACCGGAAGTCCGCTTCTTCCTGTGGGACTTGATCAAGTCGATCATCAGCTTCTTCCGCCACCTGTTCAGCTAATAATAGGGACATGAAAAAAGCTCATTCGCATTCACGCGAATGGGCTTTTATATTTTAGCTTTATTTTAGCGTTGCATTGTTAAGCGGCAATTTTCTCGGCTACTGGCTCACGCTTCAGCTTCGGAATGAAGAAAGCTACCGGGAGCGCTACGATTACGATAATAGTGGCGATCAGATAGACGTCGTTTACGCTCATCGTGAAGGCCATGATTTTGATCGAAGTCGGGTCAGACGCTCCGGCCTTCGCAAGATCCTTCCCGTGGTCAACCGTGCGGGAGGACAGCAATGTTGTAAACACCGCGATCGCGAACGAGCCGAGCACGTTCCGAATCCAGTTCGTCAGCGATGAAGCGTGGCCGCTGAACTGCTTCGGTACAGCTTCCATGCCCGCATTGCTCGCAGGCATCATGGCGAACGAAATACCGAGATTCCGAACGATCATCCAGAACAAAATATACCCGTGCGGAATATCGACACTCAGCCAGCTGAGCGGCAATGTACCGCCGGCCATCAGCAGAACGCCGATAATGAGCAGCGGACGCGGGCCTATGCGAGTGAAGAGCTTGCCGACAATCGGTGTCATCAGCGCCATCGCTAGGGAAGCCGGGAGCAAAATGAGTCCCGTATCGAGCGGCGACACATGCTGGATATTTTGCAGAAATACAGGTGACAGGAATGTACCCGAGTACAAGCTGATCGTCACAATGCTTGTTAGGGTCAAGGAAATCGTGTACCGGCTAATGCGGAAGACGCGCAGATTAAGCAGCGGCGTCTCGCAGGTCAGTTCCCGCCAGATGAAGAGCAGCAGGAAGACGGCGCCGATAGCGATAAGGGCAAGTGTTTTGCCGCCGGTCCAGCCCCAAGTATGGCCGTTCGAGAGCGCGACGAGCAAGGATGCGCTGCTGATGATGACGGTGATGAAACCGATGAAATCGAATGATTTTGGCACATTGAGACGGTAGTACGGAATGAACGGAATGACGAGCATGATGCCGATTGCTGCGATCGGGACGTTCACCCAGAACAGCCAGTGCCAGCTGACGTTGTCGAGCAGCCAGCCGCTGAAAGTTGGACCAATCGCTGGCGCAAGCATGCTGGATGCCGCCCAGAAACTGATCGCCATCGGCTGTTTCTCGCGCGGGATGACTTGGTAGACAATCGCCATCGTTGCGGGTGTGATCAGACCGCTGAACGCGCCTTGCATGATGCGGAATACGATGAGCGATTCAGGGCTCCAGGCGAGCGCGCAGCAGATCGAGGCCGCCATAAAGCCGGATAGGGCGAAAATATAGAGCCTTTTGTAGCTGAATCGTTCGCCAAAATAGCCCGTAATCGGAGCAAACGTGCCCATTGCGAGCATGAAGCCGGTCAGCGTCCACTGGATCGTGCTGAGCGAGGCGTGAAAATGCTCCGACAGCACGGGGATCGCGATATTAATCGTGCTGATGTTGAGCGTTGAGATGAAGCTGCCGAAGAAGATGGCAATCATTATGGGCAGGACCCGAATTTGTTGTTGGGATGCAGATTGCTGCATAGTCGTTGAAACGCCTCCGTTCTGTTTATATCATATGTCCGGATTTACATATAAGAGCGACCATGACATCATACGCTTCACGGTCCGAGTGCGTCAACGGCGGCTGGTTGTGCTGGTAGGCTGCAGTTTGGCAATAAAACGCATTCATGCGGCTTCACCGGCTTTTTTCGGCTTCATACAAGCCAGTGCCTCGAGCGGTGTTTGAAACACGGCTGTTGTCGTGTGCTATAATGAAGGCAAAATCGATTGCTGCATTTCATGGCAAGTCGCAGAAGCTGGGGATACGGAATTGAACACGAACACGAATACGAATACAGGTGTGGGGAATACGAGAGTATGGCAAGTCAGCGGCACAGCGCCGCAAGCGGGAGAGCTGGCAGAAGCAGCGGCGCTGATGCGCGAAGGCGGCACGATCGCGTTTCCGACGGAAACGGTATACGGGCTTGGCGCCGATGCGCGGCGGACGGAAGCGGTGGAGCGGATCTTCGGGGCCAAAGGCCGTCCGTCGGACAATCCGCTCATCGTGCATATCGCCGATACGGCGCAGCTTGCGGAGCTGACGCTGCCGCTAGGTGCGGAGGAGGCTGCACTCGCAGAGCGGCTCATGGCTCGGTTCTGGCCGGGGCCGCTTACGCTTGTGCTGCCGGTGAAGCCGGGCGCCGTCTCGCCGCGCGTCACCGCGGGGCTGGACACGGTCGCGGTGCGGATGCCCGCGCATCCGGTCGCGCTGCAGCTCATCGCGGAGTCGGGCTGCCCGCTGGCAGCGCCGAGCGCGAACCGTTCGGGCCGTCCGAGCCCGACTTTGGCAGCGCATGTGCGCGATGATCTGAGCGGCCGCATTGACGGCATCGTTGACGGCGGCGCGGCAGGCGTAGGCTTGGAATCGACCGTCGTAGAGATTGCAGGCGGCGATTCCGTGCGCATCCTGCGCCCCGGCGGCGTCACGGCCGAAGCGCTGCGCGAGGTTGCCGCGCATGTGGCGTACGACGCCGTAGCTGCGCCCGGCGCCGGCATGGGCGAAGGCGGCACGGCTGCCGATGCAGCCGCCGCGCCGCGCTCGCCGGGCATGAAGTACGCGCATTACGCCCCGCAAGGGCTGATGCAGCTGGTGAAGGGCGAGCCGGACGCCGTCTCCGCCTATATTCGGGCGGAGACGGCGGCGGCGCGGGAACGCGGCGAGCGCACGGGCGTGCTCGCCTTTGCCGAGCATGCTGCTCGGTACGACGCCGACTGCGTGCTCGTCGTCGGCAGCCTCGCGCAGCTGGAAACGGCTGCGCACGGCTTGTACGGCGCGCTGCGCGAGTTCGACGCGCGCGGCGTGCAGCGCATCTGGGCCGAGACGTGCCCGGAGCACGGTATCGGCCATGCGCTTATGAACCGCCTGGCCAAGGCGGCCGGCCACGCGGTGGTGCGCGTCTAGCGCCTAGTATCGCGCCACGCGCCGCGTCCCGGCGAAGCCGCAATCGGCTAATGACCACGCTGCACTGTCCCGCGCCTAGCGCTCCAGTCGCGGCTCCCGTACCTATCGTGGATAAATCCACTCATTTGGCTCGCATTGAGTGAAAAAGCTTGGCTATATTGGATTTTTCTGATTTTTCCACTCATTTTCGGCAGAAAAGCTGATTTCGGGCCGATTGGAGCAGGAATGAGTGGATTTTTCCAATATAGATTGCGTTTCTACTCGTTTTAGCCGTTCTACAGTGGATTTATCCAACATACAGGGGATGGAGCACTTCGCCAATGTGCTGCTCCCGGCGCGGCACGCTCGTTGCGTGCGCCTAACCGCCGCGGCCGCTAATCCCGCGCCTAGCGCTATCGGCGAAGCCGCAATCGGCTAGCACCAACCTGATTGCACTATCTCGCGCCAAGCGCAAGACCACCTCACCCGCTTGTCCCGCGCGCCTAGCGCCAAGCGCACCGGTCCTAGCTCGCCGCGCCTAGCGCTTAACCCGCCCGTCCCAGCGCCACAGCACATCCTGCCCCTCTCAACCTGGTCATCTTTCCCATCTTGTCCGCATATGCTTTTGAAGAAGAAGCGGGACAAGGAGAGGATGACATGATTGAGAGCATGCATGCCGGGCAGCTGCTGACGCTCATTATTATTGCGGTGGCGCTGGGAATGGACGCTTTTTCGCTGGGTGTCGGCATTGGGCTCAAAGGGATTCGGCTGCTGGACATTTTGAAGCTAAGCGCCGTTATCGCGCTTTTTCACATAATTATGCCCTTAATGGGCATCTTCACAGGTGAGTATGTCAGCACGCTGCTCGGCAACGTCGCGACGACCGCGGCAGGCGCGCTTCTGCTTCTGCTGGGCGGGCATATGATCTACAGCTCGCTGCGCGGCGACGCGGTTGAATCGATCGATTACCGCAGCGGCTGGGGCATTCTGGTGTTTGCGCTAAGCGTCAGCATCGACTCGTTCTCCGTCGGGATCTCGCTTGGCATGTTTGAAGCCGATATGCTGCTGACCGTGCTGCTCTTCGGCATTGCAGGAGGCATCATGTCCGTGCTCGGCCTGCTGCTTGGCAGACGGGTTAGCTCAAGCCTAGGCGGCTATGGGGAAGCGTGCGGCGGCGTTATTTTGTTTACATTCGGCCTGATGTTTATTTTCTGATTTCACATGAAATTTCCTATAGAGGAGTGCACAAGTGTTGAAAAGAATACTGTTTGTCTGCACCGGCAATACCTGCCGTTCGCCGATGGCAGAGGCATTGCTTCGTGCGCTCGCGCAGGAGCGCGGTCTGCAGCTTGATATTCGCTCTGCCGGTGTCTCGACCATCGATGGTCTCCCTGTCTCCAAGAACGCGCAAACCGCGCTTTCGCGGCGCGGCATTCAGCATCACAGCACATCCAAAGCGATAGAAACGGGCTCCATTGCCTGGTCGGATCTGATCCTGACGATGACCGGAAGCCATAAACGCCAGCTGCTGCAGAAGTTCCCGAATGCGGTGGACAAGACGTATACGCTGCTTGAGTTTGCGAACGACGATCCAGAGGTGCTGAAGCGGATCGCTGAACTCGAGGGGCTCCTGTCCGAGTGGCACATGAGCCAAGCGCTGGGCCAGCCGCTTAGTGAAGAGAAGCGCGTCAAGCTGCTGCAATTGGAGCAGCAGATGCCAAGCTTCGATATTGATGATCCTTTTGGCGGACCGTTGGAAATTTATGAGATGAGCGCGGCTCAAATCGAGGCAGCGCTGAAGCGTCTGCTCGACCGGCTGCAGCAATAATTGGGCGGCGGCCAGAGGCCTCTTCGGATTGATTTTCGCTTGATAATCCGTTATGATTAGAACAACTAAAGACGGTTTCCGATGTAACTGGCGACGAGAGTGGGTTAAACCACGGTGGAGCATCGGAATATACGGCCGGTCGCCTGGGCAAAGAGCAGCGTGCGTGAGCATGCTTGCTCTTTTTTTGTCATTTAGAGGTGGATTTGTTTTCCGCTTGCTTACGGTTTTAATTGTTTTAAGGCGCCGCCCGTTTTTGCTTGTCGCCCGAAATCAGGTATACTATAGCCAGTGTGAATCGACATTTTCCGCCACGAGCGGTCACTTGGGAGGTATATGGAATATGAAAATCGCCATCGGGGCAGACCACGCGGGCTACCGCTTGAAGGATGAGCTCGTTCCGTTCATTCAGTCGCTCGGTCATGAGCTCGAGGACGTTGGCTGCAGCTGTGACCAATCGGTTGACTACCCGGACTATGCGCTGCCGGTTGCTGATCTTGTGGCATCAGGCCGGGCAGATCGCGGCATTCTAATCTGCGGTACAGGCATTGGCATGTCCATCGCGGCAAACAAGGTGAAGGGCATTCGCTGCGCGCTCGTGCACGATATGTTCTCGGCCAAGGCAACCCGCGAGCACAACGATACGAACGTGCTGGCTATGGGTGAGCGCGTTATCGGTCCTGGCGTTGCGCAGGAGATTATCCGCATTTGGCTGGAAACGCCGTTCTCGAACGGCGAGCGCCATGTGGGACGCGTGAACAAAGTGATGCAGATCGAAGCGAAGTTCGCGGACGCTTAAGGAGAACCTCACGATGAATCCGGTACAGCTATCTAACGATGTGGAAACCGTCATTCGTGAACTGGCTTCTGTAGCGAAGCTTCGAGAAGGGCAGCTGCTCGTTATCGGCTGCTCGACAAGTGAAGTGCTTGGCCAGCGGATCGGCACGTCCGGCACGCTGGAAACGGCTGAAGCGATCTTCGCAGGCGTGGAGGCAGTCCGGCGCGAGCTGTTATTCTATCCGGTGTACCAATGCTGCGAGCATTTGAACCGGGCCCTTGTAATGGAGCGCGAAGCGGCTGAGCGGTACGGGCTGGAGCTTGTATCGGCAATCCCTGTGCGCAAGGCCGGCGGCTCGATGGCTGCCTACGCCTACGGCAAGCTGCAGGATGCCTGCTTGACCGAGACGGTTCAGGCACACGCCGGCATCGACATTGGCGATACGTTTATCGGCATGCATCTGAAGCGTGTAGCCGTGCCGGTGCGTCCGTCGATCCGATCCATCGGATCCGCGCATCTGACGATGGCCTACACCCGTCCGAAGCTGATCGGCGGGGAACGAGCTGTTTATACGCAGGAAGCGGCTAATTCGGCTGCTCCTAACAATACTTGCGATTAATTATTTTGAGGAGGACTTATACACATGGAGAACCTACGTAAACAAGATCCCGAAATTTTGGCGGCACTTGGCCTTGAACTTCAACGCCAACGCGACAACATCGAGCTGATCGCATCCGAGAATATCGTTTCGGAAGCTGTTCTTGAAGCAATGGGCACGGTCCTGACGAACAAATACGCGGAAGGCTACCCGGGCAAGCGTTACTATGGCGGCTGTGAACACGTGGATATCGCAGAAGATATCGCGCGCAACCGTGCCAAAGAACTGTTCGGCGCTGAGCACGCCAACGTTCAGCCTCACTCCGGAGCACAAGCGAACATGGCTGTATACTTGGCTGCATTGAACCCAGGCGACACGGTTCTTGGCATGAACCTGGCGCATGGCGGTCACTTGACGCACGGCAGCCCGGTTAACGCATCCGGCCTTCTGTACAACTTCGTTCCTTACGGCGTAAGCGAAGACACGTTCACAATCGACTACGCGGAAGTTCGCAAGCTGGCGTTCAAGCACCGTCCTCGCATGATCGTTGCCGGCGCTTCGGCTTACCCGCGCATCATTGATTTTGAAGAGCTCGGCAAGATCGCTAACGATGTAGGCGCGCTGCTGTTCGTCGACATGGCGCACATCGCAGGTCTTGTAGCTGCTGGTCTTCACCCAAGCCCAGTGCCGCACGCGCACTTCGTTACAACGACAACGCACAAGACGCTTCGCGGTCCTCGCGGCGGTATGATCCTATGCCGCAAAGCATGGGCGCAAGCCATCGATAAAGCGGTATTCCCTGGTTCCCAAGGCGGCCCGTTGATGCACATCATCGCGGCTAAAGCTGTTGCATTCGGCGAGGCGCTTCAGCCTTCGTTCAAAGAATACGGCAAGAACGTTGTTGACAATGCCAAAGCGCTTGCAGACGCGCTGATCGGACATGGCATCAACATCGTTTCCGGCGGCACAGACAATCACCTGATGCTGATCGACCTTCGTAACCTGGGCATCACAGGTAAAGATGCGGAGCACGTACTTGATTCCGTTCAAATTACGGTCAACAAGAACGCGATCCCATTCGATCCGACTAGCCCGTTCATCACTAGCGGTATCCGTATCGGTACACCGGCTGCAACTTCCCGCGGCATGAACGTAGATGCGATGAAAACAATCGCAGAAGTGATCGCGATGACGCTGAAGAGTCCGAAGGACGAAGCGGTTCTGACTAAAGCTCGCGGCATGGTTTCCGACCTGATGTCGCAATACCCGCTGTACCCAGGTATGACTTACTAATTGCAACAATTTGAATTGAAGCCCTACTCCAGTCAGAACTGGAGTAGGGCTTTTTTAATCGCAAGGGAGGGCGATAGGCGAGAATAGCGAAGTGGACGAGGTGGTGAGAGCGAATACGCTCTCTCAGCGGCAAAGTAGAGAAAAAAGACGGACCTAGCCCATCCGAGAGAGCATATTGCAAGGGTTCTGTGACTCGGTATGGTCAGCCTTGTTTGTTGTCAGGTGGGCCGGGCTGTAAAAGTCTAGTATAATAATGATTGCAATCGCTTTCTTTTTCTGGTTATAATAGGCTCAAACTCGTTCCGAAACGTTTCGGATGGAAATGGAGAATAAGCTAGTGACAACTTTGAAAATGGTAGCAAGACTAGCCGGTGTCTCTGTTACCACCGCATCACGGGCGCTGAACGGCTATTCCGACGTAAACGAAGAAACACGCACGAAGATCAAGCGTGTCGCTCAGGAGTTGAATTACAGGCCCAATGTATTGGCGCGAAGCCTGGTAACGAAACGATCTCGCGCGATTGGCGTCATTCTATCGGAGATGAATCGTTCGGGAGCGAAGGATGCGCTCATGTACGAAATCTTGTGCGGCATCAACGACAGAGCTTCAGAGCTGGATTATGACATTATGCTGTTTAGCACGACTCCGAAGAAACAGTTGTCCAAATCCTACTCGGATCTATGTAAAGAGTGGAACGTTAGCGGTGCGATTATCGCAGGTCTTCGTGTGAATGACCCTTATTTGGAGGAAGTTGCAAGCGATACCAATTTCCCGTGCGTACTCATTGATATTCCGGTGGAAGGCAGCAATGTCGGCCATGTAACGGCGGATGACATCCTGGGAGCCCGAGTAGCCGTAAGACACTTAATTCAGTTAGGTCACCGTAACATTGCGATGATCAACGGACATAACGAGGCCGTAGTCAGTTATGAGAGGCTCAAGGGCTATCAGCTTGAGCTTGAGCAGAACGGGCTGACGTTCAAGCCGGAGCTTGTGTACGATGGCAGATTTACGGAAGAAGGCGGCTTTGCTGCGATGGAGCAAATTTTACGCGAACATCCCGATGTTACAGCAGTATTCTCTGCCAGCGATTTAATGGTGCTAGGGGCATATAGGGCTGCTGAGCAGTACGGAAGAAAAGTGCCGGAGTCGATATCGATCGTCGGTTATGACGATATTGCGATCGCTTCCTACTGCACGCCGCGAATTACGACGATCAAACGCGATAAGTATGAAATGGGATACCAATCCGCTCAGCTGCTTCTTGATATGTTGACCAAGCAGAATGCTGCAGCCCGTAAGATTGTCCTTTACAATGAGCTGATTGTCCGGGAAAGTACGGCTCGACCGGCGATGAAGTAGGCAAGGGTGTCTATGTTTTTTTGCTCAAAATCCGAAACGTTTCGGAAAAAACTGTAATAATTTATCAGTTTTCCTCAACATGATTCAGTTCCAAGCCGTTATAGAACCGAATTATGCATAAATGGCTTCTGAAAAGTCGGCTATTTTTTTCGAAAAGTTCCGAAACGTTTCGGAAAATTGTGGTATTTGGGGCTGCCGCCAGCGAAGCCTACTGGTGATGCTCTTAAATATATAATCCTACCAAGAGGAGTTGTACGAGCATGGCAAAGAGGGGTAAAGCAGTACTTGCACTTGGTATTACAGCAGCAGTCGTATTAACCGGATGCGGTTCTAACGGAGATTCGAACTCGAACAGTGCAGCGGGCAATGCGTCGAATAAGTCGAATAATTCGGCAACGACGAATAATTCAGCAACGGCGAATAACACATCGGCTTCAAGCGGCAATACAGAACAGAAGGAAGTAAAGCTTCGCGTAGGTACTTGGGAAGGCGGAGACGGCGCCAAGCTCCAGGAGCAAATCGCGGGTAACTACATGAAGGATCACAGCAACGTGAAGATCTCCGTCGAGTCGGTACCTGATCAATACGGTACGAAGCTGCTTACGCAAATCGCGGCTGGCGAGGCGCCGGATATCTTCCAGATCGGCGACGGCGATGTCAGCATGTTCATGAAGAAAGGTGCGCTAGAGGATCTGACGCCTTACATTCAAGGGGCTAATGGCGTAAACCTTGATGATTATTACCAAAGCGTTCTTGATGTAGGCAAGCTTGACGGCAAGTACTACACGATGCCGAAGGACTACTCCGATATTGCCGTTTATTACAATAAAAAGATGTTTGATGACGCAGGCATTCCATACCCGCAAACAGGCTGGACATGGGATCAATTCTATGACACTGCGAAGAAGCTGACCGTTAAAGACGGAGACAAGTTCAAGCAGTGGGGCGTAAGCCTGCCAGGCGGCTGGGTTCGTGCGATTCTTCCTCTGATTAACTCGTACGGTGGCAGCGTTATCAGCCCGGACGGCGAGAAGATCGATGGCTACATGAACAGTGATGGTACGGTTAAAGCACTGGAGTTATATCAAGATATGTATCAAAAGGATCACATTTCGCCTTCCAGCACAGAGAGCGACGCATTCAAGGGCGTTGACCTGTTCGTTGCAGGCAAAGTAGCGATGAGCGTTACAGGCAGATGGCCGGTAGAGGACTACGAGAAGAACAAGGATCTCTCCTTCGGCGTAGCGCAAATGCCGGTTGGCCCTGAAGGCGCGGCGAATACGATCTGCTACGCAGGATACGGCTTGTACTCGAAATCCGAGAACAAGGATGCAGCTTGGGATTACCTGAAATATCTGACAGGTCCGCAAGGTCAGGAACTGATGGCGACGCACGCATTTACAGCCGTGAAATCGACGGCAGAGAAGCTTGGCCAAACGAACGATCCTGCATTGAAGCCGTTCCTTGACGATATTCCGAACATCAAGGATTTCCCTGAGAAGATCAGCCCGTTCTTCGGTGTATCCGGCGGCAAGTCGCTTCAAGCGGTCATGGACAAAATGATGCTTGGCAAGCCGATCGACGTGAAGAAAGAGTTGGACGCAGCAGCGAAGCAAGGCGATATCGACCTGCAAGCAGCGAAAGCTGACGAATAATGCATACCCTGCACGGCGTTTGAACGCAGTGCGGTTTCACTAAGGGGCGGGATGCACGGAAAAGCGGCTTCCCGCCCTTCCCTATTCAGATTGTGACCGGAAAACATACTAGCTTGAGGTGATGAAATGAGTATGCCGTCGACGAGCGTAGATAGAGCCGAGCCAAGCAAATCCATTCGCAAGAAATGGTTTAACGCTTCGCGCAAGGAAGCATTGTGGTTCTACGTTCTTATATCGCCATGGCTGATTGGCTTTCTCTGCTTTGTGTTCGGACCTATGATTGCTTCCTTTGTCATCAGCTTAATGAAATGGGATTTGCTTACGCCCGCTAAATATGTCGGCTTCAAAAACTATTCCAAAGCCATTCATCGTGATCCTCTGTTCTGGCAATCGCTTAAAGTAACGGTTACCTACTCGATCTTCTCCGTACCGCTCGGACTTATTTTCTCGCTTGCGCTTGCGCTATTGCTCAATCAAGCGACGCGCGGAATGCGGCTGTTCCGCACCATCTTCTATATGCCTGCTGTTGTCAGCGGGGTGTCTGTCATGGTGCTATGGATGTGGATTTTCAATCCGCAAATCGGATTATTAAATACAGTTCTCGGCTACTTCGGCATTAACGGTCCCGGTTGGATCTTCGATCCGAAGTGGGCAATGCCTTCGCTTATTATTATGAGTCTCTGGGGAATTGGCGGCGGGATGATCATTTGGTTGGCCGGACTGAAGGGGATATCGCCGATGCTGTACGAGGCAGCCAATCTTGATGGCGCGAATGCGTGGCAGCGATTCCGTAACGTAACGGTTCCGATGCTGACGCCGACGATCTTCTTCAACCTTGTCATGGGCATTGTAGGCGCGCTGCAAACGTTCGGCGAAGCTTACGTCATGACGAAGGGCGGACCGATGAACTCGACGCTGTTCTTCAACTATTATTTGTTCCAGAACGCCTTCGAGAACTTCAATATGGGCTACGCATCGGCGCTCGCATGGTTCTTGTTCGTCATCATTCTGGCGCTGACGCTGGTCGTTGTGAAATCGTCGAATGCTTGGGTGTATTACGAAGGAGAGAGGAAGTAGCGCCATGAACAGAACGAATTGGATCAAAAACCTCATTGTTTATGGGTTGCTTATTCTCGGGTCGCTTGTGATGCTCATTCCGTTTGCATGGATGATTTCCACCTCGTTGAAGGAGTCCTACCAGGTATTCGCGACTCCCGTAAAGTGGATCCCGAGTCCGATCAAGTGGCATAACTACGTGGAAACATTCACAGGTCTTCCTTTTGGCAGATGGCTGCGTAATACCCTACTCGTGACGGTACTGAATATATTCGGCACGCTGGTATCTTGTACAGTGGTCGCTTACGGCTTTGCTCGTTTTCGGGCGAAGGCGAGAAATTTCTTGTTCATCGTGATGCTTTCAACCATGATGCTGCCGGGAACGGTAACGATGATTCCAGTATTCTATCTTTTCAAAGAGCTCGGTTGGGTGAATACGTTCTACCCGCTGTTCGTTCCCGCGTTCTTCGGTAATGCGTTCTTCATCTTCTTGCTTCGTCAATTCTTCATGGGAATCCCGACGGAAATGGAAGAGGCCGCGAAGATCGACGGTTCCAGCACGGTCGGCATTCTGTGGCGCGTCATTCTTCCGCTTACCATTCCAGCTTTGATTACCGTTGCCATCCTCCAGTTTAACGGGGTGTGGAACGACTTCATGGGCCCGCTGCTCTATCTGAACAAGCCGGAGCTGTACACGCTGGCACTGGGGATCAACTTCTTCAAGAGCGAGAACAACGTGCAGTGGAACTACCTCATGGCGGCTTCCGTCGTTACGATGCTGCCGTCGCTTATCTTCTATTTCATCGGTCAAAAATACTTCGTAGAGAGCATTACGTTAACAGGACAGAAGGGATAACCGTATGATCAAGCTATCGAAAGGCGCGTCCTGGACGCTGGGTGTCGGCCTAATGTCGGCGGCCATGCTCGGACTTGAGATTGCCTTGACCAATGTGTTCGGCGTGTTGCTGCAGTATCATTACGTCTCCTTTATCGTATCGCTTGCGGTCTTCGGTATCGGAGCGGGCGCATACGCAGCATCCCGTAGTAAGCAGGCGGCAAGCGCGAAGGTGACAGGTTGGGTATGCGTAGGTGCAGGGCTTTATATGGGGCTGCTCAGTTTCGTACTGGCGTGGTTCCCTTATGTCGATCAGCTTGCTGTTTATACCCTTCTGTGCGCCGTGCCGTTCCTGCTTTTCGGCTGGATGACCGGCTGCGCGTTCCGCAGCGGCGCGGCTCGGGCGGCCACAATTTACGCGGCCGATTTGTTCGGCGCTGCGCTTGGCGCAGCCGCTGCGTATATGCTGCTTAATCGGTTTGGCGGCATGGAAACGATCTTCCTGCTGTCCGTGCTATGCTTCGCGGCAGGAGCGGCGCTGTTCCTGTTCCCGCGAGAAGAGGGACGCCGCGGCGGCAGCAGTTATGCGTTCATCGCTGCATTCGGAGCAATCGCGCTGATTGCGGTTTGGAGTGCATGCGGATCGCAAAGCGGATGGCGGCTGGACTTCGCCGCCATGAAGGGAGCGCCGCCCGACAAGACCATTATCGGCACTCTTCAATCCGATCCGTCCGCGCATATTATGCAGACGAAGTGGGACAGCTTCGCGCGCACCGATACGGTCGGCACGTCCGACGAGAACCGGAGAATCCTATTCGTCGACGGCGGCGCCGGCAGTTATATGTATAAATTTAATGGTGACCTGAGCACAATGGGATCGCTTGCCCGAGATATTGAATTTCTGCCTTTTGCAGCAGGCTCTGTCAATAAAGCGATTATCGTTGGGGCAGGCGGAGGCAGGGACATTCTGTATACGCTGATGGCCGGTGCCAAGGACGTTACGGCTGTCGAGCTGAGTCAAGGCCTGGTCAGCAGCATGCGGACGATGTCGGATTACAACGGATCAATCTTAGATCATCCCGGCGTACATACGGTCGTAGGCGATGGCCGGAGTGTGCTGGAGAAGAGCCGTGAGCAATACGATCTTATCGTGCTCGATCTGGTATATTCTCAGGTCGGCGGCATCGGCGGTCAAGCGCTCTCTGAGAACTATGTGTTCACGCGAGAAGCGTTTGAAACCTATCTGAAGCGACTGACAACCGATGGCCGTATCATTATCATTTCCCATCAAGGGCTCGAAGGGCTGCGCGCCTACTATACGGGCTTCGATGCGATGCTTCATTCCGGCAGCGGTGATCTCCAAGCAAGTGATGTGGCAAAGCACACCGCGCTGATCATGGCGCCGGAGGGTTCAGCCGCTCCGAATTTGACGTTGTCCATCATTCAGAAGTCGCCGCTTAGCAAGCAGCAGCTTCAGTTGCTGCAAGCGGGAACGAAGTCGCTTGGACTCAATCCGTTGTTCCTGCCGGAGTCGAATGAACAACTGCTGCAGCCGCTGCTCGAGGGGAGAACGCCGTTCGACCGGTTTGTCCGGGACTCCGACTACAACGTGTACCCGACGATAGATGATAAGCCGTTCTTCTTCCTCGTACAGCAGTCGCTGCCAGACTCCTTGAAGCAATGGCTGATTGCGATTGTCGTGCTGACGCTGCTATTCGCCTTGTTCATGATGCAAGGAATGGAGCGGCGCAAAGCCGGCAATCGGAAGCGGGTAGGTGCGGTCGCCTACTACGCTTTGACAGGCATTGGTTATATGTGTGTTCAGACCGTTCTGATTCAGAAGACGTTATACTATGCCGGCAATCCGGTCCTTGCAGCCATGACCGTCATTGTGGCGATGCTGCTTGGGGGAAGCGTTGGCAGCCGTCTCGCTGGCAAGCTCCGGATAAAGCTTTATGTTCTTTCTGCCGCAATTGTCGGAGCGCTGGTCATGGCCGCCTTAATTAATGCCGCAGCAGGCGCTGGATTGATGAATATGGCTATCACTGGCCGGCTTGTCGCGATCGGCGCCGTGCTGTTTCTGCTCGGCGTTCTGCTCGGCATTCCGCTGCCTGCAGGTCTCAGGGCGGAGGAAGGAAACGGGCCGGGTAAGGCCGCGTTCTATTTCTCGCTTAGCGGAATCTGCGGAGTGTGGGGGGCTTGGCTTGCGGCGACAGTATCCATCACTGGGGGACTGGCCGTTACGCTGGGAGCGGGCTGCATCTGTTACGCACTTCTTGCTCTAACACGATATCGAACTGTATAAGGGGGAGGCAATGTTATGACATCGGCAACTGTTGCACGGCTGACTACGGGGCCAATACTGGGGGCTTATCACGAGTCACGGGAAACGAGCGGACTATCGTGGAAGGATCTTTATATTACGCCTGGCAACCGGACTTATATGATCGGCAGCCAGAACGGAGGATTTCCGGATTTTGGCCATCACGTGAAGCTTGAGATGGGCGGCCTGTGGCTGCATCCCATTAAGCTGCTCGACGGCTTCTGGCTCCGTATTGCCAATAGTGGTTCGGAAGATGCCAATGATAGGAAATGGTTGACGGAATCGGACTCTTTTCACAATTATCCTTTTCATAATGAACATCGATATACGCTGCCTTCACTCAAGCTTGAAGTCGAGCGCAGCCAGTTCTGCCCGGATGATACAGAGGGCTTTGTTATTTCTTATACATTGCGTGATACGAGCGGCGAACCTAGAAGCCTTAGCGCCAGCTTCCTTGCAAGAACGGATCTGAGTCCTGTCTGGTTCTCGGAGGGCAAAGGAATCGAGGACAGCTTCGACGAAGGGCGTATCGATCAGGATGGAGGACTCTTCCTCGCCAAAGATGGCGGCCAGCCTTGGCACGTCGTCGTCGGTGCGGATCGCGCGTGCAGCAGCGGAGCGGTCGGCCGGGAACTATTCGGACCGCACTGGACAGCAGGAAAAGGAATCAGCGGCGAGCTGACCTATGATGACATCATTGTTCCGGCAGGGGGCGAGACGGTCATTCGCTTCTTCATCGCGGGCTCTTATACGTCCGAAGAAGCGGCACTGCTTACGTATAAGAAGCTGGCATCCAGCTGCCAAGAACTATGGGCTAGCAAGCGCGAGCGTTATGAGGCGATTGCCGCGCAGACGGTCATTTCCATTCCGGATCCGCATTTGCAGAAGGTGTTTGGCTGGGTAAAATTCCATAATGACTGGTTTGTCCGCGATGTGCCGGAGGTTGGGCGAGGTATGGGGGCTGGGCATCCGGAATATCCGTGGTGGTTCGGCTGCGACAACAGCTATACGCTGCTGGGGCTTCTGCCGCTTGGCGGACTCGACATGGCGCAGGAAACGCTGGAGCTGATACGGCGCACATCCGAAGAGACGAATGGAAACGGTCGTATTATACACGAGCTGTCCACGAGCGGACTTGTCGCAAATCCCGGCAACACGCAGGAAACGGCGCATTTTATTAAATGCGTGTGGGATGTGTTCGGGTGGACCGGCGACATTCAATTCCTTCGCAGCATGTATTCGGGCGTCAAGAAAGGACTGTCATGGCTTCTCGGCGAGATGGATCCGGATGGCGACCTGTTGCCTGAGGGTTATGGCATTATCGAAATCGAAGGGCTCAATGTCGAGCTGATCGATTCAGCCGTATATACATGGTCCGCACTACGCGCTGGCACGCAGATGGCTGTACTGCTCGGAGAGCATGAGCAAGCGGATGAATATGCATCGTTAGCCGAGCGCCTTGGCGATACGATCAATAAGGAGCTATGGCTGGAGAAAGAGGGGCTCTATGCCGATGCGATGGCTTCTGTCGGGAAGGTCATGAGCCGCATTGATATCTATATCGAGCGTGCCCGCAGCATGGGAGCGGAAGGCGCAGTGGCCAGCATGCAGGCAATGAAGGAAGAGATGCAGCAGCTGGATCCGGCAAGCGAGAAGCCATGGCTGTTCAAGAACTGGGTCATCAACACGCCGATGGAGACGGGGCTTGCTCCTCGCGACAAGGCGATCCGGGCCCTCGACCGTATGGGCACGGATGAATTCACGGGACCATGGGGGACTTACTTATCCGGCCTGTATCAAGATCAGATGATGACCATCTCGACAGGCGTTCAGGCTGTTGCCGAAGCGCAGTATGACCGGATGGATGAGTCGCTTCGCTATATTCGCCTGATCGCTTCGACGTTCAACAAGCGGCTTCCGGGTTCGATCTCGGAGATGTCCCCGGATTACGGCTGTTTTGTCCAAGCCTGGACGGTATACGGCATCGCATGGCCTATGCTGACCGGCATGTTCGGAATTCAGCCTGAGGCACATCGTCGTAAGCTCAAGCTGCGTCCGCGCTTGCCGAAAGAGTGGAATGAGATAAGCGTGAAGAACGTGAGCTTGGGGCTTGGCGAGCTGCACAACGTGCTCGATTGGTCGATTAGCCATTCGGAATCCGTTCAAACGTATTCATTCGAACTTAAGCAAACAGGGTGGTCTGTAGAGTTGGATCTGCTTGTTACCGCGGATGAGACGGTCATGCTCGACGGTGTTTCGGTTGAGCCTGTGACGACAGCAGAGGGTGGCTCCGCAATTCGTATCGAGGCTGCCGGCAAGCATGTTATTACGGTGAAGAAACGCGCATAAGAAATAAATAATAAGGGGCTGTAACTCGTCATCGTGGACGATGAGTGACGGCCCTTTATTAATGTCCGAGAAATCGTTTATTTCCGAGATTTTACCTATATTGGCACCCGCGGCATGATATGATGACCATATACCACAAACAAGGCGGTGCAGCATAAGATGAGTCCGTTTGTTATTGTGATCGTTGTGCTTATTCTGTTCTTCTTATTCAAGGTCATCTCCGCAAGCGGTGGCAGGGCGAACAATGCCAGAAACGTAGGCGGTGGGCGTGGACGCCAGCTGCCGCGAAA
Organism: Paenibacillus taihuensis; assembly: GCF_003386535.1. Lineage (GTDB taxonomy): Bacteria > Bacillota > Bacilli > Paenibacillales > Paenibacillaceae > Paenibacillus_Z > Paenibacillus_Z taihuensis. Next base: position 150,699 of record NZ_QTTN01000005.1, read on the forward strand.
GGCCGCAGCTGCTCCGATGCGTAAGCCGCCCGAGTATCTCGGCGTACCGGAGGGACATCCTGCCCGTCCGGCTGCAGAACGGCTGGAAGCCGCGCTCACGGCGGACTTCGAAGAACGCGTGAAAGACCGCATCCTGCGCAAAACGCCAAGCATGCGTGACGGGGAATGGCTGTGGCAATGGTTCGAGCTGAAGCGTTATTTTCTCATGTGCGGCGTCTTGAAGGGCGTGCCGATGTACAGTCCGCGCGTAGATGATCTGTGGCATGAGATGCTTATGTTTACACGCGAATATGAACAATTCTGCAAGCGGTTCTGCGGTTGGCTTATCCATCACGCGCCTCATGCGCCGGGTGGAGGAAAGCCGGACCCGGGCGAACGTGCTTGGTTTGATTGGATTTACGGCGAGCTGTTCCTGCCGGCGCCGGTGAGCGGACAGCTGTGGGGAGCGTTCTACCGGACGCCGATGCCGCATGATCTGATGCGCGAGCTGGAGCTGGAGAGCGAAGAGGCTCTTCGCGGCAAGCGATTTAATGTACGGGCCGCTGAACAGTTTCCCGATATCGATGCGACCATCCGCTACTTGGTTGAGCGGGGAAGAATGCTTGCGGCATCGACTGGGCGAGAGCAGACCAATCAGGACCGTGATGACTGGACGTCCGTGGGCATGACGACGGGGCTGTTGTCGGGGATGTATTTTGCCTCGTCATGGGGACCGGCCGGCGATTTCGAGAGACAGATGGATTCCGCGCAATCCGAAGAGGAGCGCCAAGCCAATAACGGCGACGGCGGTTCTGTCTATATCTGCAGCACTGATGACTCCGGTTCTGGCGATGGCGGAGGAGATTCCGGCGGAAGCAACTGCAGTTCGGACAGTAATGGCGGCTCGGATAGCAACTGCAGCTCAGGCAGCTCCTGCAGCTCAGGCAGCTCCTGCAGCAGCGGAAGCGATGGCGGAGGCGGTGGCTCGTCCTGCGGCAGCAGCTGCGGCGGAGGGGGATCCTGATTCCATTTTCCGAGGTAGAATTTACGCGCTTAGGGTATACTTTGCATGTGTTTCATAAGGCTCCGGATGCGAAATGTGCACATTGCGTCTCCGAATGTTATAATAGTCAGTTGAAAAGCATTTCAGGAGGATGAATATTACCTATGGGCAAGCTCACTATTTGCGATCACCCACTCATTCAGCATAAGCTGACCTTTATTCGCGATAAAGAAACGAAGACGAAGGATTTCCGCGAACTTGTCGATGAAATCGCGACCATGATGGCATATGAAATTACAAGAGATCTGCCTCTCGAGACCGTTACGGTCAGCACGCCGGTCGTGGATGCGACGAGCAAAGTCATTTCCGGCCGCATGCTTGGACTTATTCCGATTCTGCGCGCAGGCCTCGGCATGGTTGAAGGCATGCTGAAGCTGATTCCGTCGGCAAAGGTCGGCCATATCGGTCTGTTCCGCAACCCGGAAACGCTTGAGCCGGTTGAATACTACGTTAACCTGCCATCCGATGCGCCAGAGCGTCTATTGATCGTCATCGATCCGATGCTCGCGACAGGCGGTTCGGCAAACGCGGCAATCCAAGCGTTGAAGACGCGCGGCTGTACGCAGATCAAGCTCATGTGTCTCATCGCAGCGCCGGAAGGCGTGAAGGCCGTACAAGAAGCGCATCCGGACGTTGATATTTTCTTGGCTTCGCTCGACAGTCACCTCAACGATCACGGCTATATCGTACCGGGTCTCGGCGACGCCGGCGACCGCATGTTTGGCACGAAGTAATTTTACTTTAAGACTTTAGGAGTGAATGGCATTGGCGAAGATTAAGGTAATGACGATATTCGGCACGCGGCCGGAAGCGGTTAAGATGGCTCCGCTCGTACTGGAGCTTGAGAAGCATTCAGAAGATATTGAGTCGATCGTCTGCGTAACGGCGCAGCATCGCCAGATGCTGGACCAAGTGCTTGATTTCTTCAAAATAACGCCGGACTACGATCTCAACGTCATGAAAGATCGTCAAACCTTAACTGAAACGACGGTTAAAGTGCTGCAAGGTCTCGATCCGATTCTGCGCGAAGCGCAGCCGGACATCGTGCTTGTGCACGGGGATACCCAGACCTGCTTCTTGGGCAGCTATGCTGCGTTCCTGCAGCAAATTCAAGTCGGCCACGTGGAAGCCGGCCTTCGTACGTGGAACAAGCTGTCCCCTTATCCGGAAGAGATGAACCGTCAGCTGGCTGGCGTGCTTTCCGATGTGCATTTTGCACCGACGGACAAGTCTGCCGACAATCTGCGCAGAGAGAACAAGCCGGAGTCCGCAATCTACATAACTGGCAACACGGCAACAGACGTATTCCGGTACACGGTTGATCCATCGTTCACCCATCCCGTGCTGGAATGGGCGAAGGGCAAGCGGATGATTCTGATGACGGCGCACCGCCGCGAAGCGATTGGCGAGCCGCACCGCAATATTTTCCGTGCCGTGAAGCGCATCGCGGATGAATTCGAGGATGTTGCGATCGTCTACGCGGTCCATCTGAACCCGGCTGTACGTGAGCCGGCGAACGAGATTCTCGGCAATCATCCACGTATTAAGCTCATTGAGCCGCTGGATGTGTTTGAGTTCCATAACTTCTACCCGCATACGTACATGATCATGACGGATTCCGGCGGTTTGCAGGAAGAAGCTCCTTCCTTCGGCGTGCCGACGCTGGTTCTCCGCGATACGACAGAGCGTCCGGAAGGTATTGAGGCTGGTACACTGGAGCTGGTTGGAACGAATGAGGAGTTTGTATACGAACGTGCGCACGCGCTTCTATCAGATGCAGCACTCTACGATCGGATGAGCAAAGCGGCGAATCCATATGGTGATGGACGAGCTTCTGAACGGATTGTACAAGCAATCCTGCATCATTTTGGAAAAACGGACAGCCGTCCGGAGTCGTTCACACAACGTTCATAGTTGACATTGCTAGTGAAGCATCACGTGGAAGGCTACAGCATACAGTGCTACTGTACGGTTGTTACACTCGAAAACCCTAGGAAAATCAAGGGTTTTCGGGCTACCGTTCACTAAATGTTTGAATTTATATCAATTGACAAACCAGAACCCGCTTGGCTAAAATAAATAAGAGTTTTGGAGTGATTCGAGCGATGAATTCAACCCATAACGACAAAAATCGCAGCACGGAAAACAGCAGCTTTGGGGATAATCCATGGCGTGCGATGGGGCTAATCGGCTCTGTTGGCGGAACAATTGGCGTATGTCTTGGACTGGGCTATTGGATTGGCAGCAAGGTTGAGGGTTCAGAAGGTTCCGGGTATGGATCGATTGTTGGTATGGCTGTAGGCTTCGTCATTGCCGTCATCATGACCATCATTCTGATCCGAGCGTTTACAGGGGGCAAAGCAAAGTAATGGATGATCTGTCCGGCCACCTTCGAACGGTTATGCGTATTACGTTCTTTTTTTTGTCTGTATGCTTCATTGGATGGGCCCTGCTTCCGGAGTACAAACCGCTCTTTGGCGGCTTGATTCTCGGCGCTGTGGCAAGTCTTGCAAACGCCTTCCATCTTTCGTGGAAAGTACGCCAGGTCGGCGCGTATGCGGCAGCTGGAGTCAAGAAACGGGGCAATCTTGGTTTTCTGACACGCGCATGCATCGGACTGCTCGCTGCAGTCTTAGCCGAGAGGTACTTTTCGTTCAGCCTTTATGGAACAGTAGCCGGATTATTTGTAGCTCAATTGGCAACACTCATACTGGGGTTTATTGCCAAGAGGAATTCGGCGGTACGGCATTCTACCGATGAAAGGGGTGAAAACAACTAATGGATCATATTTTTCCTGAAGTGCATCTAGGCGGCATCCGCTTTGACCTGGCTGCAATTTTCATGATTGTTATCACCAGCATTATCGTGTTCGTTATTGCAAAGCTGGCAGTTCGAGGCGCTTCGGTAACTAATCCGACGAAGATGCAGAACTTTCTGGAGTGGGTTATCGAGTTCGTTCAGAACATCATCGGTACGACGATGGACTTGAAGAAGGGCCGTCCGTACTTGACGCTGGGTATTGCACTGATCATGTACCTGTTTGTTGCCAACCTGTTGGGTCTTCCGTTCGGCATCATCACGCACGCACATGAAGGCGCAACATTCCTGGGCATGACGCTGGACCTTGGTGGTGAAGAGGAAGCGCACATCGCTTGGTGGAAATCACCTACAGCTGACGTTGCTGTTTCTGGCGCGCTGATGGCTATCGTAATCGTGCTTACGCACGTCGAGGGTCTTCGTCGTAATCGCAAACATTACCTCAAGCACTATATCGAGCCATATGCAGCATTCCTTCCGCTGAACATCATTAAGGAGATCGCTAAGCCGCTTTCGCTTTCGCTTCGTCTCTACGGTAACATCTTCGCGGGTGAGGTTATGATCGGTGTCATCATGGGCATGGGCTGGTTCGGTATTCCGGCGCTCATCGTATGGCAGGGCTTCAGTATTTTCGTAGGTGCAATTCAGTCGTTCGTCTTCGTCATGCTGACGATGGTTTACATGTCGCAAGCGATCGTTCACGAAGAGCATCACTAAGTATTTAGTAACAAACCTGCTTAGCAGGAAACAATAAAACTATATGTAAACATTTTAAGGAGGATTTCTCTAATGGGAGCTTTAGCATTAGTTGCAGCAGCAATTGTATTCGGTCTTGGAGCACTGGGTGCAGGTATCGGTAACGGTTTGATCGTAGGTCGTACAGTTGAGGGTATTTCCCGTCAACCAGAACTTCGCGGTACTCTTCAAACTACAATGTTCATCGGGGTAGCGCTTGTAGAGGCACTTCCAGTTATTTCCCTCGTACTCGCGTTCATCTTCTTGGGTAAAGCTTAAGATCATTTCAACAAACTATGGCGGGGAGTGCCTTATGCCTCCGCGCCTTCCTTTTGCTGGTCGTCAGGTGACGATTCAGCTAATCCACGGAAAGGAGTGACGTACGTTGGATATCGTATGGTCCAATTTTTTCATCCAACTGATTGCCTTCGGAATTCTCTTCTGGCTGCTTAGCCGGTACGCTTTCGGCCCGCTCTTCTCCATCATGGAACAGCGCAAGCAGTTCGTGAAAGAACAGCTTGAAGGTGCTGAGAACAGCCGCAAGCAAGCTGAAGCACAATACGAAGAGCAGAAACAGTCGCTCGCTCAAGCTCGTAAAGACGCTTACGACATTATCGAGCAAGCGAAGCACACAAGCACGAAGCAAGCCGACGAAATCGTTCACGCTGCTAAATCCGAGGCTACTCGCCTGAAGGACGAAGCAGTGAAAGATATTGAAAGCGAGAAGAACAAAGCGATTGCTTCCCTTCGCGCGCAAGTTAGCGGCATGTCCGTCATGATCGCTTCCAAAATCATCGAGAAGCAAATCGATGACAAATCGCAGGAGCAGCTTGTTGACCAATACTTGAATGAGGTTGGAAGCAAATGAGCCGCGAGAGCGTCGTAGCTAAACGCTACGCTAAAGCATTGTTCGAACTGGCACAAAGCAACAACGCGGTTGCAGATGTTGAGAAACAGCTGAAAATCGTTGTTGACGTCCTGTCCGGAGATGCGCAAATCCGCAAGTTCCTCGGACTGCCTAACGTTGAAGTTTCGAAGAAGATCGAAATCGTTCGCGGCGCTCTGTCCGATACGGTGACGGTTATGGTTCTGAATACGGTAGAGCTTCTCATTATCCGCGGCCGCCAAAATGCGATTGCTGAAGTGTACGAAGCTTATACGAAAGTAGCGGGAGATGCGCTCGGTCAAGCACACGCTACGATATATACGGCTAAATCATTGTCCGCTGAAGAGCTGTCCAAAGTGTCGGCGCAGTTCGGAACGATGATTGGCAAACGCATTATCGCAAAACAAATCGTTGAACCAGCTCTGCTCGGCGGCGTACAAGTGCGCATCGGCGATCGTCTGTATGACGGCAGCCTCTCCGGCAAGCTTGCTCGACTTGAACAAGCTTTGAAAACTCAAGCATTGTAGATAGGGGTGAACGGAATTGAGTATCAGACCTGATGAAATCAGCACGCTGATTAAACAACAGATCGAACAATTTAAATCCGAAATTCAAGTCGTTGATGTCGGTACGGTCATCCAAGTCGGTGACGGTATCGCACGTGTGCACGGCCTTGAGAACGCTATGGCTGGCGAACTGCTCGAATTCTCGAACGGCGTTATGGGTATGGCCCTTAACCTTGAGGAGAGCAACGTCGGTGTCGTTATCATGGGACCTTACACTGGCATCCGCGAAGGCGACCAAGTGAAAAGAACGGGTCGTATCATGGAAGTTCCTGTAGGCGAAGCGCTGCTTGGCCGCGTTGTTAACGCACTTGGTCAACCAGTTGACGGCAACGGTCCAATCAACACGACTGCAACACGTCCAGTCGAATCTCCGGCACCGGGCGTTATGGCCCGTAAATCGGTATTCGAGCCGATGCAAACAGGTATCAAAGCAATCGATGCGATGATTCCAATCGGCCGTGGTCAACGTGAGCTTATCATCGGCGACCGCCAAACAGGTAAAACGCAAATCGCGATCGACACGATCGTTAACCAAAAAGGCAACGGCGTTATTTGTATCTACGTTGCAATCGGTCAGAAACAATCGACTGTTCGTACCGTTGTTGAGTCTCTTCGCCAACAAGGCGCTTTGGACTACACAATCGTCGTAACAGCGAGTGCTTCCGAGCCATCCCCACTCTTGTACCTGGCTCCTTACACAGGCTGCTCGATGGGCGAGTACTTCATGTACAATGGCAAACACGTACTTGTTATCTATGATGACCTTTCCAAACAAGCGGCAGCATACCGTGAGCTTTCCTTGCTGCTTCGCCGTCCTCCGGGTCGTGAGGCTTACCCAGGTGACGTATTCTACCTGCACTCCCGTTTGCTTGAGCGCGCAGCTAAGCTGAACGATGAGCTTGGCGGCGGTTCCCTGACTGCTCTGCCATTCATCGAGACGCAAGCCGGCGATATCTCGGCTTACATCCCGACGAACGTAATCTCGATTACGGACGGCCAAATCTTCCTTGAGTCCGACCTGTTCTACTCCGGTCAGCGTCCAGCGGTTAACGTTGGTAACTCTGTATCCCGTGTAGGCAGCTCCGCTCAAATCAAAGCAATGAAGAAGGTAGCTGGTACGCTGAAGACTGACCTCGCGCAATACCGCGAGCTTGCAGCTTTCGCAGCGTTCGGCTCCGATCTCGATAAAGTAACGCAATCCCGTCTGAACCGCGGTGAGCGTACGCTTGAAATTCTGAAGCAAGGCGTTAACGCGCCATTGCCGGTAGAGCGTCAAGTCGTATCGCTGTACACAGTAACTCGTGGACACGTGGATGATCTTCCAGTTCAAGACGTTCGTCGTTTCGAACAAGGCTTCCTGGCTTACGTGGATGCAAACAAACCAGAAATTTTCGCTTCCATCCGCGACACGAAAGATTTGACTTCCGACAATGAGAAAGTGCTTGTTGAAGCAATCAAAACATTCAAGAACAGCTTTGCAGCGTCGGTCTAAGTTTTAACTTAAGCGCGGAATAGAACTGGCTAAGGCAAGGCTTCGGCCTTGCCGGTTGCCGGTAATAAGGTGGTGACAACGAATGGCTAAAGGTATGCGCGAAATTAAGCGCTCGATCAAGAGTAAGCAAAATACGAAGCAGATTACGAAGGCTATGGAGATGGTTGCATCCGCGAAGCTCAAAAGAGCTCAAGACGCGGCTGTAGCATCGCGTCCATATACGGAGAAAATCAAAGAAGTCGTAGCTAGCATTGCATCGGGCGGGGGCACAATTAAGCATCCTATGCTGCAAACCCGCGAAATTAAGCGTACGGCTTATCTGGTCGTTACGTCGGACCGCGGTTTGGCAGGCGGATACAATGCGAACGTGCTTCGTAAAGTGTGGACGGAGATTCAAGAGAAGCATAAGTCTTCTGCTGAATACGACGTATTCGTCATCGGACGTAAAGGCCGCGATTACTTCAAGCGCCGGGGCGTAGCTCTTGCCGGCGAAGTAACGGGACTTTCCGACACACCTAAATTTGCTGATATCAAGTCGGTAGCGGCAGCAGCCGTTAAAGGCTTCGAGGAAGGCAAGTATGACGAACTGAACCTGGTTTACAACCAATTCTACAACGCAATGACCCAAGTTCCTGTAGTTAAACAGCTGCTTCCACTGGATCAGTCTGAATTCACAGGCGCGAAGGCAAGCTACGAATATGAGCCGTCACCTGAGAAGGTACTCGATGTTCTTCTTCCTAAATACGCGGAAACGGTTATCTACAGCTCCGTATTGGAAGGTAAAGCGAGCGAGTTCGGCGCACGTATGACTGCGATGGGCAATGCAACGAAGAACGCGACGAAGATGATCGCAGGCTTGACGTTGACGTACAACCGTGCGCGTCAGGCAGCAATCACGCAAGAAATCGCGGAAATCGTCGGCGGCGCGAACGCGCAGGCGTAACATAAACTTTTATTTCTTCGGAAAAACATGAAGGAGGTACACCAATGAGCAAGGGGCATGTAGTCCAGGTAACAGGTCCGGTTGTCGACATCGCGTTCGAGAACGGTCATTTGCCTGAGATTCTTAATGCGATAAAAATTGAGAAAAAAGCTCAAAACCCAGGCGAAGTGGACATCAACCTTACGGTTGAAGTTGCAACTCACCTCGGTGATAACCTGGTTCGCTGCGTTGCGATGTCTTCCACTGACGGTCTTGTCAGAGGTACGGAAGCTGTTGACTTGGGTAACCCAATCACAGTACCTGTAGGACCAGCAACACTTGGCCGCGTATTCAACGTACTCGGCGATCCAATCGATAACAACGGTGATGTTGACCGTACGATCGCTAACCCGATCCACCGTCAAGCTCCTACATTCGAAGAGCTGTCGACTTCCCAAGAGATCCTGGAAACAGGTATCAAAGTTATCGACCTTATGGCTCCTTACTCCAAGGGCGGTAAGATCGGTCTCTTCGGCGGTGCGGGCGTAGGTAAAACGGTAACGATGCAAGAGTTGATCCATAACATCGCGCAAGAGCACGGCGGTATCTCCGTATTCGCCGGCGTTGGTGAGCGTACTCGTGAAGGTAACGACCTTTACCACGAGATGAGCGACTCCGGCGTTATCGCTAAAACTGCAATGGTATTCGGTCAAATGAACGAGCCTCCAGGTGCGCGTCTTCGCGTAGCTTTGACAGGTTTGACAATGGCTGAGTACTTCCGTGATGAAGAAGGCAGAGACGTTCTTCTGTTCGTCGACAACATCTTCCGCTTCACGCAAGCTGGTTCCGAAGTATCCGCATTGCTCGGCCGTATGCCGTCCGCGGTAGGTTACCAACCAACATTGGCAACTGAAATGGGTCAACTGCAAGAGCGTATCACTTCGACGAAAAAAGGTTCCGTTACTTCCATTCAAGCGATCTACGTTCCTGCCGATGACTATACGGATCCGGCTCCTGCAACGGCGTTTGCCCACTTGGATGCAACGACTAACCTTGAGCGTAACATCGCAGCGATGGGTATCTTCCCAGCCGTTGACCCGCTCGCTTCGTCTTCCCGTATTCTGACTCCGGAAATTCTTGGCGAAGAACACTACCAAGTAGCGCAATCCGTTAAGAAAGTTCTGCAACGTTATAAAGAGCTTCTGGATATCATCGCGATCCTCGGTATGGACGAATTGTCTGAAGAAGACAAGCTGGTCGTTCACCGTGCGCGTCGTATTCAAGTGTTCTTCGCGCAACCACTTCACGTTGCTGAAGCGTTCAATGGTATCCCGGGCTTGTACGTTCCTGTTAAGGAAACGGTACGCAGCTTCAAAGAAATTCTTGAAGGTAAGTACGACCACCTTCCGGAATCGGCATTCCACAACGTCGGAACGATCGAAGACGCGGTTGCTAAAGCGGAAAAACTCGCTCAAGAGGTTTAATTCGCTTCAGAGCTGTTTAGGGAGGTAAACCATGAGCTCCTTTTTATTGGAAATTGTAACGCCTGAGCGTAAGGCTTACGCTCAGGATGTAAATATGATTATCGTCAAAGGTTCCGAGGGTGAACTCGGTATTCTGCCGAACCACATTCCGATGGTTACGCCTTTGAAGATTGCTCCTGTCACAATCAAGAAAGACCGCTCCGAAGAAGTGATCGCCGTTAACGGCGGCTTCCTCGAGATCCGCAAGGATAAAGTGGTTATCTTGGCTGAGAGCGCTGAGCTGCCGGGCGACATTGATGTTGCTCGCGCAGAAGCAGCGAAGCAGCGTGCAGAGCAGCGTCTGAACGGCAAGCGCGACGAGTACGATCAAGTACGCGCTGAGCTTGCTCTGCAGCGTGCGCTTAACCGTATCGTTGTAGCAGGACGTTAATCAAACACAGATAAAGGCTGATTCTTTTGCAGATTGCATCTGCAGAGGGGTCAGTCTTTTTTTAAAAAAGTAACAAGTAAGTAATGAAACAGGACCAGTGGAGGCATGGCTCCACTGGTCCTGTTTCATATAATTATTAGTTAATACTGTCTACATAAATGCTGCCGCTCCAGGTGCCGCTTGTTTTCAGCTCGATTCCGATCAGCTTCATTGGCGTTGGCGCATTCGATGGGATGGTGACGGTGATCGTGTTCCAGGCATTCTTCGTTAGGCCGGAATAAGCCTGGAAGTTGCCGTGCCATGCCCAGGCGTTGCTTTGTACGAAAGGCTGGACGGAGGCGATGGCTGCTCCGCTTGGAACCCATACGCGGAAGGTGACCGTACTTCCAGCCGCGAGACCTGCAGGGTTATCCAGCTGCGCATAATACGTTTGGGCGCCGGTTAAGCTTGGCGTTGTCATCTTGAGCGAGTAGCTGCCTGCATATGCGCGGTCCGTGCTAGAAGAGACTGTCAGGCTGTTCGTACCGTAAAAGCTTTGCAACGAGCCGTTCTCGAAGTTGAATTTGGCGCTGTCGCTGTTCGCCGGAGGGAAGACCAGCGAGTTATGCGCACTTGCAAAAGCGGAAGTAGCTGGTGCCAGATTGGTCATATTGCCATTGCTGTCGACTCCATTGGAGGTCCATGGCATGACGCCCGCGTAGCCATTGGTATAAGCGTTGGAGAAATCACTCGTGAGCGTGTGTCCCGTCGAGCCTAGTGCAGGGCACTCGCCGACAACGACCGGCCGATCGAATACGAGATACCACGATGAAGGCGTGACATAGAACGGAATGCCCCAATACGGATCTTGCCAAGGGTAATAGTGCGGCGAGTAGAAGTCGACTTTGGCGAGAGGGCTGTTTACTTTGGCCTGGAGCGCAGCGTCGCTTATTTTGTTGCCGCTCGATCCGCTTGCCGTAGCGCTGTTATACTTGACCATGCCCATTCCGACGGTGGTTAAGATACTGCTGTTCTGGTGGATCGCAACCGCTGCTTTGGCAAAATACGTTTGCAGGCGATCCCAGGAAAGCTGGCCGTTGTTCGCGTCTTCATAAACCCAATCCGGCTCGTTCATCAGGTCGATGGACCAGAGATAGGGATTGCTCTTGTAGCGATTAACGAACGGAATGAGGTAGTTGTTGACGTAGGAGTCGATATTGGAGTCACTGTTCAGCATGTTGCGCCAGCTTTGATAGTTCGTATGGCTGTTGTTGAAGTGGTCGAAGGACATCAGTGTCGCCATAATGTAGACACCGTTGTTCTGCGCAATCTGGAACAGGCTGTCGAGGTTGTTCCAATGTGCGGTTGTCGCGCCCGTCACCTGACCGCTGCTATTAATGTTAATGCCGACTTCACCATTACAAGTGATCCATACGCGCGTTGCATTGACCCCATTTGCGTGAAGCGTGGCAAAATGATTGTTCCACCAATTGTAGTCGAACGATCCGCCGAAATCATTCCAGCTGTTCCACGGCGTATTCGCCCCGTTCATGAAGATTTGCTGTCCCCCGGCATAGAAATTCGTTCCACTGATCGTAATACGGTCTCCGAATGCTGCATGTGCGGATGAAGAGAAACTTAGTGAACCAAGCAAAATAGCTAGAGATAAGACCAAGGAAATCCATCTGCTGCGTGTATGCTTCGGCATTCAAACATCTCCTCTCATATTGGCAAACCAGTCGACTGTAATCTTACCATTTTCCTCCCTTGCCCATTTTGTAAAGCGCTTACAACACTATTTTTGATGAAAATGGTGAATGTGTAAACAGAACCTTGTCATGGGATACGGGGAATGTAGTCATGTGAACGTGAGAAGATTGTCATGTACGGAGCAAGCGAAAAGGTTTGACGAAGCGGGCAAGCCCTTCTATACTAATTGATAATGGTTCTCAACATATAAAAGGCTTGCAGGAGCATGTATGCGCATAAGCAAAATAGGTATCCGTGTAGGCGGGATAGCGATGGGGGCCTACTTTGTATGGTTGTCGTGGCAGTATTTTCATGGAAAAGCGTCGATTGGGAGCAGTATGGTCAAGCTGCTGCATTCGCCGGAGATGCTACTTCTTATGATAGGCGGATACTCGCTGTCTTTCATCGTTAAAGCACTTGCCTGGCGGCTCTACAGTGGTCGGGATAAAGAGGATCGATTAGCCCTCTACATTCATCCCTTACTGGTAAGCTTGCTCGTAAATCATGTCCTGCCGCTCAAGGTCGGTGACTTGGCACGAACAGGACTGCTGGCGAGATCGGCCGCAATACGCTGGGATGATGCGCTGCACTGGGTCGCAGTGATGAGAGTGCTCGACATGGCTTCATTGCTGTTCATCGGCTCCGTTGGCGCGCTGCTGCTCGGCCTTGAGGCGTCGCCATGGTTCATAGTTGTGGTCGCCCTTGGTGTGCTGGTTCTAGTAGCGTTGTATCTCTTCGAGAGGCGGAGAAGAAGCAACCAACAATATCAAACAGATCGTAAAGGGATTGTCGCTTTCGTGCAGCGGCACTACATTAGGCTGCAATCGACGCTGGCATCGAAGCGGGGAGCTGCAGCAGCGCTGTTAACGCTCGTAAGCTGGCTGCTCGAAGGAGCGGTTGTATATGGCGTGACAGGCGTGCTCGATCTTCCGGTCAACCCATTCGAGGCGATATGGGTGACGAGCATGACGATCGCAGGTCAGTTGTTTCACGTCACACCTGGCGGAATTGGTACGTATGAAACGACGTTGACCGCATCGCTTGGCGTGCTGGGCGTTTCGGGCGAGGTTGCTTTTGCCGCGGCGCTGCTGTCGCACGGCTTCAAGTTTGTATTTGCATATGTGACGGGCGCGGCTTCGCTTGCGATGAGCGCGGTCACGTGGAAAGAGCTGCGGTCATGGCTGCAGCCAACCGGGAGAGAGGGGCATATAAAATGAAAAAGGCGTCGGGGTTTGAGATCATAGCGGCGCGTTGTTGGAACCTGCTGAACGAAGGGAAGCCTTTTACACCGATATTCGTCGTAGGTACATTCGCGCTCTATCATATGAATCAGTGGGGGGAGGCAAGCTTTTGGGCGCAGTTCGGACTTGGGCTGCTGGCGGCGCTTCCGCTGCTGGCGCTCTATTTCTATTATGATTTTCCGCTGTTTCTGCGTAATTATCTATGGCTGCCGGTCGTGGCTGCGCTCGTGCTGTGGCGAGATGCGCCGCTTGATCTGGGGCTCTACGCAACAGCGACGCTGCTGTTTCTGTTCTTCACGATCTATTTCTGGGGGACATTCTACTACCACTTAAGGATTGGAACGTCATGGTGGAACTTTAAGCGGTTCTGGAAGCTGGTCCTGAAGAACAGCGATTCTACGAGCGGCAATGCGCAGGAGCAGCTGCCAAAGTTCCTGCTGCTTCTCTTCGTTGTTGATGTGGCTGGTCGGTATTGGGCGGACGGAAGTGCGTCTGCGGGCGATTTTGGCTGGGGCAGCTATGGCTTGTTCGTTGTGGGTGTCACGGTTTACGCATTTATCCTGCACCGCAATTTGTTCGATTGGAAACCGAAAGAAATTCCGAACTATACGGTGCCCGTACAACCGTCAGAGCAGTCGGGCAAAGGCAAGGTGTTCGTGCTCGTCATTGATGGCATGCGGAAGGACCGGTTCGAGGAAGCAAATGCGCCTTTTCTAAAAAGATGGCGGGCCGAAGGTACGGAATATACGCAGATGGAGACATTATACCCGGCGAGGACTGTTGTTTGTTTCTCGTCGATGTTTACGGGCACGTATCCGCGCGAGCATGGGATTACGTCCAACATGGTGTGGAAGCTCGGCATTAAGGTCGAGTCGATCTTCGATAGCCTGCGCAAGGTTGGCAAAGTCGGGCGATTGCTCGGCATCGCGCATCTGATCGATTCGATGGGTGATGATGTGGAGAGCGTGACGGCGGTTATGCATAATGATAAAGCCGACCGCAACATTATGGAGCGCGCGAAGCTCATTATGGCGGAGCAGAATCCGGATCTTCTGATCGTGCAGTTCATCGCAACGGACCAGACGGGGCATAGCATGGGAGCGCTGTACGACGAGTACCGGCAAAAGATCGAGGAGGCCGATGCGCTCATCGCCGAGTTTACGGCTTGGCTTACGGTGAACGGTCATGCGGAGGATGCGACATTCATCGTGTGTGCCGATCATGGACAGGCCGACGGTATCGGCGGGCATGGGCATTTGGACGAAGGCGAGCGGTACGTGCCGTTCTTCATGCATGGTCCGAATGTGCGGCAAGGGGTCAAAATCGATGCCAAGCAGTCGCTTGTTTCCATGGCGCCGACACTCAGCTACTTGCTGGATGCGCCGCTGCCGAGCCATAGTCGCGGCCCGGTGTTAATAGATGCTTTTGAACCGAGACCATCCATTAAATCAAAGAAAGAAGCGGAACCTCATGCACAAGAAGAAGCTGGTCGTATTTCTGCCGGCGCATAATGAAGAAGGCAATATTGCCAAAGTGATCTCTCGGATTCCGCGCGAGCCGCATCCGGATTGGCAGGTAGAGGTGCTCGTCATTGACGACGGGTCTACCGACGGTACGGTGGAGGAAGCGAAGGCCGCAGGTGCGGAGCATATTGTTTCTTTTGCGCGTAATCGGGGACTGGGAGCAGCGGTGCGGGAAGGGCTCGCGTCATGCGTGCGCCTTGGCGCTGATATCGGGCTTATGATTGATGCGGACAACGAATATCCGGCCGAGGAGATTCCGAACGTCGTCGCTCCGATCTGGGAAGGGCGTTCCGACTATACGATGGGTTCGCGGTTCAAGGGGTCCATCCGCGGGATGAGGCTGCACCGCCGTCTCGGCAATTATTGCTTTACGCTGCTGCAAGCACTGCTGCTGCGCCGGATGATTTGGGACGGTCAGTCGGGGATGCGCGGTTTCTCGAGGCTCGCGATGGAACATGCGGAGATTATTCACGATTACAATTACGCACAGGTGCTGACGTTGAATCTGGTCCGTAAAGGGTTTCGGATGGAAGAGGTGCCGATCACGTATCAGGTGCGCCAGCAGGGGGAGTCGTTTATCAAGTTCAATAAGTACATGACGAACGTGCTGCCGGCCGTGTGGAAGGAAATGCGCCGACCTGTGAGTAGGAAGCGAGTGGCGGAGCTGAAGAAGGCGCGAGCGGTTGCTCTGCGTAAGGTGAGTATGGAGAAGTAGTTGGCTAGGAGAATAGGGCAAGGGACTGTATATGGAAAAGTAGTGAAAGAGGTGGAGAGGTGCGGCGGCGAGAAGGGGATCAACTGCGTGGTGAGCGTGGCGGCTATAGGAATGTATTGAAGTCGGTCGCCGCACCGGCTTCTATTGTTGTTGGGGTACTGCTCTGGGTGCTGTTCAGCCTGATGCACCGGAGTCCGTATGCGGGGAGCTGGGACGAGGTTGATTTTGTGCTGGCGCTGGATCGGTTCGATCTGCTCGCGATGCAGCCGCACTTCCCTGGGTACCCCTACTTCGTGATGGGCGCGATGGCCGTGCGGCGGTTCGTGCACGATCCGGTGCTCGCTTACGACACGCTGAATATCGGCTTGCTCGCGTTGTCTGTCATTCCGCTCTGGCTGCTGGCGCGGCGGGTTCTGTCGCCGCTCTGGTCGGTGCTTGCGGTGCTGCTCGTGCTGACAGCGCCGTATCTGTGGCTGCAGGCGGTGCGGCCGATGTCGGAGGCGGCAGGCATCGCCATGATGTGGTGGTTTCTGTGGAGCTGGTGGCGGGCGATGGAACGGCGCACTTGGGGCCGCTCGGCAGCGGCGATGTTCAGCTTCAGCCTGATGATGGGGATCAGGCTGTCTTTTGTCGCCTTCGGCGTCGGCCTGCTATGGCTGTTGGCGCTGCACGCAGTGGATTGGCATCGGCAGGGGAAGCGGGTTCTGCCGCGATTAGGTTTGTATGTGCTGCTCGCGGCAAGCTTCGAGCTGCTGTGGGTGGCTGGCTTAGCCCTGAGCGAAGGCGGGCTAAGCGGGTTTATTCAGCTGGCCCTCGCGTTCACCGAGGGCCATTTCAGTGACTGGGGCGGCGGCGTAGCGTCCGCCGCCCATGTCAGCTTCGCCGCGCGAGTGCTGCGCTTCGCGGGCGATAACGTGCTGTGGACCGGCATGTTCGTCCGGTCCACGGCACTGCTTGCAGCGGCGGCGGCCCTGCTGTTCGCCGCCGTGCTCTCCGCGGGGGCGGCACGCCCGCCCCGCGTCGGCGCGCGCACGCGCGCGCCTTTGGCACCCCGGGCGGCGGCATGGCTATGCCGCCCGGCGCTGCCGGGGGCGCTCGCTGCGCTCGCGAGCGCCTACGGCGCCTGGGCGCTGCTGGCGCAGAACATCGACAAGCCCCGCCACATCACGCCGCTCATCGGCGTGATGTGGCTGCTGCTTGCGATGTGCTGCGCGGCTGCGCCGACTGCGGCTGCTTCGCAGCCGGAGCGCGGCGCACGCATTCGCCGCGCGGTGCAAGCGGCGGCTGCATTGTGCGCCGCTTGCGTCATTGCGCTGCAAGCTGCCGCCGGCAGCGCGCTGGTAGAGCGGCAGGCGGTAGAAACCCCTGCCGTCTACCAGCTGGATCAGGGGCTGCGCCAGCTTGCGGCGAGCCATACGGACCGCCGGTTCGTCGTGTATACGTGGGAGGAAATGCGCGTCCTCCAATACTTGCACTGCCCAGTTACGAACCGACGGATCGAGACGTACTCGTATTTTCTCGCAGACGTGCAGGCGGACCAAGGCGCAGAGATCTTGCTAACGGATCATGTGCTGCAGGGCTTCGAAGCGCAGGTCGGCCCGCTGCGGGACAAGGTGGAGCCGCTTGCGGTCTATCGCAGCGATCCGCTGTTCGAGCCAGTATACAACGCGATTACGTTGTACAAGTGGATCGGGTAATATATGTGCTATCAGCGCCGAAAACCGGTGTGAACACTCGCTTTGGCCTCCCGAGAGAACGTATATGTGCTCTCGCGGGTCAGTTTGGTGCGATTCTGACACTGAGAGAACGTATGTGTTCTCTCAGCGAGAAACAGCTGCGAATTCCCGCGAACCGCTTCGCGAGAGACCCTATTTGGATCTCTCACGTCCGAATTAGCACGTTTTCGGGGCTGAGAGTGCCATTTGGGATCTCTCAGCGGGAAACAGCTGCGAATTCCTGCGGACCGCTTCGTGAGAGACCCCATTTGGATCTCTCACGTCCGAATTAGCACGTTTTCGGAGCTGAGAGTGCCATATTGGATCTCTCAGCTTCACCAAGAAGCAACTCGCCCCCGCCGCTTACACCTCACAAAAACTTTTGTACACTTCCGTCTATTGACACTCTAATTGAAAATGATTATCATTACTATCGTGACCTTTGAGAATAACTGGGAGGCACTGTACAGCGATTATGACTTATGGAAGGTGAATTGCAATCATGCGCATAAGGTCAATGAGAATCGCAACGCTGGTTGTCGCGATTTTTCTGGTCCTGGCGCCTGCGAGCGCTTGGGCGTACTCGTATGGCGATGCCAATACCGAGGATGTAGCGGAAACGTTCAAGGTGGTCGTTTCGTCGCTAGGCAAATCCCCGGCCGATTGGGATACGGCAACGGCAGCACATAAGGAACGACGTGACGAAATCGCCTCGCACTTTGGCGAAGCGGTTGCGGCAACGTTGGATGCGGATCTGAAGGCGCATAAGACGGCCGAGACGATTGCCAACTACAAGGCGCTGCTCGTCATGAACTTGGATCGACGCTTTGAGAATGCGCTCCACAATTACACGGACTACACGTCGGCGAAGCTGCTGCTTGCGAAGGCGCGGGCGACTTTCGAGACACTGTCACCTTACGCGGAGTCGAAGCTGTCCTCGTCCAAGCTGGACGGTTTGGCGAAGGATTTTGACGTGGCGCTAGATGCAATCGGCAACCCGGGATTGTTCGGCGTCGGCAAGAAGGACCCGGACGAAGCGGCATTGAAAGGTGCGGTTAACCGGATTTACAGTGCGTTAAGGCCGCTGTTCCCGTATACACCGTACAAGGCGGAGCCGTCTAAGCCAGCTGCAGGTACCGGCACGACCACGAAGCCGGACGGAAGCACATCGACAAGCGGCGGTACGAGCGGCACGAAAGCAGGCACTACATCGAAGCCATCAACCACCACAGGCAGCGCGGCTGGCTCAACTACAACGACGAAGCCTGATAAGGGCACGACAACATCTGGCGATAAAGCTCCTGATGCTCCAGCAGCTAACGATAGCAAGTCCGATTCAACAACGACTACAACCGCGACGGATACATCTGCTGCAGAGGACACATCTTCGGAAGCGACCACGGGTGACGCAGCGGCGCCTGATCAAACGGCGAATGCCGATGAGCAAGCTGCAACAAACGATGCCGGCCAAGCGACCGATGACACACAAGCAGCTGATAACGCATCGGCGACGAATGATGCCGCATCGACCGATAATTCGGGCACAACGAGCAACGACTCCGCGGCAGCAGATGATACAGCAGTATCTGACGCAGCGGCAGCGGCTGAGCCGGAAGTCATCGACGGGACGAAGGCGCATGCGCCAATGGCTCACGAGAGCAAGACGAACCCGGCTGTAACAATGGGCGTCATTGGAGGCGTAGTTATTATCGGCGCGGGCGCTGTATGGTGGGCTCGCCGCAAAGGCTTTTTCTAAGTTTATTTTTCTCCCTGCCAAGAGTCGGCGTCAGCCGTTCTTTTTTGGAATCGCAGCACTAATCCCAATTTATTATTAGGAGAGTTGAATCGATGAACCGAATGAAGAAATCATTGTCCGTCTTGCTCACCGTTACGATGCTTGCAGCAGCCGTATTTGCTTTTGCAGCAACCGCGTTTGCGGACGATTCACCACAGAAAGCGCCAGTTAACACAGACGTTGCTCCACAGCTGGCTGCTTACAAGAATATCCTGGGCATGTTTGAACAGAAGAAAGCGATTGCTGACATTAAGGCGCAGTACGTTTCCGATTTTGAGAAAAATGTTCTCGGCGTGGACGGCAGCATCAAAGCCGGCGACCCTGTTGTGAATGAAAACATCCGTTTCGTACTGGATAATGCAGTTGCCGGCAAGCTTACATATGCGCAAGCAGAGCAAGCTGTTGATAAAGGGCTGCAGTGGTACTTCTACTTCCTGATCAAGAACCTGACGAACACGGGAGCGAAGGGCGCATTAGCAGCTGGCGACCAAGCCGGCGCACAAGCTTTCATTACGAAGGCAACGCAAGTGTATACGGATGTACTGGATGCTACTGCGAAGATGGTTGACAGCACATACGGTACAACGACTTCCGAGTTGTTGAACCAAACCGTACTCCCTGCTTTCAAATCCGATATCGACAGCAAAGACGTGACGAAGCTTAATGTTCACCGTCAGCTGCTAGACAAGACATTGATCAAGATCTTCAATCTCGCAACACTTGCGCAAGCAGACCGCATGAAGAGCCTATCTACTGACGAGCAGCCTGCTGCTGTAATCGAAGGCTACTTCTACTTCATGAGCGTTTATGGTTACCTGCATGGCGGAGACGCTGTTGATGCAGATGTTGTTTACAAAGCTTTCGGCTCCGGTGATCCGAAGCAAGTCCATGCAGAGGCCATCCGCAAAGCAATCATCCGTTGTAATGTGGCCAAAGTAAGTGCGTACACGATTGAAATTCTAGAGAAGCTTGAGAAGAAAGACGCAGCTGGCGCAGCTGGCACAGGCGGCGAGCTGTACGGCTTCTTCGCAGCGCTGGAGCCGTTCTTCGCACCAGGCGTATACGCTGAAGCGAAGCAACTGAACGACGACATCCTTGCTGCATCAGCTGCAGGCGACGCGGACAAAGTTCGTGCAATCGGTTATCAAATGGCTTCCTATGCTGTACAAATCGACGGTATTGCGTTCAAAATCGGCGACAAGCAAGTGGTTGTGAACGGCAAGGCGCAAAATGTAACAGCTTCCTACGCTGAGAAGTCCACGAACCGCACGCTCGTTCCAACTCGTTACTTGGAACTGCTCGGCTTTGCAGTAGCTTACGATAACGCAACAAAGACAGCCAAAGTGACAAAAGACGGCGTAACGCTTGCGCTTAAAATTGGCAGCGACGTTGTTACGAAGAACGGCGAGGCAATCGCTGATTACAAGCTGGATCAACCGGTCGTTGTGAAGGGTGGCTTTACCTACCTGCCGCTTCGCGCTATTGCGGAGCTGTCCGAGAACCACATCTACTTCGACAAAGGTCAAGTCATCGTCATTAAATAGGCGCGTGTCTCTTGCCGCGCACTGCTTGCCCGTCCTCCTCGCAGGACGGGTACGCGTATTTAGGAAGGATTAAGGAGTGAGCGTTCCATGAATTTGCAGGCATTTCTCATTACATTCCGCGAGGCGTTCGAAGCGATTCTTATTGTCGGTATTATCATTACGTACTTGAACCGCATCGGGCAGAGCAAATGGAACAAGTGGGTGTGGGTCGGGGTGTTTATGGCGATCCTCGCCAGCCTTGGCGTTGCGCTCGTATTCCAAATCGTGCTCGACGGTTACGCGACAATGGGCAGCCGAGAATATTTGCGTATTGGCATCTTGCTTGTGTCATCAGGCTTGTTAACGCATATGATCTTGTTTATGGGCAAGCAGAATCAAGAGATGCGAGGTAAGCTGCAAAATAAAGTGGCGCTCATTCTTAGTGCCGGCGGCGCAATCAATATGATTGTGCACTCCTTCCTCGTGACTCTTCGCGAAGGGGTGGAGACGGTCTTCTTCTTTGCGGCGATCTCCTCCGGCGATATCTCGAAAGCGCTTCAGAGCTGGGGCGCCTTGGTCGGGCTTGTCGCAGCGGGACTGCTCGGCGTGGCTGTGTTCAAAGGCAGCAAGAAAATTAAGATCGGTACGTTCTTCAGGGTGACGAGCGTATTCCTCATTATGATTGCGGCCGGCTTGTTCGTTCAGGCCATCGGCGTCATGCAGGATTTGGGCGTTATCGGCAGCCTGTATAAGACACCTGGCGGCGAGAACGGCGCGATGTATGATCTGACCTGGCTCATGCCTGAGCATCCAATCGACGAAACGAACTACATTCGCGATACGGGGCATCATCCGATATTGAACGGGCAGATCGGCATTTTCTTCAAAGCGTTCCTAGGCTACACGCAGGACCCTTCGTTAGAAGAGTTCGCACTGTATTGGTTGTATTACGTAATGGTATTCGTGATGCTCGCGAGACAGCGGAAAGTCGCGCTTCTTGCAGAGGCCAAAGCACGCGAGGAGGCTGCGATTGCGGCAGATTCGGCAGTTGCAGGCGATGATGGTATGGTTGCATCGTCGCTGCCCGAAGAGCGGGAGGAGAACTCGACCGCGGTATAGTAGGAAGGAAGCCGGACCCTTTGGGAGTCCGGCATTTTTTTGTTTTAAGGTAACTGGCGACTAGCCGGATTCCGACACAACCGTCCGCTGTTTGCTGAGAGTCGGGAAATCCGACTCTCAGTGGAAAACGAGGCCGATACGCGGTTGAGAGTCGGAAAATCCGATTCTCGCGAGGTAAAATATACACGCAACTGACGGAAAGGGTGACGAATCAAAGGGAAGTAATCGAGAAAGGCCGGCCGTCCGGAGGAGCGGGAGCTTTTTTATGTAAAAGGTTGCATATTTTTACCAACGGCAGCTTATCCTAGTGAAAGCTGACTTTATGGCCGCTTCCACAATTTGTCGAAAGGAAGCGCATTCAACTCCGTCATAGACGCAAGTGGCAGGTTTTGTTATAATTGTGAGGGAAATTTGACCAAGCCAAGCAGCACCGATCCCGCCCTGCAGATCCATTACAATGGAGGCGAAAATAGTGGAGAAGTACATCAACAATTACGTTATTGTGGCCATCTTCATTCTTCTCGGTATTCTGCTTCCTGTGGTCGCATTGGCCGTTGGGCGGCTATTGCGCCCGAACAAACCGAATGAAGAGAAGAAGACGACCTACGAGAGCGGGAACGAACCAGTGGGGGAGGGGCAAGTCCGCTTCAATGTGCGCTATTACTTGTTTGCGCTCATGTTCGTTATTTTCGATGTCGAGACTGTCTTCTTATATCCGTGGGCCGTTGCGTATAAGCAGCTCGGCTTATTTGTGCTTGTCGAGATGGCGATTTTTACGGGATTATTGTTAATTGGATTACTCTACGCCTGGAAGAAGAAGGTGCTCAAATGGAATTCAATTTAGAGTCGATTACCCCCGAAGAGAGACAAGAGCTGGAGCGCAATGTATTTATGGGTACGCTGGAGCAATTGAAGGCGTGGGCGCGCAGCAACTCGCTGTGGCCGCTGACGTTCGGACTTGCTTGCTGTGCAATTGAGATGATGGGGACAGGTGCATCCCACTATGACCTGGACCGGTTCGGCGTTATGTTCCGTACATCGCCGCGCCAATCGGACGTTATGATTGTAGCCGGTACTGTCACGAAGAAGATGGGACCGCTGCTTCGTCGTCTTTATGACCAAATGCCTGAGCCCAAATGGGTGATCGCAATGGGCTCCTGCGCTACAGCCGGCGGGCCTTATGTTCGTTCTTACGCAGTGATGAAGGGCGTCGATCAGATCGTGCCCGTCGATGTATATATTCCTGGCTGCCCGCCGAACCCGGCTGCACTTATCTATGGCATTAACAAGCTTCAGGAGAAAATCCGCTACGAGGCGAAGACCGGGAAGCGGGTGACGAACCGATGAGCGACGAGAAAGAGAAGGAGCTCGAGCAGTCCGCTGAGCCGAAGAGCGAGGAAGCAGCTCCCGCGGAGGCGGCGCCAGCAGAGGCAACGCCAGCAGCGGCGGAGGCAACGCCCAAGCCCGCGGCAGAGTCAGCGCCGAGTGCGCCGGCAGCGCCCGCGGTCGATCCGGAGCGCGAAGCGAAGCTGAAGGCGGCGGCGGAAGCGCGCGCCGCAAGAGCAGCCGCGAAAGCCGCGGCCGAGGCGGGCGGCGAAGCGCCGGCAGCTGCTGCGCCAGCCGGAGCAGGCGGCGAGGTAGATCCCGAGAAGGCGGCGAAGAT
This sequence comes from Paenibacillus taihuensis, assembly GCF_003386535.1. Classification (GTDB taxonomy): domain Bacteria; phylum Bacillota; class Bacilli; order Paenibacillales; family Paenibacillaceae; genus Paenibacillus_Z; species Paenibacillus_Z taihuensis. The sequence goes on from NZ_QTTN01000005.1 coordinate 174,095, forward strand.
CGCCGCTGCGGCGGAAGCGCGCGCTGCACGAGCAGCTGCGAAGGCAGCGGCCGAAGGCGGAGAGGCTGCGCCGGCAGAGCCGAAGCCGCCATCGCCGAAGCAGCCGCAGCTCGATGAGGCTGCAGCGCTCATTCGTGCATCCGTTGCTGAGGACGCTATCGAGGAAGCTTACATAAACGAATTGAACGACCACATGCCGACGCTGGTTATTCGCGCGGACCGTTTGGTTGAGGCTTGCCGTCTCTTGAAGACGCGTACAGGGCAGGACTACACGTACCTGCGCAATGTATCGGGCGTCGATTATGAGACGCATCTGGAAGTTGTCTATCATCTCGTATCGCTGAATTCGAAGAATGAGCTTGCCGTGAAAGTGAAGACGAACCGGGAACAGCCGGGAATTCCATCTGTTGTACCGGTCTGGGAAACGGCGAACTGGAACGAGCGCGAAATCTACGATTTGCTCGGCATCGATTTTCCGGGCCATCCCGATTTGCGGCGCATTATGATGCCGGATGACTGGGTAGGACATCCGCTGCGCAAAGATTACGTACCGCTAGACCCGGAGGTGTGATGAGCCGTGATTCGTACAGAAGAACTGCTGCTTAACGTCGGCCCGCAGCATCCCAGCACGCATGGCGTTTTTCGCATCATCGTCAAGCTCGACGGTGAAGTGATAACGGAAGCGACTCCGGTTATGGGCTATTTGCACCGGGGAACAGAGAAGCTTGCGGAAGATTTGAACTATACGCAAATTATTCCTTATACCGACCGGATGGATTATGTGTCGGCAATGACGACGAACTATGTGCTCTGTCACGGCGTTGAGAAGATGATGGGGCTAGAAGTGCCGGAGCGTGCGGAGTTCATGCGGCTGATCGTCATGGAGCTGCAGCGTATTGCCAGCCACTTGGTTTGGTGGGGCACGTACCTGCTCGATATTGGCGCGATGAGCCCGTTCTTGTTCGCATTCCGCGACCGGGAAATCATTATCAACCTGTTCAACGAGCTGTGCGGCGCCCGCCTCACCTACAACTACATGCGGGTTGGCGGCGTGAAGTGGGATGCGCCTGTCGGCTGGATCGATAAAGTGCGCGAGTTTATTCCGTATATGGAAAGCAAGCTCGATGAGTATCACAGGCTCGTCAGCGGCAACGAAATTTTCCTTGCGCGGATCAGAGGCGTCGGCGCGTACGATGCGCAAACTGCGATCGACTATGGCTTATCCGGCGCGAATCTTCGCTCCACAGGCGTGGACTGGGATCTCCGCAAAGCGAAGCCATACAGTATCTATAATCGCTTCGAATTCGATGTGCCGCTTGGCAAGAACGGCGACTGCTATGACCGTTACTTGATCCGGCTCGAAGAGATCCGCCAGTCGCTTCGCATCCTGAAGCAGGCTGTCGAACAGTTCCCTTCATCCGGCGATGTGATGGGCAAAGTGCCCCGCGTTATTCGTCCGCCGGCAGGCGAGCTCTACGTAGGGATCGAATCGCCGCGCGGCGAGATCGGCGTCCATATCGTCTCGAAGGGCAAAGCGGAGCCGTACCGGCTGAAATTCCGCCGTCCGTCGTTCGTCAACCTGCAAATTCTGCCGAAGCTGCTCGTTGGGGAAACGATGACGAACCTCATTACCATTTTGGGCGGCATCGATATTGTCGTCGGGGAGGTTGACTGCTAATGGGGTCCTGGCTCGATGAAACGCTGACTTGGGGCAATGCGCTGCTGTTCTTCCTGTGGGGCGTCATTCTGCTCGCGATCGTATTAGGCTTCGTTACGTATGCGATTTTCTTCGAACGCAAAGTCATCGGCTGGATGCAATTCCGGATCGGTCCGAACCGGGTTGGTCCTTGGGGGTTATTGCAGTCCGTCGCCGATATTGCCAAGCTGCTCATGAAGGAAGATACGATTCCGCGCAAGGCGGACCGCGCGCTGTTCATCCTCGCGCCGGCGCTTGCCTATGTGCCTGCGTTCGCGGTGCTCGCGGTTATTCCTTATACGCAAAAGCTTTATTTTGCCGATATCAACGTTGGGCTTCTGTACTATGTCGCGCTCTCGGGCATTTCGACGATTGCGATCGTGCTCGGCGGCTGGTCGTCCAACAACAAATACGCCCTGCTCGGCGGCATGCGTTCCGCTGCGCAGATGATCAGCTACGAAGTGCCGCTCGTCATTTCCGTTGTCGGCGTCATTATGATGTCCGGCTCGCTTAACCTGCGGACGATCGCGGATCAGCAAGGCGATTGGTTCTGGCAATGGAACTTCCTTCCGCAAATTATCGGGTTCGTCGTGTTCGTCATCGCGGCCGTATCGGAGCTGAACCGGACGCCGTTCGACTTGCCGGAGGCGGAATCGGAGCTTGTTGCCGGTTACCACGTGGAGTACAGCGGCTTCCGCTTCGCGTTCTTCATGCTGACGGAGTATGTGTACGTGTACGCGATCGCGGCGCTTACGACAGTGCTGTTCCTGGGCGGCTGGCATGCGCCGTTCCCGTTCCTGGATTGGGTACCGGGCATTATCTGGTTCCTGCTGAAGTTCTCCTTCATTGTGTTCTTCCTGTTCTGGATCCGGGCCACGCTGCCGCGTATCCGAATCGATCAGCTGATGGGGCTTGGCTGGAAGGTGCTGCTCCCGGTGGCGATCTTGAATGTGTTTCTTACAGCGGTCTACTTGGAGCTGTTCGTGAAATAACGCTATGAAGACAGGAGGGATGAGGGAATGAAAGGTCTCTTAAAAGGGCTTGGTGTCACTTTAAAATCTTTGACCGACAAAAAAGTTACCACTTCCTATCCCGATGTGCCGATCACAATGCCGGACCGTTACCGCGGCATCCAGCATTTTGAGCCGGACAAATGCATCGTGTGCAATCAGTGCGCCCGTATTTGTCCGACCGAGTGCATCACGCTCACAGGCAAGGCGAATCCGGATCCGGAGAAGAAGGGGAAGGTCATCGACACGTATGACATCAACTTTGAAATTTGCATTCTATGCGATCTCTGCACGGAGGTATGTCCGACGGAAGCGATCGTCATGACGGGCAATTTCGAGCTGGCGTCCTACAGCCGTGATGAGCTGTTCAAGGACTTGAAGTGGCTGGATGACAACAACAGCAACGTCCGTCAGGACAATAACAATATTGGAGCTCCTGCTGCTGCCAAGGGAGGAGCGAAGTAGACGATGTTCAACGTCAATTTTACAGGCGAATTCGTTGCCTTCTTTATCTTCTCCGTGCTAATTATAAGCGGCGCGGTGCTGATGGTCAGCTTCACCAAGGTCGTTCATATGGTCGTCTCGCTGGCGGCCGTATTCATCGGCATCGCAGGCATGTTCGTGCTGCTGCAGGCGGAGTTTCTCGCCTTCGTTCAAGTGCTTATCTACGCCGGCGCGGTATCGATTCTGATGATCTTCGGCATTATGATGACGAAGCATCAGGATGCGGAGGCGGATCGTTCGCGCCCGTTGCATGAGACGCTTACGGCGATCGGCGCGCTGGCGCTGTTCGGCATTCTGTTCTACGCCATCCGCCAGTCGGAGTTTCCCGAGCCGGAACAGCCGCTCAGCCAGGCGACCGATAATACGATGGAAATCGGCAAGCTGCTGTTCACGAACTATGTCGTGCCTTTCGAGCTTGTTTCGGTGCTGCTGACGGTTGCATTTATCGGGGCGATCGTGCTTGCGAAGAAGGAGGCGGACTAGCATGTTATCCTCGTATTTAACGATGGCTGCCATTTTGTTCTGCATCGGCTTGTACGGTGCGCTCGTGAAACGAAATGCCGTCATCATTCTATTATCGATTGAGCTGATGCTCAATGCAGTCAATCTCAATCTGGTTGCGTTCTCCAAGTATGGCGTTGTCCCATCGCTGACAGGACAGATGTTCACGCTGTTCAGCATCGCCGTTGCAGCTGCAGAGGCGGCTGTCGGTATTGCTGTTCTGATTGCGCTGTTCCGTGCACGCGGTACGGTCAACGTGGATGAGTACGACGAGATGAGGAGGTAACGAATATGGATACAAGTTTCTCACAAGTTGCCTGGCTCATCCCGCTATTTCCGTTCGTTGCGTTTCTATTGCTGCTCGCTTTCGGACGCGGTCAGCGGACGCTCGGCGTTCTGCTCGGCTCCATAAGCTCCTTCGCGGGGCTGGTGCTATCGATTCTCGTCCTGATCGAGCATATGTCGGATGGAACCAAATACTATCAATATTCATTCAAGTGGCTGGACTTTGACGGACTGACTATGAATGCAGGCTATGAAGTGACGAATTTGACCGCACTTATGCTTGTTGTCGTCACGCTGGTCAGCTTCCTGGTCAATGTATACTCGGCCGGTTATATGAAAGGCGACGAACGGATATCCGTCTTCTATAGCTACGTCGCGCTGTTCTCCTTCTCGATGCTCGGTCTCGTTCTAGCAGACAACATGCTGACACTGTATATTTTCTGGGAGCTTGTCGGTGTCTGCTCGTTCTTGCTCGTCGGTTTCTGGTTCAGCAAGCCTGAGGCAAAAGCTGCGGCGAAGAAGGCGTTCATCGTCACGCGGATCGGGGATGCAGGGCTGCTGCTCGGTATTCTACTGCTGTACTGGTACATGCCGGATCATGCGCTTGATTTTGTCCATATCGGCAATGTGTTCGATGGGCAGACAGGCATCATCGCGGCAAGCGTGACGACGTGGATTGCAATTCTGATCTTCGTCGGAGCAGTCGGCAAATCCGGTCAGTTTCCGCTTCATGTGTGGCTTCCGGATGCGATGGAAGGTCCGACGCCGATTAGTGCGCTCATTCACGCGGCAACGATGGTTGCGGCGGGCGTCTATCTCGTGGCGCGGACATTTGATATTTTTCAAGCTTCGCAGACGGCGATGGATGTCGTCGCTTATATCGGCGGCTTCACGGCGATCTTCGCTGCTACGATCGGGGTGGCGCAGAACGATATTAAACGGATTCTCGCTTACTCGACGGTCAGCCAGCTCGGCTATATGATGATGGCGCTGGGACTTGGCTCGATGACAGGCGGTATCTTCCACCTGTTCACCCACGCATTCTTCAAGGCATTGCTCTTCCTCGGAGCGGGCAGTGTCATTCACGCGGTACATACGCAGAACATTCAAGAAATGGGCGGCTTGAGCGCCAAGATGAAAATTACGACTTGGACGTTCGGTATCGGCACGCTCGCATTGTCGGGCATTCCGCCGTTCTCGGGCTTCTGGTCCAAGGATATGATTCTAAACACTGCGCTGCATGAGAAGCCGGTGTTGTTCGCAGTCGGCGTAGCTGCTGCATTCTTCACCGCATTCTATATGTCGCGGCTGTTCTTCCTCGTGTTCATGGGCAAGCCGAAAGGCGAGCAGCATGCGCATGAGTCGCCAGCCTCGATGACGATTCCGCTCATCATTCTGGCTGTGCTGGCTGCCGCCTCCGGCTTCATCCAGACGCCATGGAACAATACGCTCGGCACTTGGCTGACCGATGGCGCGGAGAAAGAACATGGCGGCGCTGGTATCGTGATGGTGATCTCGGCAGCGGTCGGCTTGCTCGGACTGTATCTCGGCTGGCTCGTCTTCGTCAAAGGAACGATTGCCCGCGATGCGATTTCTTCCCGGGCGCCTTGGCTTGTCCGACTGCTCGAACGCAAGTATTACATGGATGAGATCTATGAAGCATTGTTAGTACGTCCGCTTCGCGGACTTGGCTACCTGCTGAATGCGATTGACGAGTATATTGTGGATGGCCTCGTTCAGCTGGTCAGCGGGACAGCCGTATGGTTCGGCCGCGGCGGAACCCGCGTGCAGAACGGCCAAATTCAAACGTATGGCGTTGTGACGGTGCTCGGACTTATCGTTCTTCTCGTTGCACTTGTCGGAAGGAGGTTTTGGTAATGCTGGCTGATCTTCCGATCCTATCGCTCATTACGTTCTCGCCTCTGCTTGGCATTCTAGTCCTTCTCTTCTTGCCGAAGCACCGGAGCCGCTGGTTGAAGGCGACTGCGATTATCGCGACGATTCTTCCGCTCTTGCTGTCGCTGTGGCTGTATGCCGACTATGACAGCACGAAGGGCGGCAAGGCATACGAGGAGACAGCGACCTGGCTCGATGTCTCGCTGAACAAGGAAGCCGTCGGTGAAGTCGGCTCTTACCAATTCGAGCTTCAGTACCATATGGGAGTTGACGGCCTGTCGATGCCGCTCCTGCTGCTTACCGCAGTCGTAGGCGTGATGGCAGCGCTCGCTTCGGTCCATGTGAAGAAACGCTGGAAGTCGTTCTATATTTGGTTCCTGCTGCTGGAGATTGGCATGCTCGGCGTATTTCTGGCCAGGGATGTGTTCCTGTTCTTCGTCTTCTTCGAAATGACGCTCATCCCGATGTTCTTCCTGATCGGAATTTGGGGGTACATGAACCGGGAGCGGGCGGCGAACAAGTTCTTGCTCTACAACGGAATCGGCTCGGCAATTATGCTGATCGCTTTCGTCATTCTCGTCGCGACAGCCGGCTTCCGCGCGGAGCAAGTGCCGGAGAAGCAGCAAACGAACTTGTCTTATTGCGGAAGCTACGAGGTCATTACTACAAACCTGACGAAAGCAGATTCCTATGTGAATATGTCCACGGAACAGACGCAAGGACAGGAGAATCCGTTCTACTTGTCGGAGCGGATGCGGTGGGTCATCTTCCTGCTGCTCTTGATTGCCTTCGGCATCAAGCTGCCGATCTTCCCGTTCCATACGTGGATGCTCCGGGTTCATACCGAAGCGCCGCCTTCCGTCGTTATGATTCACTCCGGCGTGCTCCTCAAGATGGGGGCATACGGCTTGCTCCGCTTCGGCGTATTCATGTTCCCGGCCGTCGCCGAGGATTGGAAAGTGGCGATTGCGATACTAGGCGTCGTCAACATTCTGTATGGCGCGGTGCTCGCCGTCGTGCAGAAGGAATTCAAGCTCGTGCTGGCGTACTCGTCGATCAGCCATATGGGCATCGTGCTGCTCGGTATCGCATCGCTCAATGAAATCGGCTTGCACGGCGCCATCATTCAGCTGATCTCGCACGGTCTGATCTCCGCGCTGCTGTTCCTTATCGTCGGCAGCATCTACGAACGGACCGGCTCCACGGAGCTGAAGGATCTCGGCGGTCTTGCGAGAAGCATGCCGTTCATCAGCGGTATCCTGCTGACAGCGGGTATGGCTTCGCTCGGACTTCCAGGTCTGTCCGGTTTTATTGGCGAGTTCCTCTCGCTGCTTGGCTTGTTCGATTCGCAGCAGGCTGTAACATGCGTTGCCGTACTCGGCGTCATCTTGACCGCGGTCTATGTGCTGCGCAGCATCCTGGGCATCACATTCGGCGCGATGCCGGAGAAACTTGCCGCGGTTCGCGACGCGAGACTCATCGAAGCGGTGCCGATGATTACGCTGCTTGCTTTTATCGTATTGATCGGGGTTTACCCGGCTGTATTAACGGAGCCGATGAAGCATGGCTTTGACACGCTGCTCCAGCAACTTTCAGAGAAGGCGGGGAGGTAGACGATGGAAGCTGTACAACAACAGCTGCAGTCGCTCACCTGGAGTGATGCAGCCTATCTCGCCCCGGAATGGATACTTGTCGCATTTACTATTGCATTAGCGGTGCTTGATCTGTTCCTGCCGCGCCAGTCTTCCAGGTCCTCGATAGGCTGGCTGACGCTTGGCGGCCTGGCAATATCGCTTGGTTTTGCTATATGGCGCTTAACGGATGTCATCGATAAAGTCGGAAAGACGGACGCGAACGGTCAGCCCGTCAGCCATGTCATTCGACTGATGGGCGACAGCTACCGGATCGACGTATTCTCGAGCCTGCTGAAGATATTGTTCCTCGTGGCTACGATGCTGATCGTCCTGATGAGTCTTGGCACCGTACGCAAGACCGATATTTCGGATCGAGGCGAGTTCTACTATTTGCTCCTGCCGGCTGTCGTTGGGGCGATGATCATGGCTTCTTCCGGCGATATGATTACGCTCTACATCGGTCTTGAGCTGCTGAGCATTACGACATATGTGCTCGTCGGCATTCGCAAGCACGCGGTGCAGTCAGCGGAAGCGGCGTTCAAGTACGTCGTCACTGGCGGCATTTCGTCCGCGCTGCTGCTGTTCGGGATGTCCTACTTGTACGGCATCACGGGCGCGACGAATCTCGGCGCCATTGCGCAAGGCATTCAGCAGCATGCGTCGGAATATCCGGCACTGCTCTATGTCTCGTTCTTCTTCATCCTGGCGGGTCTTGGCATTAAGATCGCCGCAGCGCCGTTCCATTACTGGGCGCCTGACGTGTATCAAGGAGCGCCGACGCCGGTTACCGCATTCTTGGCGGTCGTCTCCAAAGGCGCGGCATTCGCGATTATTTTCCGAATTCTCTATAATGTAGCGTTCTTCGCTTCGTCACCGGATTATCCGATTGCCGACGATGTCTTCCTCGCGGTGCTCGTGATCGCCGCGGCGGCGATGCTGATCGGCTCGACGATGGCGCTGCGCCAGGTGAACGTGAAGCGGCTTATGGCGCTCTCCGGGGTGGCGAACGCGGGCTACCTGCTCGTACCTGTCGGCTTGTCGCTCAAAGGGATGCATGCCTCGAACGTGGGCGAGTTTATTTTCTACCTGGCAGCCTATCTGCTCATGACGATCGGTATGCTTGCGGTGCTATCGGTCATTAACAAATCGGTGGGCCATGATGAGATTGGCGGCTTCGCAGGCCTCTATTATCGAGCGCCGTGGACGGCTGCCGCCGTGGTCGTGTTCGTACTTTCACTGGCTGGCTTGCCAGTTACGGGCGGCTTCTTCGGTAAGCTGTTCATCCTGCTGGGCGCGGCGGAGTCGAAGCTGTACTGGATTATCGCCATTATGGTTGTAAGCAGCGTCATCTCGTACTACTTCTACTTCGGCATCATCCGCCAAATGTTCATGCGTGCTACGATCGATACGGAAGTGCGTGTACCGGTTACGACGGGCATCGTAATCTGGCTCTGTGCGGTTGCGACAGTCGTGCTTGGCATTGTGCCTGGCCCAGTGCTGGACTTTGTGAACGATCACTTCTCTATCGTGAGTGATCTATTCGTCCGATTACAGTAGTCCCACATGTATGGAAAAGAATAGGAATTAAGCCTCCGACTCTACGCAATCTAGTAGGATCGGAGGTTTTTTTTATGCTCTCTGGCAGGTACGCGGGGCGGATTTCACGAGAATCTATTAGAGGTATATAGAACTACTAGAGTGCGTCAAAGTTCATTTAATCTTTAGACGTATAAAGGTAATTTGGCGCATAGATATCGATTACCTGCGTTTTTGAGGTAGGACTATCGACCTTTTATTTCATTATTCTACAATTTGTCAAAAGGATAACGGGGGCAGGTAGCGAAAAAGTTTCAGATATCATTTTCCAGGTTAAAGGCAGACTATGATGACTAAGAAAAAGCAGCCGACGATTGCGAGTTCCATATCGATGCAACAGCGGAGCCAAAGCCTTGTGCCGGAGCCAGTACACGCAGCCCAGGCTTATTCTGCTGTGCGCGCTGCCGGCCGCGAAGCTTCGCCGGCCCGGCCGCGGCGCAGCTTCGCGCGCATCGCGCTGCACGCTCCGCTCGCAGCGCTGCTGCTCTGGAGCGCCCTAGCGGGAGGCCAGGGGCCGGCCTCCGCTAGCGCCGCTCCCGCGGGAGATGAGCCAGCTGCTGCTGCTTCGCAAAGCTGGCTCATCAAGTGGCGCGACCCGGCGCTGGCGAAGCCGCTGCCGGGGACGCGCGTGCTCCGCCGCCTTGCGCAGCCGGCGGCGGTTGGCGCGGTGGACGTCGTCCGACCCGAGGACAATCGGGCGGACACGTCCGCGTGGCTTCTCCGGCTGCAGCAGACGCCGGAGATTGAATATGTCGAGCCGCTCAGCCAAGTGGAGCTGTTGGGATCGGCATCGCCTTTGCAGTTGTCTCCATTGACTGCGCCATCGCCCTTGTCATCGCCATCGTCTATGTCATTGCCTTCTCTATCGAAGTTGTCTTCGTCTACGCCTCCATCCAACGATCCGAAGCTGCCGCTGCAGCATCATCTCGATCAGATCGGGGCGAAGAAGGCATGGAGCACCGTTCACGATCAGACGGCATTAACAATCGCCGTCATTGATACCGGTGTTGATCTGGATCACCCGGATCTGAAGGACAACTTGATTCCGGGGACCAATCTTGTCTCGCCCGGCAAGCCGCCGGAGGACGACAACGGGCATGGCACATCGGTAGCCGGTGTGCTCGCCGGTGAGGGCAACAACGGGGCCGGCATTGCAGGCATCCTATGGCATGCCCGCATTATGCCGATCAAGGCGCTCGATTCAGATGGCTTCGGCGATGAGGAACGGCTCGGCAAAGCTATTGTATATGCAGTGGATCACGGAGCACGTGTCGTTGTGCTCTCGGTAGGGTTATACCGCTACTCGCTCTATTTGAAAGATATCGCGGCTTATGCGGAATCGAAAGGAGCGCTCCTCGTCGCCGCAAGCGGCAATGACGGCATGACGCTCGGAAGCAAGGCGGACGTCAAATTCCCGGCTGCTTATCCGACTGTCGTCGCCGTTGCCGGCGCTGACCCTGAAGGCCATCCGGAGCCGCGTTCAAATACAGGTCCAGAAATCGACCTCGCAGCTCCATGGCATGTCTACACGACAGCGATTGGCGGCGGCTACAAGGAGGAAGAGGGTACCTCGATGGCGGCGCCGCAGGCGGCGGCGGCAGCTGCGCTCGTATGGGCAGTGCATCCCGATTACAAGCCGTATCAGATTCGGGCGCTGCTGCGCCAGTCCGCGCTTGATATCGGCAAACCGGGCTTTGATCCAGCAAGCGGCTATGGTCTGCTTCAGATCGACAAGGCAGTGACGGCGAAGCTTGCGACGGATAGCTTCGAGCCGAACAACAGCAAGGGGGCGGCGCGCATTTTCCCGCTAGGGAAGAGAATTGCGGCCGAGCTTGCTGGCGGCGCTGATCAGGATTGGTACAGCATTGATGCGCCGTATGACGGCGTGCTGTCGATCCAGCTTCAGGGGCTCGTTGGAGCCGGAGAAAGCATGCCGACGGTTCGAATGACGCATGACGGCGATACCTCGCCGCAAGGCACAAAAGATGCAAAACTCGGCAACCAAACGGTGCAGTGGAACGTCAAGAAGGGTAGAAACTATTTTGAACTCCACCTCTTCAATAAGACGCTCACCAAGCATCTGCCGTATTTGCTCACGTCTACGTTCGAGAGCTCGCCGGATGCGTATGAGATGAACGATAAGCAGTACCAGGCGTTTACGTTGTCGCCGCGCTCACAGCAGATTACGGGTAATTTTCATCAGACAGGCGATTTGGACTGGTACGCCGTTCATTTCGATACCGGGGGCACGGTGAAGCTGACGATGTCGGTGGATTCCGCCCGAATTGACCCCGCGATTGGCTTTCAGCGTCAAGGCGATGCGCTGCAAGAAACGGATGAGAAAGGGGACGGCGAGACCGAAACGACTCGCTCCTTCAACGTCACCCCCGGCCAGTATTACATACGGGTCCGCAACAGTATGTCGTCTCAAGCGAGTGCAACAGCGGCGGAGTACCATCTGAAGCTTCAGGTGATCTCCAAGCTGACGGATCCGAATGAGCCGAACGACAAAACCTATGAAGCAACAGGCGTTTCTCCGGGATCCAACTATTGGGGCGTTGTCGGAACGTCAAGCGATATCGACTGGTATCAGCTGCGGCTGGATAGCACGAGCATCACGACCTTGCAGCTAAGCGGCATACCAAGCGGTATTCGGATGAAGGCTGAAGTGTACGATAAGAAACAGAAGCTGCTCATGCAGCTGCAATCGGCTCCGAATGCGCAATCATTAATGAAAGAACTGAAGCTTGGCGAAGGCGTCTTCTACATTAAAGTGACGGCAAGCGCGAGCTTCGATAGGCAGTACTATGGGCTGCGGGTTAGCACAGATAAGCTTGTAGCGGGCTTCCGCGATATTGAGGGGACTTGGGCAGCTGATTCTATTGAAGCGTTAAGTTCGCTCGGTGTTGTTGGAGGGAGCGGCAGCTACCGCTTCTATCCTGACCGGAGCATTACGCGTGCTGAAGCGATCTCGATGCTCGTACGTGCCAAGAAGCCGAAAACAGGCGGGTCTGCTCAGTTCTTGGATGTACCGCGCTCACACTGGGCTTATGAGCCGATCATCAGCGCTGCAAGTGCAGGGTGGGTAGGCGGCTATCCTGGCGGGTTATTTGGCCCGAATCAGGAGATTGACCGGGAGGAGATGGCCGTCATTCTGCTGCGCGCCTTTGGTCTGAACAGCGTGCGTCCCGTTAATGCGCCGTTCGGTGACGTCGCGGCGGATCGCTGGTCAGCGCCAGCCATTCAGTCGATGAAGCAGAAGGGAGTGCTGGGCGGCTACGAGGACGGCAGCTTCAATCCGGAAGGATCGGCAAGCCGTGCGGAGTTTGCAACTGTACTGCTCCGCATGATGCATCTCACCAAAACATAAATAGGGAGTCTTTGCAATGATGGATCAACTCGCCGCAACTGCCAGCATGTACGCGATTATCAACATTTTTGTTGAGATCTGCAGCATCGCGCTCGCTTGGTTCGCTATTCAGGAGCTGAAGCTGGATGCCATTCTGAAGCGTCCGCGCAGTGCGCAGGCACGTTTGCTGCAGATTATGCTTGCGATCGTTCTTGGCCATGCTTTTGCCCGTTTCGTGCTCGATTATTGGGGCTGGTCGGTTTCGCTGAAGGGCATTGCCGGTCTTGGCTAAGCGCTTTGTCGAATAACAAGGTGGAAACATGTCAACAATGGATAATATATGACGGTATTAAATCTGGAATCCTTTACGAAACCTATAAAAATGAGCCTAATTTACCGCATTCGACAGGCAGAAAATAACGCTTGTCGATTCGTGTAAGCAGGTGGTAAGATGTAGGTTGGGTGCGGGCCAGAGTGCCAGAAATTGCACGATTAGGAAGAATAAGAATCTACTGCACGCGGAGGGAAACCTAGGATGAGCAAAATAATCGTCCGCGGCGGCCAGCGATTAACCGGAAATGTTCGCGTAAGCGGAGCTAAGAACGCCGTATTACCGATTCTCGCTGCCACGTTACTAGCTAGCGAAGGTGAAAGTATCATTCACGATGTGCCTTTTCTTGACGATGTTATGACAATTCAACAAGTGCTTGCTGCACTCGGTGGCAAGCTGACATATGACAATGAAATCATGCGTATTTCTGCCGAGCAATTGACTTCGTACGAAGCCCCATATGAATGGGTACGCAAAATGCGCGCATCGTTTCTCGTGATGGGACCTTTGCTTGCTCGCCTCGGCTGTGTCAGAATTTCTCTTCCAGGCGGTTGCGCGATCGGAAACCGTCCAATTGACCAGCACTTGAAGGGCTTTGAAGCTCTGGGCACGGAAATTGTGTTCGGTCAAGGATTTATTGAAGCGCGTTCAGCCGGCAAGCTGAAAGGTGCTAAGGTTTATCTGGATTATGCGAGCGTCGGTGCCACTCAGAATATCATGATGGCCGCAACGCTGGCCGAAGGCGTAACGACAATTGAGAACGCGGCGAAAGAGCCGGAGATTGTCGACTTGGCCAATTACTTAAACGCAATGGGTGCGAAGGTTCGCGGTGCCGGCACAGGCATCATTCGCATCGAAGGCGTCGAGAAGCTGAAAGGCGCGCGTCATACCGTTATTCCGGACCGCGTTGAAGCAGGTACATTTATGATCGCGGCAGCTATCACTGGCGGCGATGTTCATATTGAAGGCGCAATTAGTGATCACTTGACGCCTGTTATCTCCAAGCTCGAAGAAATGGGTGTCGTCGTCGAGGAGACGGACAACGGCCTTCGCGTTACAGCGCCGAAGAAGCTGAAGTCGGTTGACGTCAAGACGTTACCATACCCAGGATTCCCGACAGATATGCAGTCACAAATGATGGCGCTTCTTATGGTTGCTGAAGGCACCAGCATCGTGACCGAGACGGTGTTCGAGAACCGCTTCATGCATGTAGAGGAATTCCAGAAGATGAGCGCTCAGATCAAGATCGACGGCCGTACAGCAATCGTTAGCGGCAGCACGCAGCTGACAGGCGCGAAAGTAACTGCGACGGATCTCCGCGCAGGCGCAGCGCTTCTGTGCGCAGGATTGATGGCGGACGGCGAGACTGAGCTTACAGGACTTCACCACGTGGACCGCGGTTATGTCGACATCACAGGCAAGCTCGCAGCGCTGGGCGCTGACATCTGCCGTGTTGATGACACACCTGCACCTGCACCGCTCTATTCCAAGGTGCTTGAAGGGGTCGCAGCGGCGCTTGAAGAAGCGGAGCCGGTTATCGTAGCAGCAATGGCTCAAGAGCCTGCTGTATCGAAGCGTGAGAAAGAAGTGCCAAGAATGAAAGCACAGCCTACATGGGCTTAACCTTATACTTATACTTGGGGCCTCATCACCGGATTTGCGGTGGTGGGGCTTTTTGCCGTTTTGTTCCTTTTAATGTTGTCACAACCAGCGGGGCTAACGGTTGTCACGGCGGCTATTTCGCGCAAAATAGCCCTTTCGGAATTGTAACGTTCGGCACAGCGGCTGTTCAGCGATATTCGCATCGAAATCACATTATTTAACCCAAATAGACTCTCCCGCAACCGTTAGAGTTTTAGAAGGGCTGTTTCAGGGCAAATAAGCGCTGTGACAACCGTTACAGCTGAAGGCGCGTTTGACAAGGGGCTCCTCTATAACCAGGCCTCATCACCAGTTTAATGGTGATGAAGCTTTCTGCTGCTCCTCTCTAAAATACAGTTTAAAAAGCTGCGAGGTGAGTGAGCGGAGAGGGCGGAATCGTTGTGGAGAAACGGTAGTGGTCGCCTTTGTCCTCGTATATAAACCGCTTAGGATTTTAGATAATCATATATATACGAGGACAACAGCGATCGGAACAATGATCCGCACGCGCAGCGGTTCTCTCACCTAGCTCTACTTTTAAGTTGTATTTTTCCCGTACTATTCTACTTTTCCACTTCATAGACTGTAGCAAGAGCAGTTAAGAGAGTCTTTAAGGAAGGAGCGGGAGATGAAGCAGAACAAGTGGAAGGCAGGAGGCTTAAGCGGCCGGCGAATTCGGACAAGGAATTGGATGATCGGCTTTATGTGGGGTCTCTTGCTAGTCGTGCTAGTACGAGGAGTCGTCTATGTAAACGAGCTGCGTTCAGCCGCGCTAAGAGAGCAGCAGCTTGCCCTGACACAGGTAACGGAGTCCGCGCCGCCCAAGCAAGAGGAGAACGTGCCGGACAAGCGGGCCGCGTCAAACAAGAAGGACGAGCCCTCCAAATCTGTACAAGCCTCAGTATCGGGCAGCAGCATCGAAGCGCACAATAAGCTGAGCGCCTACGATAAGCTCTGGGTCGACGTATACGTCTCAGAGGACAAGCGTATCGAGAAAATGCCGATCGAGCTCTACGTGCGCGGCGTGCTGGCTGGCGAGATGCCGATTGATTTTGAACTAGAAGCGCTTAAAGCGCAGGCGATTGCCGCACGCACGTACATTTATAGAAGATTGCTGGCAGGGGAATCAAGCGGACCGTCTGACAAGGCGGACGTTGACGATACCATACAGAATCAGGTGTATATCCCACTTGGCGAGCTGATCGGACGCTGGAGCGGAGCGGAGAAAGACGCGAATCTGAAGAAGCTGAATGAAGCGGTGGAGGAGACGAAGGGGCAGATTGTCACCTATAAAGGCAAGCCGATCGAGGCGTCGTTCTTTTCGAC
This sequence comes from Paenibacillus taihuensis, assembly GCF_003386535.1. GTDB lineage: Bacteria > Bacillota > Bacilli > Paenibacillales > Paenibacillaceae > Paenibacillus_Z > Paenibacillus_Z taihuensis. Next base: position 189,864 of record NZ_QTTN01000005.1, read on the forward strand.
CAGCAACGGTTATACAGAGAATGCCTCTGACTATTGGGACATGGATCTGCCTTATTTGAAGAGCGTGAGCAGTCCGTGGGACAAGGCGATATCACCTAAATATAAAGAAACAATAACGATGGACCTCGACGATTTCAGCCATAAACTGGATGTGAAGTCTAGCGATGTGTTGCAGATGCGTATTATGGATATCACATCGGGTCACCGTATTAAGACGATACGCATTGGAAGAGAGAGTTTCAGCGGCAGAGAAGTACGAGAGAAGCTGGGACTAGCATCCTCGCAATTTATATGGACGATCATAGGCGACCAAATTCGGATCACCACGTTCGGCTATGGACACGGCGTCGGGATGAGCCAATGGGGCGCGAACGGCATGGCGATGGACGGGAAGAGCGCGGCGCAAATTCTGGCTCACTACTATACGGGTACGAAGCTTGAGAAGGCGAACGGCGTGCTAGAATAAAAGGTCAGACTATTCTTCTTACTCTAACAATCTCAAAAAATGTGAATCCCTCACGTATAAACTGCTAGGTTGTGGCAACAATGGCTAGTGAGGTGATCGAACTATGAGTGATAAATCAAAGTTCAATGAAGAAACTCCCAAAAATTCAGTGGGAGGCAAAACTGTTAAACCGTCTGCCTGGAGAAAGCTGCTAGCAAAAAAATGGGCAGCACCTACAGCGTTTCTGGCCGCGGCAGCAATTATCGTAACCTTAATGTGGCTCTATGGGGGAGCTGGAGAAACTAGTAACAAGCCAACCAGCGCCACTGTAGAAGATTCACAAGGTACGGTTACCGATGATCAGCCGGTAGTGTCTAATGATGACCCGATGGTGAAAGATTCCGAGAATGAAGTGATGCAATGGCCGACAGACCGCAATCAAGTGGATGTAGTCGCAGGCTTCTACGATGAGAAAGCATCGAACGAAGAACGCCAAGCGGCGATGATCCAGTCCGGCAATACGTTCATGGCGAACATGGGTATCGACCTTGCCAAGAACGATCAGCCGTTTGATGTTAAGGCAGCACTAAGCGGTCGTGTCATTGTTGCTGAGAAGCATCCGCTGAACGGCAACATGGTTGAAATCAAGCATGCGGATGGCGTCGTAACGATCTACAACAGCTTGAGCGATCTGCAAGTTAAAGTTGGCGACGAAGTGAAGCAAGGCACAGTCATTGCGAAGGCTGGCCGGAGCGAGCTCGAGAAAGACCTTGGCGTTCACCTGCACTTTGAAGTGCGCAAGGACGGCAAAGCAGTCAATCCGAACACGCTGCTTACAAGCGCTGAGAACTAAGATAGGAAGAGAAGGCAAGGGCGACCTTGCCTTCTTTTTTTTGTTTTTATCGGTCTTTTAAGCAGCCCAAATGGGGGCTAGGTCTAATTTTTTGAAAATATTTGCACATCTCATGCTTGTCATGCTTGGACACAAAGAATATATACCCGTACCCCTCATATAATGTACCAAACTATCTCGAGTAGGGAGGCGGGAGCGTGCACGATTACATCAAAGAACGGACCATAAAAATCGGCCGTTGCATCGTCGAGACGAAGCACACGGTGCGGACGATCGCTAAAGAATTTGGCGTCTCCAAAAGCACAGTCCATAAGGATTTGACCGAGCGATTACCGGAAATAAATCCTGATTTGGCTGACCAGGTCAAACACATTTTGGAATACCACAAGTCGATCCGGCACCTGAGGGGAGGAGAAGCAACGAAAATCAAGTATAAGAAGAGCTCTGGGCGCAAGCGCGAGGTTCTCGCCGCGGCAAAATCGTAAGCGATTTTTTCTACAAAAATAGAGGAATTTCGCACCTTTTAGCGAATACTATACAAGATGAACATTAAACCGACTATTATTCGCCCTGGAGGACTTGGAGACGTATGTTTAGCAAGGATATTGGTATCGATTTAGGGACTGCAAATGTCTCTATTCACGTAAGAGGGAAGGGCGTCGTTCTGGATGAGCCTTCGGTCGTCGCGATCGAAAGCGAGACGAAGCGCGTGCTTGCCGTGGGAGAAGAAGCGCATCGGATGGTTGGACGGACTCCTGGCAACATTATCGCCATCAGACCGCTGAGAGACGGCGTTATCGCTGATTTCGAGATTACTGAAATTATGCTTAAAGCTTTTATTGACCGCGTCGGCGGCCGTTCTTGGTACAGCCGCCCTCGCATTCTTATCTGCGCCCCTACGAACATTACGTCGGTGGAGCAGAAGGCGATCCGTGAAGCTGCGGAGCGCAGCGGCGCGAAAGACGTTTTCCTCGAAGAAGAGCCGAAGGCAGCCGCAATCGGCGCAGGTATGGATATCTATCAGCCGAGCGGCAATATGGTTGTTGATATTGGCGGCGGTACAACGGATGTTGCCGTACTTTCCATGGGCGACGTTGTAACCGCCTCCTCCATTAAAGTTGCGGGGGACAAGTTCGACGAGGCCATTATGAAGTACATCAAGAACAAGTACAAGCTTCTGATCGGTGAGCGTACAAGCGAAGATATTAAGATCAAGATCGGCTCCGTGTACGACAATGGCTTCAGAGAAGAGATCGATATTCGCGGACGGGATATGGTAACAGGCTTGCCGCTGACAGTGACGATTTACTCGGAAGAAGTGCGTGAAGCGCTTTGGGAGCCGGTATCGTCCATCGTGTCAGCGGCTAAGTCGGTGCTTGAACGGACACCTCCGGAATTGTCGGCTGACATCATCGACCGCGGCGTCATCTTGACGGGCGGCGGCGCGCTGCTTGGCGGTTTGGATGCGCTACTTGCTGAAGAGTTGAAGGTACCTGTGCTGATCGCGGAAGATCCAATGCACTGCGTCGTTAAAGGGACGGGCTTGCTGCTTGATCACCTGGATCGCTCGTCTGGCAGCAGAGCAGTCAAGCGCTAATTGGAGTATCTGATAACGTCCGGGTGATGTTCGGGTAAGACGCCTGGGGGGGCGTGCTGAGGAACATCGACCTCCATATAAAAAGAACAAGATTTATGGACGTCCTCTTCAACGCAGCGATGCAAGTTCCGATATATACGGTATAGATATGTACCAACAGGAGGACGGCTCCATGCTAAGAGGTCTTTATACAGCTGCAGCGGGCATGATTTCCCAGCAGCAACGACATGATACGATTACGAATAATATTTCAAACATAAATACACCGGGGTATAAACAAAAGAATGCGGTCACGCATTCGTTCCCGGATATGCTGCTTCACCTGACAGGCACGAAGGATACGGACGGGCAAGCAATCGGCAAGCTGAGCACAGGCGTGTTCGCGGAAGAGAGTCTGCAGATTAACCAACAGGGCGATTTGATGCAGACGAACCGCTTCAGCGACTTTGCGATCGTGTCCGACATCGAAGTGCCTGGCATGAATTTTGACGCCTCCGGCAAAGCGATGACGACGGATGGCCAGCTCGTGTTCCAGCCGCAAGCTTTCTTTACGGTACAGGATACGAATGGCGAGACGCGTTATACGCGTGACGGCCAGTTCAAACTGGACGAGCAGGGCTTCCTGACGCTTCCGGACGGTTCCCGCGTCCTCGATTCGAGCGGACAGCCATTTCAACTGCCGGCTGATATGTCCCTTAATGCGCTGACGCTGACGAAGGACAATCGTCTCGTTGACCCGCTGACAGGCCAGAGTGCAGGCAAGCTGCTTATTACTCGCGTGGATAACCCGAACGATCTGATTCGTGAAGGCGACGGTAAATTCAAGCTTGGTCCTGACGTTACGACAGGCGTACGGGAGCTGAATGCTACGGACCGCGTAGAGGTGCGCCAAGGCTATGTCGAGCGCTCGAACGTGGACCCGGCTCAATCGATGGTTGATTTGATGTCTGCAGCCCGCGCGTATGAAGCGAATCAAAAAGTGATTCAATTCTTCGACAAGAGCTTGGACAAAGCGGTTAATGAAATCGGCAGAGTATAAGGGAAGCTTACTGGATGATGGACGGCAGAGGGGGCTACTGTAGATGAACGGTTCAATGATTAACGCAATGGTGTCCATGAATGGACTGCAGCAGAAGCTGGACTTGCTCGCTGACAATATTGCCAATGTGAATACGGTCGGTTACAAGCGCAAGCAAGGAACGTTCGAAGACCTGCTGACAACGCTGAAGAAGCAGCCGGAAGCGTTCAATCAACCGGGTCGGTTAACGCCGCTCGGTTTCAACCAAGGCTGGGGTTCGCGTCTGACGATGGTGCAGCCGGATTTCTCGCAAGGACCGATTCAACAGACGGATCAGCCGCTTGACGTTGCAATCGAAGGCAATGCGCTATTCGAAGTAACCGTCGACGATGCCGGCCATACCGGATTTACACGCGGCGGATCGTTCCAGTCGTCGCTTACGCGTGACGGCCGCAACATCTTGGCGACAAAGGAAGGATACCCGGTATCCTCCGTGAATGGCGATCCGATAGAACTTCCGCCCGACATGAAGATGGTCAGCATTGATTCGGCAGGTAACGTTGTCGGTACGAGAACGACAGGCGAGATTGTCCAGCTCGGACAGTTCAAGCTCGTTCAGGTGGACAAGCCTGCATTGCTCTCGCAAGTGGCGGATAACCTGTTCGCCATTGCCGATGGCGTGAACGTCACGGATGTTCTTCATCAAGTTCAAGCAAGTGCGGATAATAAAATTGCGATAAAGCAAGGTTTTCTGGAGCAGTCGAACGTTGTCTTGGCAGACGAGATGACAGAATTGATTAGCGTGCAGCGGGCTTACCAGCTCAGTGCGAAAGCATTGACGTCGAGCGACACGATGATGGGACTCGCGAACAATCTGCGCGCTTAAGAAATGAGTGATTGCAAATGGATTCAAGGAAAGAGACGGCAGCTGGCCTAGAAGCCGCTGCGGTACCCGTCAAAGACCAGCCGCGCCAACCCGCGAGCGCTCAGCGTGAAGCTGCGCAAAGCAAGACGCACAAGAAGCGTCATCCCGCTTTGCGTGCGCTGCTCTGGACGCTTCGTGCGCTAGTTGTGCCCGTGCTCTGCGTTGCTGCCATTCTCGGCGGCATGTATGTGGGCTACGCGATTCTAGGCAAGCGCCCAGGCGACGAAGTATTCCAGATTGAGACGTGGAAACATATGTACGATCTTGTATTCGCGGATTAAGCGATGAGAGCCTGCTCATTACCTGAGCAGGCTCTTTTGTATATACATATAGTTGAACATAAATAAGAAGCACCCTCTGATTCGGGATCAAAGGGTGCTTATTTCGTGAGCGTCGTTATTTCACCAAAACTCGAATGCTGACTGATTTGCCGTTGTAGGTTGCCCGGATAGTCGTTGAACCTTTAGCCACGGCCGTAATTACGCCGTCATCGACCGTAGCCACTTTCGCGTTGCCGCTTGTCCAAGCTGCCGTCTTCGTGACATCCGTTATTTTGCCGTTGTCATACTCCGCCGATATTTGCACGGAATCTTTGCCTTCTGCAGCAAGAGTTAACGTTTTTGTAGAAGGGGTCAGCTTCTTGAGCTTCGGAATGACAGTAAGCGAGACTTCAACCGATTTACCTTGGTAGCTGCCTGTTAGTTTGCCCGTACCCTCAACCAATGCTTTGACGGTAGCGCCTTTGACCGAAGCCAACGTTTCAGGATTAACTGTCCAGTTCATTTTGGTACCCAAGGAGACGGATTTACCGCTCTTGTAGATGCCGGTTACCTTCATCGTCTTCGTACGTCCAGGATTAAGCGTGAAGGAAGTCGCATCGACGAACACCTTCGTAATTTCTTCTTCGATCGTGACGCGAATGCTCGTGCTCTTGCCAAGATATGTCGCCGTTAGCGTCACGCTCGAAGCGAGCAAGCCTCTCATATTCGGTGCTTTCACAATCAGGTTCGACGAAGAACTCTTCCATGTAACGAGACCAGTTACGTCTTCCTCGTTGCCGTTCTCATACGTTACTGTAATGGTTGGCAGCTTCGCTTCTTTACCAATGACGATCGAAGCATACGCTTGATCCGGTGTAAGCAGGAGCGGCTTCTCGTTGACTTTTACCGCAATCGTCACTGTCTTGGACTGGACTGTTCCGGTCAATGTAGCCGTGCCGAGCTTCTTCGCTGTCCATTTGCCGTCCACCTTATCGAGCACATCGGTGTCGCTGCTTGTCCAGCTTGCGAGATTCGTAACGTCAACCGTTTCGCCGGAGATCGATGCCGCAGATACACTAGGCAATGTAACGGTGTCATTCAAGAACGCATCAAGCGTATCCTTTGCAACCTTCACGCTGGTAACGGTCGGATACACGGTCACATTGATTTGCTTCGTAAGACCTTTATAAGACGCTTTAATGACTGTAGTTCCAACGCCTTTCGGCGAGATGACACCGTTCTTGACGGTTGCGACATAGACGTTGCTTGAATTCCAAGTCGCCGATTCCGTTACATCCTCTGCCGGTGCTGATCCTTTCAGCGCTTCTGCCGTGATGGTGACCGGCTCATCCTGCAAGGTCAGGTGAAGATCTTCCTTAGGTGTCAGCGTCAGCGCTTCGTACGATGGACGCACAACGACAGACACCGAACCGCTTGCGCCAAGATAAGAGGCAGTGATCGTCGCAAGACCGGAGCCGACGGGCGTTACAACACCTTTCGATACCGTAACGACAGAGGTGTTGCTTGATACCCACGTTGCAGTGTCTGCTACAGGTATGCTGCCTCCGTCAGTGCGTTCAGCGCTTGCATCAAGCGTAACCGGATCATCCCCCGTATTGAGTTCCAGAAGGTCATCTTCGGTAGGAATGCTAATGGACTTGAATGGGGAACTGACCGTCAATTTAATGGAATCCGAACGGCCTTTGTACTTGGCAGTGATGGTGGTTTCCCCAGCACCGAGCAATGTAATCTCGCCATCTTTCACGGTTGCGACTGCTGTGTTGAGGCTGGACCAAGTTGCGTCGTCGGTTACATCCTCATCGGCTTGTCCGCTCTTAGAAGCAGTTAGCTCGTACTTCAGCGTAGCCCCGAGTTTAACAGCAGCAGTTGCTGGCAGGTCTGTACTGCCATCATTCAGCGTAACGGTGTCGTACAAGTATTGGACCGTAACGGGGAGCGTCGTTTTGTATCCTTTATAAGTAGCGGTAATTGTGGCGCTTCCGTTCGTTAGTCCGGTAAGTACGCCTCCGCTTACTTTCACGACCGAATTGTTGGATGATGTCCAAGTCGAGTCGGCTGTGACGTCTTTCACGGAAGTGGCGCCTTGAATGGTCGCATTGACGTGAAGCGCAATGGTGTCGTCATCGACATAGAGGATGGCTGGATAAGGTGCATCGTCGAAGCTGATTGAAGTGACCACCTCATCTGCATTCGCAATGCCAGCGAAGGAAGAGAAGGTCAGGACGAATGCCAGCATGACCGTGAGCCATGGGCGATAATGCTTTGCAGGTGATGCCTGTCTGTTCATGCGCATGTTGTATTACAACCTCCAGGTACGTAAGATTTCTGATCCACTTTATATTGGTGCTTCTTCTATAATTAACGGCTTTGACGTCGCATTTTTGAAGGCGTAAGACAACCATTTCCAAATATAGTTCTTAAGGTAGGTATGGAAACCTTCTCGAAGCGGGAAAAGGCAAGGAATATGGCATGGAGGCGCAGGCGCGGCAGTTTTATTTTTTCCAGTGTAGAGGTATAATGGGTAAGAATCTCTGAGGGTTCATAATCGGTTATCAGGTAAGGGGGCTTACCGATTGAATTTGCCTAATTTGCTCACGATGCTTCGATTTGCATTAATCCCTGTTTACATCGCCGTATTTGCATCTGATACATCGGGTCACATGAAATGGGCATTTTTTATCGTTGTCTTTGCCGGTCTTACCGATATCCTGGACGGTTATTTGGCGCGTAAATACGGTCAAGTGACGACAGTCGGGTCGATGCTCGATCCGCTCGCGGATAAGTCGATGATGATTACGGTCATCTTGTCGCTGCTTATTACCGGGCACATTCCTTGGAGTGCGGGTGCGGCCATATTTATTCGGGATGCGGGGATGATCGCCGGGTCGGCGTTTTTTCATTTTCGCGGAAAGAAGACGGTGCCTGCCAATTGGATGGGGAAATTGACGACCATTCTGTACTACTTGGCCATTATGTTTATTTTCTTTGAATTTCCATTTGCCCGGACCTATCTATGGGGCGTTATTGCGTTCTCTTTCGTTACCTCGCTGATCTACATCATTCTGTTCGTGGCGCTTAATAAAGATGAAGAGACGGATGCTGGGGCAACGCAGAGCGGGGGACAACCACCGAAGAAGGATACGAAACAGGCTGATATGTAAAAAGGAGAGTGGACGCTGCTGCTCTCAGGTGGGTAGCAATAGCGGCCAATCTCCCTTATCTTAACCTCCACGACTGCAGTTTCGTGAAGGATGGGTTTATTGTGACACATTACCAATCAATTTATTACAACGGACTGAAGGGAGCAGCTTAGCATGCTTGATATTAGACAAATCCAAGACATTATTCCACACCGCCCGCCGTTCCTGCTTGTGGACCGGATTCTTGAGGTGGAAGACGGCAAACGCGCTGTCGGAATTAAGAATGTAACGATGAACGAGCCGTTCTTCACAGGCCATTTTCCGCAGTATCCGGTTATGCCGGGCGTCCTTATTGTAGAGGCGCTTGCGCAGGTCGGCTGCGTTGCGATTCTGAAAGTAGAAGAGAACCGCGGCAAAATCGGCTTCTTCGCCGGCATCGACAACTTCCGTTTCCGCGGTCAAGTCGTCCCGGGCGACACGCTTACATTAGAGGTAGAGATTACGCGCCTCAAAGGCATGATCGGCAAAGGACAAGCTGTCGCGAAGGTTGGCGATAAAGTGGTAGCCGAAGGCGAAATCATGTTTGCGCTGAAAGACGCGTAAGCATAGGCAGCCTTCTTGCAATAGAAGACATCTCATGGGAGAGAGGATGTTTCGAATGAATCAGATGGCACAAGAACGTTATCAAGCATGGCTTAATGATCCGCTAATTGATGAAGCAACAAAGCAGGAGCTCGCTGCATTGCAGGGCAACGATAAGGAAATTGAAGACCGCTTCTATCGCGATCTTGAATTCGGAACAGGCGGTCTGCGCGGGGTAATGGGAGCGGGAACGAACCGGCTGAACGGCTATACCGTTGGCAAAGCGACGCAAGGTCTTGCAAATTGGGTGCTAAGCAGAGGCGGTACGCCGTCCGTTGTTATTGCCTATGATTCGCGCAACAATTCGCCGGAGTTTGCGCTGGACGCAGCGCTCGTGCTTGCTGCGAACGGAGTAAAGGCGCACTTGTTCAAGGCGCTTCGTCCTACGCCTCAGTTGTCCTATGCGGTGCGCTCGCTTGGCGCAACTAGCGGTATTGTTATCACGGCAAGCCACAATCCGCCGGAATATAACGGCTACAAGGCCTATGGTTCGGATGGCTGCCAGCTTGTGCCGGCAGATGCCGAGCAAGTTATTGCAGCGATTCAACAAGTAACGGGCTTCGATCAAGTTCGTAAGATCAGCCGTGAGGAAGCAGAAGCGAAAGGGCTTCTCCACTGGCTAGGCGATGCTGAAGACCGCGCTTATGTGGAAACGGTCGCAGCAGAGAGCTTGAACAGCGCGCTGCTGAAGAGCGGTCTCGGCGAGGCATTGACGGTTGTCTACACGCCGCTGCATGGCGCGGGCAACATGCCGGTTCGCGAGGTGCTGAAGCAAGCGGGCTTATCGAATGTACATCTTGTCCCGGAGCAGGAGCAGCCGGACGGCTATTTCAGCACGGTCAAATCGCCGAATCCGGAAGAGCGCGAGGCGTTCACGCTGGCGATCAAGCTGGGCCAAGAGGTCGGCGCAGACATCATTATCGGTACGGATCCGGATTGCGACCGGATGGGCGCAGTCGTTCGGAATAATGAAGGCGATTTTGTCGTGCTGACGGGCAACCAATCTGGCGCGATTATGGTCAATTATTTGCTAAGCACGCTGAAGGAACGCGGTCAGCTGCCTTCGAACGGCGTTGTGATCAAGACGATCGTAACGAGCGAGATGGGCGCTGATATCGCCGTTTCTTACGGCGCGGATGTCATTAATACGTTGACAGGCTTCAAATATATTGGCGAGAAAATGACCCAGTTCGAGAAGAGCGGGGAGCGCTCCTTCCTGTTCGGCTACGAGGAGAGCTACGGTTATTTGGCAGGTACTTATGCGCGCGATAAAGATGCGGTTATCGCTTCGATGCTCATTTGCGAAGCGGCTGCTTATTATAAGAGCAAGGGTCTGACCTTGTACGACGTGCTGAACGAGTTGTACGCGAAGCATGGCAATTACCTGGAGCATCTGGAATCCCGTACGCTGAAAGGCGTGGATGGGGTGCAGCAGATCGCTGCTATTATGGAAGATTGGCGCAGCAATCCGCCGGTAGAGCTGGCAGGCATCCGCGTGAACCAAGTGCAGGATTATTTGCCGGGCCTGAGCGGTCTTCCGCCGGAGAATGTGCTGAAATATACGCTGGAGGATGGCTCGTGGTTCTGCTTGCGTCCGTCCGGTACGGAGCCGAAGATCAAGGTGTATTTTGCTGTTCGTGCGAGCTCGCAGCCGGAAGCGAAAGAGGCCATTGTCCGTCTGACCCAGCAAGTCATGAACCGCGTAGATCGTAAGGCTTAAACAGAGAGATTAAGGAGTGGAAGGCGTGCAAGAGCAGTGGCTTCAATGGAATCGTAAAGCAACATGGGTACTATGCGTGCTAACAATACTGGGCGTTCTTACAGCCTTGCCAATCGGCGCAGATCGCTGGAAGGAACAGAATACTTCCAAGCATGTGGAGGTTGTTCTGAATTATAGAGACTTGCTGAGGGTTGCAGCTTACAAGACGCATCCGCAGCAGTACGTCCACGATGAGCTTGCCAAAGTCAAAGCAGCAGGTATCAGCTCGATGGCTGTGTTCGAAACGTCGTTGACGGAGCTGAGCTGGGCGGGTCATCTCTCCATCTACTCCTCGGCAGGCGCGATGCAGCTTCAAGGCAAGCCGCTCAAGGATGACGAGAACTATACGTATATCCTGTTCTCGACCGATAAGGAAGAAGCCATCTATCGTCCCATTATCGAAGCGACGTTCCGCGTGTGGGATATTCCTGCTGCCAGCTGGGAATTTGACGGCAGCAAGGGCATGATTCTGCAGACGCCGATGGAAGATGCGCTGCTTAAGTCAATGGAGCCGGATCCTGGCGCGCTTCAAATGATCAAGGACGCGGGCCTCAACATTGTACCGCGGCTGTCTGACCGTATTCCGTTCAATGCGGAAGAAGTGGACAAGCTGATGGCTTCATATGAAGAAATGGGCATTGACCGTATCCTGTTCGATGGCGACGCCGTGAAGGGTTATGGCGACAATGCCGAGCTTCATAGCTTGAATGCCTTCGCGAATATTCTGAACAAACATGGAATCGGAATCGTAACGATTGAGAATTCTAATCCTCAGAAGGGTCTGGCTACTTTAAGCAATCTGACCCACTATAACGTTGTGCGTCTTCTCTCGCTCTCTGATGCTAACGCCAACACGATGAAGCCGGAAGAAATTACGGACCGCTTCCATCTGGCTGCGAAAGACCGCAGCATTCGGATGTTCTATATTAACGTATCGCCTGTAAGCAAGCTGGCGAAGTCGTCGATCGTCGATCCGATGCAGAACATCTATGATACGATGCAGAACAAAGGCGGCGTGCTCGACAAAATGCATGATCTCGGCTTGACCGTCGATCGTGCGCAGCCGTTCAAGTATGAGTCGCCGCCAGCTTGGCATAAGCCGTTAAAGGCGGTTACGGCGCTTGGCGCGGTTGCGATTATTGCGCTTCTGATTAGCATGTATATCCCTGGCGTAGCGATCCCGGTCTTTGCACTCGGACTCATTGGCAGCGCAGGCTTGTACGTGGTATCGAAGTCCGTATTTGAGCAGGGCTTGGCGCTTGGCGCGGCGATTAGCGCGCCGACGCTCGCGGTTATTTGGGCGATTCGCCGCGTACGCGCGCATACGATTGGCAATCGCAGAGCGGTTAGCGGCACGGTAGACAATGCGCGCACGAACGATGGCAGCATGCGCTGGATTTTCACTGGTCTTGGCGCAGGACGCCGCTTCACCATGGCGCTTACGCTATTCGTAGTGACATCGATTATTTCGCTGAGCGGCATTGCGTTTATCGTTGGCTTGCTCAACAACATCACGTATCAGCTCGTGCTGGAACAGTTCCGCGGCGTTAGTCTGCTGCACCTGGCTCCGATTGCGCTTGTGGCGATTTATCTGTTCTTGTACACGGGTGAAAGTGTCATCGGCAACATCCGCAAGCTGCTCTCCATGCAAATTACGGTGCTATGGGTGGCCATTGCGGCTGTGCTTGGCGTTATGGCGCTTTATTATCTGTCCCGTACAGGTAATGCAGGAACGGCTTCATCGGCTGAACTCGTGTTCAGAAACGTGCTGGAGAATACGTTCGGCGTTCGTCCGAGGACAAAGGAATTCCTTCTATCGCATCCGCTCTTCTTCTTGGGGCTGTTCCTCGCGCTTCGTTATCGCGCTGCGTGGGTATTGTTTATTGTAGGCACAATTGGTCAGCTGTCCATGGTGGATACATTCGCGCATATTCATACGCCGATTCCGATTTCGCTCATCCGTGATGTGCTCGGCCTCGTATTGGGCCTCATTATCGGTCTTGTACTGATCGGTGTTTGGCAGCTAGGGGAAGGAGCATGGAAACGATGGGCACCACGAATCGCACAGACGAAACAGGGCTCCAAGTCCGGCGCATAGTTATTTCCGGTTATTATGGCTTCCGCAACAGCGGCGATGAAGCGGTGTTGAAATCGATCCTGTTCGCACTCGAGGAAGAAGGCGTGAAACAAGGTCTTCGCATTGTGCCTGTCGTGCTGTCGGGCGATCCGGCTTCGACGACTGCGATGTACGGCGTGGAAGCTGTGCATCGCATGAAGCTGGGCGAGATCGTCCGCGCGCTTCGCGCGAGCGACGGTCTCATCAGCGGCGGCGGCAGCCTGCTGCAGGATGCAACAAGCGCGAAGACGATTCCTTATTATACGGGCGTCATGAAGCTGGCACAGCTTCTTGGCAAGCCCACATTCGCATACGCGCAAGGCATTGGCCCCGTGAATCGCCGGTGGATGGACCGGCTGATTCGCGGCGTTATGCGCCGCAGCGCGTATGTTTCTGTTCGCGACGCAGAATCCGCCCACTTGCTTGGGCGGATTGGCGTGCCGCGGGACCGGATCGACGTTGTGCCCGATCCGGTCATGGGGCTTCCGCTGCCGGCGTCGGCCGCGGAGGTGGCCGCTGCTGCGGCAGGCGCGCCGACGCTGCCGGTGGTCGGCGTGTCCTTGCGCCACTGGCGCAAGGATGGCGCCGACCTGGCGCGCTTCGCGGACGCGCTTGGCGCGCTGGCCCGCAGCCGGGCGGTGCGGCTGCGGTTCCTCCCGTTCCACACCCCATCGGACGCAGAGGCGTCGCTATGGGTGATGGAACGGCTCGGCGATCTCGGCGCGAGCGTGGCCGAGATTGCCGAGGTTGGCGACGACCCGCAGCTGATGCTGCAGGAGGTCAGTCGCTGCGATGCGCTGCTCGGGATGCGGTTGCACGCGCTGATCTACGCCGCGAATCAATCCGTGCCGATGCTCGGGCTGTCGTACGATCCGAAGATCGATCAGTTCCTGAATCGAATCGGTCTCACGCCTATCGGCACGACAGAAGCGCTCGATTCCGCGGCATTCGTTGCTGCGATGGGCGAGCTGCTCGACAATCCAGCCGAGTGGCACAGCGAGCATCAAGCTGCGATCGATCAATTAAAACAAGAAGCGCGAAAGCCAGCGAAACAAATCATTTCTATTTTACGTTAATCAATATGTAGATGTTCTTTCTCCCCGGCAGCGTTTTCAGACACGATAGGGCAATAGTCCCGCCGAAAAAGGGTGACAAACCGCTGTTAGAGAAAGAAAATGTCGGAAAACCACGGCCAAGCAACCGAAAAGGGCGAAATTTTCCTGAAAACTGCTTGAAAATGGGGATGGTGTTTCTTTTTCAAAGAGCGTATAATTCTATCCGGCGATAGCTATGAAAGGGAGATGGAAATGAGTCAGGTCGTTCTGTATACAATCGGATTTATCATTTCATTATGTCTTGCGCTTGTGTTTACCCCATTCGTGATTAAGTTCGCGAACAAAATCGGGGCAATCGATAAGCCCAACCATCGGAAAGTCCATACAAGAATAATGCCGCGACTTGGCGGGCTAGGCATATATGGCGCTTTTATCGGCGCATACTTCGCATTGCAGCCGTTTATTCCGGAAGGTCTGCTGCGCAGTTACGATCATAAACTAATTAACGCATTGCTGGCTGGCGGTTCGATTATCGTCATCATCGGCGGATTGGATGACCGCTTTGAGCTTTCTGCGAAAGTAAAGCTGCTCGGTCAAATCATTGCAGCATGCGTTGTTGTCTTCGGCTTCGGCGTTAAGATTGACCTCGTCAATATTCCGTTCGGCGAAGCGATGCAGCCGATTGCGGCATGGATCAGTATCCCGCTTACGATTCTATGGATCGTCGGCGTAACGAATGCGATCAACCTGATTGACGGCCTGGACGGACTTGCTGCAGGCGTCTCCGGTATTGCAATCGGCACGATCCTGATTATGGCGGCTGTCATGGGCTTTGCACCTGTAATCCTTCTCTGTACGCTTCTGCTTGGCGGTGTTATCGGCTTCCTGGTCTATAACTTCCACCCTGCGAAGATCTTCATGGGAGATACGGGCTCACTGTTCCTTGGCTTTGCGCTTGCAACGCTTTCGATGCTTGGCTTCAAGCAAGTTACCATGGTCTCTTTCGTTACACCGCTTCTCATTATTGGTGTACCGCTCTCGGATACGTTCTTCGCGATCGTGCGCCGCTGGGTAAACAAGAAACCAATCTTCGCACCGGACAAAGGTCATCTGCATCACTGTCTGCGCGAGCTCGGCTTCAGCCACCGCCGTACAGTGCTTATCATCTACGGCATTGCATCGATTTTCGGTGTCTGTGCGGTTCTGCAGTCGACGGTCGTTCAGTCTGACGCAGCGAACTGGGTAACGTTCGGTGTTATTCTCATCCTTGTCTTCGTACTCCAAATCGGCGCAGAGCTGATCGGTATCGTCGATAAGTCCCGCCGCCCTGTGCTTCACTTCCTGCAGCGGCTCCTTCTTCGGACAGAGCAATCTCGCTCGAAGTAATTCATGTGCTGTTGAAACCAGCTTCGTTCTCTTGAGGGGGACGAGGCTTTTTTTTGTGTTTATGTAAATTGAGCGTTTCCTCTTATTTCTAGTTTTTCGTCTAAACTTTTGGCAGATTGTTTCCGATAAAAAGGATACATCAAACTATGAGGATGGACTGAAGTGGAGGAGGCACAACGTGATTAAAAAATTAGCAACATGGTTTATTTTGCTGGCCCTAGTCATTCAATTCCTGCCTGCGAACCGCATTGAGACCGTTCAAGCGGCGACAGGCAATTTCACATTCCCGAATGAAAGCGATCAACAGGCGGCGCCTCGGATTACGACGGATGAGCGAATTACGTTGACAGGTACAATCAGCAATGTGGATCCGACTTCGATTGCGTATAACGTGTATCAGATCACTGATCCCGGTGATACAACGATTACTTCGGACGATAAAGTCGGAAGCCAACGCGAGAATCTGACGAGTAATATTAGCATTAGCGGTTCCTCCATTCAGATTTTCAACATTCAGCTGTTCCCCGGCTTGAACAAGATCACGTTTACGGGGACACAAGGCGGAGGCCAAGTATCGAATACAATTTATGTCGATTATCACAACGGCCCAATGCTGTATGATCTAACGGCAAGCTTGGATGGCAACAGCTTCCCGATCGTGGAGAACGGAACGACTGTCGTTCAGTCCAGCACATCCCGAGGCAAGTCGACAGCTGATATCAGCATTACGGGTAAAGCGCCGAATGCGCAAGCGGTTACGATTGTCGTGAACGGAAGCAGTAAAACGTATTCGGTTAACAGCGCGAACAACAACTCGTTTGCTGCTGCTCCGATTCGTTTGAATCAAGGCAAGAACCTCGTGACAATTAAAATCAAGAACGGTACGCAAACAATCGAAACGTCAAGGGATATCGCTTTCTATAACGGAAGCGTTACGTTTTACGATGTTAATATTAATGAGTTAGCTGCGGGCGTGGTACAACAATCCGCGGCGCTTGAGTACAACCCCAACTTTGTCGTATCCGCAGCGAACTCTTTTAATATTACGGGTAGCGTTATCGTGCCGAATAGCTATGTACAGAGATCGGGTGAAACCGTAAAAACGCCTCACCCAGACCCGGCAGTCGCGCTGGCGTCGATTACAGCAGCTTTAAAAGAGGTGCTTGGCGGAGCACAGGTAACTCTTGGGGCGATTGCGCCTTCTGTTGCAATGAATTCGCCTAAAGTGACTGATGACTTCTTTGTTTATCAGTTTACAATCCCCTTGCCGAGCATAGCTACTACATATACTGCAGGTGCGCTGAATTGGGATCTTTCTTATAATTTAGATTTGAAAGCGCCGAATGAAGTAAATAAAGACACAGGCACAGGTTCGATTAATGAAGGAACAAACGGGCTGTTCTTCTCTCTTCGCGATGCGACGAAACCTTTCGTTGCGGAAATCAACTACCTGCCCGGCTATAAGCCGACAGGCAATTATGAAGCGATACAGTCGGTTCCGTTAGCGAACGCTAACCTTTATGGTATTCCTGTAGGCATAGAAGTGCTCGTCGGAAACCCTTCGACGACTCCTGCCAATAATACGATTATAGTTGACTCCATTAGTGATTTGTACGGTCATACGAAGACCCTTACCGCATCGGACTATACGGTCAAACCGGTTACGGCGCCGCTCGTAACGAAGACGGTAAACGGCAAGCTTCAAACGTTCCACCGTTTCATCATTGAGTTTACGAAATTGCCTTATGAAGGTACGCAGACAATTACTGTTCATGCCAATACTTCCGGTATAATATCTGCACCTTCTGCGTCCACGTTCACCATGCTTTATGGTCCTTATGTGAATTATAAGACGGCGTTCGATACGATGGCGATCGATGACGATACGACTTCGACGTCCCGTGCGGATGATATTATTGGCGGCAAGCTCAGCGACTTTGAAGGCGAATTGCAAAACATCAACGATGTGAGTGAAATTCGCTACGATACAACAGGCGGGCCGCGTACGGTTTATTTTTATATCAATAATGTGCCATTTGAAATTGTCCCTGTCTCCACAGATCCTCATGACACGCATTTTAAGCTGAAGGCATATGGTGCTGCTACCACGCCGGCCACGTACTATCGGAACGATGTAATTAAGGCGATGTTCAGTGGCGAGAACGAGATCAAGTTTGTTTTCCAAGGCAAGAAGAGCTCTTACGAGAAGATTATTAAGATCAACCTTATTCCAACGAATCTGCCGGTCATTCCGGTTAAAGGGACTACTATTTATCCGTTTGTCTTCAAAGACAGCGATATGACCGTAACGCCGAAACCGATTGCCAATGACTCGCACTTCCCGCTGGAAGGCTCAATCTATAAAACATCCGAAGCGTTTATGAATGTATACGGAACATTCGATTTTATTGACTTGGGTCAAGCGGGTGATCTAAGTGCTGCGTCCGGTTTAGTAAGTTTAATCAATACAAAGTTATCAAGTCTTGGAACATCCGGTGTGCTTGATGATTACATCCTGAAGATTAGCAGTCCATCGATGAAACAAGATATCGTGTGGGATCTATCCAAGCCGTTCGAGGTAGTTTACGGAGACACGTTTGTAGCTGCTATGAATACTGGCGGTACAGTGAACAACAACCTAATTGTTCGTTACGACTGCTCGAATCAAACATTTTCGTTTATTTTGAAGAAACAAGAGCTTAATGCAGATGGCAGTTCAAGCGTAGTAATCTTCAGCGTTTATAACAGCGGATTGTATGGTCCTAAGGCAACATACCGTATTGAAGTCGACCCAACCGTTCTTCCGTACAAAATCATTCGTCCGATGCTGCCCGAAGAAGGTACGATCAACCGCAACTTCTTCGATTTCATTATTAATGCGAACGGTGCGACCAAGGTAACCATTAATAAAGTTGCTGCGGTTAAATCGGAATATGATGGTGATAACGATAGTTCCAACGGCATCGACTATCCGAATGCGTTCCGCACGACGATTTCGAATCTGAAACCGGGAGTCAACAAGATTAACTTTACGATTGAGAGCGGTACGGACAAGGTCAGCAACTATATTGAGATTAAGTATGTGCCGACGAATATTCCAGGTGCAGAGTACTTGGAGACGATGAAGAATTCGCACAAAATATTCGACGGCGCAATATCGCTCACGTTCCCGAAAGGCACTTCGCTTATCCGTCGCGATTATAACGTGGCAGATAAGTTTAAAGGCCAGATCTACACCGACAATAAGCTGCTGTTTGCTATCGCGAATCCGGAGGATGGGGTTGTAAACCGTCGTGAATATGAGGTTCCGCCTGCAGGCTTCGATAAGATTCTGCAAAGCTTCGGAACCAGATTCAAAGTATCGTTCCCGACCCGATTCTCCAAGTCCAGCCCAGTGTTCTGGATTGATGCCGGTCTCGCTGACGATCTATCGACGAACGCATATGATCCGCTGCAAAACGGCGTGGACCCTTACCAGTACCCGAATAACCATGATGGTACGAACGGAAAGGAAATTCCTACCTACGACCTTCGTAATGACGATGAAGAACTGATTGCTTCAAAGCGAGGTACATTAACGCTTGCTTTTGATCCTAACATTCGTCAAAGTGCGGGAACAATCGTCACAGTATTCCGTTATGACGTGAAAGAGAAGTTCTGGGTGAACATTGGTGGCGTCGTTGATTCGAAGAAGAATACAATTACAGTTCCTTTCGAGCAATTCGGTTACTATGTCGCAGCTAAGATGACATATTCGTTCTCCGATGTGACCGGTCACCCGTATGCTCGTAACTATATGGAGGCATCATTCGCTAAAGGCGTCATGAACGCAGCGAACTTTGATGACTTTGGTGCGGATATGTACACATCGCGCGGCGAGTTTACTCGCATGATCGTCAAAGCGATCGATATTCCGCTTAACTACGAGCTGAGCAAGCCTCACTTCGACGATGTAGCGCCGATCATCAACTCTGATGCGCTATGGGACTACAGCTACATTGAAACAGCAGCTCGAGAAGGCATTGTTAGAGGAACGCAGCCACGAACCTTCGAACCTACAAGCAACATTAGTCGGCAAGATGCTGCTGTTTTTCTTGCGCGGGCACTGAACTTGAAGCTCGAGACCGATGCAACGAAGATTGATAAGGCTCTTCAGAAGACCTTCAAGGATTATAACGATATCAACTATTATGCGAGAGCTGCAGTACTGGCAATTGCGAAGAAAGGCTTTATTCAAGGATCGCCTGTAGATAATGCGGATCCGAAGAAGGGCATGGTATTCGAACCGAAGTCCAATCTTCTTCGCTCGGATGCGGCTATTATCGTAGACAAGATGCTGATCGATATGAAGCGGTTACCGAAGATCAACTAGTCCTATCAAAAGAGAACCGTTTGGGAGTTTCCCAGGCGGTTCTCTTTTATTTCGCAAATTGTTAGACTTATCTTCACATGGCAAATGTTCTCTGGTGACGAATCTAGGACGTTCGGTCTATAATAAGAATCGTGGTAGAGAGGTTGTCCTAGTTCATAGTACATAGACGGCGGATTCGGGATGGAACGTTGACGAAAAAAAATAAAACTTTTTTCAAAGACAACGCAACTTTTCGGAAACCTATGCGTTTAAATACATGAACACAGCACAAGGAGAGCGACTCTAGCAAGGTAAGAGTATTTGGAACTAATTATCAAATTACTCTTTACGCTAGAAAACACCCATTGTATAATGTTAAAGTGGTGTTTAGACTCTACCAAAATTTTCATGCATTCAGCAGTTTACAAGTTTCTGCGACAAGTTCCTACAAGAACCTGAACTGCAGACATTATTTATACGAACTCTGCTCAACTCGTGAAAGGGGGTGAATCGGCCAATGAGACAAACGAGCAAAACATATTCTAAACAAAACTCTCAAGAACGCAAGGTATTTAGAGGAGGAGACAAAAAGGTTATGAAGAAAAGTTTATCCCTGATCGTAGCAGCAGCTATGACACTTACATCCGCATCGGCAGTATTTGCAGACAACGCTCCAGCGTTGGATACACAAGGTAAATTCGACGCACTTAAAGCAGCGGGCATCTTTAACGGCTTCCCGGACGGTTCCGCAGGCCTTGAAAAAGAAATGACTCGCGCTGAGTTCGCAAAAGTACTTACACTGGTAGCTGGTCTGACTCCAGACGCAACAGCTGCTAAATACTCCGACGTAGCAGCTAACCACTGGGCAGCTGGTTACATCGGCGCAGCATCTAAAGCAGGTCTTCTTAACGGTCTTGGCGACGGCAAGTTCGGTCCATCCGGTAAAGTAACTATCGAGCAAATCGCTAAAGTAGCTGATCTGTTCGCTAAAGCTCCAATCGATGAGAACGCAACTGTTGCTGGTGCAGTATCTGCATGGGCTAAAGCTTATGTAGCAGCAGCAATCAAAGCTGGCTTCATTGCAGAATCCAGCAACTACAAAGCGAACGCAGTTCGCGGTCAACTTGTAGAAGTTGCATACCAACTCGCTAACCCTGCACCAGCAACTCTTGAAGCAACTGCTAAAGTAGCAGGCGCTAAGAAAATTGAAGTGAAACTTAACCAAAAAGTAGACACTTCAAAAGTAACTTTTGAAGTTAAGAACGCAGCTGGTACAGTTGTAAACATCGCAAAAACTACTTTTGCTGATGACAAAGCAACTGCAACTCTTGAGTTCGCAGCTAACCTGCTTGCTGGTGACTACACTGTTGCAGTAAAAGGTGGCAGCAATGCTGCATCTGCTAAAGTAACAGCTGAAGCAGAAAAAATCAGCAAGATCGAATTCCTAAGCAGCACTGCAGCTCCTGCACGTACTGGTGCAGCTACAGATAACCAAATCATCACTTCTTCGGTGAAGATTTCCAACCAATACGGTGAAGATGTTACAGCTACTAAAGCTGGCAGCTTGACTCTTACTTCGAGCAAAGGTGCTGCATCCTTGGCAACAACAGGCGTGTTGACAATTGACAACACTACAGCTGCTGTTAACTTCGCAAAAGACGAGAAAGTTGCTGTTAGTGCAATCGACACAGCTTCCAACACTTTTGCTTCCGCAGTATTGACTGTTGGTGACAAAGCTCAAGTATCTGACATCTCGATCGACAAACTTGTTAACACTGCAGACAGCACTAAAGTATTGGATGCAGCTTCGACTCCAGGACAATTCGTTCTTGAACTGACAGCTAAAGACCAATACGGCAACACTATTACTGGTGCTGCTAATGCTGCTAACGTAACTTCCGACGTTATCGTAACTGTATCCAGAACTGATGTTGCAAATGTTGGCGCAATTACTTGGAACCCAACTTTGGATGGCGGTAAATACACAATTGCATTGGCTGGCCCGCTTACAGCTGGTACTTCCAAAGTAACTGTAATCTCCAAAACTACTGGCAAACTTGCATCCTTCGATGTAGTTGTTAAAGAAACTGGTAAAGTAGATGCTCTTACAGTTTCCGCTCCAGCAGTTGCAGTAGCTGGCGAAGCGTTCGACATTCCTTTCACAGCTGTTGACCAATTCGGCAATGCAATCACAAGCGCATCGACATTGAACAATTCGGTGTACTCTGTAAGCCTGGGTAGCTTGAGCCTGGATAAAACAAGCCCTGCTACAATCGCTGCTTCCGGTATCAAGTTCGTTCAAGACTATGTGAAAAACACTGCAACACTTCATGTTAACGCTCTTGCTAAAGGCACTTATGTATTTACTGCAGTAACAGGTACTAACAAAGTAGTTCAACAAACTATCACAGTTACCGATGCGAAGACTCCAGTAGTTATCTCGGCTACTAAAGACTTCACTTCGACACTTGCAAAAACTGCAGGTACTACTTTCACTAACGCAAACGTTGTTGTTAACGACCAATACGGTCGTGAAATCACGGATCTTGCATGGGCTGGCGCAGTTCCTGCTGTTGGCGAGTACAAGATTGACGTTGCTGTAAGCGGCACTGCAACAACTTACAATGCTGCAACAGGCGCTATCAGTGCAGCTGCAAAAGGTTCCGATGCTTACACTGTTACACTGCAACAGTACAAAACTGTATCTGGTGTTAACAAATGGGTAAATGTTGACGGTACTTCATTGGCATTCACGGTATCTGTTGTTGAGAAGGCTGACATTGCTTCTTATGAGCTTGCTGACATCGCAACTCTGAAAAACAACGGAACTGGCTCTTACCTGCAAGATGTTACAGTAAACGGTGTACTGGCTAGCGGCACAAAAGTAGTACTTCCAACTACTGGATACTACGAAGTTACTGCATCCGACACTACTAAACTTGATCTTGCAACTGCAGGTAAAGTTGGTGCGACATTCGCAGCTGGTGACTTCACAGATCACGCTGCAAGTGCAAACGTGATCGTTACTGTTGACGGTGCAAATGGTCCAGTTGTTCTTACTAAAGTTGTAAAAGCATCTGATCTTCCTTCTGTTGCAACAACATTCAGCGTAATCAATGTTGATGCTACGATGACATTGGAAAGTGCAAATGTTATCTCTGCAACTGCAGTAAAAGCTAGTAACCTTGCTACATTGAGTACTGCTGTAATCAAAGCAGTTGACCAATACGGCGTTGAGATTACAGCTGACACTTACACAACATTCCGTACTAACTTCGCTGACAATGACTCGTCCACTACTGTAACAGCTGGTGACACATTCAACGTAACAGCGGTTAGCGGCGCTAACACAATTACTTTCAAAGTAATCGTAAAATAATAGAGACTAACCTCTCTAGAAGAAACAGGACCGAGAAATCGGTCCTGTTTTTTATATGCGAAACTTTTCAGGAATCCTATTCGTCTATATGAGTAGATTCTATAAAAAGGATGATGATTAGATGCGATTGATTCAGCGAACGGGCCTTTCTCTACTTATTGCTTCGACAGTAATTATGCCTGTGACCAATATTCTTCAACCGGTTAATGTATTTGCGGCATCGACAAGTTCGGCGGTTGCGACGAGCACAATTCCGTCATTTAGCCTTGGCGGTGGCAGTTACGCTAAAGTGACTGACCTGCAATTCTTGAGCGGCGATTCAGATAAGACGGCTTATTTCACGGTGTCGGTCTACAACAACTCCAATAAAGAACTCGATTTCAGTGATTATTGGGTCGAGATGTGGACCAAGAGTGGAACGAAATATACGATTAAGATGAACGAGCAAGACGCAAAGAATACCAAAATCGTAGCTAAGACTACAACAGACTACCATTTTACGGCTAAGGTGAATGCCAAGCAGAACTTGTCGGATTTCTCATTCAAACTCATTAAATGGGATTTCAGCCAACCGGATTATACGAGAACTATTGGACAAGTTGCTGTACCAATGGCCTATAATCCTGTTATTCCGGCTGGGACAGGTAAAGTCGTTAAAATGAATAACTTGAAAATAAGCAGTATTGTGGCTCGTTCCCGATTTAATTTAATCGGCGGACAGCTTGAAGGCGTCGTTATTTATAGAGTCACCAATTACAGTACGGATAGTATCCCATTATCCAACTTTAATTATTATATGAAGCGTTCAGGCGGATCTTTGACGAAATTGGGCGCAGACATTTCTCAGGATGAGCAACTCGCACCTGGCGAGTCCAAAGAGATCTTGTTATATGGAACATTGCCGATTAAGAAGGTAGATCCGAACTTACAGTTAGTTGTAACGGGAACAGACCCGACTACGAAGCTTGAAGCTCCAATTGCAAGTTATGTTGTTAAACCACTTGCTGAAGCAAGTACATACGTTAAAGCAGGCAACAGCGGCAAAATGACGGTTGACAATATGCCTGTGAATACGAAGATCAGAGATGCTTTCTATGATCAGGACAGCGACAGCCATACGCTTTCCATGTATGTGAATTTCAATAACAGTGGCAAATCGACGGTGGCTTTGCCTAGCTACAGTTACTACGTGATGACGAGCGATGGCGCACTTTACCCAACAAAGCAGGCGCTGACGACGAATATTGACCTTTCACCTGGCATTGAGAAAGAGCAATACTTGCAATTCACATTGCCGGAGAAAGCCAATATGACTGGCTTGAAGCTGGTGCTGCGCAAAACAAGCGAAACGAATAAGAAGGGTTACGTTGCTGCGCTCTTCCAGGTTCCTTCTCAAACAGCGCAGGGTGGAACGGATCGCGCGATTCAGTATGTCACAAAACAAGGCTTGTTCGAATTCTCGGTTCTTCGCGGTGAGCGTCTGCCTTGGGGAGAGCAAGATATCATTAATGCGGTCATCGCGGTCCGTAATCCGCAGTTTGTAACAAAATCACTGCCGAATATTAAAGCTTCTATTCAACTGAACGGCTATAATGTCGATGATAAAGATATCCAGCTTATTAAGACAGATCAGGTTGTAGCGATTCCAGGCGCTAGTTATTCACTTTATATTGTAAGCACGAAAGTGCCGTACACGTTCGAGGCGAGCGATATGAACGTTATATTGTCTGAAGTAGGCGGCGCAGATGGCACTGCATCGACACCGATCGGTACATTCAAACTCCCTAGCAGTAAGTTGCAGCTTCCAGTCCTAAAATCCACTGATAGCATGGATGTGAGGGGTATCGGTCGTACTGCATCGCTGAAAATCAACAAGGTGAACACTTACGTGGATGATGTGACAGACACGAAGCTGCTTTATGCGGAATTCGACTATAAGAGCCTGGAATCGCGGTTCTCGAATCTGGCGAATCTCCAAGCTTACTTCAAGACAAAAAACGGTAATTACATTCAGGCGAGCTTCCAGAACATCAAAGATAAAGTAACACCGAATAAGAACTCGCTTGTAATGGCGTATGCGAGCTTCCCGAGTGATTACGACCTAACGGATGTACAGCTCATCGTCGGCCAAGGAACGACACAGAACCAGTTCACCGGACCAGACGCGACTGCCGATGGTTTCGTGGATGCCGTTCAATATGGAATGCCGGCTGAGAAGACAGACATTTTGCAAGATACGTTTGAGAATATGGTCATTAATCCGTATAAAATCTCGCTTCGCAAGCTTTCGCCATCGCTTCAAGATGCCTATAAGATTAATATTGATTTCGAATATGATCTGGCTAAGATCGGTGACTACGAGAAAGTAGCAGGAACTCATAAACTCGTTGTTGAACTTGTCGATCAGGATAATAAGTTCGAGCAGGAGTTTGACCTGGAGAATGGTAATGATGCGCTTAAGATTGGCGACCAACTCCAGGGATCAGTAGCCTTTGAAGATCGTAAGATTTGGGGCATTATTTATCGGCAATTCACGGTAAATATCTATGACGAGTTCCAAGGGCATAAGAAGCTGATTGCGACGAAGAAGCTAAATCAGGCGATGACGAACGGGTAATGATATTAAGAGGTGAACTGCAGGTTGAATAAGAAGGCGAAACTGGCCGTGCTCGGCTCAGTTGTAGGTATTGGACTAATCGCAGTCAGCGTGGTGACAACACAAGTTAGGGGGGACGGGAATACCGTCGTTCCTGGCTCGGTCAACGACCCGGTCGTGACGAAGAGCTACATTGATAAGAAGGTCAGCGACCTTGTGAAGGCAGAGCTTGCCAAGCAAGGGGGCGGCCAGGACAATACGCAGCTTCAGCAGACGCTCGACGAGTTCCGTGCCGAGTTAGAGGCGGACAAGGGCGGTCAGAAGGTGGAAGTCGTTGTTGTGCCTGTCGGTAAGCGGTTGTTGGCTAAGGACGGTGCGGAATTTGTCGTTCGGGCAGGTAAAGCGATGGCTTACAGCTCAGACAGCAACGGTATCTCTGACCTGACAGACGGGACTGACATTACGAATGGCAAGCCTGTACCGAACAACCATCTGATTCTGTTCCCACGCGGTGGACGCGGAGTGACGGCGCAAGCCGGCCAGACAAGTGCTCTGACGGTACTCGTTCGTGGCGAATATGTGATGCAAGCTCAGCAATAGTTAATTTTACCCGAACTGACAACATGTTATCCGCTTCGAATGTTTGGACCCGGCACACACTATAAGCATCCCACTAGGAGGTGCTTATCTTATGTCCAGAAGTAATCGCAAAGTGGTCCCTGAATGCGCACAGGCGCTGAACCAAATGAAGTATGAAATCGCAGCTGAGCTTGGCTTAATAGCAGGCGGAGGCGCGGCTGGTTCTGGTGATACGGAGTTTGCTTCAGAGCTCGGCGGAACGGGCGGAGCAAGCGGGCATGTGAATTGGGAACAGATGGCGACAAGAGATGTCGGATCAATCGGCGGCAGTATGACAAGACGATTAGTCGCGGAGGCTGAACGGGTTCTTAAAGGATTGTAAAGCTTTGTAACCAGACGGTACGTATCCATTGACACAAAGCGACATTTTCGTTATCATACTGTTTTAGAAAAAGTTATTTAATGAGACCTTTTCCGTTAGTCCGGGAAAGGTTCATTTTTTGGAATCGAAACGTTAAACGTTAGATCCCGTATGGGACGCGAACGATTTCTTATAGAGTCCCAGCAAATTGTGCATTATATGCATCATACTTAACAATTTGAAAGTTGTAGGAGGTTGAGATTAGATGTCACTTAAAGGACGTCATTTGTTCACATCGGAATCGGTTACTGAGGGCCATCCGGATAAGATCTGTGACCAAATTTCCGATGCGGTATTGGATGCTTTTCTGGAGGTTGATCCTTACGCGCGCGTAGCGTGCGAAGTATCCGTAGCAACAGGATTGGTACTCGTTATCGGCGAGATCAGCACGAAGGCGGATTATGTCGATATTCCATCGATCGTTCGCCGTACAATCAAGGAAATTGGTTATACGCGTGCAAAATACGGTTTCGACTCCAGCACTTGTGCGGTTCTTACATCCCTGAACGAGCAATCCGCGGACATCGCGCAAGGCGTTAACGCAGCGCTTGAATCCCGTGACGGCGTAGACGTTCGTCAAGAGAACGAAGATATCGGCGCAGGCGACCAAGGCTTGATGTTCGGATTCGCTTCCAACGAAACACCTGAGCTTATGCCGCTTCCAATCGCATTGGCGCACCGCATTTCGCGTCAGCTGTCGGAAGTGCGTAAGAACGGCACTTTGGATTACCTCCGTCCGGACGGTAAGACGCAAGTGACAATCGAGTACGTTGACGGCGTTCCAAAGCGTGTCGATGCAATCGTTGTTTCGACACAACACGCGGAAGAAGTTACGCTGGAGCAAATCCAAGCAGACATTCGCAAGCACGTAATCGCACCAGTTGTTCCTACAGAGTGGCTGGATGAAGAGACGAAATACTTCATCAACCCAACGGGCCGTTTCGTAATCGGCGGACCGCAAGGTGACGCTGGTCTGACTGGGCGTAAAATCATCGTTGATACGTACGGCGGCTACGCTCGTCACGGCGGCGGTGCTTTCTCCGGCAAGGATCCGACTAAAGTTGACCGTTCCGCAGCTTATGCGGCACGTTACGTGGCGAAGAACATCGTTGCTGCCGGTCTGGCAGACAAATGTGAAATCCAGCTTGCTTACGCAATCGGCGTAGCAAATCCGGTATCCATCAACGTTGACACATATGGCACAGGCAAAGTGGACGAAGAAGTACTCGTTGAAGTGATCAAGAACAACTTTGACCTCCGTCCTGCAGGCATCATCAAGATGCTTGACCTGCGTCGCCCAATCTACAGCAAAACAGCTGCTTACGGTCACTTCGGCCGTACAGACATCGACGTTCCATGGGAACGCGTGGACAAAGCGGATAAGCTGAAAGCTGACGCACTGCAATAATATAGAGTGAACATGAAGCCGTCCCTGTATGCAGGGGCGGTTTTTTCATGCCTATGGAAGGTCGATTCTCCTTTTCGGAGACATATATCTTCAATAAATCTTCATTTCGGACACCTCCCTACCGAAAAATATAGTACGAGTGTCATTTATTAGGGAGTGAAGTGGATTGATCCGAAATCGTAAAAAATCTAAATGGTTATCTTACTTAGTTGCAGCAATGTTAGCGATACAGTTCGCTCTTGGCGGGCTCGTTGCCATTCCTTCGCAGATATCGGCGTCCGGTTCAAGCGGTCCGCTTGTATCCAGTTATTCGCCTTCGGATAATGCGACGAATGTTCCGACGAACGCCAGCCTTATCCTAGCCTTTGATGAGAATGTGAAGAAGGGGACTGGAACGGCGACCATTCAAATCCACCGCCAGGTCGATAATATCGTAGTCGATTCATTCGTGGTGGCATCAGACAATCGTGTCGTTATCGGTACGGGGACGAACCGGAACATCGTGACGATAACGCCGACAGCAGGCAAGCTCGTCGTGGATACGAACTACTACATTACAATCGATGCCGGTGCGTTCTTGAATGATGCCAATATGAACTTCGCAGGCATCACGAGCGCGGTTGGCTGGGATTTCAAGACGGTGTCGGCAACAGACACGACAGCGCCGACGTTATCGACGGATCCATTGGTAACTCCGCTTACACCTGCAAATGGTGGTACGGCAGGAGTTGGCACGTCGCTTACCTTGGTATTCAGTGAACCCGTATTTGCTGCAAACGGCAGCATTACGGTTACCAATCACGCACAAGCGGCAGATGTCCAATCGATTCCGGTCAATGCGCTCAATGTGACGGGCAGCGGGACCAATACAATTGTGGTGAGCTTGCCGAGCAGTTTGCGCGGTACGAGCGCTTATGATGTTGTCGTGCCGAACGGCGCGTTCCAAGATGCGTCAGGCAACAGGTTTGCCGGTATCGCCTTGGGACAGTGGCAGTTCACGACTACGGCGCCGCCGCTTGGCGATACCGTGATGTCACCGCTGGATAATGCTTTTGCCGTACCGGTAGCAACGGATCTGAAGTTAACGTTCCCAGGAACAGTCGTGGCGAACACAGGCACAATCCGCATTAATAGGATTTCAGATAACAGTACCGTTCAAACGATTAGCGTACCTTCCGGCAATGTAACATTCGCTGCCAATGGTGCGGGAACGGATGTCATCATTAACCCGAGTGCGGATCTGGCTCCGAATACAGGCTTCTACGTGCTGATTGATGCAGGTACGTTCAAAGATACAACAGCACCTACTGCTTCTCTGTATCAGGGCATCTCGGATGCGACGATGTGGAACTTCTACACCGATCCCGGCTATGATGTCACGCCACCGACGCTGCTTGCCGATCGTAAGCCGCTTACGACGCAAGCGTCAACAGCGATTAGTCTGGAAATGAATTTCAGCGAGCCGGTCTATCCGGGTACAGGTAATATTACAATTCGGACGTCGCCTTCGGGCACGATCTTCGCTTCCTACCCGGTAACTTCGAGTAAGGTCAGCGGAGGCGGTACGACCAAGATTGTGGTTACAGACAGCTCCAAGACATTGATCAACAACCAGTCGTACTACGTGGAAATCGGCGGCCAAGCATTCTCGGATGCAAGAGGCAACTATTATACAGGGCTGTCCGGTTCCTCCGGCTGGTCGTTCACAGTCACGCAAGATAGTGTGAAACCGATAGTTGTATCGCAATCCCCTGCGAATACAGCCACGAACGTGCCCGTGCTCGGCGCGAAGCTGGGGTTACTGTTCAATGAGCCGATTCTAATTAAGAATTCTTCGGCTGTGACGGTGAAACGAATTACGGGGACCGGAAATTCGCCCCTGACGACAACGTTATCGATTGACCCAACAAACAATAGCTTGCTGCAGATTGCGATCAATGGAACAATGGCTGGACTGACCGACTATTACGTGGAGATTGCAGCAGGTGCCGTGACAGACTTGGCAGGAAACAATTTTGACGGCATCTTGAATCAATACCAGTGGACGTTCAAGACATCGAACAGCTCTACAGGCGCTCCAACCGTATCGAAGGCGGAACTGGTGGGTAGTTCGAGGTTAGCGATTACGTTCAACGATAATTTGGATACGAGCGCAGCGGCAACGCCGGTTCCCGCGAACTTCTATGTCACCGTGAACGGATCGGCTAATGCGGTTACGAATGTTCAAATCAGCGGTCAAGTGGTGACACTTACGCTTACGGGTACAGTCTCGAGCGGACAAGTGATCAAAGTGTCCTATTCTGCTTTAGGAGCCAGCCCAATTAAGAGTCTGGCCGGGATAGCAGCGGCGAGTTTCTCGAATGTCAGCGTGACGAATGTGCCGGATTCAACAGCTCCCGTTCAGGTTAGCGGCACCGTAAACGCGAACTTGATCATCCTGACGATGAGCGAGGCGCTTGCAGACGTGAGCCCATACGCGTATTCGCAGTTCTCCGTCACGATTGACGGATCTGTACGGACAGCTACGCAAATCACCGGTTCAGGCAATATGCTCTTCTTGTACTTTAGCGGGAATCCAGTTGTACTCGGACAAAAGGTGTTGCTCTCTTACTATGCATCGTCCTATCCGCTCAAGGATTTGTCGAATAATGCCCTGTATTCGTTTAGCAATTTCAATATCCAGAATGGCCAAGACGTAAAGGCGCCGGCCCTGCAGACGATTACGTCTACCGGATCTACGATTATCCTAAACTACGACGAAGCGTTGAATACGGCCCTTGTACCGCCGGTTTCATCCTACTATGTTCGAGTCAATGGAACTGTTCGGTCCGTATCGTATGTCGTCGTTAGCGGCAGCCAAGTCCTGCTGACACTCGCATCGCCTGCAGCAGC
Source organism: Paenibacillus taihuensis (assembly GCF_003386535.1). GTDB lineage: Bacteria > Bacillota > Bacilli > Paenibacillales > Paenibacillaceae > Paenibacillus_Z > Paenibacillus_Z taihuensis. Next base: position 220,707 of record NZ_QTTN01000005.1, read on the forward strand.
CAGCGATACGATTCTCGTTACCTATCTGGGCGGCAGCCCGGAGCTGAAAGACCTTGGCGGCAACTCTGCGCCGGCGTTTAATAGCGTACAGGCTAATGCGGGCAGCACAGGAACTCTATCGCTTAACGGGATTATAGCGAAAGGCGGAAACATAACAGCGACGTATGGCACGACGCTAAACGCGTCCTATCAACCGTCTATCTCGCAATTCGCCGTTAAGGTCAACGCCGTATCGCGTCCGATCTCTGCGGCAACGGTTAGCGGGTCGTCCGTCGTACTGACGCTGTACACGCCTGTGAGTGTCGGAGACTCTGTCACGGTCAGCTATGTCTCTAATAGTCTCGGTATTCGCTCGACGGCTGGTGCGCTAGCAGCATCCTTCACAGATACCAACGCTGCAAACCAGACGACATGGGACGACAATACGAGCGGCGATTACACCTCAGCGTCAGGCGGCGGTCTCGGTATTAAGGTATCGGCAGCCACGACGTCGACTGCCGTGTCTCCGGCGGGAAGCGCCGTGAATCAATTCGCACTGACGGCGGAGAAGATTAACAACGCCTTTAATACGATTCGCAAGACCGGCGGCATGGAGCCGAGAGTTGTCTTTACGGTGCCGAGCGCCGAGAAGGCGGCTATGGTAGCCCTCCCGTTAGGGACGCTTGAAGATGTGAAGAAGGCGACCCCGAACGCATCGTTCGTCGTCGCGTATCAGAATACAACGTATGAAATTCCGCTCAGTGCGCTGAACTATACGCAGCTGGGCCAAATGATGAATGCGGCGAGCGCTGTCGGCCAGCTGATCGTATCGATCGACACGAACGCAGGCTCATTAGCGGCGTCGCTGACGACGCAGCTGAACGGCGCGCATGCCCAAACGCTGGTTAGTCCGATAAGCTTCGATCTCGCGGTGAGCAGCAATGGGCAGACGAAGCAAGTCGATGATCTTAGCGGGTATGTGACGCGTACGATTGCAACTTCCGCGGGCTTGGACGGCAAACAGGTCGCGGTCGTATGGCTGGACCCGCAATCCGGCAAAATCTCGTATGTACCGACGCAGGTTACGCAAGAAGGCGGCCAAAGCATCATTAGCTTCAAACGCAAAGGAAACAGCGTCTACGCCGCTGTGAAAGGCTCCGTAAGTTATACCGATATTGCGAAGCATTGGGCTCGGAGCGACATTCAGCTCATGGCGAACAAGTATATTGTCGAAGGCAATACGCTGACTACATTCGGACCGAATAAGGCGATTACACGCGGCGAATTTGCGATGTTCATTGCGAAGGGCCTCGGCCTCACTGGCGACCGAAGCGCAGCGGCGAAATTCAAAGACGTGAACACCAACACCACGCTTGCCACTTATATCGGCGCTGCGAGTAAGGCGGGCATCATTCAAGGGATGACGGACGGCTCATTCAAGCCGAACAGTCTGGTGACGCGCGAAGAGATGGCATCGATGATGGTACGTGCAGCGAGCGCAGCAGGCGTTCAGATCGTACTGAAGCAGACGAGCGCGAATGCACTGAAGAAATTCACGGACCGAGCTAAGATCGGTACGTGGGCGCAGACAGACGTAGCGAAGGCTGTCGAAGCAGGCGTCATTACCGGCATGTCGAACGGCGCGTTTGGCGGCAAGAACAATGCGACGCGCGCAGAGGCGGCAGTTATGGTGAAACGACTGTTGAACTATGCGGAGTTCATCAATAGTTAAATTAGGAGATTCATATCGTGCTATCCGGTCCCTTCAGGACTGGATAGCTTTTTTTTGTCGGTCGAACAATGTCGATAGCATTCTTCTATCGTCCGTAACTTTCCACTAGTTTCATAGTCTATAGTAGTAGATAGATTTTGAGATGGGAGAGTTGCGAGGAAGATGCATAGGAAAGAGAGTCTAACTAGAAAGCCGCAGACGCAAACGAAGAAGAAGCAGGGGAACAAGCATGCAAAGCGACTAATCGTCCTGTCACTTGGAGCATCACTGCTCATTCAACCAATAGCCATCCTTATACCTACATCTGTTCACGCAGCAAGCGATACAGGAACAGCAGCAGTACAAACGGGAGCACAGCTCGTGCGCATTGGAGAAGAGATGTTAACCTCAGGCGCGAAGCGAGTCGATTATACATGGACAAGCAATCCTGGAGCAGGCGCTGTATGGTCGAACGTACATGTCATTGAGGTGGATTTGACGAATCCGTATGTCAAGCTCGATGTGATGAACGGCAAGACAGGCTCCGTGACGGGTGTTGGCTCTGTCGGCAATATGGTGAAGAACTCCGGCGCTGTTGCCGGGGTGAACGGCGACTATTTCAATACGGCAACCGGCAGCAAATACTCGCCGATTGGTGCAGAAGTAACCGGCGGCTCATTAGTGGTGAGCCCGTCGAAGCTGACAGGGATGTATGCTTTTGCCGTGACGAAGGATCGTCAGCCGCTCATCGATATGTACAGCTTTGAAGGGCAAGTGACGGCGGGAGACGGCTCTACGTTCGCATTGACGGGCATTAACAAGGCAGCCTACACGACGGAGCCGGATGGCGGGTACAGCCACGCGAACGCGATGTACATCTACACAAGCGCATGGACACAGACGCGTCCGGATGCGTCAGATAGCGCGACAACCCCAACCGAGGTGCTCGTGCAGAACGGCGTGGTTACGAAGTTCGCGGATAATGGCATGATTGCCGGAGCAGTTCCGGCGGACGGCTACATTTTGCGGACACATGGCAAGGCGGCGCAATATGCGCGCGAGCATCTTCAAGTTGGCCAGCCTGTGACAGCTGCCTACAATCTCGTTGCCCAGTCGACGGGTCAGAAAGTCGATCCGAATTCGCTGCAAATGCTGATCGGCGGCCATACCATTCTCGTGGACCAAGGCAAAGTCGCAGCGTTCTCGCGGAATCCGAGCAGCATCAGCCCAAGCAGTGACCGGGCTCGTACGGCAGTAGGCTATACGAAGGATGGCAGTAAAGTGCTTATCATTACCGTTGAAGACAGTACGGCAAGTCAAGGCGTGACACTTGCGGAGCTGCAGAAGCTGATGGTGCAGCTGGGCGTATGGAAAGGCGTTAATCTCGACGGCGGCGGCTCGACGACGATGATCGACCGTCCGCTTGGGGATACGGGCACGCTGCTCGCGTTCCCGACGGAGTATGGCACGACGCAGCGTCAAGTGACGAACGGCCTCGGCGTCTTCACGACCGCGCCGATGGGCCAGCTCAAAGGCATCATCGCCAAAGGCAGCAGCGTTCTCTTTATCGGACAGCAGGCTTCTTATGATATGACCGCATACGATACGTTCTATAATCCGCTGGACCCAAGTACACTAACGAAGGCTTGGAATGTCGACGACGCGCTCGGCGCATTCGCGGGCAATACATTCACGGCTGCCAAAGCAGGCAAGACGACGATTACGGCAAAGTCCGGCACGATCAGCGACAAGCTGCCGATCGAAGTTATCGGCGGCGCGCAGATCGCCTCGATGAGTGTAGACCCTAGCACAGCTGTCCTGGAGGAGGGCAAGTCGATCTCTGTTCCGGTGCATGTGACGCTGACGGATGGCCGCAAGCTGACGGTGCCGGCGTCTTCGCTCAAATGGGAAATGAACGGATTCACAGGAACGATGGACGGCAGCACGCTGAAGATTGGTACCGTGAACGCAGCCGCGAAAGCCGGATATTTGATCGCCAGATATGACGGATTTTCCGCGATGGCGGTACTTGCGGCAGGAGCCGACAAAAAATTTGAAGATTTTGAAGCGAAGACCTACCCAATTTCATTCCAAGGTACGAATGGTGTAGTGGGAACATCTACCGTTGTATCCGGATTGCCGGGCACGAATACGACGAACGTCCTGCAGCTCGCCTATGATTTCACGGGCGGGACCGGTACGAAGGCAGCCTATGCGGTGCTGAATGGCAGCGGGCGCAAGGTGGATGGCAACCCTTCATCGATAACGCTCGATGTGATGGGCGACAACAGCTTGAACTGGATTCGGGCGGAGTTCATCGACAGCAAGGGTGCAGCTCAATTAGTTACAATTGCAAAACAGGTCGACTGGACGGGATGGAAGAAGATCAAGGTTTCTCTGCCAGCCGATCAAATGGCCTATCCAATCACGCTTAAACGGCTCTACGTCGCTTCGCTGGCGGATGGCCAGGATGAGCGGGAGCTGACAGGCACAATTGGCTGGGATAATGTATCCTTCCAATATCCGCCGGTCGTTGCGGAACCGGATCGGGTGCCAATTGAACTTACGCTCGGTTCCAAGAGTGCAAAGGTAGACAGCAAGCCGTACAAGCTCGATGTGGCGCCGGTGCTGCTGGAAGGAACGACATACTTGCCGCTTCGTTTCATCTCTGAGGCGATGGGTGCGCAAGTAGGCTGGGAACCGGGGACGAAGCGCGTTACCGTACTTCGCGGCGACAAGCTGATGGACATGTGGGTCGGCCAAAAGGACTTCTTGCTTACAGGTGTTCGCAAGCAGGCTGAGGTAGCGCCGATTACGCGCAGCGGACGGACGCTCGTTCCGGTCCGGCTCGTCTCCGAGCAGCTGGGTCTTAAGGTCGATTGGGATCAGAAATTGGGTAGGATTACCGTGTCGTAGGATGCTCGCCAGTCTACTGTTATGTGGTATGATAGAATTAGTAGAACATGAAGAAAGTGGGCCGTTAAGAACATGGACTACCGCATAAACGACATCGATCGTGTAATCAAAAACGCGGTTTCTGTGATGGAGGACAGCAAATATCAGATCTTCGAAATTTGCGAATCCGCACGCAAGGAAATGTTTGCCCTAGGCCAAGAGCTGAACCAGGTTATTGCCGAGACTGGCGCCGTTATCGATAAAGTTGATAAGTTAGAGATGGATTACCGCAGAGCGCGCATCCGCTTAACTGAAGTTAGCCGTGACTTCGTCCGATATAAGGAAGAGGATATTAAAGCGGCTTACGAGAAAGCGACGCAGCTGCAGCTCGATCTCATGGTGTTCCGTGAGAAAGAGACGTACTTGAGAGCCCGCCGCGATGAATTACAGCAGCGCGTACGGGGTGTCGAGAAGTCGATTGAGCGTGCGGAGTCGATTGCGTCTCAGATCAACGTCGTATTAGAATATCTGTCGGGTGACCTCACGCAGGTCACTCGCATTCTTGAATCGGCGAAGAACAGGCAGCAGATCGGGCTCAAGATCATTTTGGCCCAGGAAGAAGAGCGCAAGCGGATTGCTAGAGAAATTCATGACGGTCCTGCCCAGTCGCTCGCAAATATAGTTCTTAGGACGGAAATTGCAGAAAGAATGCTATTGAAGCAGGAATTTCAAATCGTCCAGGAAGAATTAATAGACTTGAAGAGTCAAGTGCGCTCCGGCATCGAAGAAATCCGCAAAATCATTTTCAATCTGCGACCAATGGCTTTAGACGATTTAGGACTTGTGCCTACTCTTCGCAAATATATTCAAGATTTCGAGGAAAAAAGTAAAATTCGGACGATGTTCGACACGATCGGCAAGGAGATTCGCCTTCCATCAGCGATGGAAGCGGGCGTCTTCCGCATGGTTCAGGAAGCATTCACGAATGCGTTCAAGCATGCGAACCCTTCCTTCGTCTCGCTCGATATTACGTATCAAGGACAAATGATGAAAATTGTCGTCAAAGATAATGGTGTCGGTTTCAATGTCGATGCGTTGGAGTCGCGGATAAGCGACAGCAACCACTTCGGGCTCATTGGCATGCGCGAGCGTGTCGAGCTGCTTGATGGAAGGATGGAGATTGAGTCTAAGATTAACGACGGCACAAAGGTAATTATTCATATCCCGGTAAATCCGGATTCAAGAAAGGAGTAAATGACGATGGAAACCAATGCGGTAAACGGCAAGCGCAAGATTAAAGTATTGATAGCTGATGATCACCAGCTATTCCGTGAAGGCTTGAAGCGGATTCTGAACATGGAAGAAGATTTGGAAGTCATCGGCGAGTGCAATGACGGTATCCAGGTGCTCGAGTTCTGCAATCAGAACAAGCCGGAAGTCGTTCTGATGGATATTAACATGCCGATTGAGAACGGGGTCGTTGCTACTGAACGGCTGCGTGATATTTTTCCGGAAGTCAAAGTTATCATCCTCTCGATTCACGATGATGAGAGCTACGTATTCGAGACGCTGCGCAAGGGAGCCAGCGGCTACTTATTGAAAGACATGGAGGCAGAGGCGCTAGCAAATGCCATTCGTTCGGTTGTGAGCGGTTACGCTTACATCCACCCGAAGGTAACAGGCAAGCTGATCAATCAGCTGCGCCGCATGACGTACCTCGATGAGATCGGCGCAACTTCCGGAGCAGCTGCAGCACGCGAGGCTGGCGTGAAGTTTATCGCAGGCGAGAACAACCCGCTGACCCGCCGTGAAGCTGAAGTGCTTCGCCTGATGGCGGAGGGCAAGAGCAATAAGATGATTGGCGAGTTCCTGTTCATCAGTGAGAAGACGGTTAAAAACCACGTCAGCAGCATTTTGCAGAAGATGGAAGTGGATGACCGCACGCAAGCCGTTATCAACTCGATCAAGTTTGGCTGGGTAACGCTATAATAAAGCATTATACATAGGATAATAAGAAGCTTCCGCTTGATGGCGGAAGCTTTTTGTTGTGTGCCACGCATGGCGATTAACTAGGCGGTGAAAGTCCGCTGTGGGGGCTTGTAGTTGCCAACCACTAGCCAAGAGCAAGGGTGTCCATTGTGAGGTGGAATCTGAAGGAAGCTGGAGGCAAAATTCCGACCCGAGGAACACGAATATCATCAGGCATAGGACACGGGACGAGTTTGCAACACATAACGAAGTCCAATTAACTACACGGACGTGCCAATGTAAATGATGCGGGTGCATGGAAGGAAAGTGAATCGTCTTACCGTGGGAGGTCTCATGGACGTGAGGAGATTCATTTCGAATTACGGTTGAAACAAG
>NZ_QTTN01000006.1 GCF_003386535.1 Paenibacillus taihuensis
CGCCTCCAAGAGCTCCTTGTATAGGCTGTTTCCGCCCATTGAGATCAGGAGCTGCATAACCGTTTCAAAGGGTAACTTTTTCTTTCGCGTAAAGTCTTTTTCGGGGTTTTTGACATACAGTGCTGGTGCGGCTGACATTTCTTGAATAAGGGATGTCAGCTTTTGTTTTAGTGAATTCGCGTACGTATTCATGGGCGAAACCTCCTCGTTTTTTCAAGGGGCTTCGCCACACATTTTCAACTGCTTGTCAAGTTCTTTTACTCTTTTTCACGCAAAAAAGGAGCAGGCTATCTTTCGATAACCTGCTCCTTTGCATAGATATTTGGTTCAACACCTTAACTTAATGACATTGCGCTGCGGCGGTCTCTTTTTTGATTGGAGCGGCTATGTTGGAAAAATCCAATCATTTTGCTGCATTTAGTGACTTCTGAAGAGCTATGTTGGAAAAATCCATTCATTTTCTCAGGAAAAGGCCAAAATGGGCTCAATTTGGGGTTGTAGAGTGGATTTATCCAATATAGGAGCGGTAATTGGACGGAATTAAGGTTTTTGAGTGGATTTCTCCCACATAGGTGCGGGCAGCGGGCATGGAGTGCGTGCGGATGGTGATGGCTGGAGCGGGCATGGAGCGTGAGAGATGGTGTGATGGCGGGAGTGACATGGAAAGCTTGTGGGAGTGGTGATGACGGGAGCAGGCAAGGAGAACGCGGGATAGTGTGAGGGAGCAGTGTGCAGCGAAGACCGTGCGGGATGGCGATCACGGGAGCGAGGCGGCTAATCGCCGCCTTACTCCAGCTGCGACCGCTCCACGATAACGTCCGACGGCAGCCGCCCGACGACCTTTTTGAAAATCCGATTGAAATAAGAGGGGTCGCTGTACCCGAGATGCTCTGAAATGTCCTGCACCGTCAGCTGGGAGTGCCGGAGCATGTAATGGGCGGTCTTCATCCGCTTCCGATGCACGTAGTCGCTGATTGTCAGGCCGGTAACTTTGCGAAACAGCGTCGCGGCGTAGTTAGGGCTGACGCCGATGCAGGAGCCGAGCTCGTTTTTGGTGATTTTGCTTCGGTAATGGTTCTCGACGTACTGCTTCATCCGCTCGATATGCTGAATGGAGGACGGCACCTTCTCGCCCTCGTCGTATTCGCGGCTGATCGTCACGATCAGCTCCGTCAGCAGCGCGCTGCACATGACGGAGAAGTAACGGTCGCGCGCGGTCCACTGCTCCACGATGCTAAGCAGCTTTTCCATCAGCAGCTCCGGCATATGCGTGACCCAGCGCAGCGGCGCGCGCCTTGCGAGGATGGGCAGCAGCAGCGTCGCTGCAGTATCGGCCGGGCTGAAGCGGACTGTGACGCTCTCGCGAACGGCCCCCGATCCGCGCAGCTCCGCGGCCGGAACGCCTGCAGGAATGAGCAGCAGCTCGTTCTTGCGGCAGCTCACGTTCTGGCCGGAATACGTATAGTTCGTCTGGCCAAAACGAATCCAGACAAGCGTGAAGCTATCGATGCCCAGCATCCGCCGCTCCTCTTGAAGCACGCCGCGCTCCTGCTTAATGTCGAAGATGTGGAACATGGACAACCTCGCTTTTTGTCGATTACCGTACTATTTTACAATCACTGTACTATAGTACATCGCACTTGTGCAATCGATCTTTTAAAATAAAAGAAAGATTGAAATTGGAACAAGGAGTGAGCGACATGAAAAAAACCGCGATCGTTTGCACAATGGGGCCTGCGTGTATGTCCCCTGAGAAACTGGAAGGCATGCTGAAGGCCGGCATGAACATCGCTCGCCTCAACTTGGCGCACGGAGAACTGGATGATCATCGTGGACGTATCTTGGCTGTACGCGAAGCTGCGCGTAAGCTTAACGTCTCTGTATCGATTCTGCTTGATATTAAAGGACCGGAAATTCGTACAGGACTCCTTCAAGAGTCATCTTATATGCTGCAAAGCGGTGAGTTTCTGACGCTGACAACGGAGCAAATCGTCGGCAACGCATCGCGTATCTCGGTATCGTATGATCTGGCGAAGGACGTGAAGGTGGGTTCGCGCATTATGATCGACGACGGCCTCATTGAGCTTGAGGTTGTGCGCATCGAAGGTACGGAAGTGGTGTGCGTCATTCTGAACGGCGGCATCATCAAGTCGCGAAAAGGCGTTAACTTGCCGGGCATTCGCACAAGTCTGCCAGGCGTAACGGAGAAGGATAAGCTGCATATTGCTTTTGGCGTGGAAACTGGCGTGGATATCATTGCGATGTCGTTCGTCCGCCGTGCGGAGGACGTGCTCCAAGTGAAGAGCATGCTGGCGGAGAAAGGCGCAAGCCATATTCAGGTGCACTCGAAAATCGAGAACCAAGAGGGGCTCGACGAGCTCGAAGCGATTATCGAAGCATCCGACGGCATTATGGTCGCACGCGGCGATCTTGGCGTTGAGATTCCGATCGAAGACGTACCAGTGGCGCAGAAGCGCATGATTGCATCTTGCAACCGCGCTGGCAAATTCGTTATTACAGCTACGCAAATGCTCGATTCCATGCAAAATAACCCGCGTCCTACGCGTGCGGAAGCGTGCGATGTGGCGAATGCGGTATGGGACGGCACAGACGCTGTCATGCTCTCCGGCGAGACGGCTTCGGGCGCGTATCCGGTTGAAGCGGTGCAGACAATGGCGGCGATTGCGCTGAAGGCTGAGGCTGCTGCTGCTGATTTTGCAAAGAAAGATTTGATCGAAGCTTAGTCAATCGTTTAAAGTGGGTAGAGGGCAACAGGTTTGTATGGTTTGCGATCTACTAACGTTAGGCGGATGAATAGCGATGCACGTATTAACGGTTGATCATATTTCGAAGAATTACGGCGAGAAAGTTTTGTTCCAAGATGTGTCGTTCGGCGTTGAGATGGGCGACAAAATCGGCATTATCGGCGTTAACGGCACCGGTAAGTCGACGTTTCTGAAAGTCGTTGCAGGTCTAGAGCCCCCTGATACGGGCTCTATTCTTGTTGCCGGAGGCGTGACGGTGCGCATGCTATCGCAGGATCCGCAATTTGATCCGGAGCAGACCGTGCTTGCGCATGTGCTCGGCGGCGACTCGCCGCAGATGGCTGCGATCCGCGCTTACGAAGCGGCGATGCAGGCGCTTGAGCTGAAGCCTGGCGACGCGGAGCTGCAGGAGAAGCTTGTCCGTGCGAATGCGCGGATGGCTGAGCTGGATGCATGGGGCATTGAGAGCGAAGCGAAAATCGCGCTGTCGAAGCTCGGCATCACGAGCTTTGATGCGAAGCTCGGTATCCTGTCAGGCGGCCAGCGCAAGCGGGTAGCGATGGCGGCAGCGCTTATCCAGCCGGCAGATGTATTGCTGCTGGATGAGCCGACGAACCATATCGACAACGAGTCGGTCGCATGGCTCGAAGGCATGCTACAGAAGCGCAAAGGCGCTTTGCTGATGATTACGCATGACCGGTATTTCCTTGACCGTGTCAGCAACCGGACATTGGAGCTCGATCGCGGTCGGGCGCATTTTTACACGGCGAATTACAGCAGGTTTCTCGAGCTGAAGCTGGACCGCGAGGAGCGGGAATCGGCTTCGGAAGCGAAGCGTCAGAACCTGCTGCGGGGTGAGCTTGCGTGGATGCGCCGCGGCGCGAAGGCGCGTACGACGAAGCAGCAGGCGCGGATTCAGCGTTTTGAAGCCTTGAGTGCGGCTGCGCCGGAGAAGGCGGTCGGCAAGCTGGAGGTGTCCGTGGCGTCGACGCGCCTCGGCAAGAAGATCGTTGAAATCGAAGGCTTGACCAAGTCGTTCGAAGGGCGGACAGTAATTCGCGATTTCAATTACATCGCGGTGCCGGAGGATCGCGTCGGCATCGTCGGCCGCAACGGGCTTGGCAAGTCGACGCTGCTGAAGCTCATCTCCGGCAAGCTTGAGCCGGATGCGGGCGAGGTTCGCCTCGGGCCGACGGTGAAGCTCGGCGTGTTCTCGCAGGAGCGCGAAGAGATGGATGAGACGATGCGCGTCATTGATTTTATTAAGGAAAGTGCCGAGCGGGTAACGACCGGCGACGGCACGACGGTGACAGCAGCCCAAATGCTGGAGCGGTTCTTGTTCCCGCCGGCGCAGCAATGGACGCCGATCGCGAAGCTGTCCGGCGGCGAGAAGCGCAGGCTGCAGCTGCTGCGCGTGCTGATGGAAGCGCCGAACGTGCTGCTGCTCGACGAGCCGACGAACGATCTCGACATTACGACGCTGACGGTGCTTGAAGATTATCTGGACGACTTCCCAGGCGTCGTGTTCACGGTATCCCATGACCGGTACTTCTTGGATCGTACGGTCGATCGGATCTTTGCCTTTGAAGGCGACGGCGCGATCGAGCAGCATGTCGGCAACTTCACGGAGTATCAGGAGTATGCGGAAGCGCACGGCGTGCGCTCGCAGGATACGTCTGCCGCAGCTGCTGCCGGGAAGAGCGTCGGCAAAGGAGCCGAATCTGCTGGCGGTGCTGGAGCTGCGAGAGATGCGGCCGAGCCGGTGAAGGAGCCGGTTGGACCGACCAAAATGAGCTACAAAGAGCAGAAAGAATTCGAAACGATCGATGCTGACATCGAGAAGGCCGAAGCTTCGCTTGCAGCTTTGCAGACGAAGATGGAAGTGTCGAGCAGTGACTCTGCTACGCTGCAGGACCTGCTGAAGGAACAGCAGGAGCTGGAAGCGAAGCTGGAGCACCTGATGGACCGCTGGACTTTCTTGAACGAGCTCGCCGAGCAGATCGCGGCGAATAAGAAGAAATAGATGGATGGGATGGGAGCCGCCTTGTGGAAGCAGGGCGGCTTTTTTTGTTTGACTTGTTGGGGCGGCCGGAGCGCTTAAATGGCGAGGTGGCGCAAGACATCGGCGGCATGCGAGGGAATGAGCGGAAGAGAGTACTGTAAGTATCTACATTGGCGTGAAGTTGAGGGGAATGAGCGAAAGAGAGTACTGCAGGTATCTACATTGCCGTGAAATCGAGGATTTGAGCGAAGGAGAGTACTGTAGGTATCTACCATTGGTGGGATTTTGGATACGCCAAAACAAAAAAACAGAAAAACGCAGCTCCCAGTGGAGCTGCGTTTTTCTGTTTCTCGTCTCTCTAATGCTTAGCGACCATTGAACGCCTTCAGCATCCAAATGTGCTTCTCGAGCGTGCTGTGGATCGCGAGCAGCATGTCGCCGGACGTTTCGTCGCCGCTGGAAGCCGCTTCTGCCATGCCTTCCTTCAGCTCGGCAACTACTGCGCTGAAGTCCGCGATCAGAGCGTCCACCATTTCGACTGCGGACTCTTTGCCAGTCGCTTCTTTAACCGTCGAGAGCTCGATGTACTCCGCCATCGTTGCTACCGGCTGGCCGCCGATCGCGAGCAGACGCTCTGCGATTTCGTCGACGTGCAGCGTTGCTTCCTCATACAGCTCCTGGAACTTCACATGCAGCGTGAAGAACTGATTGCCCTTCACATACCAGTGAAAATTGTGCAGCTTGACATAGAGTACGCTCCAAGTTGCAATTTGATTGTTCAAAATCGTTTGCAGTTTCGTTGTCATGTGAATGAACTCCCTCATTTACCAAATTTTATATAGTTTTAAATTAAACTTTATAGCTTCAGTTTAAACTTCGACTGTCTCGCCCAATTGCCCTGCTTTGAACGCTTCGAGCTCATGCTCGCAGTCCAGCGCCGCCATGCAGCCGCTTCCGGCAGCGGTAATCGCTTGGCGATAACGATGATCCTGCACGTCGCCGCAAGCATAGACGCCAGGGATGTTCGTGAGCGAAGTACCTGGCTGAACCTGAATGTAGCCGAGCTCATCGGTTGTCACTTGGCCGCCGAGAAAGCCGGTGTTCGGCGTATGGCCGATGGCGATGAATACGCCGTCCGCTTCGAGCAGCGTTTCCTCGCCGGTTGCATTGTCGCGGACGCGAAGTCCCTGCAAGCCTTGCTCGCCTGATTCAACTGCAAGCGGTGTGACGCCCAGACTCCATTTGATTTTGTCATTGGCACGCGCCCGATCCTGCATAATCTTCGAAGCGCGAAGCTCCTCGCGGCGATGCACGAGCCTTACCTCAGATGCAAAACGCGTCAGGAAGCCAGCTTCCTCCATCGCAGAGTCGCCGCCGCCGACAACGATAATCTTCTTCCCGCGAAAGAAAAATCCGTCACAGGTTGCACATGTGCTTACCCCGCGCCCGATGTTGTCGCGTTCACCGGGGATACCCATATATTTTGCCGAGGCGCCAGTGGAAATAATCATCGATTGTGTAAAGATTTCACTGCCATTCTCGATGGTCAGCTTGAATGGACGCTTCGATAGATCGGCCGATTGTACCCAGCCCGCCCTAAAACGAGCACCGAACCGCTCTGCTTGCTGACGCATATTCGCCATCAGATCTGTACCGAGCACGCCTTCCGGGAAACCCGGAAAGTTCTCCACCTCAGTCGTTGTCGTCAATTGACCGCCTGGCTGCGGACCTTCCAACACGAGCGGACTGTAGCCGGCACGTGCGAGATAGATAGCTGCCGTCAGACCGGCTGGACCTGTACCTACAATTACGATATCTTCCATGGTCGAACCGCTCCCTTCGGGCTAGCTTGTTTGTTTACTTGAGAAGATAATTAATAATAACTCCTAAATTAAAATTATTATAAATAAGCTCATAAGTCAACCCCTTTTCGCGACATTTTTTGTAGTAGCGTGGTGTGCGAGAAGAGTGGCTCGGCAAGAGAAACTGAATATTTCGGGCCAAGTTGGAAAAACAAGTAAGAGGCATCAGGCATCGTTATTCAAGAAGAAGGCGAGGACAACGGAACATGAACAAAGCAAAAGCGGCGTTAGCCCTTACGGCGGCGCTTCTGCTGCTGATAAGCAGTACAGGCTGCCAAAGAGGCGCTTCGGCGTCCGTCATGCCGGCACAAAGCACGGCAGCGATGGAGGCTATGGCATCTGATATTCATCACGACCACGACAGCGAGATGAGCACGGAAATGGAACCGGAACCAGCCGCTAAAGGCTGGAACAAGACCGACGCGGCACGCTTCACATGGCCAAGCGGAATGCCGCAAGCCGGCAAACCGACATTGCTGCGCATTGCCATTACAGACACAACTGGACAACCGGATCAGTCGCTTGAAGTCAATCATGAGAAGAAGCTGCATCTCATCATCGTCAGCAAGAGGCTGTCGAAGTTCATGCATATCCACCCGGTCCAAACGAAGATGGCAGGCGTGTTCGAGGCGAAGGTGAATTTCAAAACGGCGGGCGCATACAAGCTCGTTGCAGATTTCAAGCCAGCAGAGGGCAAGCAGCAGACGCAGAGCAACTGGGTAGTCGTTGCGCGAGGCGCGGGAGACGAGCCCAAGACTGAACCGGTGCTGACCGCCGACAAGGAGCTGACCCGTGCAGCCGGCGGGATGGAAGTGAGCTTGTCTCTAGGCAGCGAGCCGAAAGCAGGAGCAAGCAGTATGCTGACCTTCACGTTTCGCGATGCCATGAATGATAAGCCTGTCACCGATTTGCAGCCCTATCTAGGCGCAATTGGGCATGTGGTCATCATGGATGCAGACGCTGAGCGCTATGTGCATGTGCATGCAATGGACGAGCGTGCCAAGGGGCCAACCGCACAGTTCCACGCAACGTTCCCGGAGCCGGGCTTGTATAAAATTTGGGGGCAGTTCAAGCGGCATGGCCAGCTGCTGATTGTACCTTTTGTCATCCAAGTCCATTAGCTCATTCGTTTGCGAAGTCGTGAACAAAAATGAAACAAAATATTAAATTGTTGGATAAACCGGCTGAAGCTGCATCAGCTGGTTTTTTTTATTTACCCGAACTGGTAGAATACTTGTAAATCATTGTCTATCACGTGGGCATTTACACCGAGAATTAGCAGTCAAGCGAGGGGAACAATCGATGATTCAGCCAGGCAGAAACGAGACAGGGCCGTCGTCGCAGGACCGTCTTATGAGGCACAGCAAGAGGCTGTATGTAGAAGAGCTGTTCAGTAAGCTTCAACAGCTGCAGCAATTGTGCGCAGTTGCAGACATGGACATTTCGTACGGCAGAGCCGCAGAAATATATCGTATCGTGCATTCGATCAAAGGAAGCGCGCCGACCATTGGGTTCAAACAGATCGGCGAGCTTGCGCAGCAAATACTTTCGAGCTGGCATTGGGCGAGACAAGCCTCGCTGGCAGCGGTGCCGGAGGAGTACGATGACGCCTTCGTAATGCAGCTATATCGGAGCAGTTCGCTTGAAACGCTGCCGGTGCTCGGCGTGCTGGAAATAGAAATTGACGCTAGTGCGATTGCTGTCGCATCCTCAGAGCAGGAGCCGGCGCCGGCGCCGGCTCCTGTGGTCATCGACGGACAAGTGGGACATTTGGAGCTGCCTGGGTCGAGCAGGATCCTCGTTATTGATGACGATGCCGGACTTCGCGCTTATCTAACGGAGCGGCTTGAGCTCGAAGGCTATATGGTTGATACGGCTTCGAATGTGCAGGAAGCGATGAGATTGCTGCGAGGCGGCAACTATCAGCTGATTACACTCGATCTGATGATGTACCCGCAGAGCGGCTATGAAATATTACAAATGATCAAGAACGACCAGGCGATTCGGGTCGTGCCGATGATCGTGCTCTCAGGCTGCAATGAAACAGAGGATAAGGTTCGCTGCTTCGATATGGGCGCCGACGATTATGTCATCAAGCCATTCGATTATGAAGAGCTAAGTGCCCGCATTCGGCGTCTGCTGCAGCGCAACCGTGAATATGAATTGCTTGCGTTCCGCGATCCGCTCACGGGCTTATACAACCGCCGATTCTTCGACATCCAGATTGAAGTGGAGCTAAACCGGATGAACCGGAAGCCGGCGAGCCTTTCAATTGCGCTCATTGATGTGGATCATTTTAAAATGGTAAACGATACGTACGGGCACCAAATCGGCGATCTTGTGCTTCAGCACTTTGGTCAGCTGCTGCGCGAAAGTCTGCGCAGCTCCGACATCGTGGCGCGCTGGGGCGGCGAGGAGTTCGTCGTGATTTTGCCGAATACGAACGACTCGGATGCCTACAAGGCCATTGGCTCGATCCTGCAGAAGGTGCAGCATTCGCCGATTGTAACGACCGAGGAACGGAGCCACTCCATCACGTTCTCAGCTGGCATCTCGCAGTGGAGGCCAGGACTTACCGTGGAGCAGTTGATTCAACGGGCGGACTATGCACTGTATAAAGCGAAGCATCTCGGACGTAATCGGATGTACAAGATCTCAAGCAAGCTCCGTACCGATCAGTCAACCACAGGTTCACGGTCGGTAAGGAAGGTTATCGTCGCAGAAGATGACCGCGTGCTTCGGATGATTATGGTCGACAATTTGCACAGCGCCGGCTATCAAACGCTGGAGGCGCCGGATGGCGAGACGGCATACCACATGCTGATGACCGAGAGCGCGGATCTGTGCATCCTCGATTGCATCATGCCGGTGATGAGCGGATTGCAGGTGCTGAAGCGAATGAATGATGAGGGCACGCGGCCAGCACGAACGAAGATCATGTTCGCGACCGGGCAGGATCTGGCTGGAACGGCGAGGGAAAGCTTGGCACTCGGTGCGGATCACTTCATCACGAAGCCGTTCTCGATGCAGGAGTTCGAGAAGAGGGTACGCAGCTTAATGGAATAGACAATCGCCCGCAATCCGACTTGGATTGCGGGCGATTGCTTTATATAGAAGTGGAGCGAGTTAGCCTTGCTGCTGTTCCGCTTCTTCCAAACGCTGCAGCGCTTCGAAGTTGTTTTCAATGACTTCCGGGTAAGGCTGGAAGCTGTTTTCGTCGTTGCGCGGCGTGCCGATTGGGCCGACGACAAGCTCGAGTCCAACGGTGTCGCCGGATTGAATAGGGATGAAGATCAGCGACTCTGGAATGCGGCGGCCGTTCAGGCGGAGAATGGTATCCGTGCTGCCCGCAACGACGACGCCGTTAACGGAAATGATGCGTCCGTTATTGTTGATGCGGACGACGCCAGTCGAAGCAAGTGCCTGCGCGACGTTCATGCCCGGGAAGTGGCGTACGCGGTACGAGTTCGTAATCCACGGGAAGAAGCGTCCGCCGTTAATGAACACCGTTACGAAGCCAGGGAACGGTCCAGGCGGGAATGGTCCAGGGCCAGGTGGGAACGGGATCGGAATTGGGATCGGCAATGGGAACGGGCCTGGGAATGGGCCGGGACCTGGGAATGGTGGAGGCGGGAATCCGCCAGGACCGCCGGGACCGGGGAACGGAGGAGGTGGAGGCGGGAATCCGCCAGGACCGCCGGGACCACCAGGTCCACCAGGACCGCCGGGGCCACCGCCAGGTCCGCCTGGGAATCCGCCAGGACCACCGGGGCCACCAGGGAATCCTCCGGGACCGCCTGGGAATCCACCAGGACCGCCAGGACCGCCTGGGAATCCACCAGGACCGCCAGGGAATCCACCAGGACCGCCAGGGAATCCTCCGGGACCGCCTGGCATACCCGGCATGCCCATGCCGCCGCCTGGCAAGCCTGGGAACATGCGAGGGCCGCCGCAGCCGCAATCTCGATATGGATTGACGTTACCTGCAGGAGCTCCAGGAATATACGTATAACTCGTCATGGTTCGTTACTCCTTTTCAACAAACAAGGATAGGTAAATGTCTCGGTGTAGTGTATGCGGCTATAGCCTATCCGGTGCCCTTTTTCGAAACTTCAATACTATCTCCCGGCTGCTCTGTATACATATAAAATGGGCGAAAGGTGGTTGATGAATGGGACGCTATGTGGAAGTAGAGAAGGACGTAAAGCTGTATGTCGAGGATATCGGAGCAGGGCGACCAGTTATATTTGTCCATGGCTGGCCGGTCAACCATAGAATGTTCGAATATCAGTACAATGTGCTGCCGAAGTATGGCTTTCGCTGCATCGGCATTGATCTGCGCGGCTACGGCAAGTCTGATGCGCCGTGGAGCGGCTACGACTATGACCGGATGTCCGACGATATTGCTGTCGTGGCGGATACGCTCGGCTTGCTGCATGCGACGCTGGTAGGCTTCTCAATGGGCGGGGCCCTCGCGATCCGTTACGCCGCCCGGCACTACGGAAGACGACTGTGCGGGATCGTGCTCGCAGCGGCGGCAGCGCCGGTGTTTACACAACGTCCGGACTTCCCCTATGGGACGCCTGTGGAGCAAATCAATAAAAGCATCGCCGGACTATACACGGACCGTCCGAAGACGGTCGCCGATTTCGGCATGACCTTCTTCGCGAAGCCGATAAGCGATCCGTTCCGTACGTGGTTCAACGGGCTCGGCTTCGACGCCTCTTCCTATGGAACGATTAAAGGACTCGAGTCGCTGCGCGATGAAGACCTGCGCGGGGACCTGGCCAACGTCCAGCTCCCGACGACCATCCTTCACGGTAAGCTCGATGCCATCGCGCCATATGCGCTTGCGGAGCAAATGAACAAGGGCATCCAAGGCTCCAAGCTCGTGCCTTTCGAGCAGAGCGGGCATGGCCTCTTCTACGACGAACGCGAGAAGTTCAATCAGGAGCTGTTGAACGCCTTGGGCGGCAAGTAGCAATCCGATTACCAAAAAGAGGACCTCGGCGCTCTTCCATGCGCGAGGTCCTCTCTTTATTAGCGCTTGCGCGCATCGCTAAGCTGGAACTGGCCGACAAGCTGTTGAAGGAAGGCCGTAATGGCTTCTACATGATTGGAGGTGTGGCGAACGTTTACGAAGTCGCCGAGCAAATCCTGCACATTGCTCTCCACCTCGGTCGAGATGATCCGGTTCTGCTTGCTCACCTCCGCAATTTTCTCCATGATGACGACGACCTCGTCGATGATTCGTGATTTTAAGGTGTCATGATCTTGACTGCTGCTTAAGAGCTCGGAGGCTGCTGCAACGAGTACGGTTCCTTCCGTTACTACTTTCGTGCCTTCGGCCATCGTCTTTGCAGCTTGTTGGGCGTTGACATAGATGTGGTGGACAATGCCGTGCACCTGTTCGGTCGACTGCTTGGTATGGTCGGCCAGTTTGCGGATTTCAGCCGCCACAACGGCAAAGCCTCTGCCTTGCTCGCCCACCTGTGCAGCTTCAATCGAGGCGTTAAGCGCCAGCAGATGCGTCTGCGATGATATTTCCTCAATGACACGGAGCACGCCGCGAATTTCATTGGTCGTTTCCATAAATGCTTCGACAGACCGGTTTGTTTCCGAAACATGCGCTGCAATTTGCCCCATTTTATCGCCGATCCGTACAAGCTCGTCCTGCGCGACACCGATATTGGCAGATGCCTTCTCCTCCAGCATGTGCAGCGTCTCGCGCATCTCGCCAGCGACATCCTTGGCGATATCGATATCCCTTAATTGGCTTCGAATGCTGAGGATCATATCGCTAACCCGGCTGCTCACCCGCTCGGTCGTACCCGCAGTAGCTCCTGTCGTCTCGAGCAGTGCGCGCTGGTTGGTTAACACGTCGCTGGAAGCAAGCTTCACCTGAAGCATAATGCCTTCTATGGAATCGATCATATTGTTAATCCATTTGGCAAGCTCGCGCGTTTCGTTGTTCGGGAAAGAACTCGTATCCAGGCGCTGGGTGAGGTCGCCCTTGCCTTCGGCGTTGATGCGGATAAATTGATTTAATCTGCGCATTTGATGAACCGTCACTTTGTTCCCTTTATGATCCAGGGCGCGCATCATGGCGAGGCCAAGCAAGAAGATGAAGCCGCCGATGATAAACGAACTGAGTACGGGCGTGACGATCGTGAAGAGATAATAAGCGAATATAGCCCCAAGAATGCCGAGACAGGCCAACCATCCCATCATCAGCTTGGACTGCGTATACCGAATGCCGCGGATGCGGTACACTTCCTCCAAGTCTCCTTCACACATCATCCCCCAAAGATCGGGACTGTGCGGCAGCTGGAAGGTGACGCCTTTGCCAATGACGGGAATGTGCCTGTAATCCGAATAGCCGGGAAACTCTACGAACAGATTGGAGCCGTTTCGAATGGTGTTCGCGACGCCCGGATGAAGCTGACCGGTAGCGGGATCGGTAAAGACAAGCTCAAGCTCAGTGTGATCCTTAACGGAAACGGTGCCGAATTCCGTGGATACGCCGTCCTTCAAATTGTCGCCGTGCGTGAAAGTTCGGTCTTCGAAGCGGCTGCGGGATAAAGCGGTGCCCGGCACGATGTGCGTGGCCAGCGCGGGGCGAGCCATAAACAAGTAATTGTCACCGGAATCGGAATAGACATGGCCGGATTCCCGTTGAATGAGATCGCCGATAACATCGTTCGGTACCCGTCCGCACAAAGCGCCCTCCCATCTGCCGTCACGGACAATCGGGGAAATAAACAGAAGCGTCATTTGATCATGAAAAGAAGACGTGCTCGGTCCGATTGTAAGCGTCCGGGGATCGGCATAAGGTCCGAACAAACATTTACGGCCGCCGGCCGATTGATCTTGCGAATACGCTAATCCAGGTGCCAGCGCGCTCCCATGTCCGTAATCCTCTCCGACATGACGCGGCTCAGTCGAGAATAGAACGCGGTGATTCTCGTCAAGCAGGAAGAGCTCGGAGAAATCGGAAGCCCGTGCCCGGGTTCCGGCAAACAATCCCTCCCAAGAGGAGGTTGCGTTTGAGGTTATAGCGGCATCAATGGGCTGATTGAGGGACATTTGACGAAGCAAACGGTCAAGGTGATCCCAATATTCGCCTGCCCATGTCTGAAGAATATCCATTCTTGTTTCTGCGATGCCTTCGAAAATATCCTCCACATCCTCTTTCATCGCAGCATTGAGCTTGTACGACCACCACAGCGGCAGTCCTTTGCGAAATCCCAACCAATCGAACATGAGGTACCCCTTCTCTCTCTTCTTGGATATCATGGAAGGAATTATAACATGAATATAGGATAAAAGTCGGAGTTTGTTGAAGAAAAGTTAAAGTTCTAGGGAAGGATGTTAGGTATTTAGACATAAGTTTAAAAAAATACACAAAAAGACCTCCGCGCAGTAGCGCAGAGGTCTTCAGTAGAAGCGAACGAATTACTTCGCAGCGTCGTAACGTTTGCCAACTTCAGCCCAGTTTACAACGTTCCAGAACGCTGCAATGTAGTCAGGGCGTTTGTTTTGGTATTTCAGGTAGTAAGCGTGCTCCCATACGTCCAGACCAAGAAGCGGAGTTTCGCCTTCCATGATCGGGCTGTCTTGGTTCGGAAGGCTGTATACTTTCAGCTTGCCGTCTTTGCTAAGTGCAAGGAACGCCCAGCCGCTGCCGAAACGAGTTGTTGCTGCTTTCGCGAAGTCAGCTTTGAATTGATCAAGGCCGCCCAGCTCGCTAGCGATTGCATCAGCCAATGCGCCAGTAGGTTCGCCGCCAGCGTTTGGTCCGATTGTTTCCCAGAACAGGGAGTGGTTCGCGTGGCCGCCGCCGTTGTTGCGGACAGCTGTGCGGATTGCTTCAGGAACGCTGTTCAGGTCAGCGATCAGAGCCTCAACCGACTTCTCTTGCAGCTCAGGAGCGGACTCCAGTGCAGCGTTCAGGTTCGTAACGTAAGTGTTATGATGACGGTCGTGGTGAATCATCATCGTTGTCTCATCGATATGAGGCTCAAGCGCATTGTTTGCGTAAGGCAAAGCGGGCAATTGGTGTGCCATTGTTCAGAAAACCTCCTATAATATGTATCGTTTTTTCATTTTCCATTATGCTCCTTCTGGGAGCATAAATCAACATTAATGTTTGTAAAGTCCCGCCTGCTGCTGTCAGCCCTCAGAACCTCTACTAGCATGAACCAATCTGTCCATTCCCATACAAAATCACCCAGATTTGAACCAAAATGGGCTCCTGCGGAATATACATAGAGTAACATCATGGGAAGCAGGGTGAGCATCATGACAGCTAAGGAAAGAGCGTTGCGCGTTATTGCAACAGGTACAACTGAAGGGGAGCTTGGCCATACGCTGGTGTATGGAACGAATGTGCCTGGCATTGCGGTACTCGGATTTAGCCGGGGCGGGATGGATGCAGGCGATCTGGAGCATTGCCGTCAGGTCGTGAAGCGGTATCAGCCCGATGTCATCATTCACTGCGACACGGAGAGAGAGACAGATGCGGCGCCCTCTCAAGTCTGCAATGTAGCGCTTGCGGCCAGAGAATTCGGCGCTAAGCTTGTCTACGTTGTGGATGGAGCCTCAGCACTCACAGAACGACAACAGCTGCAGTCGACACTTGAACGATTATATATCGTAAATCTATCGAAGGAACCGCAATCTCTGGATGAATTGAAAGAACTTTCAACTTATATTCTGAATCTCATTCAAACCGATAGATTTGGCTTTTATGAGCTCTACGATAACGGAGTATCCTCTTACTATCAGTTTTTCAAGCAAGAAGGAACATGGAAGTCTACGGTATGATCAAAATGATATAAAAAAACGACCCCGAAGGGTCGTTTTTTAAGTTGAATTAGTTAATGAATCCAACTTTACCGAGGAAACGAGCGATCATTGTAGCTGCTTCAGCACGGTTAGCGTTAGCGTCACCTACCACTTTCGTGGAAGTTTGACCTTTAACGACACCAGCGTTGATTGCAACTGCAACTTCGTCTTTCGCCCAGCCCAGGCTGCTTGCATCAGTGAAGCTTGCCAGCGCTTTGGATACGTCAGCATCCGAAATCGCGACATCTTTACCAGCAAGTTTCATGGCGCGAACCACGATTGCAGCCATCTCTTTACGAGTGATGTTTGCGTTTGGTTTGAATGTACCATCTTCATAACCAGTGATCAGACCAGCCTTAACCGCCGAAGCGACCGTACTAGCGAACCATTTGTCAGAAGCGACATCCTTGAACTTGTCGGAAGTACCGCCAACTTCAAGACCCAATGCGCGAACCACCAGTGCTGCAAACTCAGCGCGTGTAATGTCACGTTTAGGTTCGAACTTGTTAGCGCCCGTTCCTTCAACGATCAATTTACCTGCAAGAGCTTCAACATCTTTCTGTGCCCAATGTCCAGCCAGATCCGCGAAGGATGCAGCTTTCGTTTTGATTACAGTGTAGATGCTGTTACCGTTACGCTTCAGCGTTGCAAGAGTTTTGCCATCCACAGTAGCGAAGGTGCTTGGCACGAATGTGAAAGTACCTGTTACTGGGTTGTACAATACGCCTGTAAGGCCAGCAGCGTCGGATGCAGTTACCGGAATCGTACGAGATACGTACTGTCCGAAGTTCTCGATTGTTTGTTCTTTAGAACCTGCAACAGCTACGACTTTGAAGTCGACTGCTGGAGCAACTTGTTCACCGCCGACTGCAGTAGCAGCGCCTGCAATTTTAGTTGCAGTATCGCCAGTTACTTTCTTCAATTCTACGCGGATTGTCAGATCTTTAAGCTCAACCCCGAGGGATTTAGCAAGGTCTTCAAGTTTAAGCGCAGCGATTGGCAGCGTATAGGAAGTACCGTCTTCCAATTTAATGGTCAAGGACTTACCTTTCAGCAGGGCATCAGCAGGGAGCGAAACTACTTCCGATTTGGAAGTAACTGTAGCATCAGCATTAGCCCCGAACAAAGCAATCAGAGCATCACGGTTTACAGTTCCGTCAGTGTTAACGACATCAGGTGTTGTTGGAACGAAGATGATGTTGTTGTTACCACCACTATAAGTGTAAGTACCGGTAGTTACGTTATCGTAACCCAAGTAACCAGTGCGATCCAAAGTATAAGTGAAGTGGAAAAGTCCATCATTCGTATATGTAGCGTACACATTTGTAACTACATTTCCAGCAGCATCGTACACGTTAACCGAGATTCTGCTTTGATCCGCAAGTGCGTTGTACTCATCTTGTGTCAAGTACACATCACCTGTTACCGTGTTACCACTTACTGATACATTATTGAATTGTGCAGCAAAAGCGATAATTGGCGTCAGAACAGAAATCATCATTGCAAAAACGAGAACTGCAGCAGTTTTGTTCATGATTAGCTTTTTCATGTTGTTTTCACCTCCTTTCAAGGAAATTTATGAAAGAGGTAGTTCTCAGTCTCTCATTATATATGATATTTTCGTCAAAAAAAAGGTCAAATTTTGTAAAGTTGGAAACTTTTAAGGAAAACGGTGTCAGCTTTTGGCTGATCTGCTAGTTTTCAAGGCAGATAGTGTCTCTTTTTGGGACGGGTCTGCATCGATTAGTTGATTATAAACTTTTTTGTCACTTTTGCCAATAGCATCCAAAGAATCCAAATAAAGTGGTGTCGAAATTTTTACAAAAGGCTCGTTTAATTTCCCTTGTGCAAGAGGCCTTAGTAAGCTCACCGCTTCACCGTAATCATGATAGGAATAGTAGATTTGGCCAACAGCGAAACGGATCATAGGCGTTAAATCAAATGCTCTGCCTTGCAATTGCTCCTTCGGCAGTGCTGTTAATGCTTCTTTCCTTTTGAGAACCTGATTGTAGAGCTCCAATGCTTTGTTCCACTCTTGTTCAGTGCTCATTCCATTGACTTGGATTCCGCTCTGGCCAGCTGTGAAGTACTCCATAATAAGAGCTTCATAGTAATGAATATCCCATTGGAATTTTGTAATCCCTTCTTCCAGGAATCCGATTGCTTCAGGAACATTCTTCTGAATCGCTTTAGTAAATTGATATTCAGCTAGGATTACATCGCGATTGTTAGGTTCGGTGTTCTTCAGTTGCTTAAGCAAGCTCTCGATGACTTTTTTGTACTGTTCATCATTTGTTTGCGCATAAGCTTGACTCATCCAATCTACTTTTCTGAGCATATAGTCAGGATGATTAGGAGACGCGCTTATTGCTGAATCAAGTTCAGGCAAATAATCTTTAAGCTTGTTGTTCTTATCAGCAGCGAGCATCAGAGCCTGCTGGTACAAGTTATTTGCTTTATATTCGCGGAACGACCAAGTAAGCAGCACAATAGCCAATAAAGCGATTGCTGTCGGGTAGACATACCGCCATGCTTTATTTGCAAACTCTGCCCATCCAACTTTTTGGAATGTGGTATTGTAAGCAGCCACCATTGCCCCAAGAGAAATGAACACGAGAGCGGACAAATAAACATAGCTCATATCAAAGTCAATGATGCTATGAATTAACAATGACACGGCAAATATAAAGAAGCTAAGATGATCTTTTCGAACGCTTCGATCCCTAAAGAAATGGCGAATGTAAATGAAAAACATAAGCGTTAATAGGCCAAGCAAAACAAGCAATCCAACCCAACCGGTTTCAACAAGTGTACTGAAATAGTAGCTATGTGCCTGTTTGCTGACATAAGGGTTGTTCTGATACTTCTCGTACAGAGCAGCCCAAGCGCCTCCGCCGGCACCGAAAACTGGATAATCTGCAGAGAGTTTAAGTGCGTCAGCATAAAATGTTTTTCTTTCAAGCACACTGTGCTGATTAAAGTTGATGGTTTCTATCCGATTGGAAATTTCCCCCGGCAGCAGTTGTCTGACGGCGCTGCTCCCCAAAACTAAGACGGAACCTGCAATAGTGACAATTATAAGTGCAAGAGGAATGACAGTATAAGACCATTTAGTCATAGAAAATGAGCTTAACTTCCGCTCCAAAAGTGGTTCAACATATCTATGTACAATAGAGATTGCAGCCGAACATATCACACTGGCTAGTACCAGCCACGTCCAGCCCGACAAAGGCAAATCGGCCCACGGGGAAAGCAGGCGAGGCTCAGCGTGAGATGAATCCGGCAAGATTGCGCGCCCAATTTTATCCAACAACACAGAAATCTTACCCAATATTGCAAAACTGAAAACAATCGATATCGCAATGTAATTTAAATATAGAATCTGATTCTTTAGCTTTAGAAAAGGTAAAATGATCAGAATAAGCAGCGGAACGATGACCAGGGCGCCACGCGACAACGTTAACATGAATGAAATCCAGATCGGGACGAGCATTAGTCCGTTAGCAAACCGCCAATACCAATTACGAAATTCAGTAATCAAATAAATACATACGAGAAAGAGTGATGATAAGTACGCCGCATAGGCATTCGGATATTGGAAGACAGAAGTGACGCGATATACTTCTTGTTGATACCAGAGCGCATCAGGAAAGTAAACTTGTCCCATCATATTTGCTAATCCATATAACACGACTCCATACCCGGATAATAACAAGCTGTATAGAAGGTAAGTGCGAGCTTTAGCAGAGTCGGTTAGGTAGAGAGACAGTACAAACAATGAAGCTAACATGAAATTGATGTACGTCATAAATTGCGCCATATGTTCTGAAGCTGGATGCAAGGATGAAATGAGATAAGTTATTGGAAGCAACCATATGCATGCTGCGAGGATCGCTTTCCAGCTATTCGGCGTCCATACCTTGAACAAATAAATGCAGCTGAACAATAGAAGGGCAAAGACGAGAAGTTCGGCCTCTAGAAGTGGCCCTTCATAATGAACTTTGTACCCGTTAAATAAGCCTTGGCAGTAAGGGAATGCGAACAAGAAGATGGCGATAACCGTTAGACCTAACCACTTGATGAGCGAGACGTCTGATGCTTGAACTTGAAGCGCTTTTTTTGAAAGATTCATAGCAATCTCCTTGCGATTTTTTTACAGTTCAGAGGAAATTGGGTAAAAAATAGACAATTAGACAGGATTCTCGTTGTCTTTGTCGAATTGTGTATAAAGCGAAAGAATGATGGGTCTATTTTAATATAACGTTGAAAGTATAGCAAAGTTGCTCAGCAAGACCTAGAAGATTATTAAATTTTCTCAAAAATGTCACAGAATGCACTTATTTTTACTAATTGGATAGAAATAACTTCTTTTGAAGCTGGTATTTGATATAATTTTAATATTTTCTGGTTTGTTTTAATCGTTTTAGATGTTTTGAAAGAGGGGCTTGTAATTGTGAAAATACGTAAAGCAATAATACCGGCTGTAGGTCTTGGAACGAGGTTTTTGCCTGCAACGAGAGCCATGCTGTAAGAAAGGTTGTCTATTGTCGATTAAGGAGACAATCGTTGACTAGATAATATTCATTAGTCAGTATAAAGACCAGCAAGCTCAATAGTCCATCATAGGGGATAGTTTGTAATGAGGGTTGTATGAGGATTTTGATGGAGTAAGGGGTAAGGACGTCAAAAGAAGCGGAGGTAATTTATTACAACGCGATAAATAAACTTAAAAGATTAATGAATCCTAAAAGTATTGGTAACGCGCAGACTTTTTCAGTGTAAGTAACCTTCAAATATAACCAATTAGGATCAAGAGCTTAAAGAGCATTTGTTCAATTAAAGATTGACGATACAGTTTGGATTGCGCCAAATACTGAAGGCGTTGAATTATAGTTCGGCGCTCAGAGAGAAATAGAGTTAATTGACGCGACTTCTCATGGTTGATTTCTTCACCATATAGTCGTTGAAATTCTAGAGCTTGCTTAAACAGTAATCGGGTTCCTTTATGCTTCTGGTAACTTCTCCACTTTCTTTTCATTTTGTCCCAAAATGAAAGTTCTCCACCTACAACATTGTTTGAGTGCTGGCGGTATAGGATAGATGGATTTGTGTCGAAGTGGACGTTGCCAAATGCAGAAATGCACAAATACGCCCACCAGTCATGCATCAAGATATACTCGGTACTGGGCTGCTTCATGCATAATAAATTTCTTGCTTCCTTATTGAGTGTCACGGTTGCGCCTACTGCAATGTTTTGAATGAGTGCGTTGAAAAAAGAAGGTGGCTTCGAAATGCTCTTCGGCCATACTTTAATAGGGTCAAGAGATGAAGTTGTCATTTGCGTCGCAGTGAAATGCATAGCAGGGACACCGGGAGTATTGGATTCCAGATGTGTAAGAGCAGACGCAACTTTATGTGGCAGCCAAACGTCATCTTGATCACAGAAACAATAGTAATCAGAACTTGCATCAGCAAGCTTTAGGAGAAATAGAAAACTTCGGATGACACCTAAGTTTCCACCGGTATAAAGTGAAATTTTGCTTGGGTAGCGTGAATGATAGCTTTTAAGAATGCTCATCGTATTATCGGTAGAACCATCATCTCTGATTATTATGGACAAATTAGAGTATGTCTGACTTAAAATGCTCTCAAGCTGTTCTGCTATGTAACTTTCTCCATTATAAGTGGAGATGAGAATTGTAAAGTTCTTCAAAGGAACACCTCGAACATAAATAGAGTCTAAAACTATAATATATGTACCATAAACACTCACATCTGTCGATTATGAGTAGTCAACAGGAAATGAATGTTATGAAGGAGCCGCATATGAAAGTATATATTCAGAATTTAACAAGGTATAAAGATCTGTTCTTTGAGTTAGTGAAACATGACATAAAGCTGAAATATAGAAATTCAATACTTGGTATACTCTGGAGTATGCTAAATCCGTTGTTGATGATGATTGTAATGAGTATAGTATTCATGGAGTTATTTAAGACGAACACCCCGAATTATCCGTTATATGTCTTGACTGGGAGAATATTGTATCAATTCTTTGCGGAATCTACGAGCTTCGCGATGGATTCTATATACGCTAACAGTCAATTGGTGCGAAAGGTTTACGTGCCCAAGTATTTCTTTCCATTAGCACGTGTTAGCTCTTCGTTTGTAACGACTCTCATTTCTTTGGTGACTGTTGTTACACTGATAGCTGTTACCGATGTGCCTTTTCGATGGTTGAATTTAATGTTCATTGTTCCGATGATTTACTTGCTGGTAATATCTGCGGGAGTAGGGTTGATTCTATCTTCAATCACCGTTTTTTTTAAAGATGTGAAGCATTTTTACTCTATCGTGCTTTTAGTAGTTATGTATATGACACCTATTTTTTACCCTGCTTCCATTATTCCAAGAAAATACCAATTTATCCTTAACTTGAATCCATTGTATCTAGTACTTGATATGTTTAGGGATATTGTGATTACAGGGAGTATACCAGCACTAAGCGAGCATTTAATCTTAATTGGATACATGATTGTGGTAGGGTTAGTCGGATTAGGTCTATTCTATAAAACGCAAGACAAGTTCATTTATCATTTATAGGATGAGGATTTGAGAATATGAGCAATATAGCTATCCAGGTTTCTGAAGTTACAATGCAGTATAGACTTGCGGTCGAAAAGGTGGATTCGTTTAAAAACTATTTGATCAAGAAGATTCGTAAGGAAATGCGCTATGAGGACTTCTTTGCGCTGCAAAATGTAAGCTTCTCTGTGGAGAAGGGCGAAGTATTTGGTGTAATAGGCATGAATGGAGCCGGGAAAAGTACCTTATTAAAGGTTATAGCAGGTATTCAAAAGCCTACATTAGGTTCGGTTGAGCGACATGGAAGCATGGCTCCGTTAATTGAACTTGGAGCCGGCTTTAACGGTGAATTAACAGGTATTGAAAACATCTATTTGAATGGATTGCTCCTAGGGTTTTCGAAGAAGTTTATTAAGGAGAAGTTGGATGAGATTGTAGATTTTTCTGAGTTAGATAAGTTTATTCATACACCATTGAAGAACTACTCATCAGGAATGAAAGCACGGCTTGGGTTTTCAATCGCAACAATCGTGAAGCCTGAGATTCTTATTGTTGATGAAGTTTTAGCAGTTGGAGACTTTAAGTTTAAAGAGAAATCGGAAAAGAAAATTAATACAATGACAGAGAATGGGACGACTGTATTATTTGTTTCTCACTCACTTGGGCAAGTAGAAGCAATATGTCAGCGTGTCCTCTGGTTAGAGAAGGGCAATGTAAAGAAAATAGGTCCTGCAAAAGAAATAGTAGAACAATTCAGAAATAGTCAATAATGTAACGGGGAGGGTGAGAGGAGGGTAGAAATTGAGGATTTTGTATTTCTCAACAGTAAATTGGAAATGGATCAAGCAGAGGCCACATTTTATTGCTCAATATTTATCTGTACAAGGACATGAGGTTGATTATTTTTCAATTAATCCGATTGGAAAGACGAGAGTTCAAAAACATGCAGAAGGACGTCTGAGGATAAGGGATACCTATGTACTTCCATTTGCATTAAAAAACAGATGGATAGAACGGTTTAATATATGGTATTTCCAAAAAAAGTTATCTGTATATCAATACGATATAATTGTTTTAACGAACCCTTTGCAGCTTCAGTATATTCCCAAACGATTAGCATCCAATTGCTCCATTATTTATGAATGCATGGACAATATGCCATATTTCTATAATGGGCATTTGAGAGAGAGGATGTTCATAGAGGAAAGAAGAATGCTTGGATTCGTCGATGGTGTAATTACTAGTTCACGAAAATTGAAAAGTGAAATTTACGATAGATCTCCCAACAAAGAACTCACTATAAATACGATTCATAATGCTGTGGACAAGACGACGTTGAGTCAAGCTCCTGAATCATTGACCTTACAAGGGCCAAATTTGATCTATATTGGAACGATAAGTCACTGGTTAGATTGGGACACTTTGTATAAGTTTGCAGCAAAGTACCCTCACTATACGTTATATTTTGTGGGTCCGGTTGATGTCGAATTGAACCTATTGCCTAATATGATTCTGGTAGGAGTTGTAGAGCATAGTCGAATCATAGACTATATCCACTATGGTGATATTATGCTTTTACCATTCAGTGTAAATGAACTAACAAAAACAGTCGATCCTGTCAAAATGTATGAATACTTATCATTAAATAAACCGGTTATAAGCACATATTGGCCGGAATTGGATAAATTTGAATGTGATAATTTAGGGTTTTATCGTGATTTTAACCAATTCGAGGAGTTAGTAAATGCAATGAGTAGGATAAAGTCTGACTTTTCGATTAACTATACTTTTATGATAGAGAATCAATGGGAAAATAGAGTAGAAAAGTATGATTCCTTTTTAAACGAACTGATCAATCAGAAGTGAAAATAAACAACAGAGGTGTGTCAAGATGAAAATCTGTGTAATTGGTCTAGGTTATATCGGGTTGCCAACAGCTGCAATGTTTTCTAGTTATGGCTGCCAAGTAGTAGGTGTTGATGTAAAACCTGAAGTGGTAGAGGTGTTGAATAGAGGTGATATACATATTGAAGAGCCTGGTTTAGCAGAATTAATGATGTCTGCAGTGGGGAATGGCAATTTCAAAGCGGCGCTTCGGCCCGAATCTGCTGATGTGTATATCGTAGCCGTACCGACACCTAATAACGATGATCAATATATGAGCTGCGATCTTTCGTATGTATTAGCTGCTTGTCGATCTATTATTCCATATCTTAAAGATGGTACCACTGTAATTGTAGAGTCCACTATTGCTCCACGTTCTATGGATGATTATATTAAGCCGCTATTCGAGGGTGAAGGCTTCATAATTGGTCAAGATATTTATTTAGCTCATTGCCCTGAAAGAGTATTGCCTGGGCAGATCTTGAAGGAGCTCATTTATAATAACCGCATTGTTGGCGGAGTGACTGAAAGGTGCACAGAAGCTGCAGCTAAAGTGTACTCTCTGTTCGTTAAAGGTGAGATTATTAAAACAGAGGCTAAGACAGCAGAGATGTCTAAATGTATGGAAAATACATACAGAGATGTAAACATTGCATTAGCTAATGAGTTATCCAGGATTTGCTACGATTTGGACATTAATGTATTAGATGTTATTCAGATGGCGAATAAACATCCTCGGGTTAATATTCATAGTCCTGGTCCAGGCGTTGGTGGTCATTGTTTGGCTGTTGATCCTTACTTTATTTATGAGAAATCACCAGAGAATGCAAATATTATTAAAATGGCAAGAGAAACAAACGACAGTATGCCTCAGTTTGTCGTCCAATTAATTCGCAATATGTTTGTTAATATGAATAATCAACTAATCGCTGTATTTGGTGTAACCTATAAAGGTGATGTAGACGATATGAGAGAATCGCCAGCATTGAAAGTAATAGAGTTGTTAAAAGCAGAGGGGTATAGACTCGCAATCTATGATCCACATGTAGAGCATAATGATTTCGTTGAGATAGATGAAGCGGTACAAGGAGCAGATTTAATTCTTGTACTAACGGATCATTCGGAGTTTAAAACATTAGATCATAAGATATTAGCCCAAAAAATGAGAACGCCGATTTTGCTCGATACAAAAAATATTGTGAAGCAACAAGAAAGGTCAGGTCTGAAAGTAATTAACTACGGAAACGCATCGAGGTTTAACTCAAGTGAACTTGTGGACCTGGTATTATCTGGACAAGGCAATACGTTGCAAGAGGTGAAGTGACTTTGAAAGTAATGAGTAATCCAAGAATTGAACTAGAAGATGGTTCCATAATAATAGGGCATGATAATGAGTATATTTCAACAGTATTAAACAATTCCAAACAGTATTATGAAATTAATGAATTACGCAAATTCTCTCGTTATGTGCCAGAAAACCCGGTTGTATATGACATTGGTTCGAATATCGGCAATCATACTATTTATTTTCATAAACATTATCATGCTAAAAAAATCTATGCATTTGAGCCGGCTGCTGAAAATGTAGCTTTACTGGAACTTAATATTAAAAATAATAATCTTCAAAACGTTGAAGTCTTTCAAGCAGCTGCAGGTAGTGCTGCAAAAAAAGCAGATCTAACTCGGAATACGAACAATATGGGTGAGTGCAGGTTAGTAGAAAATTCTGAAGGGGCGGTAAAGGTTGTTTCCATTGACGAGATAAAATTAGACGCCCCAGATTTTGTGAAAATCGATGTGGAAGGCTCGGAGTTAGATGTGCTGAACGGCATGTCAAGATTGCTGACTGAATCATCTCCCGTAATCTGGATAGAAATTAACGAGAATTTTAGCGATGTTCATCTGGTTTTAAATCAACTGCAATATGAATTAGTTGATAAGCACCACTTCAATCATATCTATTTAAAGTGCAAAGATCAGGCGGAGCAGGTTGAAACAATGAGTACGTTTAGAGCGAACATTGTCCCTGAGTATAATCATGCAATTCTTGATAAATGGAATTTAAATAAATGGTTAAATGCAGAAAAGGAAAAAGTTAAAGTTAAAGAGCAAGAGAAATCAGAGTGTTTAATTCAAATAAATCGAATTCAGAATGATTTCGAAAACTTGCAATTGAGGTACAGTCATTTAGAACAAGAAAAGAAAGATTTAGATATTGATATTGATAAACTAACTAAGACTCTCGTTGATTTGAAAAATGAAACTCAAGAATTAACCCACAGTTATGAGACAGAGAAGCAAGTCATGCTCAAGAATACCGCAGATTTGAAAACCAGTGTCGGAGCACTTCAATTTAGACTTATTAATACTAGCCTCATGTATGAAAATGAGAAGAAAGATATTCAAATGCAATTGTTACAGCACATAGATGCAGAGAGAAAAGCATTGCTCGAACTGATCTCTCTAAAGCAGCACTATCAATTAATTGAAGCTAGGTATATGCGCTTGAGAAATACGCTGCCTGGCAAAGTGGCAGTTAAACTGTGGAAATTCGCAAAAAGGCTAAAGCAAAAGAGGGATTCCATTGGATAATAATCGCATCAACGCAAGGCTCCACGAGTTGAAGCAAAAAGAGCTGAGGCTTAGAAGTGAGGTAGAGCTAAAGGATATCAAATATAACCAAGCGGATTGGTTCGCTCCTGCTCACGTTAAATTGAATGACAGTGAGGTTGTTATAGAAGACAACGTTGATCATTGTTATTTGTCTTACTTGGAACTAAATAATAGTTTCAATTTAACGCCGAAGAAATCAGTTCTAAAAAGTTTATTCATATATAAGAAGCTTAACGTTCATTTTACTGGAGAAGTGAACGGTGATTGTGATATTCGACTCGTTGTAATTACCTATCTTAATCAAGAGAAAAAAAACGTCTATTCTGTTTCGCTTAATTCTAACTTGGAAATTCCAATTCATAACGAACAGGATATTAGAATAGCTCTTCGTATTCAAGGGAATGGAAGATTTGTCTTGTCTTCTATTAAACTTGAGCCGATTGTTTATAATTTTATTGGTGGTACCAAAACGAGTGAAACCATGATTTCGGATGAAAGGCAGATCAAGACTGCCAGAGAAGTAAGAGTAGCAATGGTCGTCGACGAATTTACTTATGAAAGTTTGCGACATGAGTGTCAAGCCATCTATTTAAGTCCGGATAATTGGCTGCAGATGATGCAGTTAAACAAGCCGGACGTATTTTTTTGTGAGTCAGCATGGAGTGGCAAGGATTCAGATAAGCGTGAGTGGAAAGGCAAAGTATACAGTAGTGTCAATTTTAAAACTGAGAATAGAAATGAATTGTTACAAATCATTCAGTACTGCAAGGATAATGGAATTAAAACAGTATTTTGGAACAAGGAAGATCCGTCGCATTATGATGATCGAGTACATAATTTCGTAGATACTGCCAAAAAGTTTGACTATATATTCACAACTGCGGAAGAGTGTGTGGATCGCTATAAAAGTGAACATCAGCATAAAGACGTATATTCATTAATGTTTGCTGTTCAACCGCGACAGTTTAATCCAATCGAAACATGCAATCGCACAGATGAGTTCATTTTTGCGGGGAGTTATTATAGACAGCATCCGAGTCGATGTGAAGTTATGGATAAGATGTTTAGATTGATAAATGAAGTAAGTGAAAATAAGTTGGTGATCTATAACAGACAGTCCCAAAATGACGATGTGAATCATAAATTCCCAGAAGAATTTAGTACGTTTGTCCGACCAAGGTTGCCGTATACGCAACTAGACAAGGCATACAAGGGCTCGAAATTTTCCATTAATATTAATACTGAAACACAATCAACAACAATGTTTGCTCGCAGGGTATTTGAGTTAATGGCATCAAACACGTTAGTTATTAGTAATTACTCTGCTGGTTTGGACAAACATTTTGGTGACTTACTATACTTGCTAAACAGTGATACCGAAGTTCAGGGCCGAGATGTCCTAAAACAAGCGGTTATCTCTGATTATGAAAAACAACGTTTGAGAGCATTAAGGTTTGTATTGAGAAACCACACATACGAAGATAGACTGATTGATGTATTTAATAAGATTGGGATAACGGTTGAAAAACAACAGAATAAGGTTTATGTAGTCATGTTCGTGAATAATGAGCAAGAGTTAATTCAATCGATTGATGTATTTGAGAATCAAAATTACGGAAATAAGAAGTTGTTAATTATTAATCAAGAAAATAGTCCGCTTGAGACTGCGGAATGGTTATCTAAGTATGGAAGCAGCACAATACAAATAATAGATATTCATATGATTAACAACTACAACAAACGATTTATAGATTTTATTGATTCAGAGTATGTGGCCTTTATGAGCCAGGATTACTATTATGGAAATAATTATCTAGTAGATTTGTTATTAGCATATAAATATGTTGATGAATATACGATTGTGGTGAAAAATCCTGCGGAAAAACCATATCGGTTTACTAATGGGGGATCAATGTTCTCTGCTGTCCTGCCAATAAGGTCTCTGGTTGCATTTGAATTCAATCAAGATGAAGACAGCATTGTAGATGAGTTATTTGAAGTGGGATTTAGAGTATTTAACTGTGATCCATATAATATTCTTTCACCTAAAATGAAAAATAAAGACAACATTGTAAGAGTAACTATATAACAATGAAGTGGGTGTGCAGGTAAATGTATAAAGTCAGCATTATAATACCGGTATATAATGCTCAGAAGAAAATAAGTAAAGCTATCAATTCAATTTTGAATCAAACAATGGATACTCAGAATATTGAAGCTATTTTTGTCGACGATTGCTCTAAAGACAAGTCTGCAGAAATTATTCGAAATTATTGTGAATGCTATCCAAATTTCAAGCTTATTCAACTGGATCAAAATTCAGGTAGTCCATCCAGACCTAGAAACATTGGTGTGCGTGCTGCGAGTGCTGATTATATTATATTTTTGGATTCGGATGATAGGTTATTGGAAAATTCATGCCATCTACTTTACTCCGAGGCAAGTAGATATAACTATGACATTGTGAGAGGTTATTTGAAAATCGTTAAAAGTCACAATGAATCAAGATATTCTAATCGTCTAGCCAAGAAGGATTATGCAGTATCTATTCAGGAACTCGTGAAAAATCTCATTTCTAAACAAAGTACAACAATCGATGGGATTTTTAATAAAAAGTATCTTATTGAGAATGATATTACTTTCAGTGAGTCCATTCGAATGGGAGAAGACACACTCTTTTTCGGTAAATGTTATGCAAACACAGACCGTATTAAATATATTGACGAATGTGTTTATGAATATGTTAAGCGAGATGAAGTGACTAATGTTTCATCCACTCAAAGTTATGG
Organism: Paenibacillus taihuensis; assembly: GCF_003386535.1. Classification (GTDB taxonomy): domain Bacteria; phylum Bacillota; class Bacilli; order Paenibacillales; family Paenibacillaceae; genus Paenibacillus_Z; species Paenibacillus_Z taihuensis. The sequence goes on from NZ_QTTN01000006.1 coordinate 29,348, forward strand.
CTCAAGGGAGCTCAATGATCATTTATTTGTGTGGAATGAAACTAGAAGTATTCTGAAGAACATCGGTCTAGATTATTTTAGTCTAAGATTGCATGTTGGTCTAAGATCAGCTCTGGAAAGTATTCTAAACTTTTCGAATGGGTTGATACCACCGGAGGATTTTAATAAGTTAAGAAGTTTTCTCAAAGAGAACAAATCGATTCTTTCTGTCATGAATTTAAATGAGCGACTAAATGAAATTACAGCTAACATACTTGATGGTGATTACGATTTGTTTGTTCAAAATACAAAAAAAAGAATACTGATTAATGGTTATGATTTGAAATTTATTAAGCCATTAATTCCACATTTAAAGCAAAAGTATGAAGTGGAAATCGATGAATGGAAAGGTCATGAAATTCACGATGAAGTCAGAAGTAAGGAATTACTAAAGTGGGCAGATATAATCATCTGTGAATGGTTATTGGGGAATGCCGAATGGTACTCGAATCATAAGCGTCCCAACCAACTCTTATTTGTAAGAATGCATGGTTTCGAGTCAACGCGGCAATATGGAAAACGTGTAAACATTGATAATGTTGATTCGTTCATTGCTGTTGGTATGTACTATTACGAGTTGTTTATTCAAACATTTAAATTGCCTCGTGAAAAAGTCAGACTAATTCCAAATTATGTGGACTGCGATCGTTTTGATAATCAGAAAAAGGAAGGTTTCTCTCATAATATTGCTATAATTGGGGCGCTACCTTCCCAAAAGGGTTTAGATTTGGCTGTGGAAATACTTGGGAAACTGTTGGAGAACGATGACAGGTACCAGCTGCATGTAATTGGGTCAAAGCCCGAGGATGTAAAATGGTTGTGGAAGATTGAAGAGGAGCGCTCTTATTACGAGGGAATTTATAAAAAAATAGATGAAAATAAAATGCTTAAAGGTGCTGTGAAGTTCGTTGGATGGCAAGACAGTGCGGAGTACCTAAGAGAGATTGGGTTTATACTATCGCTAAGTAAACATGAGAGCTTCCATCTGGCACCGGGAGAGGGTATGGCCTCAGGGGCTATTGGTCTTCTACTGAAATGGCCTGGAGTGGAATACATATATCCGGATGAGTTTACTTTGGGAAGTGTTGATGAAATCGTAGAAGCTATAAAAGACTTGGAGAATACGGAAAAGTTTAATGATTTAAGTCAACGGGGCAAGCAGTTTATTCGGACGACTTATGATATTCCTGAAGTGGTTGAGAAGTTCGAACTACTTATTCAAAAAGGTTTTTTACAAAGAAATTAATATTGGAATTTCGCTGAAAAGGAAGAGTTCTATGAAGACGATTGAATTGCCTTTAATAGTAGATCGGTATAAGGTTTACTCCGGTGATATCCATAGAAATTTGAAATATTTTATAGAAGTTTCGGAATCGATCTCTGGAGGGCTCACCGAAAAGAAGATATTGAATTGTCATGTAGATCGATTATTGTTTTTTTCTGATGTAGGCGAGCGCTTCAAACTTGAGATAACTCAGCGATCAGTGGAAAATGGCGATGAGTTTATCTTTCTTAATGTTACTAATCATACGGAAAAGAACCAAGTCTTAAAATTCTCCCTTGTTTTAAATAATATAAGTGAATCAGAAGTGTATGACTTAAATGAGGGATACAAAGAGCCGGCGTTCAGTCCCCGTTATGGACAGAATAAATTATCGACCCCAAGTAAATATGTATCCACTAATGTGGGCTCAATATTTATTTCAAAATGTATGGTTTTTTCTGATAATAACCTAAATTATAAAGATCATAAGAAAAGCATCACAAGAAAGCTGCATGAAGAAAAAGACGGAGTTAGCCTCACTAAGAAGCAGTCATCAATTCATCTTGAATTCGTTGTGACTATTGCCTCAGGGAAGAAAGCAGATCAGTTTTTTCTCATTAGTGAAAAGGCCTTGTTTAATTCAAGTGAAAGTTTGAAAGCATATTTTTCAGATTACATGACTTCAATTGAGAATAATGATGTTAGGTTCAATATGTGGGTAACTCCACAAGGCTTATTTACCAAGCTCCCTTATTCTATTGAACCATTTGATCAGGATGCGTATGGAATTAGTCTTCATCATATGTCAAAAAAGGAAATGCTTCGGTATTATCAGAAAACAGGAGATAGGTTCTTTTATAATTTTATGTACAATGCAATTATTCAATTATTCGGATATAGACCATCTATAGACCGGATTTTTTTGACCGATTACACTTCGACATGGTTGAAGAAAGATTATGCCATTACATCACCATATATTGATACAAGATTAAACGAAACTATATCTCTTACAATTGAAGATAATAAGTCCTTGTTTTCGTTTGAGGAATTGCAAAATTATCACTTAGCATATGCAGATTTTTTAGTTGATTACTCCCAATATGGGAAGCTATTGAGTGTTGACAATGAGGCATATTTTTTTCCTGATTATTTTTCATTGGAATCAGATTCAAAACCAACGCATTCTAGTTTAAACCATCAACTGGGGATTCTAAATTATTTATTGAATAAATTTAAATTAACGAAAAATGTAAATTATGAGAGAGTTTCATTATCCTTATTAAAGGCAGTGGAAAGTACAAAAAAACAATGGATTAAAGAGAACAGTGATTTGTACTACAAGGTTTCTTATCAGAATGAGGAACTCTGTTTCAGTGAGACGGACTATATATATGTCACGCTAATGGATTTGTTATTAGTTCAAGAATCAATAGTAGAACTCTATAAAGAAAAAAACACGGCAATTGGCGAATTGATTTATCAAAAAATGAAGTTTTTAAGCAGCAATAGCTTTGGTCTTGACGATGAGAACGCCAAGCTTCCACCGAATGAAGACATCGCTTCAAGAAAAATGGCGATAAGGTTGGCGAAAAAGTTAGGATATATCGCATAAAGAGATTGGTTTGCAGTTTTTTGCAAACTAATTGGAAATGCAGAACTTTTTAAAAAGGTGAGTGAGTATGAATTTAAATGAATATTTAAATCATAATACTCTTAATTCTAGCAGAAATCCCGTATCTCAAAACAAAATTAATGAACTTGAAAAAATAATACAAAGCAAAAATAATGAAATTTTAGCGCGACTTGCTAGCGAAGAAGAATTGTTGGAGAACTACAAGGGGTTTAAGCATGAATATAATCGCTTAGAGGCTAAGTACGTAAATATTTCAAAAAAGTATGAATTACTAAGTAAGTCGAAATTAGGAAAACTTACGCTTCTCTACTGGAAGTTCAGGAAAAGAATCCCGCAGGACTTTTGAAATGGAGTAGTGCAATGAATTTAAGTGACATCGAACGTAAGTTAGAGGAGATTTATCGACTTCGAACCCAGATTTTCAAGGAAATAAATCTGGAGCATAATGAGAATAATGATGTGTTTCAAGATACGCCTACAGAAAGAATGAGGTTCAACCGACGGGTATCCCATCTGTGCGAACTAAAGATTGCATGCATTATGGATGATTTCACGTACCAGTCCTTTGAACCGGAATGTAATTTATTTCAGGTTTCGCCTCATAATTGGCGGCAAGAGATCCAGCAATACCAGCCTGACATGTTTTTTTTAGAGTCCGCCTGGAGCGGGGGGGATGGGTTATGGAAGACAAAGATTGCTTATTTTAGTGATGAATTGATTGAGGTTTTGAGTTATTGCAAGAAAACGAATATTCCGGTTGTATTTTGGAACAAGGAAGACCCTGTCTTTTTTGACACTTTTATTGGTGTTGCACAATACGTTGATTTTGTATTCACGACAGATATAGACTGTATTGATGCATATAAATCAAAACTAGGGCACAATCAGGTATTTTTATTACCGTTTGCCGCTCAAACAAAGCATCATAATCCATTAGAGACTTTTACAAGAAAGAATAGATTCTGTTTTGCTGGTGCCTACTATAAGAAATATAAGACACGAACAAAGGATCTTGAAGCCTTCGTCGACATAATCGCTGCCGAGCATCAAGTAGATATCTATGATCGGAACTATTATAACAAGGATTCCAATTACAAATTCCCTAGAAAATATAAACGTTATATCCTAGGGAATTTGAAAGCTGGAGAAATCAGCAAAGCCTATAAGGGTTACAAGTTCAATATTAATATGAACACGGTCAAGCAATCGCAAAGCATGTGTGCTCGCCGTGTATTTGAACTGTTAGCTTCTAATACAGTGACGGTTAGCAATTATTCAAGGGCGATCCGTAATTTATTAGGTGATCTCGTAATATGCACGGATGATAGTAAACGTCTACAAGATGAGCTTCGGAGATTCGATAATGAGGAGTATTACTCAAAGTATAGACTTCTAGGCTTAAGAAAAATAATAGCAGAACATACCTATCGACACCGTTTATCTTATATCGCAGAGAAGGTTTTCGGTAAACTATCGGAAGTGCCGAAACAAGTTGTTATCCTTGCTAAAGCGGATACTGACGAGCAGATCAAGCGAATCATGAACCAATTCAAGCGTCAGAAATATGAGCATAAGAATCTCTTTATTCTCTCGGAAACTGGCATGAAGTCTTATTTCGAGGAAATAATGATTAGCAATAGGTTAACTGAGGAGAACATGAATTGCTTTAAGGAACAAAGCAATTACCTGGCCTTCTTCTCGAATGATGATTATTACGGTCCGAATTATATATATGATCTCATGCAGGCACTGGAATATTCCGAGTTACCTGTCATAAGCAAGGCTACTTTCTTTGAAAAAGTTGATGGCTCGATAAATAAAGTAAATGAAGGACAGACGTATCGAGTGGTGAATGGTCCCCATATTAGGAGATCCCTCATTCAATCGACACAATTTACGGATAAAGAGATTGAAGAGTATCTGGATGAAATTAACGATGGAGTCGTTACCAGACCATCCATCTCAATTAATGAATACAACTACTGTATGAATTTCTCTGGTGAGTCACTTGAAGTCGTTGACGATATGGTATTGCCGGATATGGGTATAAGCATGGGTGTTGTGGAGCGGCATGCTAATCGAATAAAGCCGGATAGCGGTTCTCATTTAAGCAAATCCAAAGCATTATTAATCGTTGACGATTACCCGGAATATGAGGATCTATACCGCTATGCATTTATCCATACCCGAGTAGTAGAGTATAAAAGAATGGGGCATATTGTAGATATATTTAAGTGCAGCGAACGATTCTCTAAAGGGTATTCTGAATTTTATGGAATTGATATTACGAGTGGATTCTATGAGGAAGTAAACGATGTTTTGCATTACGGCGGCTATGACACCGTTCTTCTTCACTTTTTGAATGAAACGATTTGGGATGGCATCAAAAATGCGGCAAGAGGGAAGAAGATTATCATTTGGGTTCATGGTTCAGAAATCCAGTCCTGGTGGAGAAGGAAGCATAACTATTCCACTCGGCAGGAGATGGAGCAAGCCGAAGCGCAATCGGACAAACGTATCAGGTTCTGGAGAGAGATCTTTCAACTGGCCATCAGTGAATCATCGGAGTACAACATTCAGTTCGTCTTTGTTTCCAATTATTTAGCTCAAGGAGCGTTTGAGGATACGGGAATCACCCTCCCGGGTGAGAAATACAGCATCATTCATAATTATATTAACAATCAATTATTTAATTATCGCCAAAAGGATGCAGAGTTAAGGAAAAAGATTCTGACCATCAGGCCCTTTGCGAATCACAATTATGCGAATGATCTAGCAGTCCAAGCGATACAGGTATTGGCCAAAGAGCCTTTTTTCAAGGAGCTTGAGTTTAGAATCGTAGGTAAAGGCGACTTGTTTAAGGAGACGGTAAAAAAGGTCAGAAAGTACAAAAATGTGGTCATTGAGGAACGATTCTTGAGGCTAGAGGAAATTGCTGACCTTCACAAGGACTACGGAATCTTCTTAGTACCAAGTCGAATGGACACCCAAGGTGTATCAAGGGATGAAGCGATGTCTTCGGGATTGGTACCCGTTACTAATGCGGTCGCTGCAATACCGGAATTCGTTGATAGCGATTGCGGTTTTCTCGTAGAACCGGAGGATTATATGGAACTTGCTGAAAGTATTAAGAAGTTATATGTTGATCCGGAGCTTTTTGAGAGATTATCGACTCATGCAGCCGAGCGAGTTAGACAGCAGAGTGGCATTCGAAGCACAATTAGTAGAGAAATCGAGCTTATTCAATAGGAAGGAGTGGCTGCTTTGAAAGGAATTATACTAGCCGGTGGGACAGGCTCGCGTCTTATGCCACTCACGAAAATAACCAATAAGCATCTACTCCCCGTGGGAAAGTATCCGATGATCTATCATGCCATAGCGAAGTTAAAGCAAGCAAGCATTACAGATATCCTTATCGTAACCGGCAAGGAGCATATGGGAGATGTAGTAAGCCTACTTGGCAGCGGTAATGATTACGGTCTGAGCTTCACTTATAAGGTCCAAGATGAAGCCGGGGGGATCGCTCAGGCTCTTGGATTGGCGGAGAATTTCGCGAACGGAGAGCAAGTCGTCATCATTCTTGGTGATAATGTATTTGAGGATAGCATCGTTCCTTTCGTATCGTCATTTCATGAGCAGCAGTCAGGTGCCAAAATCTTCATCCAACAGGTTCCGGATCCCCAGCGTTACGGGGTGCCTGAACTTGCGGAAGGCAAAATTGTTTCTATTGATGAAAAGCCGAAATCACCAAAAAGCAGCTATGCCGTAACCGGTGTTTATATGTATGATAGCCGGGTATTTGATATCATACGTACGCTCAAACCATCCGGTCGTGGGGAATTGGAAATTACGGATGTCAACAATGCCTATATCAAATCGAATGAGTTAACATATGATGTTCTAGAAGGTTGGTGGACAGACGCAGGAACACACGCTTCTTTGGCGCGTGCGAATGAGTTTGCCAAGGATATATTTCTAGGATCGGAATTCGGAGAGTTAAAACTATGATGCTGGAGGCGATAGGTGATTAAAGTATCAGAAACTTCTCTACCTGGCGTCAGACTGATTGAACCAGTAGTTTTCAGTGATAACCGGGGATTTTTCACGGAAACGTACAATGAGCATAAGTTTAAAGCAGCCGGCCTTGATTATTCATTTGTCCAAGACAATCATTCGTTGTCACGCGAGGAAGGGGTCCTTAGAGGACTGCATTATCAATTAGCACCTAAAGCACAGACGAAACTAGTTCGCTGCACGCGTGGAGCTATCTATGATGTGGTCGTGGATATACGTCAAGGCTCCCCGACTTACGGACAATGGCAGGGATTTATTCTTTCGGCATCAAACTTTAGACAACTGCTCGTTCCAAAAGGGTTTGCTCATGGATTTTGTACGTTAGTGCCCGATTGCGAGGTTCAGTACAAGGTGGATGAGTTTTATTCAGCGGAACATGACCGTGGAATCGCATGGGACGATCAGACGCTTCGTATTGATTGGCCCGTCACGAACCCAATCTTGTCAGATAAAGATCGGCAGCATCCTTCTCTTTCTCAGGCTGAAAGAAACTTCTTATTTGAGGGTGAAACGAAATGAACATCATCGTGACTGGCGGAGCTGGGTTTATCGGCAGTAATTTCATTGATTACATGGCGAGGGAGCATCCAGACTATTCGATAACCAATGTCGATGCACTCACGTATGCCGGTAACCTCGACAATCTAAGTACTGTAGCTAACCTGCCCAATTACCGCTTCGTTAAAGCAGACATTGCGGACAATAAAGCTGTGGAAGCCTTATTTGCAGAGGGGATTGATGCTGTAATTAACTTTGCAGCGGAGTCGCATGTAGATAGGAGCATCTTGCATCCGGATCTGTTTGTTCGTACCAATGTATTAGGGACGCAGACGCTGCTTAGTCTGGCTAAGCAGTATGGTGTAAAGAAGTATGTTCAAGTATCCACAGATGAAGTGTATGGAACTCTTGGAGCTACGGGATTGTTCTCTGAGAGTACGTCGCTTGCTCCGAACAGTCCGTATTCTGCAAGTAAGGCCGGCGCGGACCTGCTTGTTCGCGCGTATTATGAAACGTACGGGATGAACGTGAATATAACCCGCTGCTCCAACAACTACGGGCCGTACCAATTCCCGGAGAAACTGATCCCGCTTATGATTCAGAATGCGCTTGAAGACAAACCGCTGCCCGTTTATGGGGATGGCCTTAACGTGAGAGATTGGCTCTATGTTGAAGATCACTGTAGCGCGATTGATCTTGTCCTTCATGGCGGAGAGCCTGGGGAAGTATATAATGTAGGAGGCAACAACGAACGCAGCAATATTCAAGTCGTTAGAAGAATACTGGCGGAGCTCGGCAAACCGGAATCGCTCATTTCGTTTGTGGAAGATCGTCTCGGACATGACCGCAGATATGCGATTGATGCAGAGAAGATCCGCTCCGAGCTGGGGTGGATGCCGAAATATGACTATGAATCCGGCATTAAGTTGACGATTGAGTGGTATTTGAACAATCAGGAATGGTTGAACAGGGTTCAATCCGGTGCTTATTTAGGTGATCGCTCATGACCGCGAAGATGAAAATTGTTATTACCGGGGCGAACGGCCAGCTCGGTCAAGAGCTGGTTCAGTTATCTCTTTCTCCAAACCTTCAAATCATTGGTTTAGGTCGCGATAAGCTGGATATCACGGATTTGGAACAATGCTATGATGTCGTAGGCAGTCTTTTGCCGGATGTCATTATACATTGCGCCGCATACACTGCCGTAGATAAAGCCGAGTCCGAACCGGACGAGGCTTTTCGCATTAATGGTGAAGGTACGCATAATATCGCGATGGCTGCCAAGAAGTCAGGTGCCAAGCTGTGCTATATAAGCACGGACTATGTGTTTGATGGAAGTGGAAATACCCCATACGAGGAAAATGATCCGGTTAACCCACAAAGCGTGTACGGGAAGTCAAAGCTAGCAGGTGAGCAGGAAGTCCGAAATTTACTAGAAGCCTACTATATCGTCAGGACCTCTTGGGTATTCGGGAAGTACGGCAACAATTTCGTGAAAACCATTCTTAAGCTTGCCGGTGAGAGAGACGAGTTGAAGGTGGTTAGTGATCAGATTGGCTCGCCTACTTATACGCTGGACCTTGCGAACTTTCTGATTGAACTTGTTCAGACCGAGAAGTACGGGACATATCACGCTTCAAATAGCGGAACTTGTTCTTGGTTTGATTTTGCACTGGCAGCGGTGCAAGAAAGTCAGATCACATCAGTCAAGCTCACTCCTTGCACAACTGCTGAATTTCCACGTCCTGCCGCACGTCCCGCCTTCTCGGTAATGCGACATACTGCAATGGAGCGTGTCGGTTTCAGTGACCTTAGGCATTGGCGGGAAGCACTAATTCATTTCATAAATGACTCGAAATAAAGCAAAATCTCTATCGATTGTGTGTATTGCTTAAATAAACGTAAACATAAGTTGGAATTTAATTAAATATTTGATTGGTTAAGCCTCCTTCTTTTGATACAATATTGATAGTTTCGTCAAAATTCGTATCGTAGCAAGGAGGTTTTAATATGATTCGACAGAATCAGCGTTTTCTGACGCAAATCTATGTGCTAGCAGATCTGTCGTGCACGCTGCTCACTTTTCTCCTCGCCTATTGGCTGAAATTTAATAGTGGTCTATTCCAGCATCAATATTCGCTGCCGTTTAAATCCTATCTCCTGTGGGCAACGGTATTCTCTTTCGCATCGATCCTGATCGGTTTCTATGTCAGGTTCTATGCACCGAGGCGGAGAAAGAACTTCTCGTATGACACGATGAAGATTATCCAGGTACAAGGGCTTAGCTTTTTAGGACTGCTCAGCTTGCTCTACATTGCGAAAGAAGTACATATCTCTCGGGAATTCTTGGCCATTTTCTTAAGCATCAACGTGATTTGCTTGACCATTTATCGGTTTGCTGTCAAACAAACCCTGTTTCGTCTTCGGCGCAAAGGCTTTAATAAAAGATTCATTCTCATCGTAGGTGCCGGCTCCGTCGGTCGAAGCTTTAACGAGAGCATCAAGATGCATCCGGAGCTTGGTTATGAAGTAATCGGGTTTTTGGATGATTTTCAAACGGAGCACGATCGGGAATACGGCTATATGAAGCCGATTCTAGGTACGGTGGATGACTTGGAAGCGGTCATAAGCCATCGCACGATTGATGAAGTCATTATTGCATTGCCTTTGAAGGCGCATAAGAAGTACCCGCGAATTATTGACCAGTGCGAACGCGCAGGCGTCAAAGCGCTTATCATTCCGGATTTCTTTGACCTGCTGCCGGCACGTCCGTTCTTCGATAATTTTGCCGGCATCCCGCTCATTAACGTTCGGGATGTGCCGCTAGACGAGCTGAGTAATCAAATTCTGAAACGAATATTTGATATCGCCTTCTCGCTTGCCGCTATTCTCATTACTTCGCCAATACTGCTTGGCATCTATATCGGCATTAAGCTGACGTCGCCCGGCCCCGTTATTTTCAGACAGGAGCGGGTCGGCCTCGATCGTCGAACGTTCCATATGTACAAGTTCAGATCCATGCATGTGTTCGATCAATCGACCGCGGATACGCAGTGGACGGTGGAAAACGATCCAAGGAGAACGCGCTTCGGGTCCTTCCTGCGGCGGACAAGCCTCGATGAGCTTCCTCAGTTCTTCAACGTGCTGGTCGGGCATATGAGCGTGGTAGGTCCGAGACCGGAACGGCCGTATTTCGTAGACCAATTTAAAGAGGAAATTCCGAAGTATATGGTGAAGCATCATATTCGTCCAGGGATAACAGGTTGGGCACAAACGAACGGTCTGCGCGGCGACACTTCGATTCATGACCGGATCGTGCATGATATCTTCTATATTGAGAATTGGACATTCCTATTCGATCTCAAGATTATCGTGAAAACTGTAACGAAAGGTCTATTGAGCAAAAATGCATATTGATTCAAAACAACAGCAATTGCAATTGTCCGTCATCATTCCAACTTATAACGCAGGTCACAACTTTAAACAACTCCTCACAAGGCTTCAGAGCCAGTCTCTGCGGCCTTGTGAAATTATTGTGGTCGATTCCAGCTCAACTGACGGGACCGCTGAGATCGCCCTACAAGCCGGCGTACGCGTGCTCTCGATCAAGCAGTCAGAATTCGATCATGGCGGTACACGCAATTGGGCCGCAGAGCATACAACTGGCGATATTGTTGTATTCATGACACAGGATGCTTGGCCTGCAGATGATCAGCTCTTGGAAGAGCTTGCGCAGATGTTGACGACGAATCGCGAGTTGGCATGCGTATACGGCCGCCAATTAGCGAGAGAGGATGCAACGGTAATTGAGAAGCTCGTTCGTTTTAACAATTATCCGCCGGTTTCCTCGGTCAAGAGTAAAGAAGATATTCCGAGATTCGGCTTGCGGACCTTCTTCTGCTCGAATGTCTGTGCGGCGTATCGTAAAGATATGTTTATCCAGCTTGGGAAATTTGACGCGCCGGTTATTTTCAATGAAGATATGTTCTTTGCTGCCCGGAGCATCTTGAATGGATATCAGGTGGGGTACTGTGCGACTGCAGAAGTGGTCCATTCGCATAACTACACGCTGAAGCAGCAATTCAAACGGTTCTTTGACAACGGAATATCAATGAGAAGAAACGCTTGGATTATGCCCTACTCGGCTGTCGGAGGGGCTGGTATGCAACTTATCAAAACGCAGCTGCGTTATCTATGCAAAGAGCGGAGATGGCTTTGGGTGCCGCGCGTGTTCACGGAAGCAGCTGCGAAGTTTCTGGGCTTTCAGCTAGGGAAGCGATACGAGATGCTGCCCAAGGTACTTTGCCGCCGCTTCAGTCTGCATCCGAACATTTGGCAGAAGCTGAACGCGGACTAAAGGAGGAATACGCGATGAAGAAGTGGATATTGATTTTGGGGATAATCGCCTTGCTTGGCTTCGGAGGATATAAGCTTGGTTACCGGTTCGTTGAGAATAAAGTCATGGATCAAGTAGCAGATCAAGTATTAAATTCACCGGAAGTTAATAAGATGCTGGAGGATCCCGAGATAAAGAAGATGATCCAGAGCAATCTCGGCGAGGATCAGGTGAAGAGCCTACTTGGTGAACAAGCTGATACGGCTCAGAATACGGATAAAGCAAGCAGCAACGGCAGTACGAATAGTAGTTCTACAAAGGCCGAGTCCTCTGCAGCAAAATCAATGGTTGTGAAGAATAAAGACGAAGCGATGAAATTAATCATGAAGAAGTTCTCGATTGGCGAGCTTCGAAGCATGGCTTCTAAAGTAAATATGGGGATGACGGAGCAAGAGAAGGAAGAGATGAAGGATGAGATTATGTCAAGGTTCAGTCCGGATGAGCTCGACTCTCTGAAAATCATTGCCTTGCTTGAATCGAAGAAAAATTAAGCTGGCATGAGTATATTAGATGTTATGCAGGCAGTAAGTGCATGAAAACGCTTCAATTTAAGCGCTTTCAACAGAAAACGGCTGATTTTTTATATTTTTAAAGGTTTTTTAAAGATTTAAGCAGGAATTTGCTCGAATTTGTCGTATTATTAACTTTACCTAAAGAGTAAACGGGTGTCGCCGTCCTTACGGCAAAAGCAAACGTTTCGCGGAAACATTGTAGAAATGATACTAGTAAAACGTATCCATTCTAGAATGTTAAAAAATTAGCCCTGCCGTTTTCCCAATGCATTTGTAGAGGAGCTTAAAGAAATGGACGTTAGATCCTTCCAATTAGCTGATTATCGGCCTGTTACAGAACTGCTGGAAACTGTTTTGACGGAGCAATGCTATGAACAAACGATGGAAGCATTTGCCCGCCAGCTGTCTTGGGACAGCGAGCTCGTGCTCGTCGCTGCTGACGGTGAAGACATCGTCGGCATTATTATCGGGACGATTGATAATGGCCGCGGCTATTACTATCGCCTTGCGGTGCACCCGAACTACCAACGTCAAGGAATCGGCAAGAAGCTGATCGGTTCGCTTCGCGGACGGTTCGAACAACGTAATGTCTCGAAAATTTTAGTGACAGCGGACGAACACAACGAGCCCATACTCTCACTCTACGAATCGCTTGGCTACGCGGCTACTGATTTCTTCCGCTCGTTCCAGAAATTAAGCATTGTGACCGGTTAATCTGGCCATATTTTGCACTAATTTGATTCGTCATATGTAAAATGGACAAGCATATCTGAAGCGTCATTGATTTTGGCGAACAGATATGCTTTTCTTATAGTAAGAAAGTACTTCTCTAGGAGTAATATGCTTATGACAACGTACCGTCCCTGTGTGATCAAAAGCTTCAAAAATAACGGGCATCTTCACCGTATGTGGCTCGAAAATTGGCAGGTGCCGAGCGAGCTGCTCGCCCCGGAGCATGCTGCGGAAGCGATGCATGTCTTCATTAACCGCCAGACCCCGATTCAAGAAGCAGACGGAAAGCAGTGGATCAGCCGGGTTCCTGCGGTTTCTTTCTTTATCCCGGGCGAGTGGTTCAATGTAGTCGGCCTGCTTGAGGAGCATGGCGTCCGCTACTACTGCAACGTCGCTTCGCCGCTGTTCTTCCAGAACGATGTGCTCACCTATATCGATTATGACCTTGACGTCATCGTGCCGCGCGGCGGCAAACCCCAGATCGTCGATCAAGAGGAATATGAGCTGCATAAGGTAGCCTATCACTATTCGGACGAAGTTAACCGAAAAGTAATGGAGGGGCTTCAGGCGCTGCTTAGCCGAATTGAGAATGGAGATGCTCCATTTAAGGACGAGCTAATTTTGGCCTATTTCGAAGCGTGGAACAAACAAATAGGCGAGGTGTAGCATTTAGATGATGGAAGGTCCGCGATTGGATACGAATTCACCTCAGCCTGTAGAGGATGCGCCGATTGGGCCGCGTAAACGGAAAGGTTCGTCGCCCGCCAAACGGACGACGCCCGTAAAAGAACCAAACGTGAAGGTTAAGCCAGAGCGTACGGAACGTGCTGCGAAAGGCGGGCGTGCTAGTTCTCCTTGGGCGGCTGAGCTGCGGAGCTGGCTGCTAACGCTAGCAATCGCCGTACTTATCGTCTTTGGCATGCATCTCTTCGTATTTAACTTGTCTACGGTAAAAGGACAGTCGATGGAGCCGACCTTGTATGAGTCGGAATGGCTGTTCGTGAATAAGCTTGCTTTGCTGATCGGACCGCCGAAGATCGGCGATGTCGTCATTCTGAAGGATCCGGCTGAGGCAGAAGGACGCAAGGAATATCTGGTGAAGCGGATTGTCGGCTTGCCCGGGGATACGATTGAAATCCGCCAAGGCCAGCTGTACCGCAACGGCAAGCTTGTCGTCGAGCCGTACACCGACACGGAGATTGAAGATCTGGATTACGGTCCGGATACGATCAGTGCGGACCATTATTTCGTAATGGGCGATAACCGGCATGCGAAAGCGAGCAGAGACAGCCGTTCGTTCCATGCGGTGCCGCGTTCCAGTATTCTCGGACGGGCGGATTTTATTATTTGGCCAATTGCCAATCTAGAACATTTGTAACAGGAGGCTTCTCGTTTGGACAGCAGCATGGATTGGAATCAGTTAAAAGCGGATATGAAGGCTGCTGCCGCGGAGCTTGGGATAGATAAGATCGGCGTCGCTTCGGCAGCGCCGTTCACAGAGCTGCGAGAGCGGCTCGAGCGGCATCGGGAGCTAGGCTATGAATCCGGCTTCGAGGAGCCGGACCTCGCGAAGCGGACGGAGCCTGAGCTGTTGTTTGAGGATCCGCAATCGATCATTGCGATTGCGATCGCGTACCCGTCGAAGCTGCAGGACCCGCCGAAGTCGGAGCCTGGCGCGAGACGGGGCATTATTTCGCGCTCCGCTTGGGGCGAGGACTACCATTCGGTGCTCCGGGAACGGCTGCGGCGGCTGGAGGCTTGGCTGCTGGAGCGGGTGCCGGAAGGGCGCTTCCTGAGCATGGTCGATACGGGAGCGCTGTCGGACCGCGCCGTCGCGGAGCGTGCCGGCATCGGCTGGATCGGCAGCAACTGTTCCATCATTACGCCGGAGTGGGGCTCCTGGGTCTACCTCGGCGAAATGATTACGAACCTGCCGATCCCGCCGGATGCGCCGGTCACGGAGAGCTGCGGCAGCTGCACCGCCTGCATCGATGCGTGTCCGACGGACGCGCTCATCGGGCCGGGACAGCTGAATTCGCAGCGGTGCATCTCTTACGTGACGCAGACGAAGGGCGTCGTGACCGACGAGCTGATGCGCAAGATCGGCAACCGGCTGTACGGCTGCGATACGTGCCAGGTCGTCTGTCCGGAGAACAAGGGCAAGCATGCAACGCATCAGCCCGAGCTCGCGCCGGACAACGAGAAGGTGAAACCGCTGCTTGTGCCGCTGCTCGCGATGGGGAACCGCGAGTTCAAGGAACGCTATGGCGCCAGCTCCTCGGCATGGCGCGGCCGCAAGCCGATCCAGCGCAATGCGGTCATCGCGCTGGGCAATTTCAAGGACGCCAGCGCCGTACCTGCGCTGGCGGACGTGCTGCGCGGCGACCCGCGCTTCGAGCTGCGGGCGACGGCGGCTTGGTCGCTAGGCCGCATCGGCGGCGCGGCGGCGTTTGACGAGCTGCGCGCGGCGCGCGGGCGCGAGCGGGATGAGGCGGTCATCGAGGCGATTGACCGCGCGCTGACAGGCGATACTGCTTCGATATAACCACCTTGGGGGAGAGGTCAACAACATGAAATATGTCGATATGGAAGCAGTCGAGTCTGGCGATGTTCTCGGCAAGACGATCTACGCGGTCAACGGGCAGGTGCTGCTGTCAGCCAATGTCCAGATGACCGTCTATATGATTAGCACGCTCAAACGTATCGGCATCACGAATATATATATTAAAGATGCGAGCATGCCGGATATCGAAGAGCAGGAAGAGATTCTGTCGGAAGAGACGAAACGGGCAATTATTAAACAGATGTCCGAGACGATGGATGCCATTCGTTCGGGCAAAGACTTCAATTCCCGTTCAGTCAGCCTGGTTATCGACGACTTGCTGGATGACGTCATCCGCAACAAGGAAGTTCTCATCCACTTGAACGATATTCGGACGCGCGACAATATGGAGTATCTGCATGCGATGAACGTATGCATGATGTCGACGCTGCTTGGCGTCGGCATGCATCTGAATCAAATCCAGCTGAAGGAGTTGGCGATCGGCGCTTTGCTGCATGACGTGGGCAAGCCTGATCTTGTGCCTCCTGATGGCGATATTGAGCCGAAACGCCATACATGGCGGGGGTTCGAGCTGCTGAAGTCGAAACGCGAGTTCAGCCTGCTCATCGCGCATGTAGCGTTCCAGCATCATGAGCACGTAGACGGCACTGGCGTGCCGCGCGGCTTGAATCGCGAACAAATCCATCTGTATTCCCGCATCGTGGCGGTGACGAACATGTACGACAACTTGCTGCAGACCGGCGGCGAGTCGGGCGGTCCGCTGCTGCCGCACGAGGCGTGCGAGCGGATGATGGCGATGTCCGGCACGATTCTGGACCATGAGATACTGACGCAGTTCCTGCGCGCGGTATCGATCTATCCGAACGGCGTATCGGTGAAGCTGTCGACGAAGGAGACCGGCATCGTTGTCGGTCAGCACCGCGGCTTGCCGGGCAGACCGATCGTCCGTCTCCTCGAGCGCGAGAGCACGCGGGAGAATGATAATGTCGCAAGCCGCGAGATCGATCTCGCGAAGCATACAACGGTGTTTATTGAACAGGTGCTGGGCTAGGCTGTCCGTTCGGTGAGGACTTGTCCGGCACAGAGGAGTGAACCGCCATCGCATTCGGAATTAAACGCGAAGAGCTGAACATATGGAAGAAGCGGGTTGCTGGCGGGGAGATCGCGTTCATCACGCATTACTGGCACGAACCGCGATGGGACGGCATCACAACCGTCACGAAGGTCGGCTGCAGCGATGTCGCGAAGCTCGAAGCCTGGTGCCGCAGCCAAGGGCTGGATCCGGCTTATATCCACCGGAGACAGCCGTTCCCGCACTACGATCTCATCGGCCGCAAGCAGGTCGAGATTTTGCGCCGCGAGGGGTATGAGGAGCAGATCCAGCGATTCAAGCTGGAAGTCTAGCGAGCATTGAATGTATGGCAGCACAATGGGGGGCGAGTCAGTCCGTTGTGCTGTTTTTTTTATGAGGATCGATTGCTCGAATTAGAATAGGTAATGTCTGGTCTGCCTTGGCATCGCGTTAGGAATAGATGGAGAAATCCATGTATTTGCGGCGATTTCACCGCATAGCCCGCGAATATCTGGAAATATCCATCTATTTCGGGGTGATCGAAGCCATGATGGAAGAAACGGCCGAAATAGAGGGACATTTCCAGTTATTTCGGTCAGAACACTGCAATCGCCCTTGAATAACTGGATATATCCAGTTATTGAAAATTACCGCTGATATTTTCTTCACAGCCTGTGGCTCACCAGAATCAGGACTGTTTCATGACTGTTCTATTAAGGTCAGTGATGGACGGGTTGGACCATTCAAAGGTTGTTTGCGAACATGTGGTCCTACATGATATGATAGGTTGCAATATGAACATTTTCAGACAAGGCCAGGTGAGAGAACGATGTGGACGGCTATAATTTCGATCATTACGCTTATAGTTGGCGCTGTTGGCGGCTTTTTCGTCGGCGTATACTACTTGCGCAAGCAGTTCGAGAAGATGCAGAACGATCCAGAAATGCTGAAGAAGATGGCGAAGCAAATGGGCTACAATTTGAATAATTCTCAAATGCAGAAAGCACAGCAAATGATGAAGAATCAGCAGCAGCGACCTGGGAAGCGGAGATAGTTTCCCTATCCCTATCGGTAGCAGGCAAGCTGGTTCATAGAAAGGAGACGATGTGAACAATGGCGGGTAAGAAGGATTACGTCAATTCTCTCGTTTCGGATAATCGGGAAAAAGTGGAGCATCACATTCGGGAGATTCTACGCTTGATCGGTGAAGATGTCGACCGCGAGGGGCTGCTGGAAACTCCAGCGCGCGTAACGCGGATGTACGAGGAAATCTTCGCAGGCTACGAGGTAGACCCTCGCGATGTGCTAGGCGTTACGTTCGATGAGCAGCATGAGGAGCTCGTTATCGTACGTGACATTGTTTATTACAGCCAGTGCGAGCATCATATGGCGCCATTCTTCGGCAAGGCGCATATCGGCTACATCCCAAGCGGCAAGATCGCGGGACTCAGCAAGCTGGCACGCCTCGTAGAGGCGGTGTCGCGACGCTTGCAGGTACAAGAGCGCATTACAACGCAGATTGCGGACATTATGGATGAGGTGCTGGATCCGCACGGCGTCATGGTCGTCGTGGAAGGCGAGCATCTGTGCATGTGCGCACGCGGCGTGAAGAAGCCAGGCAGCAAGACGGTGACGTCGGCTGTACGCGGCGAGTTCCGTACAAGCCCAGCGCTCCGTTCGGAATTTCTGTCGCTGCTGAAGCAATAGCTGAACTGGAATAAGGGAAAGAAACAGGAAGGGCTCTCCATGCGGAGAGCTCTTTTCTTTACGTTCTTCTGACTATAGTAGCTGTGGGATTGTCTGTAAAATGTAGCGGTTGCCACAGCGTCTATCTGGCCCCAAAGAAAACATGCTTGTATTCGACAGCAAAAAGCTCCCCTCGCGGAGAGCCTTCGTTGCAGCATTGCAGCATTGCCACAGTGCCACCGTGAGACATGCTTGGTTAGCTGCTTAAGCAGCTTCTGACGACTTACGGGCAGCGTCAACCTGGCTTAAGAACAAAGCAGCCCGCTGGATATACTCTTTCGGCTTCGTACGGAACAGCAGCTCGTGAATGCCGCCTTCGACGTACCATTCGCGGGAGAGTGAATTATACTGGCTCGCAGCGACCTTCTCGGCCGTTTCAATCGGCGCGATGGCATCCTTGGTGCCGTGCATGATGAAGATCGGCATCGTGTAATGCGTGCTAAGCACCTGCTTGACCGGCAGCTGGTTGAAGGTTGAACCGGTGAAGAACGGCAGCATCCATTCAATGAGCGGCACGGAAGGGTAGCGCGGCAAGTCCATGTACTGCTTAATATTATTGTAGAGCGAGTCCGAGCTTGGCAGGAACAAGCTGTCGAGAATCATCGCGTCAATGCTGTCGGTCGCGTCAGTCTGAAGAGCGGCCTGCAGCGCCGTTCCAGCGCCCATCGAGAAGCCCCAGACGACAACCTCGTCCGCGCCTTGGGAGCGTGCATATTGGACAGCGGAGAGCAGCTGCTTCGACTCTTCGCGCCCGCCTGTAGCAGGCGTCCGAACGCCAGACGAAGCGTAGCCGTAATCGAACATGAACACATTGTAGTGAAGGCCATGCAGCAGCGAAGCGAGCTCATACATCGGAACCCATGTTTCTTCGCGGTTCGCGCCGTAGCCGTGACTGAAGACGACCGTCCGGTCTGACGTTACGCCAGAAGGAATATACCAGCCGTGCACGGTAGTGCGTCCGCTCTTGCTCGGGAAGGAGACATCGCTGTAGGCGAGCCCTTTGGCCGTTTGCGGATTGGAGTATAGCGCGGGCACGTACGGATGGGCAATGACCCAAGCGACGTACCCGTGAAAAGCAACGACAGACAGCAGCAGCATGGCAGCAAGCGCCGATATGACAGCAAGCGCGGCATGCTTGCGGCGAGCACCGGCAGCGACCTGTTCGGTCGGTTGCGGTGCGGGAAGCAGCGGGGGGAGTAAGCCGGGCGTGAAGCCTCCGGCAGCAGGCAACGATGGTGATAGTGATGTGCTCATGATAGAACCCCCTCGTATGATGGAATAGCATAAAGGTCATGTCAGATGTAAGCGCTTCATTTAGTCCTCTATACCTATCCTATGGCGCAGCGGCGCAGCCTGTCAATGCGTGTCGATGACTTGTTAAGTTCCTGTAATCTGCCTGTAAAATAAGTCTAAAAATAACCAATCCCTTTACCCGCTGGCCTCAATTAGGCTATACTAGCTGTAACCTAGTTTCACTGAGTGAAACTTTCGGAAAGAGGGATCGAGCCTATGGCGGAGGATGGAAAATCGACCGTGCGCGCCGTCGAACGGGCGCTTGATATATTGCTTTGTTTTACGGTGAAGAAGGAATGGGCGATGACGGAGCTGGCGGAGAATGTCGGACTGCATAAGAGCACCGTTCACCGGATGCTGAGCACGCTGGAGGAGCGCGGCTTCGTCACGCGCGACCCGGCGTCGGAGCGTTATCGGCTTGGCCTTCGGATTTGGGAGCTGTCGGCGAATATGTCCGGCGCTGACGATCCGGCTGTAATCGGGCTGCCGGAGATGGAACGTCTGCGCGACATGCTTGGCGAGACGATCAGTCTGTATCTGCGCGACGGGAACGAGCGTATTCGCATCCAAGCGGTGCAGAGTGTGCAGGCGATCCGCCGCGTCGCGCCGATTGGCGTAAGGCTGCCGCTCTATGTCGGCGCCTCCAGCAAGGTGCTGATCGCGTTCGAAGAGCCGGCGAAGCGCGAGGAGCTGCTCGAGGATCCGTCCTGGCCGGCGAACTTCGACCGGCTGCAGTACCGTGAGCAGCTGGAGGAATGGCGCAGCCTCGGCTACGCGACGAGCGTCGAAGAACGCGAGCAGGGAGCTGCGGCAGTTGCCGCGCCGGTCTTCTCGCGCACGGGCAAGCTTGTTGCAGCACTGTCCGTGTCCGGACCCGCAAACCGGTTCACGCAAGAGATTATGCGCTCGCAAGCGCCGGCTGTCATTGAAGCTGCGCGCCGCCTGGGCGTCATGCTGAAATAGATATTACCTATAAAAGAAGTCGCCGGGCAGGTTCTGCCCGGCGACTTTTTTACGTGATGATCTGATCGGATTAGCCGGCGAAGATACAGAACGTACCCGGCGAAGTATCCATCCATACACCGATGTAACCGCCTGGAGGTAGGCTCATAATGTCGATGTAGTCTCCGATGAGAGGCACGGGAGTAGGGCTGCTCGCATTCGGGTTGAAGGAGTTGTTCGTGATCCGAGTATTCGTGAACGTTGCGCCGCCGTTAATCGACCTGGCTACATACACGTCGAGGAGGGTTTCGGTGACTTGGTTGCTGTAGTAGATGATGTTGACGACGCCTGTCAGCGGATCGACGTCGATGGCGGGGAAGAAGTTCTGCGTTCCTGCGGGAGCGCCCGTAATGCTGACTGGCGTCGTCCAGCTATTCGTGCCAGGAGGACGCCTCGACATCAAATGTGGAATCGCTTGTTCTCATTGAGGTCTACGTCGTACCTGAGTCGACAATGACGCTGACGCTTGCTTACATCTCCGGCTTTATGCTAGGGGGCTCAGCAGCGACACGCGGGAGTTCTTTATCGGCGGCGATATCGCCTACGAGGTTCAACTGAATGTCGTCGGCTTGCTTTACGAGACGGTACTCAGCGTGTTCGGATTGGACGAGTCCGGTAACGTAGTTGACGGACATCGCGTCCTGCATGAAGAACTCACGCCGATTACAACGCTAAGTACCGCGCTTTAGCGAATAGTTCGCCAACCCAAGAAGGGGGCTTAGGCAGCGATAATGCTGCCCAAGCTCTCTTTTTCCATATACATACATTGATTTCCAGTGAAAAGGCGTCCGCCTCGGGGGATAGTCGCACAGGCAAACTCCTGTCATGCCAATACAATAGTACTAGGGTGGAGCAGCGGAAGGAGTGACAGTATGGTCGATTTAGGAGTTGTTATGCCTGTATATAAACAGAAGCCGGCTTTCCTGAAGGCAGCGATGGAATCCGTGCTGGGGCAGACGTTCCAGAAATTCAAGCTGATTATTGTCATCGACGGGGCGCCAGAGATGGAGCCGTTAATCAGACGGCTCATACAAGGCGACAACCGCGTCCGAGTCGTTTCGCATACCTTCAATCAAGGCGTCGCAACGGCGCTGAATACAGGCTTTGCGCAGCTGTACGGCATGTCAGGCATTCAATATCTCACTTGGGTATCCAGCGACAACGTGTACTACCCAAGGTTTTTGGAGACGCTGCGGAATGCGCTGGCAAAGGGACCATCCGAGCTTGGGCTCGTGTACAGCTCCTTTCAATCGATCGATAACGAGGGCAGGCCGCTGAACAGTGAACAGCAGCTGGCTATCCAGCGTCAATATCAATCGCAGCGGAAGGAAAAGCTGCTTGACACATCCATTGTCGGGGTTTCCTTCATGTACAAGGCAGCTTGCGCGAAGAAAATTGACGGCTACGGGAATGAATCTGTAGAAGATTATGATTATTGGCTCCGACTAACCGAGCACTGTGAGATGAAGTACATTCCGGTGGAGCTAATGGATTATCGCGTCAATTCCACGTTCAGTGTATCCGCTGCGCTGCAAGACACCGCGAGGCACCGCAAGTGGCGGTATGCGTATCATCTGGCGAGACATCAAGCCCGGATGCGCAGAGGTATCTCTCCATCGATTACCGTGCTGTTGCCTCTGAAGGAATCTGGCGTAAAGGCGATCGAGCGTATCGAGAACCTGTATGAGCAGACCTTCAGTAACTATACATGCTTCATTATCGACCTATCGGCGGATATGCGGGTAACAGCAGATCTGTCGACCATTTCGCATCCATCAACGGGCTTCAAATGGTTCCCGCATGTGGACGAAGTGACTGCCTTATTCCATGCCGTCCAGATGGTACAGACGAAGTACTGCTTCGTGCCTGGCGACCTCTTGTTCAAAGACGTGATGGATCTGACCATTATGCATGAACAGCTGGAGAAGGCGGATCCAAAGGTGATGTCTAATTATTACACGCACGATCATACGGATATCGGCTATCGGTTCGTCAGCACGTACTCTCCTAAGGAGGGGCTTCATGACGAGCTCTTCCGCACACCAAGTCTTGTTGATTATTTGAAAATCCATTATGAAGCGGCGAGAGGTCTGGGATGAAGATACTGTTCACATTCTACAATCCAAGCGGCGGTATGGAGACACTCAATCGGATTCGGTGCAAGGCGCTGGCGCAAGTCGGGGTAGAGTGTCATCTGCTCTACAACTACGATGGCGAAGGGCGCAAGAACATTAAAGATATTCCGACCTTCGTATCGAATGATGAAGCGGAAATCGGGCGGCATGTGACGCGACAAGGGTATGATGCGATCATCGTCTGTACCGATGTACTGATGCTGCTTAACATTCGAAAGGCGGGTTATAAAGGGCATATCGTATTCGAAATTCAAGGTCTCGGCACGATACAGACGGCGAACGCTGTGCTGAAGGATATTTCGGAGCGGGTCGTACAGAACGCGGATGCTTTGCTCTATCCGAAGACGAATCATCTGCAGGAACTGCTGACCAAGTATATGAACGAAATCCCTCACTTCTCCTTCGACGATCCGCTGGATACGGAAGGATTCGGCTACAGCGCCTATCCGCCGAAGCCATTCCCGATCATCGGGTGGGTGGGACGAATCGAGGCGAACAAGAACTGGCGCGAGTTTCTGCTCATCGGCTCGAGACTGCTGAACAAATTCCCGGACCTCTACTTGTGGATTTTCGGGGATGCCACACTGAACGACCCGGCCGAGAAGGAGCACTTCGACAGATGGGTGCACGGGCTGCAGCTGCAAGATAGACTCATTGCCTACTCCAACATCCCTCATGAGCAAATTGCAGACTACTTCTCCGTTATCGGCGACTCGGGAGGGCTGCTGTGCTCCACCTCTATTCTGGAAGGGTTCGGTTATGCCGTCGCGGAAGCGATGCTCTGCCGCTGCCCTGTCCTGACCACGGATTCTGACGGTATTCGCAGATTCCTGATCCATAATGTGACCGGCAAGCTGTACGCGCGCGGTAATCTGGATCAGGCCGTCAAGGAAGCGGAGTCGCTCATGCGAGATGCGCCGCTGCGCAAATCGATTCGCAAGAATGCAGAGCGGCACATGAAGCTGCACTTCTCCGCTGATAAATACACCACGAATTTTATGAGGATGCTGGGAAGCTTGGCGAAGGTGAAGCCGAAAGCCGAAGCCTGAGCAGCATATTTGAACATATAACGTGCAAACGGCGGCGGTATTAAGGCTAACGTTTTCGCGGAGAAAAAAAGCGGGCCTCCTAGTGGAGACCCGCTTGATGCGTTTCATGAGAATCTTACTTGCTTGCGTTCGCTGCGATCATTTGACGGAGAACGGTTTGGAGGATACCGCTGTTACGGTAGTAGTCCACGTCCACCATCGAGTCAAGACGTACGATTGCGGAGAATTCGAATGTTGTGCCGTCTTCGCGAGTTGCAACAACCTTCACGGATTGGCCAGGCTGTACATCGTTGCTGAGACCCAGGATATCGAACTTCTCGCGGCCAGTGATGTCAAGCGACTTCCAGCTTTCGCCTGCTGCGAATTGCAGCGGCAGAACGCCCATGCCCACGAGGTTGGAACGGTGGATACGCTCGAAGCTCTCAGCGATTACGGCTTTCACGCCGAGGAGGAACGTTCCCTTAGCTGCCCAGTCACGGGAGCTGCCTGTACCGTACTCTTTGCCTGCGATAACGACAAGGTTCGTGCCGTTCTCTTGGTATTTCATCGATGCGTCGTAGATCGATTCTACTTCGCCGGTCGGCAGGTAAGTCGTTACGCCGCCCTCCGTACCTGGAGCCACTTGGTTCCGGATACGGATGTTCGCGAATGTACCGCGCATCATGACTTCGTGGTTACCGCGACGGGAGCCGTAGGAGTTGAAGTCCACTTTGTCTACGCCATGCTCGATCAAGTATTTACCCGCTGGGGAATCAGTCTTGATGTTGCCTGCAGGCGAGATGTGGTCCGTTGTAACCGAATCGCCGAGAAGCGCCAGTACGTTGGAACCTTTGATATCAGCGATGTCGCCGATTTCAGCACCAAGGCCTTCGAAGAACGGCGGGTTCTGAATGTAAGTCGATTTGTCGTCCCACTCGTAGCTTTCGCCAGTCGGTACGTCGATTGCATTCCAACGCTCGTTCTGCGTGAATACGTTCTGGTACTTGTCGCGGAACATCTCAGGACCCATTGCTGCTGCAATTGTGTCTGCGATTTCCTTGGACGTTGGCCAGATGTCTTTCAGGTAAACCGGCTGGCCGTTGCTGTCGTTGCCGATTGGCTCGGAGGACAGGTCGATGTTCACTGTTCCTGCAAGAGCGTATGCGACTACGAGCGGCGGCGATGCCAGGTAGTTAGCTTTTACTTGCGCGTGAACGCGGCCTTCGAAGTTACGGTTACCGGAAAGAACGGCTGCAACCGTCATATCGTTGTCAGCGATCGCTTGGCTTACTTCGTCCGGAAGCGGGCCGGAGTTACCGATACAAGTTGCGCAGCCGTAGCCTGCAACGTGGAAGCCGATTGCTTCAAGGGATTCAAGCAGGTTCGCACGCTTCAAGTACTCTGTAACGACCAGGGAACCTGGTGTCAGGGAGCTCTTCACGTAAGCTGGCTTCGTAAGGCCGCGCTCTACTGCTTTCTTCGCTACAAGCGCTGCGCCGATCATAACGCTTGGGTTCGAAGTGTTCGTACAAGATGTGATTGCCGCGATAACAACTGCGCCGGTACCCATCTTCGTTACTTCGCCGTTCGCGTGCTTCACTTCAACGGACTCAGCGATTTTCTCGTCGGACAAGCCGTAGCCGCCTTTGTCGATCGGCGTGCGAGTGATGCTGTTGAACGCTTCTTTCATGTTCGTCAGCTCAACGCGGTCTTGCGGACGCTTCGGACCTGCAAGGGATGGA
The DNA here is from genome assembly GCF_003386535.1 of Paenibacillus taihuensis. Taxonomy (GTDB): domain Bacteria; phylum Bacillota; class Bacilli; order Paenibacillales; family Paenibacillaceae; genus Paenibacillus_Z; species Paenibacillus_Z taihuensis. Next base: position 55,080 of record NZ_QTTN01000006.1, read on the forward strand.
ACGATCGTCGACAGATCCAGCTCGACGATGTCGGAGAATACAGGCTCTGGCGTATCGTCTGTGCGGAACATGCCTTGTGCTTTATAGTACGCTTCAACAAGCGCGATTTGGTCTTCCTCGCGGCCTGTTTGGCGAAGGAAGTTGATTGTTTCGCTGTCGACCGGGAAGAAGCCGACAGTCGCGCCGTACTCAGGAGCCATGTTGGCAACAGTAGCACGGTCAGCAAGGCTGATGTTGGACAGGCCAGGGCCGAAGAACTCGACGAACTTGCCGACAACGCCTTTCTTGCGAAGCAATTGCGTGACTGTCAGCGCAAGGTCAGTTGCAGTTGCGCCTTCGGACAGGCTGCCAGTCAGGCGGAAGCCGATAACCTCAGGTGTAACGAAGTAAAGCGGTTGGCCAAGCATACCTGCTTCTGCCTCGATACCGCCAACGCCCCAGCCGACTACGCCAAGACCGTTGATCATTGTTGTATGGGAGTCCGTACCAACGAGGGAATCCGGATATACAACCGTTTCGCCGTCAGTTGTCTTCGTAGCTGCTACGGAAGCGAGATACTCGAGGTTAACTTGGTGAACGATACCTGTGCCCGGTGGTACAGCACGGAAGTTCTCGAACGCTGTTTGTGCCCAGCGAAGAAAACGGTAGCGCTCTTCGTTACGTTTGAACTCGATCGCTGTGTTTGTTTCGAGTGCGTCTGGTGTACCGAACGTATCAACCATTACAGAGTGGTCGATTACAAGGTCAACCGGTACGAGCGGGTTGATTTGTTTCGGGTCGCCGCCGGATTTCTTAACCGTGTCGCGCATTGCGGCAAGGTCAACGACAACCGGTACGCCTGTGAAGTCTTGAAGAACGATACGAGCCGGGATGAAAGGAATTTCTTTGTCCTCGCGGCCGTCAGCCCAAGTTGCGAGCTGCTTCACATGTTCTTTCGTAATTGCGCGGCCGTCGAATTGACGGACTGCAGCTTCGAGCAGCACCTTAATGGAGAAAGGCAGCTTCGAAATTTTACCCAGGCCTTGCTCTTCCAATCCGCCGAGACGGTAGTAAGCGAATTGCTTACTGCCGACTGCTAGCGATTCGCGGACGGAGTATTCGTTTTGTTTAGTCATTGGTCGTTCGCGCCTCCTTGGCAATCTTGTTGAGAGTTAAAGTAGTGTGTTGTGTTGCTGTTGCGTGTTTCATAGAGTGAAACACAATTTCAAAAACATTTGATACCCTAAGTATAGCGTCTTTTTGCTCAATTAGAAAGTGCAAATATCACCTAAAGACAAGAAATTATTGCCCATCTTAACCATGCACCAGCCGCCTTTTCCGCATGAAATTAACCATTTGCTCATATAATGAACCAATTTTCGTTCGCCCAGCACCTTACACGATGTAGCGGCGCTAGGCCGCCCATTTGCCATAAAACATTGTTCTACGGGGAGGGATTGCAAGTGCCGCGATCGCGAGTACGAGTCGGAACAAGTAAAGCAGGCATGCGAAAAATAACTGAACATGCGCCGCCAGGCCGAGCGGCTGTCTCGGCTGGGTCTCCCATAAGCAGCAGCAGCACAGGCAGCGGCAAGAAGCGGAGCGCTACACAAGAGCCTTTGCAAGGCTGGAAAGCGATCGTCCACAAGTATGTGAAGCTGTACAACCAAGCCGAAATCGACCGCTATGCGCCGCCTTTCGAAGAGATCATCAGCGACACGGACCATCTCGTCCGCTTCACCGGCCGGCTCGAACGGCTTAAGGAGCAAGAGCTGCTTCGCGGCATTCTTCCTTCGCGCAGCGAAACGAATGCCGAGCTTATCCGGGTCAGCGAATCGACAGGCTCGCTCGGCGAGGTCGCCGTCCTCATTGAGCTGCGCACGAGACGGACGATCGATCATCACGGCCGCACCTATGTCGAAGAGCGATGCGACCGAGAACGGCTGTGGCTGACGGCAGACGGCGATGCCTATATGATCTCCCGCGTCGAGCCGATTGTGCTCGAGCGCCGCCCGAGGTACAGCTCGTCCGATATCCACGAGGACCTCGAACCGATCGCTCCTGCGAAGCCGCAATCCATACCTTATATAAATTATGATGTTTTGCCGAATTTCAAACATAGCCGGGCTGGTATCCGATACCGGAGAGATTTGGTTGCGGCTTATGCCGACCGCTGGTGGAACGAACCGAATCCGGCCTATGAGAATTTCGAGGTAAATTGTACCAATTACATCTCCCAGTGCGTCTTTGCAGGCAACGCACCGATGAACTATACTGGTAGGAGGGATACCGGCTGGTGGTACCGCGGCTATAGCGGAGGCCGGGAAAATTGGAGTTATAGCTGGGCAGTGGCTAATGCGCTTAAAAATTATTTATCGACTCCGCATAAATCGGGCTTCCGGGCTACGGTCGTTGATTCCGCAGACCAGCTCGCGCTTGGCGATGTCATTATTTATGATTGGAGCGGCGATAACCGCTATCAGCACAGCACGGTCGTGACCGCCTTCGATGCGGCGGGCATGCCGCTAGTGAATGCCAATACGGTTCCAAGCCGTCACCGCTACTGGGATTATCAGGATTCCTATGCATGGACGGAGAATACCCAATATCGGTTTTTTCACATTGCGGATGAGTTTTAAAGTGCGCTTCAAGCCCAACCACGTATGACGACCCACTTGTGTGGGAAACTAACATAACCGGAGGATTAACCATGGGGGAGAAAGTGCGCGTAGGACTTGTTTACGGCGGGCGCTCGGGCGAGCATGAGGTTTCGCTGCAAACCGCACTGGCAGTTATGAAAGCTTTTGACTACAGCAAATACGAAATTAAACCTTTCTATATTTCCAAGACAGGCGAATGGCGCGCGGGTGATATGCTGCTGGCGGCTCCGGCTGGACTCGAGCAGCTTCGTCTGGCTGGCAGCTCCGCGATTGGTACGGAAGCGCTCATGCCGGTATTCGGCAGTCAAGGCGCGGACGAAGCGGCTGACGCAGCTGACGTAGATGCGGCTCCAGCTCCGGCTTCGATCTCTTCCGTTCCTGGCAAAGTGACGATATCTTCCGTATCTACAGACGTAGCGGTACCCGAAGCTGAAGGAACGATTGACGTTGTGTTCCCGCTGCTGCATGGCACATTCGGCGAAGATGGTACGATTCAAGGCTTGTTCGAGATGGCGAACATTCCGTATGTAGGAGCAGGGGTGCTTGCTTCGGCAGTAGGGATGGACAAAATCACGATGAAGAAGATTTTCGCGCAAGAAGGTTTGCCCCAGTGCATCTACCGGCATTTCAACCGGACGCAGTGGAAGAAGGACTCATCGTACTACATCATGGAGATCGAAGTTGCGCTTGGTTACCCGTGCTTCGTGAAGCCGGCTAACCTTGGTTCGAGCGTCGGCATTTCGAAGGCGCGCAATCGTGATGAGCTGATCGCTGCTGTAGAATATGCACTTCGTTTCGACCGCAAAGTCATCGTGGAAGAGTTCGTCGATGCGCGCGAGATCGAGGTGAGCGTGCTTGGCAATGACGAGCCGCGTGCTTCCGTCGTGGGCGAGATTACTTCTTCGAGCGAGTTCTATGATTACAAGGCCAAATACATCGACGGCAAGTCGATGATGCATATTCCGGCTAACATCACGCAGGAACAATCCGATTCCGTTCGCGAGATGGCGCTTCGCGCATTCTTGGCGATTGACGGCTCTGGCTTGTCGCGCGTAGACTTCTTCCTTCGCAAGGAAGACGGCCAAATCTTCATCAACGAAGTGAATACGATGCCGGGCTTCACGCCGTACAGCATGTATCCGCTGATGTGGAAAGAAAGCGGCGTTCCGTATACGGAGCTGCTGGATACGCTTATTGCGCTTGCGATCGAGCGCCATGCCGAGAAGCAAACGATCGATTATAGCGGTGGCAGCCCGGCTTAATTGCCGGGTTCCTCGCTTTTTTAGTATTTGCTTGGTACATAATTTTGGACGAAGGGCTGGTATCATCCATGGGTTTTCAAACCGAGTTTAATTCCGTTTGCAAGTTCAAGTCGAAGCAAGAATTGTACGAGCTTCTCGAGTATGGCCGCGGCAAAATGGTGAAAAGCGGCTTCCGCGTCTTCCCGACCGGCCAGAAGGTCATTGCGTACACACCTGAGAATGAGGCGATTGCGATCGTGAAAATTCTCGTATCCATTGCAGAGATCAACTTCGCAGGCGAAGAAGTGACGGAAGTGGAGATGGAGCTCGTTCGCAAGCTGACGGAGGAAGAAGCGCGGATTCAGACTGCGCTTGCCCATGAAATGTTCTTCGGAGAGCAAGCATGATTGTGCGTTTCGGCTTCGTTGCGATGAGTACGCTGCTGGAGAAGAATGTGTCGCCGTCCCGGACGATGACCTATGCCAATTTCTCGAAGCTGGACGATCGGGAGGCGGGGCTGCGCAGGCTGGAGCGCATTGCGGAAGAGAATCTGCGGACGACGCTGCGGCTGATGCGCCACTGCGTAGGGCATGACGTGTACGTGTACCGGATGACGTCGAAGATCATTCCGCTTGTGACGCATGACGCGCTGCAGGGATGGAATCCTTATCCAGTGCTTACCGAAGCATTCGCAGATATCGGGAAGTTTGCGTTGGAGAAGGGCATGAGGCTCTCCTTCCATCCGGACCATTTCTGCGTATTCAGCACGCCGAGACCGGAGGTGCTGGCGAAGTCGAAGGAGGACTTGAATTACCATGTCACGATGCTGGAGCATATGGGGCTCCCCGAGTCCTCTGCAAAATGTAACATCCACGTTGGCGGCGCCTATGGCGATAAAGAAGTTTCGGGACAGCGGTTCATCGAGCAGTTCGGCGCGCTCGAGCCGCGGCTGCGCCATCGCGTAACACTCGAGAACGACGACAAGACGTTCACGACGCGCGAGACGCTTGCATGTGCCGAAGCGGTAGGAACGCCAATGGTGCTGGATATTCACCATCACGCCGTCAATGACGGCGGCGAGTCGGACGCCGCGATGTATGGCGAGCTGTGGCCGCGCATTCTGCGCACGTGGACAAGCGCTGGCGGCGAGCCGGTTAGCGTGCCGCCGAAGCTGCACGTATCGAGCCCGAAGAGCGAGAAGGACCCGCGCGGCCATGCCGAGTTCGTGGACGTGGCGCCGCTGCTGCGCTTCCTGCGCGGGATCGCAGGATCTACGGAGCGTCTGGACGTCATGATCGAAGCCAAGCAGAAGGATGCGGCGCTGCTGCTGCTGATGGCGGACTTCCGCCAGCTGGAGCTGGAAGGCGAAGGCTTGCGCGTCATCGACGGGGGCAGCATCGAAATCAGATAAGGGACAGGAAGGGGCTTGATCTTTTCTGTCCCTTCGTTTATTTTTGGGTAAGGAAGCGCTATCATTCTATTCGGCTATCATGGCTCCCTCGCATGACGAATTTGTTATGCAGCACGCAATTCGCATCTCGCAGCTTAAGACCTTCAATATGGATCACAAATACTTTGTAGAGAGGATTGTGAAACAATGAACGGATTATTAACCGGGAAGAACATGCTTGTAATGGGGGTAGCGAATGATCGGAGCATCGCTTGGGCGATCGCACAATCGCTTGCTGCGCAAGGCGCTAGGCTTGCTTTTACATATGAGAATGAACGGGTGGAAGAGCGTGTCCGCAAGCTGGCGGAGACCATCCCTGGTTCGCTGCTGCTGCAGTGCAACATCACCGTCGATGAAGAGATCGATGGACTGGCGCAGCATCTGAAAGAATCGTTCGGCGTGCTGCATGGCCTGGTGCACAGCATCGCGTTCGCGAAAACAGAAGAGCTCGACGGCATGTTTGTCGACACGTCGCGCGCGGGCTTCGCGCTTGCACATGACATTAGCGCATACTCGCTCACAGCGGTCGCGCAGCGCATCTATCCGCTCATGACCGAAGGCGGCAGCATCATGACGATGACTTATCTCGGTTCCGAGCGCGCTTTGCCGAACTACAACGTTATGGGCGTTGCGAAGGCTGCGCTGGAAGCATCCGTTCGTTACTTGGCAGCTGACCTTGGTCCGCATAACGTACGCGTGAACGCAATCTCCGCAGGCCCGATCCGCACGCTTGCGGCGAAGGGCATTAAAGATTTCAACTCGATTCTCCGCCAAGTTGAAGCTAAGGCGCCGCTTCGCCGGACGACCGACGCTTCCGAAGTGGGCGACACGGCGATGTTCCTGATGAGCAACCTGTCGCGCGGCATTACGGGCGAGATCATCTATGTAGATAACGGATACAACATTGTAGGGATCTAGAATCCAGAATAGCAAGGTCATAGTGAGGCGTTCCTTAGAGCTTTTCCGGAAAGTGCGGACAAGCTCAGGGGACGCTTTTTATTGTGTGCTTATGCAGGAGAAGGGGATTTCGATAAGCGGAGACTTCTAGGACTTATTGTCCAAAAAAAATTTTGATCGCCAACATCGTTCGACAACCTTTTCTGTATACAATCTGTATCATAAAGATCAGTTAAAGAAATTGACTTTTATTACTTCAATTGCTAAAAATTTTCCAGAATTGTCTGTAGGGGTTAATAAGAAGAAGTTGATTCTCAAAGGTAATTGAGGGGGAGTACCACTTCATGATCACTTCTGTAAAAGAAGAGGCAGCAGAATATGACTGGATCTCTTTATTGCTGCTGGCAAAGGAAATAGGCGTAACCGCGGAGGAAATTCGGGCTTTTATTAAAGAATTTCAATTGCAAAAAAAAGCCAACTAGAAGATAGAGCACTCGAACCAGCCCGAAATTCTAATTGGCGCCTTCGTTATTCTTCTTCCATTTCTGAAACTCCAGAAATTCTTTGAACTGACTCTTACTAATACCGGAAGCCATAGCATCTCGAAGAAGTTGCTGCCAGTCATCGTCCAGCAGTTTCTCTTGTGCAGCAGAATTGCCGTATAAAATGTCGTGTATCGAAACGTCAAGCGCTGTCGAAATCTTCTCCAAGAATTGAATGGAAGGATTCGATTGAAGTCCGCGTTCAACGCTGCTTATATAAGATTTGGCAACATCAGCACGTTCGGCGAGCTCGGATAAGGATATACTGCGTTCCGTGCGGAGCTGTTGAATTCTCTTGCCGATTTCTTCTATCATCGCTACGCCTCCTCTTATATGTAATGGTTGATTACGAGATTTCATGTTTGTAAAAAACTTACAAATTCCTACAATAGATAAATTTATCTTACGTTTAACCTAGTCGTTTGTAAAGGTTTGCGTAAGGTATTCCTACATCTGGCCATCATTGGTCAGATGTTTTTTGTTTGCAGTTCTTTCGATCTCTTCTACTCTCGCAGCTTCGAAGAGGGTTATACCTATGATAATCTTTTGAACGTCTCTCCAGCAAACGAAATCTGCCTGTTTTATTGATTTTGTCTTCATTCGTTCTTTAAAACGAACAAAAAATGGAGATAACATAAGATAACTGGCGATAAATGGAGTGATTCAGTGTGAAAATGTTCTTAAATGAGAAAATTCGATTCAATTTGGGACTTTTCAAAAATAAGGAAGCTGGGCTATATTAAATGTGCGAGTTGTTCTTGATAACGAACGAAATGTTCTTTGTAAAGACAGGAGGGGCCACTTGCTCAAAAGAACTGAAAAACGAAAACGAAGGCGAAAGTCGCGAAATCAGAAGGTTCTCTTCCTTGCCATTAACTCCGTCTCCATCGTGTTTCTCATATTCGTTGCCATATCCAGCCGTACGGGTAAGACATACGGGTTATTCACGGCCAGAGCTGAGATCGATGGCGGCTCAATCGGAATTTGCTCGGTGTATCCGAGTCAGATCGAGGAGCTGCTGAGCCAATTCGTTCAACATATGAACTTGGCTGGAACTGATTACCTGAGTATCGCTGGCTATTCTGGTTCGGCCGGTGAAGGGATCGCGGATCTGGACTTAGCCGGGGCTACAGACGAACAGCTTAACCAATGGATAAACGAAATAAACGCGAAGGTCGGCAATATTTCGGACCGCCGGCAATCCATCGAGAGTCTCTCAAGCGGCAATACATCTGCTTTTGAAAGCACGCAAAGTGAACTTGCTTCGGCAGCAGCAGTGCTGTCTCAGCTCTCTGGATATATCGGCAGCGTAAGCATGAACTGCATTACACCGAGCGAATCCAGCTTGAGCGAATTCCTGAGCTCGATGCAAGCAGGCGGTGCCGCTTCAGAGTCGCTGAAGAATCAAGCTCGAGCGATTCACAGCGCATTGTCAGGCAGCCAACCGGAGCTTAGTGCCGTGGGACTCTCCAACAATGACGGTTCGACGATAAGTCCTGCTGCGATTGGCTTCTATCAAGGCGCTCAACAATCACTAGCAGGCGCGAACAGCTCACTCGCACAACAAAGCTCGACCCTGCAACAGCAGCTTGCGCAAATAAATGATGAGATTGCGAGTCGAGAACAAGCGAAGGCCGTTTCGGAGGATTCAGTGAATGCCGACGAACCTGCCGGGGATGAGATAGATAAGTCAGAACAGGAAGAGCCGGCACAACCTCAAGAACAACCCCAAGATCCATCAAAGGATCAGCAAGAGGACCAACAACAAGAGGACCAACAACAAGAGGACCAACCGTCCGATCAAGGCCAGGATCAATTAGCACTTCAGCAGCCGATTTTGGAAACAAATTAAGGAGTGGTAGCAGCAATGAGAGTGAAAAAGTGGGTTAGCAATTTTGTCACTGGAGTATTGCTAGTTCTGATGCTTGCCGTAGGGCTTGCTGTATTTGCATCAAAGTCAGGTGGCGAGTCAAGCTTCTTTGGATATCAGCTCAAAACGGTACTCTCCGGTTCCATGGAACCAGGTATCAAAACAGGCTCCATTATTGCAATTAAACCGATTCAGGATGCATCAAAACTTAAAAAAGGCGATGTCATCACATTTCGGCAAGTGATGAACGGACAAGAGATTGTCATTACGCACCGAATCATAGATGTCCTTAATACCGGCAATGGCCAAGTGATGTACCAAACGAAAGGTGATAACAACCCAGCTCCGGATACGGATAAGGTGCTCTCTCAAAATGTTGTCGCTACTTACTCTGGCTTTACGGTACCGCAACTCGGGTACTTTATAGATTTTGCTAAATCCAAGCCAGGCTCGCTATGGCTTCTAATTGTACCTGGCGTACTGTTGATACTTTACTCGATCACTAACATTTGGAAAATTATATCCAAATTAGAGATCAAACCGAAGGAATCTAAAGCAGATTCCAATGTCTCTGGTTGAAATCTTTATCCTAGATAAAGATTCAATATATAAAAATAAACCCGGTGGGGTAAATGGAGGAATTATCAAATGAGTATTAAAGCAAAATTGGGTATGGGTATTATTACGGCAAGCTTGGGTCTTTCACTGATTGGCGGCGGTACATATGCTTACTTCAACGACGCTGGTTCATCGATTCAAAACTCCTTCGCATCCGGTACTATCAATCTTAACGCTACTAAAGCATGGGATTTCCCGGCTAACTTTGATCTGGTCAATATGAAACCAGGCGACGTTACTGAAAGACAATTCGTTCTTCAAAACATCGGTTCCCTGGATATCGCTAACACGTTGATGAGCTTTACTTCCGATGCAGGCAGCGATGCTGGTTTGCTGAATACGTTGACAATCAGCTACTTTGTAAGTGTTGGCAATAACAATGAATATCTGCTCATGAACTCGCAAGATATCACATTGTCGGATGCAATTGCTGGTAACTATGCTGGCAAAATCAAGGCTGAATATCTGACTGCCGATGGCAAGCTTAACCTGACTCCAGACGGTATTAAAGCTGGTGCAGGCGTCGACGACCACCGCTTCCGTATGATGGTTAAATTCCCTGAAACCAACGTTCCTCAAAATGACCTCCAAGGCAAGCAAGCGCATCTGACATTCAACTTCGATGCTAGACAGGGTGCAGGTACTGTGAATAACCAAAACATTGGCAATGCTAACCCTGCCACAATTGCAAATCCAATCACAAACGCTAACTAAGGCTTAATTCACGCATAAAACGAAAGGGTGGGGCGTCCCACCCTTTTCTTATTCATATCTGTTACTTTGGAGGAGCGTATCGAGGTATGAAATGGAGTGTAAAGTACCGCATATTCGCAGCAATAAGTTTGTTGATTATCGTTATCATCGGGCTTGCTTGGCATGCCGATCCGGCAAGCGCAGATGTTATTAAACTCGAAATCGACGCTAACCCTGTTAGCTTTCTGAATATAGGCAATATGAAGCCTGGAGACAGCCAGATCTCCCAACTAACGATACGCAATGTTGATGACGAAGCGCTCGCGTATGAATTGGCGGCCCGATTTATTTCCGGTGACAGAAGCTTCTTTGAGCTGCTGGACTTCGGTATTCGCGACGGAGACACGATTATTTATGAAGGCAAATTAAGCGGCATTACCCAGCAAACGAAGCTTGGTGAGCTCGATGTAAAGAAAGAAGATACAATCGTTTTTACGATTGCAATGCCGCCGGAAGCCGGCAATGAATTTCAAGGTAAAGAAGTGAAGGTTGCATTTGATTTTGATGCTGTCACGAACCCAGCGCCTGTCCCAGATCCGGGTAGTTCCAATCCGCCGGAGCAGCAGCCTGGGCAGCAGCCGGATCAGACACCAACTGAAACGCCGGAACAAACACCAGATCAATTACCGGATCAGACACCAGATCAAGTACCAGATCAAACACCAACAGCACAGACAACAGAGCCGCCGTCGGTAACTATACCTGCAGCGTCGCAACCGAATGAAGATTCAACGCAAGGCGCAGGCCAAGCGCAGTCCAGTGAACTAGAGCTGACACAAGGGCCTCTTGCTGCTCTGGTTGGTGATGCTCCTCCTGCGATGCCTATGACATTGCCCAAAACAGCTGCGAATTGGTACAACTTGGTTCTGGTTAGTTCACTCCTGATTGCAGCATCGGGATTCCTGCTCATTAAGTTAAGACAAAAGCCTGAAGTGAAGCGGCAAGGGCGTCGATGAGAAGCATTGCGGTTATGGTTGCGAAGATCGTGCTGCTACTCTCCGTTGGCGTGCTTGTGTATGCAGGCTATCAGATAGTGTCCGCACCGCTGAGAGAAAGTTCGGCGCTTAAAGAATGGGAGCAGCTGAAACAAGCCCATGCAGCGCATGCAGACCTATCGGAGGAGATTATTGTTCCGGCTGGACTCGTTAGTCCTGCCCGGACTGATGAGAATGTGTTGAAGCCCGCCCAAGACGAAGATGGCAGTACGCTCCAGGGCGGCGCGCCATCAGATGGTCCAGACGATATTTTAGGCGAGCTGTATATCCCGCGGCTGAGAAAACATTTTGCCATTCTGGAGGGTACAGAAAGCAAGCAGTTGGGTAGAGGGATCGGACACTATACGGGGAGCAGCAGCCTCGGATCAATAGGGAATAGTGTTCTCGCTGGGCACCGAGAGACTGTTTTCCGGGATCTAGGCCGCTTGCAGATTGGCGACAACCTTGAAGTCACCACATTCGCAGGTACGCTTGATTATGTCATAACGAATACGGACATTGTGGATGCGGATGAGAGGAACGCGATCGTGCAATCCGAGGACCATCTGCTGACTTTAGTTACTTGTTATCCATTTCAGTTTGTCGGAACAGCGCCTCAGCGATATCTGGTTACGGCCAGGCTTAGACCTAGTTCGTAGCCTATTCACTTCGTATTGCCGGATAAAGGCGGTACGAAGTGTTTTTTTTTTGTGCCACAAATTCCCTAGTCGGCTGGCATTCGGGTCAGGAAATGAAGTAAACTAAGTAAGATACCGCCAGCAGCAGCAGCTGAAACTCTGCTTCATTCGTATCGTATTGTAATAAGAATATTGAACTCATAGGAAAGTAGTGTGATCAGCCGTGAGTGACCAGATTATTGGGGGCAAGAGCTTTACCGCTGTCGCAATTAATTGCGCGGCCAAAGCTGGAGAATGGATTAAGACGAAGCTCGGCAACCATACGAGCTTGTCGTTAAAATATTCCGCGCAGGATCTTGTGACCGAAGTTGATAAAGGCGCAGAGATGATGATTCGAAATTTGGTACAGACGCATTTCCCGGATCATTCGTTTCTGGGGGAAGAAGGCGTTGAACCGGGACCGGAAGCATCGACTCGTGCGCTGCAATCCGTGAGGGACGCCGAGTATCTGTGGGTCGTTGATCCGCTCGATGGAACGACGAACTTCGTGCACAGCTTCCCGTTCTTCTCCGTTTCGATTGCGCTTGCGCATCGTGGAGAAGTTATCGTAGGTGTCGTGTACGACCCTATTCGCGATGAACTGTTTGTAGCAGAGAAAGGCAAAGGCGCTTACGTGCGCGGTCGGCGTATGGGCGTGTCGTCCGAACAGAACCTGCGGGAGAGCTTGATCGCAACAGGCTTCCCGGCAGATCCGAACTACGCGCTTCCGCTGAATATGAAGGGGCTGCAGGCGCTTGTGCCGCAAGTGCGCAATATTCGCTCCGGGGGATCGGCGGCGTTACATATGGCGTATGTGGCGGCTGGTCGTCTGAGCGGATTCTGGGAGCTCGGACTCAATGCGTGGGATCTGGCAGCTGGCTCGCTGCTCGTCACCGAGTCCGGCGGACGTCTTACGGACATTAAAGGAAATCCATATGACCTCGGCGTGCGTCACGTCGTGGCCTCGAATGCTCATATCCATGACGAGTTTCTGCATGCGCTGCAGCAGGCGGAATCCGGCAACTAATAGTTTGCTTATAAAGAACGTCTCTTGAACCGTCCAGGCATGATGGGAGAAGAGGCGTTCTTTTGCATAGAATAGCGTATGAAGCTTCATGGAGAGGAGGCTGGCTGCATGTTGTATATTGAGCTTGATATACAAGGCGATGTGCCGATGCATGAGCAGATTGCGCAGCAAATTATAGCCGGGATCGCTTCAGGTGCGATAGAGCCAGGCAAGACGCTTCCTTCGGCAAGGCGGCTCGCTTCCGCGCTGCGGGTCAAATCGCAGGTGGTGAACAAGGCGTACCATACGCTGCTCAAGGAAGGTTTCCTGCAGGAGCGCTATGACGGCAGGTTAGGCGTGCTCGTTCCATCTCTGGCCGAGATGCCGAAGGTGACGGAGGCGTATATGAACCGTCTGCAAAAGCAGCTCCAAGCGCTGGCGGCAGAAGGAAGAGCAAGAGGCATGTCAGAGGCCGAATTCAGCAAAGCATGTGTAAGCATATATCGCAGCGACTTAACGAGGATGGGAGACACTTTGGAATGACGGCAGGTATACGGAATACGGGACGGGTGCGGGTTCCAGCGAGCTGGTATTTGGTCCAATGCATCCTTATCGCGGCATCGGTAATTGCGGCGGTGCTGCTATGGGATCGGATACCGGAGCGGCTGGCGGTTCATTATGAAATTGCTTTTCACCCGGACCGTTATGAGGAGAAGAACGGCGGCAGCGTGTTTATTTTGAACATCATCCAGCTGTTTCTACTCGCCCTGTTGATGGGGGCCGAGCGTGTCGTTACTTCCGATGCGGCAGCGCTGGGAAGAGGAATGCCGGAGGAGAAGCAGCGACAATTTCGCTATGCGAACGGACTGCTTTTGTATGTGCTGTCGCTTGTGCTCGTCGCTTTTTTTAGTTATGTACAAGCAACGATCTTGTACGGCTGGCCGATTAGAGGCGCGATGTGGGCGACGATTATTTTGCTCATCTGCATCATTGCGGGGGTTGCCGCACTTATCGTCTATGTGAGGAAATTAGGCATCCATATGCAAAATGGAGACGTCGGCGAAGGGGCGGGCAAATGGATCGCAGGGGGGCTTCTACTACAACCCGCAGGACCCTGCGCTTCTCGTGCCGAAGCGGCATGGTATCGGGTGGACGGTCAATTTCGGCAGACCGCTTGGCTGGGTGATTTTTCTCGGGATATTGGCGGTGCCGTTCATCATCGTTGGGATCGTGGTTTGGGAGTGAAATAGGGGAGACGCGTCACCAGTCGGTGTGCGCGTTTTTTGTTAGGGGAGTGGAAGAAGTCCGGCAGACCAGCTACATTCGCGGAGAAAGAACAAAATCGCCGAAAGAAGTCCAGCAGACCAGCTACATGAGGTGGAAATGGGAAAATACAGCCGAAGAAGTCCAGCAGACCGGCTACATTGGCGGAGAATGTGGGAAATCGCCGAAAGAAGTCCAGCAAACCAGCTACATGTGGCTCAATTCAGTATGAGTGGTACGTGGTACCACACATTAGAGAAAATCGCCACCAAAACGTCAAAGAGTGGTACGTGGAACCACACATTAGAGAAAATCGCCACCAAAACGTCAAAGAGTGGTACGTGGAACCACACATTGGCGAAAATCACCCGCAAAACATAAAAGAGTGGTCCTAGGGACCACTCTTTCGTCTTATCTACCGCGCCATCTGAGCAAAAGCTCGCTCCGCCGCCGCGATCGTCGCGGCGATATCCTCGCTCGTATGCGCCGTGGTGAGGAACCACGCCTCATACTTGGACGGGGCGAGGCAGATGCCTTGGTCGAGCATCAGGCGGAAGAACTCCGCGAAGCGCTCGCCGTCGGTGTCCTGCGCCTCATCGTAGTTCGTCACCGGATGGTCGCAGAAGTGCGCGGAGAACGAGCCGCGGATGCGGTTAATGGTCAGCGGAATGCCATGCTTATCCGCTGACCCTTGCAGCGCGGACGCGAGCTCTATCGCTTGCGCATCCATCCGCTCGTACACGCCTGGCTGCTGGAGCACCTCCAAGCAGGCGATGCCTGCCGAGATGGAGGCCGGGTTGCCGGCCATCGTGCCCGCCTGATAGGCTGGGCCGAGCGGCGCGACCTGCTCCATCACATGCTTGCGGCCGCCGTAGGCGCCGATCGGCAAGCCGCCGCCGATGATCTTGCCAAGCGCCGTGAGATCTGGCCGGGTGGCAGCGTGATCCGGGAACGCGCTGTAGGTCTGCGCGCTGCCGTAATGGAACCGGAAGGCAGAGATGACTTCGTCGTAGATGACGAGCGCGCCGGCTTCACGTGTCATGCGGCACAAGCCTTCCAGGAAGCCCGGCTCCGGCATCACCATGCCGAAGTTGCCGACGATCGGCTCGACCATAACGGCGGCCACATCGTCGCCGAAGGTCTCAAGCGCGACGCTTAAGGCCTCTAGATCGTTGAACGGAACGGTGATGACTTCGTTCGCGATACTGACCGGGACGCCTGCGCTGTCCGGGATGCCGAGCGTCGAAGGGCCGGAGCCTGCGGCAACGAGCACGAGATCGGAGTGGCCGTGGTAGCAGCCGGCGAACTTGATGATTTTGCTGCGCTTCGTGTAGGCGCGAGCGACGCGGATTGTCGTCATTACGGCCTCGGTGCCGGAGTTGACGAAGCGAACCTTGTCCATCGAAGGGATCGCTTCCTTCAGCATGCGGGCAAGCGTAATTTCAAGCTCGGTCGGCGTGCCGTACAGCGTGCCATTCGCAGCTGCACGAGTGATGGCTTCGGTAATATGCGGATGCGCATGGCCGGTAATGATCGGGCCGTACGCACATAAGTAATCAATATAGCGGTTATCGTCGACGTCCCAGAAGTGCGCGCCTTGCGCGCGTTTCATGAAGACAGGCGCGCCGCCGCCAACGGCTTTGAAAGATCGGGACGGGCTGTTGACGCCGCCGACAATATGTTCGAGCGCTTCCGCATAGAGCTGTTCGGAGCGCGGTCGTTGAATAGTCATAACGAATTAGAACCTCCTGGCCGGATAATATTCCTTATTGTACCGCTACGAATGCGGCGACACAACAAAGGAGAGGCGAAACGGACCTGTCCAGTCCATTTCAGCCTCTCCTCAACCGATTTTATTTGCTTGTGCCGTTCGCAGTGTTCCCGCTGTTCGTACTCGTCGAATTCGAACCCGTACCCGCGTTAGTGCCGCCGTCCGTGCTTGTGCTGCCATCCGCAGCCGGATCTGTTGCAGCAGGCGTGTTGTCTTTTGCCAACTCGTCTTGGACGAAAGCGAGCAGCTTACCATCGTCGCTAACCGCGAGCACGGAAGCGCCGCCGACCTTCTCGCCGCCAAGCAGCTCCATCGGAGGGACTTGCGTTTGACCGGCTACGCTCGTCTTAACGCCTAGCTCAGCCAGCTTCATCATATCGGTCAATTCGATGTTGGATTCTACATACGGCTGAATGCTGTTCACGATTTTCTTCATTTTTAGCAGGTTCCAGCCGTTCTTCAGCTCATCGGCTACCGCAGAGAGCAGCTTGCGCTGACGCTCTGTACGTGTGAAGTCGCTCATCGCATCGTGACGGAAACGCACATATTGGAGCGCTTTTGTACCGTCAAGATCTTGAATGCCTTTCTTCAAGTGAATGTCGTAACGGTTGCCGTCGGCATTATCGACGTAGTTCATATCCTTCTCGACATCGAAATCCTTGATGCCGCCGAGCGCATCGATCAGAGACTTGAATCCTTCGAAGTCGGTATACACATAATATTGAATATTAAGACCGAGCAAGTCGCCGATTGTCTTCATGGCCAGGTTAGGACCGCCAAGCGCGAGCGCTGTGTTAATTCGGCCATCGCCATGTCCGTCAATGTCTACATACGTATCACGCAGAACAGAGAATAAGTGCGCTTTCTTCGTAACCGGATCTACGGAAACGACCATCATCGAGTCGGAACGTGCTGTTTCATTCTTCTTCAGACCGCGGTTATCGCCGCCCATAATGAGAATGTTGACGCGTTCTGTACCTGTCCATTCCGGCGGCTTCTCTTCCGGTTTAACTTCGAACTGTCCGAATCTGGACTCATCCTGCGGCTTGCTGATTCCGTCCAAGCCTTGTACGACTCCGACACCTTGATAAATAAAGAAACCGACAACCATGAGGATGGCTACACTTACGCCGAGTAGCGCCCATTTCCATGGCTTTCTCTTTTTGGGTTGCTGAGAACGTGCACGTGCCATTTTCGTTGCTTTCCTCCTAAGACCGAATTTTAATTTTTTGTATAGTCGAGTAAACGTGCCGACATTTTTGGTTAACCCTATAGCTTTACATATCTTAAAATTATAAAATGGATTGTCGTAGAGAAGCAAGTTTTATCTGCTAGAAACGAATAACGGCGACATTTCCCAGGAAATGTCGAAAAGAGAGGAGCTGAGCATGATAATATGCTAGCAATAGATGTAAGAGATTTGCGCAAGCAGTTTCAAGTTCAGAAGAACCGCGTAGGTCTTGGCGGTGCGCTAAAAGACCTGTTTAAGCGCGAGTATAATGATATTACTGCGGTCAAGGACATTTCGTTTCAAATTCCGCAAGGTGAAATTTGCGGCTACATAGGCGAGAATGGCGCCGGAAAGTCGACGACGATCAAAATGCTTACAGGCATTCTAGTCCCAACCTCCGGTCATCTGCAGGTCAACGGGTTCGTGCCGTACAAGGAGCGGGAGAAGTTCGTACGCGGCATCGGCGTCGTATTCGGTCAGCGCAGTCAGCTGTGGTGGGATATCGGCGTTATCGAGTCGTTCCAGCTGCTGCGCAAGGTGTACCGGGTGCCGGAGGCGGAATTCCGTCAAAGGCTCGATGAATTGGTTGAGCGTCTTCACCTCGGTGATCTGCTAAATCGCCCTGTGCGTAAGCTCAGCCTAGGTCAGCGGATGCGCTGCGAGCTTGTAGCTTCGCTGCTGCATAACCCATCCATAGTGTTTCTTGACGAGCCAACGATCGGTCTGGACATTGTCGTGAAGACGGAGATCCGTGAGTTTCTGAAAAAGATCAATAGGGAGCATGGCACCACAATCCTGCTTACCACACATGATCTGCAAGACATCGAAGCACTTTGCTCGCGCGTTATTATGCTCGACGACGGCCGCATTATCTACGACGGCGGCCTTGATGAGCTGAAAGCGAGATGGAGCAAAGGACGCGAGCTGCAGTTCCAATTCGGCGAATTGCCGCCGCTTGATGTACTGAAGCAGCTGACCGAAGGTCTGCATGGCGTTACATGGACGGTCGACAACGAGCTTACCGCAACAATGTGGCTTCCGCATGAAGTGAACGTATCGGATGCGCTGGCACGTGTCGTGGGCAGCCGCGCGGACATTCGCGACATCAAGATCATGGAGACGAACACCGATGAGATCGTTCGTGAAATTTACCAATCCGGCTCTGCTTCGAGCGAGGCGGCAGATAAGCTGAGCCAGCCGTCAAGCGCGGAGGAAGCAGCGAACGAGACAGAGAGCGGCAAAGCGACAGTCGCTGCCGCGTCTGACGAGGAGAAGGTGCAGCAGCGATGAACAGCGCCTATCTCGAACTTATCCGTATCCGGTTCCTCATGATGCTCGCTTACCGCGTGAATTACTACAGCGGGATCGTTATCTACACGATCAACATCGGCGCGTACTATTTTCTCTGGGAAGCGATCTTCGGCGATCAGAAGGTGCTGGCGGGCTTCACGCTTGCCCAAATGACCACTTACGTCGCGGTATCCTGGATGGCGAGAGCGTTCTACTTCAACAACCTGGACCGCGAGATCGCGAATGAAATTAGAGACGGCAGCGTAGCCGTCCAGTTCATCCGTCCATACAACTACTTGTTCGTGAAGCTCATGCAGGGCTTTGGCGAAGGATTATTCCGGCTGCTGCTGTTCATGGGGCCAGGCCTCGCGCTTGTCTGCCTGATATTCCCGGTGAAGCTGCCGACCGATCTCGGAACATGGGGCATATACCTCGTCATGCTGCTTTTCAGTTTCTTAATAAATACACAAATAAATATGCTGGTAGGCCTGTTCGCATTCTTCGTGGAGAACAATGAGGGGATGCTGCGGATGAAACGCGTCGTCGTGGACTTGTTCTCAGGCGTAATTGTTCCGGTGTCATTCTTCCCGGGGTGGCTCGCCGTGACGATGAAATGGCTGCCGTTCCAAGCGATCACGTACTTGCCGAGCTCCGTCTTCACGGGCCGCACGGCCGGCGATGATGTGCTGCGCGTATTCGGAATCCAACTCATCTGGTTCCTCGTGCTGATCATCCCGATCGCATTGATCTGGCGTATGGCGCGGACCCGGCTGTTCGTGCAAGGGGGTTAAGGCAATGTTCTATTGGTCACTTGCGATGGAGTATATGAAGAACTACGCGAAGACGAAGCTGACATATCGCGCGGATTTCTGGGTAGAGCTGCTGTCGGACCTCTTGTTCCAAGGGGTTAACCTGATCTTCATTCTGATCGTGTTCCAGCATACGCCGGCGCTTGGAGGCTGGTCGGAGGCGGAGGTTGTGTTCGTCTACGGCTACTTCATGGTGCCAGCGGGCATCTTCGGCGCGTTCTTCAATATTTGGAATTTCAGCGATCGTTATATTGTCAAAGGCGAGTTCGACCGCGTGCTGACGCGTCCGGCTTACAATCTGTATCAGGTGCTGCTGGAAAATCTCGATCCGCCGTCTCTGTTCGGCTCGCTCGTAGGACTTGTCATTATGGTGCTCAGCTGGGGCGATCTCGGACTTGCGTTTAGCGTCGTGGATATCCTGATGATGGTCATTTTCACCATTGGTTCCATCATGATTTACGCGGGGTTGTTCACGGCACTGACAGCGATCTCGTTCTACTCGGATGCGCCGACGGGCATATTGCCGCTTATGTATAACATCTCGAACTATGGGCGTTATCCGGTTAATATTTATAACAAGATCATCCGTTTCACGCTGACGTGGCTTCTTCCGTTTGCTTTTGTCGGGGTAATCCCGGCTTCGTACTTCTTGGATAAGGACCATGCCGGTCTGTCCAAGCTTGCGATTCTGACGCCTGTTATGGGGATTGTCGTCGGAGCGATCGGGCTCGGGATATGGAACCTCGGCGTGAAGAAATATCGGGGAGCAGGATCGTAATTTCAAAGGTTAGTTAGGGGATGAGTGAGATAGCTAGGGCGATTAAAGCAAAAGCGGTTGTAGGCAAAAAAGCGCCGGACTTCACATTGCCGGGGCGAGATGGACGCGAGGTTAGTCTCAGTCAGTTCATTGGACGCAAAGTCGTCCTCTTCTTCTATCCGAAGGACCTGACGCCGGCATGCACGCAGGAGTCTTGCGATTTCCGCGACTCCTATTCCGCATTCGGTGACAGCAATACGGTGCTGCTTGGCATCAGTATTGACGACGAAGCGACGCACGAGAGGTTCGCGGCGAAGTACCAGCTGCCCTTCGAGCTGCTGGCGGATCCAGAACATTGCGTATGCGAGCTGTACGGCGTCTGGCAGATGAAGAAGCTGTATGGCCGCGAGTATATGGGGCTTGTGCGCTCCACGTTCCTGATCGATGCCAAAGGCAAGCTCGTTCAGGAGTGGCGGAACCTCCGCGTGAAAGGCCATGTGGAGGCTGTGCTGGAAGCGGCAAGAGCGCTATAGACTGAGGGGGAGTGCGGGATGGGCAGCAAGCTGGCGTGTTTGCACGCGCATTATTCGAATATCGCGTATATCGAGCAGGCTTTTGCTTCCGGGGAAGTCCAGTTGGTGCACTATGTTGATCCTGGGCTGATGAGCCGTCTGTCGTCTTCAGACAGCGGGTTAGATGAAACGCAGGCACGAGCGAAGGTCGTAGAGCAAATCGAATGGATCGCCAGCGCGCAGGTCGATGCGATTCTCATCACATGCACGAACTACATAGCGCTGCTGGATGAGGGGCTGCTGAAGACAGCGATCCCGATTATTAAGATCGATGAGCCATTCTTCGCTGCGATCTGCAGCTCACGTGAGCCGCAAACGGTGCTGTTCACGAACCCGGCGACGGTAGACGGGACGATGAACCGCCTTCGTGCTTACGCGGCAGAACGCGGCATTGCGCTTGGACCGATTGAAGTGCAGGTCGTACCGAACACATTCGAGCTCATTATGCAGGGGAAAAAGGAAGCCTATATGCACGAGTTAACGGGCAGCATCCGAACCTTCTTTGCGGAGAATGGGGCCCATGCGAGGCTGTCGGTCGCTCAATTGTCGATGGTCGATGCCGCGGAGATGGTAGAGCGTGAGCTCGGTGTCCGGATCGTGCATCCACTTCGGACACTAGCTGCAGCTTGGAATGAGTACGGAACCAAATCATAGATTCATGTGAAATCGCCCTTCCGCGCTGGAAGGGCGATTTTGTTATGCGCGGGGGGTGTAAAGGCGGCGTTTGCTGGCGAAACTAGTACGACTAGCCATTCATAGATTGCAAGAATAGGAGTTGAAATTCGTGATACCTAGACAGACGGTGCAGCAGGAGGAAACGATCGTTCAAGATATGTGGCCGGAAGCGGCGCAGCAGTCGCTGCAGCTGATGATGGCGCGGGTAAACAGCGTCCTGCTCGGGAAGAGCGACGTCGTGTCGCGTGTATTCAGCGCGCTGCTCGCAGGCGGGCATGTGCTGCTCGAGGATGTGCCCGGCGTGGGCAAAACCTTGCTCGTGCGGGCAATCGCAAGAGTCATGGGCGGAGACTTCCGCCGCATTCAGTTTACGTCGGATATGCAGCCGGCCGACGTTGTCGGAGGCATGGTGTGGGATGGCAAGCGGGGCGAGCTTGTCTGGCGCGAAGGTCCGCTCATGGCGAATGTCGTGCTCGCCGACGAGATTAACCGGACGCCGCCGCGGACGCAATCGGCGCTGCTCGAGGCGATGGAGGAGAAGAGCGTAACGGCAGATGGCATCACCCGGCAGCTGCCGCAGCCGTTCATGCTGCTCGCGACGCAAAATCCGCTGCGCGACGACGGAACCTATCCGCTGCCGGAAGCGCAGCTGGACCGGTTTATGATGCGGCTGTCCATCGGCTATCCGTCTCCGGCGGACGAGATCAGTATGCTGGAGGCGAAGACGGCGCAGCGCCTCGTGCCGGAGATGCTCCGCCCAGTTATCATCCCGGAGGAGTGGCTGCGCATGCAGCGCGATGCGCAATCGGTGCACGTACACCCTGCATTGATGGCGTATGCCGTGCACATCGCCTCGCAGACGCGTGCATCCAAGGAGCTGCTGCTCGGCGCAAGTCCGCGGGCGACGCTGGACTGGATTCGCGCGGCGCAGGCGACGGCATATATCGCCGGACGGCGGTTTGTCGTGCCGGATGATTTGAAGGAAACGGCGGAGGCCGTGCTGGCGCACCGGTTCATCCTGCAGGACGAGGCGATGATCGGCGGTAAGAGCGCGCAAGCGGTGCTGGAGGCGATCATGTCGGTCTCGCCGGTTCCGATTCCGGCGTCAGACGGCGGGCGGCGCAGATGAAGCAGGCCCGTGCAGCAGGGAAGCCGGGCAAAGGTGCGCTGGCGGGACAGTCGGGAGATGCGGGGAAGCCAAGCAGAGCTGGGAAGAAAGGCGAAGCCGGGAAGAGCGGCGACGCGGGGAAGCAAGCGAAGAAGAACGAGGCTGGCAGGTCAAGGCTGCGCAGCAGGCATGTGGCTCGCGCGGTGACGCTGCTTATGTTCGCCATCTGCATAGCGGCCCTCTATGAGCGAGGCGGCGCGGTCGAATGGCTGCTCGTCATTGTGGTGGGGGCGATTGTTTTTGGCAGTATGATTTTGCCCTATATGACGGTCGGGAAAATCTCGGTGGAGCGCTCCGTATCGGAAGCATCTCAGCTTACGGATGGCGGCGAGCTGCAGGTCACGTTAACGCTGCGGCTGAGCGGGCTGCTGCCGTTTATGTGGGTGAGTGTTCGCGAGGAGCTTGCGCGTATAGGGGAGCAGACAGGTAAGGCGGGAAATGCAGGAAATGCAGGAAATGAAAAAGCAGGTCAAGTGATTAGGGCTAGAGCTCCTGGCGTATCCGTACTTGTCCAGCATGCGTTCCTGCCAGGCTTCGCTCGTCAATTTCAGCTGAGCTATACCGTTAAGGGACTGACGCGCGGGGAGATGCTTTTTCAGCCGGTGCACGTGTCTGTGGGGGATATGCTTGGCTTGACGGTACGAGGGTTCGCTATCGACTGTTCTCCCGGTACGGTACTCGTAAAGGCTGCGCCGCCGCTGGGAGAGACTTTCGTGAATCTGCCTGGGCATAGGCCTGGCGTACAGACGACCGGCGAACATCTGGTTGTTTCATTAGGCGGTCAGATGCAGACGCTGGCGGCACGCTTTGGCCGTCATGGGGCAGGACCTGATGTGCGTTCCTATATGCCCGGCGATCCGCTCGGACGCGTCGACTGGCGCGCGATGGCGAGGGGACTTGGCCTTCAGACGCGCACCAGCAATGCGGAGTATAGCACCGAGTTGATCATACTGCTGGAGACGAGCGAGCAGGCGTACGGCGGAGACATCCGCTTGTTCGACGCGCATGTCGGCCGTGCTGCGCAGCTGATCAAGCAAGCGCATCAAGAAGGCAAGAGCGTTCTGCTGCTGAAGAACACTGCGGACGATCTCGGGCTGCAAGTCGATGCGGGTGATCGAGTCGCAGCACGAAGAGCTGAAGAGCAGCTCGCCCGGCTGGGGTGGGGCAGGTCAGAATCGATGTCGCTGCGCCTGTCGGATGCGGTAGCAAGTCTGACACGAGGGTCTGCGCTAATTTGCCTCACGGCAGGTGAGCTGCAAGGGGATTCAACTAGCGAAGCGGGTATGATCATGTACAGCGCGAAGCTTGCTGCTGTCCGTGGCGTACAGCTGTACGTATTGCTGTCGGAGGCACGGGATATGCTGCCAGAGTATGCGGAGCAGAAATGGCGCGAACGGCTGCAAGGCGCAAAATGCAAAGTGCGAGCGATGCCTGTTCCACTAAGCTACCGTGGTATGGTGCCTGGGGTAACGGAGTTAACGATGACAACGGGCAGGGAAGGAGGCGTTATCGATGTCGGCAGTGCAAGGAGCTGACAGCGCGCAGGGCGGCGTGAAAGAGAACCAGAAGCCGAAGCGGCAGCAGGAGCGGGAAAGCTTGCATTTCTTCGGCTTCATGCCGAGGCGGCTGGTGACGAGCCTGTTGCTGTTTGGACTTATTGCGGAGTGGCTGCTGCCGCTCGTGCAGCTGAAGGATTTTACAGAGCTGAATGAGATTCGCCCGCTGCTCGCCGCAGTCGGTCTGTTTCTTGCCGTCGGTCTGGTCGTGCCGCCAACCTGGGCTTCCGTGCTGCTCAACGCCGTCATTACGGCAGGGACTGTGCTTGTCATGTTTAGTGTACATTATGGTTCCTGGCATGAAAGTGTCACGGGGCTGCTAGAGGCGCTGAGACATGATGCCATTACAGTGGCGAGCGGCAAAATCATGCTGAGCGGAGAGACGCGCACCTTGCTCCTAGTCAGCGGGCTTGGGATGATGACCGTCGCCGTGCAATCGCTAATTTGGCTGCGGCAGTGGGGGCTCGGATTGGCGGGGCTGACCGCGGTGTATTTGCTGCTGCTCTATAGCTTCCTGGGGCTCGATGTGCTGCCGGGATTGAAGCGGGTATGCGCAGAAGGGCTGCTGCTCGGCGCGCTCGTGACGGTGCCGCGGCTGGAACGGCTGCTGGGCAGTTCAACGTTATTCGACGGCCGTGCCGTCAAGAAATCGTTGGCAGGCTGGGCGGTGAATTGGTGGAATGGCGCAGCATGGCTCGCTGTTGTGGTGCTGGCCGCAGCAATCGTTGCGTCGGGAAGCTTGGCGAAGCCGGTTGTTGCGTCCGAGCCAGCCCCATGGGCGGCAGATGCCATGGATTGGGGGCAGAGGCGGCTGCTGGAGAATTATTCTGGTTTCAGCCATTCAGCCAGTTCCAAAACAGTTGCGGAAGAAGCGATGGCAGCCACAGGCTTAGGCGAACCTAGTGCGACAGGTTACGGCTTCGATGATTCCGCGCTTGGCGGTCCGATTACGCAGGATCATACGGCGCTTTTCACCGTGGCAGAGAAGGAAGCGTCGTATTTGCGGGGCGAGAGCAAATCGTTCTATACCGGCAAAGGCTGGGAGCAGGTCGAGCATGCATGGCATACGGTGAGCGTGTCGGAATGGCAGGCGGACCATCGGGATGTGATGGGGAGCGGCGAAAATGGCGTAAGTGAGAGTGAGCGGAGTCGGAGTACGGGTGGCCAGGTCGATGAACCGTCTGACGATGTTTTCGTTCAGACGGTTACGACAGCTTTTCCGGCTGCGGGTTGGCCTCTGTTTGCTGGCAGCGCGGATGCCAAGGTGACGGATATCAAGACGGTGAACGGATCGGGCGACACGACTTCGTATCGGCAAGACGCAGTGACCGGAGCGCTCTATCCGGCGTCGGAGGAGGATCGGGTCGTCCGTTATACGGTGGCGTCCGTGATGCCGGATGAAGCGCTGAAGCGGCTTCGGCAGGTGGAGTCTTCTGTTGATGCGTCGGCAGGGGTGGAAGACGGTGACGGCGTGGTAGGCGGTGTGGCGTCGAGTGATGAAGATACGTCGGGTGCGTCAAGTGCATCAGGTGTATCAGGTGCGTCGAGTGCGTCCAGTGTGTCGAGTGCATCAAGTGCATCAAGTGCATCAAGTGCATCGAGTGCAATAGACGGAGAGAAGAATGAATATGTTGAAACGGCGGCGCTCGATGCCGCCTATACGCAGCTGCCAGACAAGCTGCCTGCGGAGATTGGTACGCTCACGGCGGAGATTTTGGCGGCGGCGGGAAATCCGACGAGCCGCTACGAGCAAGTGAAAGCGGTCGAGGGATATCTCCGCAGCAACTACAAGTACACGCTGCAGCCGAAGGCTACGGCATCGACAGCTGATTTCGTCGATGATTTCCTGTTCAATCAGCGGGAAGGCTACTGCGTGCACTTCGCTTCGGCGATGGCGGTCATGCTGCGGACGCAGGGGATCCCTGCGCGGTATGTGAAGGGTTTTGCGCCGGGCGAGCCTACGGAAGAGTCTGCGTCCGGCGAGGCGGGGATCTACACCGTGCGTGCAAGTGACGCGCACGCTTGGGTAGAGGTGTTCTTCCCGGGCGTCGGCTGGGTTCAGTTCGAGCCGACGCCGGGCTTTGCGGCACCGGGCAGCGGTGCCGCCGGCGAAGCCTTATCGTCTGCTGCGGCAGGCGATGCGGCGAAGCCTGCACTTGCCGCAAGCGCTGACGGCGCTGCGGCCGGCGGCGAAGCCGCTGGCGCCCGCGCGCTGGTGAATCGCGCGGCTGCAGCGGCGCAGCGCGGGGCCGATGCCCTCGCGCAAGCGGCGCGAAGCGCCATGGCGGCCCCGCCGTGGGCGAAGGCCTCCGTCGCCGCAGGCGCCACGGGCGCCGCCGGCCTCGCGCTGGCGGCGCGGCGCGGCCGCGAACGCTTCGCGTTCGCCAAGGCGCTGCATCGCTATGGCAGCGCCCTCGAGGCGGGCCGGCATACAGCGGCCCGCCGGCAGTTCCTCCAGCTCGCGGATGCCTGCTGGCGCGAGCTGTACAAGCGGTGCGGTGCGAAGCCGATGCACCGCACGGCGCGGGAGTATGCGGCGGAGCTGAGCTTGCCGCCGCATACCGCGCAGCTAGTCGCGGAGCTGGTGCGCTGGGACGAAGCAGCGTGCTTCGACGTCAGCTGGCAGAACCGGCCGACGAAGCAGCAGCTGACCGAGCTGGTGTCGAAGCTCCAGTCGATTCATGAGAGATCGGGTACGGTCTCTCAGCATCAAACAGCTGCGGATCCGAAGCTGAGAGACCCTATATGATCTCTCGACCAGCAAAGCACCTGTTATTATGCTCTTAACTGTTCTGAGAGGCCTAATACGATCTCTCAGCACGAAAACGCCACAAAAAAGAAGCCGAGAGATCGTATTTGATCTCTCGGCTTCTTCTGTCTTACCAATTCTTCAGTAAATCCGCGGCATCCGAAGCACTGCGGCCGCTCGATGAATACACGTCGTCAGATGCATCGCTCACAGTCTCAATAGCTTCAACAACTTCCACACTAATATCTACAGTATCTTCCGCGACACTCAAGCTCTCAACGGTCTCAACGGGCTTAATTGTCTCTTCATGATCCACTGTTCCCATTGTCTCAACCGCCTCAACGCTCTCAACTGTCTCAACGGTCTCAACCGCCTCAACCGCCTCAACCGTCTCATCATGCTCAACTACTTCAGCCATACTATCTTCCAAGCCAACCGCAATCTCTTCAGCCGCATCCGCGACTTCTTCCCGAGCTTGAGCAGCCGTCTCATTCTTTATCTCAACTGCTTCTGCGAGCAGTATACCGCTAAGCGCTGATCGCTCCCCCGCACTCAGACCCTCGTTCAACCTGTTGTTTGCCAGCTGTGCTGCAGCTGCATTTTCGCCGGACTCCTTCGTGCCGCCGGCAATGCTATGTATGAAAGCTCTTCCGCTCTCTCTTAGCGGATCTATATTATCTTTGGCGGTCTCCGTTGTTGCTATCACCTCAAATGTACCATCTGCCTCATCAGCCGACGGCTTTTCAATCGCGCGATAGCTGATTTTCTTCGGAATCGCCGGCACTTCGCCTTCTGCCAGATTGCGACGGTCGAAGCCGCTGCGGCGTTCCGGACCGTGATAGGGCAGAGTGGAGACGCGGCGATCTGCACCGGAGCGGCGCTCGGTCAGAGCGGGCTCGTCCTGATCCATTGCGCTGCTGCCTTGCAGCAAGCCGCCTTCTTCGATCGTTAGCGCTGCTGCCGTCATATTACCGTACAGCTTGCCTGTCGACATAATCGTAAGCTTGCCTGTAATCGTAACGTTGCCGTTCACTTGACCAGCCAGAACAACGTTATTAGCGGTTATATTCGAGACGGCAAAGCCGCTTTCTCCAAGAATGACGTCGCCTTCGCACGAAATATCGCCGCGCAGCTGGCCTTCCAGACGCAGGCTTCCCGCTGAACGAACGGTACCTTCTACGATGGTGCCTTCACCAATAAAGGTATCAGTCATTTTGGAGCTAATCTTGTCTTTTTTCCACTTGAACATCAGCTGAATTCCCCTTTATCGCCATTTTTAAATAAGGTCTTGGATCGACAGACTCGCCGCGTTTCATCACTTCAAAATGAAGATGAGGCCCTGTGCTTCTCCCCGATGAACCGACTTTGCCGATGACAACGCCCTGATGGATGCGGTCTCCGGTTTTCACTTCGATCCGGCTGAGATGAAAGTATCTCGTAGTTAGCCCCATCGCATGCGTAACGACGACATAATTGCCGCGCTCGCTCATTGTACCGGTATCGGACACGCGGCCGTCGGCTGCTGCAAATACGGGATCGCCCATATGCCCTGCAATATCAATCCCTTTATGTATGCCAGGCTCGCCGGAGAACGGATCCATCCGAACGCCGAAGAACGATGTAATTCGCTGCGATTGCGTCGGCCAGTACGTCGGCGTGACACGAAGCGTTTGGAGACGCTTCTGCGCTAGCTCCTTGGTAGAGGTCAACCGCTCCTTCAGATCGGTAATCTCACCGTCAAGCGAGTTTAAGACTGTGCTCGTATTGTGAGCCAGCTCCTCAAGCTCGTCATCTTGAATGGCCACATATTCGCCGCCGACGCCGTCTTCGGAAGGTTCAGCAGGGCCTGTTTCTTCTTCTGGAATGCCGACAAGTGACTTCACGTCGGATTCCAGCTTGTTCAGCTCCTCGATCCGCATCTCCACCGACTCCGCTTGCTGCGCAAGCTGGGCTAGTTCGACCTGCAGCTGCTTGATCGTGCCTTCTTTCATCGCTAGCTGCTTCGAATACGTCTCATTCGCTGTGGAGAGCTTACTATGAAGTTGGTCCAGCTGTCCGCGTGCATGATCATGCAGCATGTACAGCGTTGATGCTATAGCCATCAGCGCAACGAAGATGATTGGAAGCAGAACCAGGAGGATGGCGTGTACCCGAAAGCGCAGTACAGGGCGTGCGCCGTCCGGCAAGACAAGAAAAGTGAAATGCTTGCCCCTTGGAACTACAGATTTTTTCATGTCTACCTCCTATATCAATTTTCAAAGATGGTACTTCCCGCTCAAAAAATAAGCATATACGGATAGTTATCGGCGACATAGGACGAAAAACTTAGTTTTCGTAAAAAAGTCGAAAAAAAGGATTTTGTGCCGATATATAGAATAGAGTGATCGAACTTTGCTAGCTTTACTGAATGAACGGGGGATATTTCGTGATTAAACTCGCAGGCATTGACGTAGGAAACGATAGTGTAAAACTCGTTGTAGATGGTTCTTCTGAACCGATCGTAATACCTAGCATTCTCTCTCCCGGCTATGAGAGACATGTGTTCCAAGAAGAAGATTCTCCGCTTAAGGCGCTTGACGTGCGGGTATATAGCCCTAAGCTGAAGAAGAACAATCAGCGCTATTTCGTCGGGCTCCTGGCGATGGAGGATCAAGATAATTCCGAGCTGGAAGAGACGGACAACA
The DNA here is from genome assembly GCF_003386535.1 of Paenibacillus taihuensis. Classification (GTDB taxonomy): domain Bacteria; phylum Bacillota; class Bacilli; order Paenibacillales; family Paenibacillaceae; genus Paenibacillus_Z; species Paenibacillus_Z taihuensis. The sequence goes on from NZ_QTTN01000006.1 coordinate 84,272, forward strand.
AAGCGACCAGCGATCAAGCATTGATCGTCGCATTGACTGCGCTCGCATACGCAGGCTTGACGAGCCAGAACTATGAATCAGCAGAAGGCCAGTCCACGCAAGTCGTGGAATATGTCATCGGTACAGGACTTCCAGTGCGTACATATGCAGGCTTCCATAAAACGTTCGAAGAGCGTCTGGTCGGCGAGCATGAAGTGTCGTTCCTATCGACGCCGAAGCTGCGCGGCCGTACGATTCGCGTCATTATTAAACGTGCCGTCATCTCGATTGAAGGCGCAGCGGCACTGTTCCACATGGCGACGCACGACAACCTGTCGGTTCGCAATGAAGAGCTGTATTATGGCTGCATCGGCATCTGTGAGATGGGCGCGCTGACGACTGATTTTCCAGTCATTCGCCGGATGAGCATCGATAATCAGCACAGCACAGGCGAGCAGTTCGGTCTGGCGAGCTACCTCGATAACATTATCCGCGACGTGGAAGACCAATTCGGCCACCGGTTCCAAAGCCGGACAAAGCTTATTCAGCGGATTAAGACGCGCGATTATGTCATTCAGCGCATTGGCGAGGGGCAGGCGGATATCCGTCCGATCATCGACAACTACTTTACTCGCGCGGCGAACAAAGTGGTTGATCTGATCCTAAAGCGTTGGAAGAAGAATCCGGACATTCAATGCTTCTATGTACTCGGCGGCGGCGCTGTCGCACTGCGCGATTACATTAACGAAGCGGCAGGCAACGTGCGTCTTCGTTTCGTGACGGAGAGCGAATTCCAGAACGTGTACGGTTATTTGAAGCTTGCGCGGAATAAGCAGAACCAAGCGCTTGCAGCACAGCAGCAAACAGCTGCATCGAGCGAGCCGCAGCAATAATAAGCAAATTAAAAAGCATGGGGCCTGGGGGCTCCATGCTCTTTTTTTAGGGAAGTATTAGCATTGAGACGATCGTTAAACGTTTTCATATTTAATAGCATTTTAAAATGTCAACGTCTGTCCTCTTCTCGTGCTTCTTGTCGCCTTGACTGTCCCATACCGCCTATATATAATTGACACAATGATTTGAGGGAGGACTCCAAAAAGTGAATAAGCCAAATGAAATGATCGTCGTTCTTGATTTCGGCGGACAGTACAACCAGTTGATTGCAAGACGTATCCGCGATTTAGGCGTATACAGCGAATTGCTGCCCTACAATACCTCGGTAGAACGGATCCGCGAGCTGCAGCCGAAAGGCATCGTGTTCTCGGGTGGACCGGCAAGTGTATATGAGGAGAATTCGCCGCTTGTAGATCCTGCGATTTATGATCTGGGACTGCCGATCTTCGGCATCTGCTACGGCATGCAGCTGATCTCGCATCAGCTGGGCGGTAAAGTTGAGCGCGCAGGCAAGCGCGAGTACGGCAAAGCTGATGTTGCATTCGTATCGGGCAGCGACCTCGTGCATGGCCTCGATTCGAGCCAAACGGTATGGATGAGCCACGGCGATCACGTAACGGAGCTGCCAACAGGCTTCCGCGTTGATGCGAGCACGGACCATGCGCCAATTGCGGCGATGAGCCACCCGGATCGCAAGGTGTTCGCGGTGCAATTCCACCCGGAGGTGCGCCACTCCGTTCAAGGTAACGAAATGATCCGCAACTTCCTCTACAATGTGTGCGGCTGTGAAGGCAATTGGAGCATGAGCACGTTCATCGACGATACGATTCGCGATATCCGCGCGCAAGTCGGCAATGGCAAAGTGCTTTGCGCATTGTCCGGCGGCGTTGATTCGTCCGTCGTTGCGATTCTTCTTCACAAAGCGATCGGCGATCAGCTGACATGTATGTTCATCGACCACGGCTTGCTGCGTAAGGGCGAGGCGGAGAGCGTAATGGAGACGTTCGTCGGCAAGTTCGATATGAAAGTCGTGAAGATCGATGCGAGCGAGCGTTTCCTTGGCAAGCTGCAAGGCGTCGACGATCCGGAGCAGAAGCGCAAAATCATCGGCAACGAGTTCATCTACGTGTTCCAAGAAGAGTCCGCGAAGTTCGATGACTTCGAATTCCTCGCACAAGGCACGCTGTATACGGATATCGTAGAGAGCGGCACGGCAACCGCACAAACGATCAAGTCGCACCACAACGTTGGCGGCTTGCCTGAAGATATTAAGTTCAAGCTTGTTGAGCCGCTGAAGGCGCTCTTCAAGGATGAAGTTCGTAAAGTCGGCGAAGAATGCGGACTTCCGGAAGCGATCGTATGGCGTCAGCCGTTCCCGGGTCCGGGTCTTGCGATCCGTGTACTTGGCGAAGTAACGGAGGACAAGCTGAAGATCGTCCGTGAGTCGGATGCGATCCTTCGTGATGAGATTGCAAAAGCTGGCCTCGACCGTGAAATTTGGCAGTACTTCACAGCATTGCCGAACATGAAGAGCGTTGGCGTTATGGGTGACGCGCGTACGTACTCGTACACCGTCGGCATCCGCGCGGTTACTTCCATCGACGGCATGACAGCGGACTGGGCGCGTATCCCATGGGACGTACTCGAGAAAATCTCGGTTCGTATCGTCAACGAAGTGGACAACGTTAACCGTATCGTGTACGACGTAACGTCCAAGCCGCCTGCGACGATCGAGTGGGAATAGGTTAGAAACGATAATTGCTCTCTTCCGTTTGCAGCATTTGCAAATGGAAGGGGGCAATTTTTTTTAGCTATTCTTTGGTTTCTATATCCATAGCTATGAGATAAAATTCGATATGAACGCATTCATCAATTGTTATCGAATATGACTCTAGCGGAGGGCTAAATGGTGAGTAAAAGTAAACGCAGTATTCTGGTTCGTAGAGTGGGTATAGCTGCTATGATTGTAGCGGGAATGACGGTCGCGGCAGGTGCGGGGGCGTACGCTGCAACGAAAATGACGTTGTTCGTGAATGGCCAGAAATCAGCAGTAGAACCCGTAATCATGAAAGGTGTTACCTACGTTCCAATCCGCTCCGCTGCTGAGATGCTCGGCGCTAACGTGAACTACAACGCCGCTTCGAATTCCGTCACGATTGCCAGCAAATCCGGCAATGTCGGCAATGCAGCGGTCGCTTCGGTTAATGGCGTCACCATTACGAAGAACCAGCTGTACGATGCGATGGTTGCAGTCGGCGGCAAGCAGACTTTGGACAACCTTATTCAGGACGAGCTAGTTAAGCAAGAAGCGAAGAAGAAAGGAATCGTCATTACTGACAAGGATGTAGATGCGGAGATTGCGAAGATCAAGAAGCAGTTTCCTACCGAAGCGGACTTTCAATCTGCCTTGCAGCAAGCGGGCATGACGCTCGACGATTTGAAGAAACAAACCCCGGCGCAGCTTCGCATTACCAAACTTGTGGAGCCAAGCGTGAAGGTGACGGATGCGGATGTGAAACAATATTTTGAGCAAAATAAAGAACAATATGATCAACCTGAACAGGTGAAAGCATTGCATATTCTGGTCGCAACGAAAGAAGAAGCGGATGAAATTCTGAAGCAGCTGAATGCAGGGGCAGACTTTGCCAAGCTGGCGGAAGAAAAGTCGCTCGATACAGGCAGCAAGGACGCTGGCGGCGATCTTGGTTATTTCGGTAAAGGAACAATGGTCGCTGAGTTTGAGCAAGCCGCGTTCTCGCTTAAGGTTGGCGAGCTGAGTGAACCGGTGAAGACGCAGTTTGGCTACCACATTATCAAGGTGACGGACCATAAAGCCGCGAAGGCTGCAACGCTCGATCAATATCAGGCCGAAATCAAGGAAACGCTCACTCGCCAGAAGATTTCCGAGCTTGCTGCGACATGGCTTGAAGATTTAAAGGCGAAGGCGAATATTTCGAATACGCTTACGGAAAAGTAAATGTAGGCAGCAAAATGGCATTCGGCGCAAACTTTTTTTGCCTTATGTCAGCTATTCTTTCATTTGTTACAGCCTTTCCCATTGACAGCGGAATCAGTTAGTCGCTATTATGTTCAAGGAATCATTATAAACAAACACAAACAGCATATTTTTTTCGTATAATCTCAAGAATCGGCTTGAGAGTCTCTACGAGGTCACCGTAAATGACCTGTCTACGAAGAAGCAAGACGATTTATGGCGCGCGAACGGTCCATTCGCCTGCGTTACGTCTTGTTTTGCGTGGAGTCTAGATAGAGCAAAAGCCGGTCATCACTGATGATCGGCTTTTTTTTATTCTAGAATCCTGTTTGTTCTGACACATTTTTTGGGGAGGGTATTATCAAAAATGGATAGTTTCTTTCGACTGAAGGAACGCGGAACAAATGTAAGGACAGAGATTATGGCGGGCCTTACAACTTTTATGACGATGGCATATATTCTTGCCGTCAACCCGGGTATTCTGGGCAATGCAGGACTTGATACTTACTCGGTATTCTTGGCAACGGCACTCGCAGGCGGTATTTTTACGGCAGCAATGGGCTTGTTCGCAAACTTCCCGGTAGCACTCGCGCCTGGTATGGGACTTAACGCGTACTTCGCGGCTACGGTACTCGCTTCGAAAGCAACGAACACGCCGATTTCACCATCGGTTGGACTAACAGCCGTATTCATTTCCGGTATTATCTTCTTCATCCTGACGATTACACAAATTCGTCAGCTTCTCATCGTAGCTGTTCCTGACAGCTTGAAGCACTCGATTACAGTTGGTATCGGTCTGTTCATCACGATTATCGGTCTGAAGAACAGCGGCGTCATGACGATTGGCGTAGAGAATACAGTAACGGACATCCCTAAAGGTGTATTCACCGATGTTCTTGGTTTTGAATCCGTGTTCCATATGGGCAGCCTGGAAAGCCCAGACGTTTACTTGACGCTGATCGGCGTTCTGCTTATCGCGATTCTATTGGTGCTTCGCGTACCGGGCGCCATTCTGTTCGGTATTATCGGCGTAACGATCATCGCAATCATCACGGGCAACGTTGATGTTGCTGCTACATTGAAAGGCCAATCGTGGAGCCCGGACTTCAGCAAAGGCAACTTCTGGGACTTCGACTTCAAAGGCGCTTTCGATACAGGTTTGATCTCCATCATCGCAACGTTCACATTCGTTGAGTTGTTCGATACATTCGGTACACTCGTTGGTACTGCGAACCGTGCGGGCTACATGAAAGACCCTGAGAAGGGCAAGAAGCTTGTCGGTAAAGCAATGCTCGTTGACGCTGTCGGCGTTAGCGGCGGCGCAATCCTTGGTACAAGCACAGTTACAGCATTCGTTGAGAGCTCCGCAGGTATCGCGCAAGGCGGACGTACAGGTCTTACTGCGGTAACGACTGGCGTAGCGTTCTTGGCTGCATTGTTCCTGTGGCCGGTCATCTCGTTGATCCCGGGCTCTGCTACTGCAGCGGCACTGATCATCGTAGGTGTTCTGATGGTTCAATCGATCAAAGAAATCGACTTCCAAGACCTTGTCTATGGTATTCCTTCGTTCTTGACGATCGCGCTGATGCCATTCACGTACAACATCGCTAACGGTGTTTCGTTCGGTATCGTATCGTACGTTGTTCTTGCAACAGCTGGCAATCTAGTGGGCAAGAAGGGCAGCTACAAAGTGCACTGGCTCATGTGGGTGCTCGCGATTCTGATCGTCGCACGTTACGCGTTTATCGGCAGCCAAGGCTAAGGCAAACGTAGGCTTAAGTTAAAATAGAGAGAAAAAAAGGACAGCGCTGGACCGGCGCTGTCCTTTTTATTTTGCGCTAAGCGCGATACACTCCGTACTTGATCATATCGAGGTAATCATCGATTTCCTTCATCAGCTTCTCTTCAGCGCCGATAAACGGGTGAGGCTGCCCTTTATGCAGCTGCAAATATTTCATCGACAATGCGTTCAAAGTGAGCGTGACCAGGCTGAATACCTTCTCTGGCGTAATGCCTTCACGCAGCGGCACCGTTTTGAGCAGATCGCCCTTGTAGATCATTTCCAGCATCTTCGGCGTCGTAAACCTCGATTGAAAGTCGGCAATGAGCTTCTCGATTTCCGCTTCGACGGCTTTCGGCGGGTGGCTGATAACGCGCTGCGTAATTTCTGTTTCTTGATGGTACTGCAGCGTGACGCGCTGCTTCGCGAGCACGATCTCCTTGATCCGGTCGAAGAAATCCGTCGTCTCAATTGCATCGACCGCCTGCAGCGATTTCTCGATCAACACTTCCATCGCATGATGGACGACGGCGAGATAGAGGTTCTTCTTGCTTTTGAAATAATGAAACAAAATGCCTTTCGATATGCCGGCTCGCGCCGTAATGGTATCGGTGGACGTATTCGTGTAGCCGTTGCTGGCGAATTCCTCGATACAGATCGTCATGATAAGCTCCTGCTTCTCTTCAGGCAGCTTGGCGAAGGCGGGATACACAGCTTACACCTCAGTTCATAGGGGCTAGACCGTAATGTCTTTCCTACTATAATACCAGTGCCCTGCCAATACGCAACCGACGATGACGACAGCCATAATCGTGATGTATTGCGGATCGAAGTCGTTCTCGGTTATTATCGTCGCCGCTTCGGCATACTTAAAGGGACTGACATATTTCAGAAAGCTGAACGTGTCCGAGACGCCCGCGATAATGCTGAAGAAGTACATAATGAACACGAGTGCGAGCGAAGAAGAGACGACGGTTCTTGTTCGTTTCACAATGGTGGAAATGAGAAAAGCGACGCTAGCGAACGTCAGATGCATCAGAACGACCGCTGATTCCAGCAAGAAGAAGGTGGAGTAGGAGACGTCCGCGCCTTTGGTGAATTGAAACCCGATGATGCTGGCTAGCACAATGACGATGTTGAAGATCAAGACGTTTGTGAACACGGCAGCCCATTTCTCCGTAATAATCTGCTGTCTTGTGAACGGCTTCGCGAGCAGAAACTCAATCGTCTTCTCGCCTTGTTCCTTCGCGACAATATTCGATGCAAGCATAGCGGCAAAAATACTTCCGAGCAGCGTATTCATCAAATGAATCTCGATCCCATAGAACCCAAGCGCCGTGCCCATCGTGAGCCGATCCATCCCGAACGCTTTCTTCATACCCTCGGGCATGGAGCTCATCATTTCATCGAGACTATGCTGCTGCTTCGCCATCTCTGGGAAGATGCTCAAATACAGCAAAATGATCGCGGCTATTATAATGCTCCAAATAATGAGGCTCCGCAGGTTTCGTTTAAATTCTCTTCTAAACAGCATGCGCCATAACCCCCTTATTCTTTCTCATAATAATGAATGAAGATTTCTTCAAGCGACGGTTCCTCGATGAGGATATCGTTAAAAGGCGCGTCTGCGATTGCAGCAACAAGCTTCTTCATATCGCCGCCGTACAGCAGCTTCAGATGTGTACCGGCAGTCTCTTGCTTGATGACGCCGCTTAATGCAGACAGGTTGATTGCAGCTGGATTTGATGCGGTCAGCGTTACGTTCTTCAGGTTGTTTTTGAGCAAATTTTCGACGGATTCGACTTTAATCAGTGCCCCTTCTTTAATAATGGCCACGCGATCGCACATCTTCTGCACCTCGCTGAGGATGTGGGACGAGAAGAAGATCGTCGTTCCTTTGCTCCGCTCCTCCTTCAGCAGCTCGAAGAACGTGTTCTGCATAAGCGGGTCGAGCCCGCCGGTCGGTTCGTCGAGGATGAGCAGCTTCGGCTCATGCAGCAAAGCTTGGACGATGCCGACCTTCTTGCGGTTGCCGAACGAGAGGTCCTCGATTTTGCGGGTTGTATCGAGATCGAGCCGCTCCGACAGCTCATGAATGCGTCCCAGATTCTTATAATGATGGAAGGATGCCGAATAGCGAAGCAGGTCGATCACTTTCATGTCGTCGTAGTAGAAAATCTCCGAAGGCAGGTAGCCGATCTGTTGGCGAATGGCTTTGGCCTGCTTCACGATGTCTTTGCCGAAGATCGTCGCATTTCCGGAGGTGGGGAAAATAAAGTTCAGCAGCGTACGGATCGTCGTGCTCTTGCCGGCGCCGTTCGGACCGATGAAGCCGAATACTTCGCCTTCCTCGATTGAGAAGGTGATATTCGAGATCCCGCGGCTTTTGCCGTAGGTTTTGGTTAGCTGCTTGATGTCCACGATAGGTTGGGTCACGCGGATTGGCCTCCTTTAGAGGATTAATGATATAGATTGACTAACGAGTCAATGTGATTGTAATCCTCGTTGACTGACGAGTCAATAGTCATTTTGGTTCGTGGAGAACAGGTTGTCAGTTCCGTCAATTCCGATTGGGATTACCGAAAGAGTGTGTCAAAATACGAACTTTTAAAGTCAATTATTATTTAATGTTCGTGTTTTCGCGTTGACATTTGGTGGTGGGCTTGTTAAACTACTAATAGTTAATACGCTAAAATTAAATCATACACACACTCGTATATACTCGGGAATCAGGCCTGAGAGTATCTACCCGGAAACCTTAATTTTCGGACTACGAGCCTAAGCTGGAAGGAAACAGGTTGCCGCTATTATGGGGCAGCCTGATGTTGTCTTACTGCCCGTGTTTGCCAATATTTAGTTATGGATATCGGTGCCGGGCGCGAGACTGCTTTCCGCTATGGTCTTAAAGTCCCGAAGCCTTCCGGTCATGGAATGTGTGCTTTGGGACTTTTTTATATCAACAAGATGTCGTTACCAACACGAGTATCCTATCTCCTCTTAAGAAAAGGTGGTCATTAGCAAATGTCAGTTGAAGTGGGCGTCATTATGGGCAGCAAGTCGGATTGGGAAACAATGAAACTGGCCTGCGACGTTCTGGATGAGCTGCAAATCCCTTACGAGAAGAAGGTTGTCTCGGCTCACCGGACACCTGATCTGATGTTCGAATACGCAGAGACTGCCGCAGCCCGCGGTTTGAAAGTGATTATTGCGGGAGCAGGCGGCGCTGCGCATCTGCCCGGCATGGTCGCTGCGAAGACGATCTTGCCGGTCATTGGCGTGCCTGTGAAGTCCTCGAATTTGAACGGTCTTGATTCGCTGCTGTCGATCGTCCAGATGCCAGGCGGCATTCCGGTAGCGACGGTCGCGATCGGCAATGCAGGCGGAACGAATGCCGGCCTGTTGGCAGGGCAAATGATCGGAGCTTTTAACCCGGACGTGCAAGCACGCGTACAAGCCCGCCGCGATCGGATTCAGCGAGAAGTGCTGGAAAGCAGTGAGACGCTATGAGCGGGGGAAAGGCAGGTAACGGTAAAGGGCGGGTAATTCTTCCCGGCGCTACGGTCGGTATTCTGGGCGGCGGCCAGCTCGGCCGGATGATGGCGAATGCGGGAAGCGCGATGGGGTATCGGTTCGTCGCGCTGGATCCGACGCCGGATGCGCCGACCGGACAGGTCGCGCAGCAGATCGTGGCAGCGTACGATGACAAGGGCGCGGCCAGAGAGCTGGCGCAGCGCGCGGATGTCATCACGTACGAGTTCGAGAATGTCGACGCAGGCGTTGCGGCGATGCTCATGGAAGAATCGTATGTGCCGCAAGGCAGCGAGCTGCTCTATACGACGCAGCATCGCTTGCGCGAGAAGCGAGCGATCGAAGCGGCAGGCGTGAAGGTCGCGCCGTACGCGGAGGTGCGAAGCAGCGATGAGCTTCGCGAAGCGGCGGGCCGGTTCGGACTGCCGTGCGTGCTGAAGACCGCGACTGGCGGGTATGACGGCAAAGGCCAGTGGGTCATCCGCAGCGCGGACGAGATTGAAGAAGCGTTCGAGACATTGAAGCGCGCGGGAACGGATCTGGTGCTGGAGCAGTTCATTCGCTTCAGCAAGGAGCTGTCCGTCATTGCGGCGAGAAGCACGCAAGGCGAGATTCGCACATTCCCAGCTGCGGAGAATGTCCATGTCGATAATATTTTGCATCTGTCGATCGTGCCTGCACGGATCGACGAGGCGCTGCAGCGCGAAGCGGAAGTGCTTGCGGCTCGCATCGCTGAAGGGCTCGGCGTCGTCGGCTTGATCGCGGTTGAGCTGTTCCTGACTGAAGACGGCGAGCTGCTCGTGAACGAGCTGGCGCCGCGTCCGCACAACAGCGGCCACTACACGATGGAAGCTTGCCGGACCTCGCAGTTCGAGCAGCATGTGCGCGCGATATGCGGATTGCCGCTCGGCGACACGTCGCTCCTGACGCCGGTCGTTATGGTGAATGTGCTCGGCGAGCACGTTGCGCCGCTGCTGGATCTAGTCGCGAAGCCGGATGCTAGCGCAGAACGCCTCGGCGTCGCGCCTAAAATTCATTTATATGGGAAACATGAAGCCAAACATAAACGGAAAATGGGTCATGTCAACGTGCTTGCCGCGAATGTGGATGAGGCGCTGGCGTGGATTTCCGAAACGAACACTTGGAGGGTTTAAAGTAGATGTTAGATCGTTACAGCAGACCGGAAATGAGAGCAATTTGGACGGAAGAGAACAAATTCAAAGCATGGCTCGAGGTTGAGCTTTGCGCATGCGAGGCTTGGGTAGAGCTTGGCGTTATCCCGCGCGAAGATGTTGAGGCGCTTCGCGAGAATGCAACATTCAACATCGACCGCATCAACGAGATCGAATTGGAAACTCGCCACGACGTTATCGCGTTCACGCGCGCGGTATCCGAGACAGTCGGTCCTGAGCGCAAATGGGTACATTACGGCCTGACGTCTACTGATGTCGTAGACACAGCAATGGGCTATCTGCTTCGCCAAGCGAACGAGATTCTGGAGAAGGACATTACGAACTTCATCGAGATCCTTCGCGGTCAAGCGGTTGTTTATAAAGATACAGCAATGATGGGCCGTACGCACGGCGTTCATGCTGAGCCTACGACATTCGGTCTGAAGCTGGCACTGTGGTACGAGGAAATGAAACGCAACCTGGAGCGCTTCCGCCATGCGGCAAACGGCGTTCAATTCGGCAAAATCTCCGGTGCGGTCGGTACGTACGCGAACATCGATCCATTCGTAGAAGAGTTCACTTGCAAGAAGCTCGGCATCTCGCCGGCTCCGATCTCGACGCAAACGCTGCAGCGTGACCGTCATGCGGAGTATGTAGGTACACTCGCGCTGATTGCAACATCGCTCGATAAGTTCGCTACTGAAATTCGCGCTTTGCAGAAGAGCGAATTCCGTGAAGTGGAAGAGCCGTTCGCGAAGGGGCAAAAGGGCTCGTCGGCTATGCCGCACAAGCGCAACCCGATCGGCTGCGAGAACATCTCCGGTCTGTCCCGCGTTATCCGCGGTCACATGCTGACTGCGTACGAGAACGTAACGCTGTGGCATGAGCGCGACATCAGCCACTCGTCGGCAGAGCGCGTGATCTTGCCGGACTCGACGATGCTGCTCAACTACATGTTGAACCGCCTCGGCAACATCATCAAGAACCTGCAAGTGTTCCCTGAGAACATGAAGCGCAATATGCAGCGTACGTTCGGCGTGCCGTTCTCCGGCCGCGTCATGACGAAGCTGATCGATAAAGGCCTTAGCCGCGAGCAAGCGTACGACACTGTACAACCGCGCGCGATGCAAGCATGGGAAGAACAGCGCCAATTCCGCGACATCATCGAAGCGACGCCGGAGATTACGGCGCATCTGTCGGCTGAGGAAATCGCAGATGCGTTTAACCCGGCTTGGCATCTGAAGCACGTTGATACGATTTTCAGACGATTGGAATTGATCTAAGGGCATGACTGCGCATGCATGAACGTCCTCCGATCGCTGTTGTACCTGGAATTCCTTTGAACAGTAAGTGATTAGAGGTAGGAATTCTTGTACAAAGGCGCAAATGACGTGCGTAGCTTAGGCAACGCACATCATTTCGCCTAGGCGAACGCTAGCGCTTCTTCGGACCGTTCATGCCTGCTCCGTCACTCAACCTTAAGATCAACTGCAAAACTGAAACCTGCAACAAAATCAATACCAAGCCTAAAGGAGAGGGAACAGGAATGACACAAGCGTTGTCCACGGCTGTGGGATATGTGAAAGCGCCGCTGCTTTATAAAGGCAAAGTGCGTGAGCTGTACGATCTTGGCGAGCATTTTCTGATCGTCGTAACGGATCGCATCAGCGCGTTCGATTATGTGCTTGATCCGGCCGTGCCGGAGAAAGGGAACGTGCTGAACCGATTGTCGGCGTTCTGGTTTGAGCAAACGGCTGAGATGATGCCGAATCATATTGTACACACTGACGTGTACAAGCTTGGCGACCTCGTGACTGAGCCTGAGCTGCTGAAGAACCGCATCATGGTTTCGAAGAAAGCCGAGCGAATCGATATTGAATGTGTCGTTCGCGGCTATATCACCGGAGGCGGCTGGAGACAATATACAAAAACTTCGGCAATTAACGGCATCGAGCTTCCAGCGGGACTTCGCAAGAACGAACGCTTCGAGAAGCCGATCTTCACGCCGGCTGCGAAGAACGATGTCGGCCATGACGAAGACATTCCTTTCGAACGGATGAAAGAGATGGTTGGCGCTGAATTGGCTGAAGAGCTTCGCGACAAGAGCATTGCGCTCTATGAATTCGCTGCGGCGCGCTGCGAAGAGCGCGGCATCATCCTCGCGGATTGCAAATTCGAATTCGGACTTATCGATGGCAAAGTCATCCTGATCGACGAGATCTTCACGCCGGACTCCTCGCGTTTCTGGGCTAAAGACAAGTTCGCCTACGACGTCGAGATCGACAGCATGGACAAAGAACCGGTTCGCACGTATCTTCTTGGTTCCGACTGGGACAGAGACAGCAAACCAGATCCATTGCCGCAAGCGGTTGTCGAAGAAACAACAAATCGTTACCTAGCTATCTACAAGGCGTTGACGGGCGAGGACTTGTAAGCCACTCTCGCGTTCTATAGTGGATTTATCCAATAGAGAACGGCATTTATAGCTCAAATCGCATCCTATAATGGAAAAATCCACTCATTTCTGCTCGAAAAAGCCCTTTTGGCCTGTTTTGAACGAAAATGAATGGATAAATCCAATATAGCCAAGCAAAATCGCTGAATTTGCACAAAATGTGTGGATTTATCCAATATAGCCGGTGACCCAGCAAGCGTATCACGCACTCGGAGCCAGAACGGCACGAAGTGCCGTTCAAGTAACAAGGACTCGTGAGCGAGGCAAGATGGCTCGATCACAAGAAACCCGCGAGCCAAGCAAAGATGGCTCGCACCATATAAATCAGGCGATGCAAGAGGCGGCGAATAGCCCCGCGAAGCGAGCCCATGATGCTCCCAAGAGCATCATGGAGAAATGTTTCAAGAAGTTACCGCAAGTAATTGTTCAAAGTTTCCGTTCGTTCAACAGCGACGTAGTCCAACATACCCGCGTTTTGCGAAGCTATTCCAACCCCAATTTCACATTTTCCAGGAGGCGACCCCCCAATGAAGGCTAAAGTCTACGTAACAATCAAACAAAACGTGCTCGACCCGCAAGGCAGCGCAGTACAAGGCGCATTGCATTCCATGGGCTTCGATGAAGTCGGCAAAGTTCGTATCGGCAAATTTCTGGAGCTCAACCTGAGCACATCGGATCGCACGGAAGCAGAAGCGCGCCTGACGGCAATGTGCGAGAAGCTGCTGGCGAACACGGTTATTGAAGACTACCGTTTTGAATTGGAGGGATAAACGATGAAGTTCGCGGTACTCGTTTTTCCAGGTTCCAACTGCGATATCGACTGCTACAAAGCAGTCGAAGACACAATCGGCCAATCCGTTGACTACGTATGGCACACAGCGACTGACTTGTCCGCTTACGATGCCATTCTCGTTCCCGGCGGCTTCTCTTACGGCGACTACCTGCGCTGCGGCGCAATCGCTCGTTTTGCCCCTGTAATGAGCGAAGTGGTCAAAGCTGCCGAGCAAGGCAAGTTCATTCTCGGCATCTGCAACGGATTCCAAATCTTGACTGAAGCTGGCCTGCTGCCTGGCGCACTTCGCCGCAACAACGGCATGAAGTTCATTTGCGCTCAAACGCAGCTTGAGGTCGTTAACAATACATCTGCTTTCACTGGCGAATACAACAAAGGTGAAATCATCGATATTCCAATCGCGCACGGCGAAGGCAACTACTACTGTGATGAGGAAACACTGGCACAGTTGAAGAAGAACAACCAGATCGTGTTCCGTTACGCGGGCGATACGAACCCGAACGGCTCGATCGAGAACATTGCAGGGATCTGCAACGAGCGCGGCAACGTCGTTGGCATGATGCCTCACCCGGAGCGCGCCGTAGATGAAATTCTCGGCTCGGCGGACGGCAAACGGATGTTTACATCGATTTTGAATGCATGGAGGGAACAACATGGCGCAGCAGTTAACGGCTAAGGAGCCAACAGCAGAACAAATCGCGGATCAGCGTATCTACACGCAGTTCGGCGTGACAGATTATGAATATGAGCTCGTTTGCGGTTTTCTAGGCCGTAAGCCGAACTACACGGAGATCGGCGTGTTCAGCGTCATGTGGTCCGAGCATTGTTCCTATAAGAATTCGAAGAAGATCCTGAAGAAGTTCCCGATCGATGGACCGAAGGTTCTGATGGGACCGGGCGAAGGCGCGGGTATTGTGGATATCGGCGATAACCAAGCAGTCGTGTTCAAGATCGAATCGCATAACCATCCATCCGCGGTTGAGCCGTACCAAGGCGCAGCAACAGGGGTTGGCGGCATTATCCGTGACATTTTTTCGATGGGCGCGCGTCCTGTAGCTCTTCTGAACAGCTTGCGTTTCGGCAACTTGGAAAATGCACGCGTGAAGTATCTGTTCGAGAACGTGGTTAGCGGTATCGCTGGTTATGGTAACTGTATCGGTATCCCGACAGTTGCGGGCGAAGTGATGTTCGACGAGAGCTACGAGGGTAATCCGCTCGTTAACGCTATGTGCGTCGGTCTGATCGATCATGACAAGATCCAACGCGGCGTTGCAAAAGGTGTAGGTAACCCGGTGTTCTACGTTGGTCCAGCAACGGGCCGTGACGGTATCCATGGTGCGACATTCGCATCGGTTGAGCTTTCCGAGGAATCCGAAGAGAAGCGTACAGCGGTACAAGTGGGCGATCCGTTCATGGAGAAGCTCGTTATGGAAGCAACGCTTGAGCTGATCAATGCCGGCATCGTAGTCGGTATTCAAGATATGGGTGCAGCAGGTCTGACTTGCTCCAGCGCAGAGATGGCATCCAAAGCCGGCAACGGCCTTGAGCTCTACCTCGACGAAGTGCCGCAGCGTGAAGAAGGCATGACGCCTTACGAAATGATGCTGTCCGAGTCGCAGGAACGTATGCTGTTCGTCGTTGAGCCGCAGCATGAAGCACAGGCGCAAGAGATTTTTGACCGTTGGGGCATTATCTGCGTGAAGGTGGGTAAAGTGACGGACGATGGCCGTCTGCGCCTGTTCCACAAAGGCGAAGAAGTGGCGAATATGCCGGTGAAAGCGCTCGTTGACGAGTGCCCGATGTATGACAAACCATCCGCCGAGCCAGCGTACTACGCGGCTAACGGTGCAATTGATACTACAGCTTATCCAGAAGTAACTGACCTGACTGGCGCGCTTAAGCAAGTGCTGGCTTCTCCGACAGTAGCGAGCAAAGAGTGGGTCTACAACCAATACGACTACATGGTTCGCACGAGCACAGCTGTTCAACCGGGTTCTGATGCAGCAGTTGTAACGATCCGCGGTACTCGCAAAGCACTTGCGATGACTACGGACTGCAACGGCCGTTACGTATACCTCGATCCGGAGGTTGGCGGACGTATTGCGGTTGCGGAAGCGGCTCGTAACATCGTTTGCTCCGGCGCCGAACCGCTTGCGATTACGGACAACCTGAACTTCGGTAACCCGGAGAAGCCGGAAGTGTTCTGGCAAATCGAGAAGGCAGCAGACGGTATTTCCGAAGCTTGCCGTACGCTCGATACGCCGGTTATCGGCGGTAACGTCAGCTTGTACAACGAGAATGCCAAAGGCGCGATCTACCCGACGCCGGTTATCGGTATGGTTGGTCTCGTTCACGACATTGATCATATTACGACTCAAGGCTTCAAAGCTGAGGGCGATGTCATCATCCTCGCAGGCGAAACGAAGCATGAGATGGGCGGCAGCGAGCTGCAATACGTGCTGAGCGGCAAGAGCGAAGGACGTCCTCCGCAAATCGACCTGGCAACAGAGAAGATGCTGCTTGACGGCGTGCTTGGCGCAATTCGCGAAGGTTATGTCGCTTCGGCGCATGACTTGTCCGAGGGCGGCCTTGCAGCAGCGCTTGCGGAATCGGCAATCAGCGGCAAGCTTGGCGCTGAAGTGAATGTAGAGACAAGCCTGCGCGCGGATGCGGCGCTGTTCAGCGAATCGCAATCCCGTATTCTGCTCTCGGCGAAGCCGGAGCAGGCAGCAGAGCTGACGAACTACCTAACGGCTCACGGGGTTCCGAATGCCGTTATCGGTAAGGTTGGCGGCAAAGACGTTGTTGCTTCGGTTAACGGCAAACCGGGCATCAATGCCAGCATTGCAGAATTGGAACAGGTTTGGAAGGATGCGATTCCATGTCTGATGAAATAAAACAGCTGCCGAAGCTGTGGACTGGCGATCACTATAACGAAGGCATTGGCCGGGACGATATTTTTGATAAATTGCGTGAGGAGTGCGGCGTATTCGGGGTGTTCGGCATCCCGGATGCGTGCTCGCTCGGTTACTACGGTCTACACGCGCTGCAGCATCGCGGCGAAGAAAGCTCTGGCATGGCTTCGGTTGAATCCGAAACCGGCAAGTTCTCCTACCACCGCGGCATGGGCCTCGTGAAGGAAGTGTTCGACCAGAAGACGCTGGACGGTCTCCCAGGCGACCGCGTCATCGGTCACGTTCGTTACTCTACTGCAGGCGAGAGCAAGCTGGCGAATGCGCAGCCGCTCATCTTCAAGTATCGCGACGGCGATCTTGCCGTAGCGACGAACGGTAATATCGTGAACGCGCCATCGATCCGTGAAGAACTCGAACGTTCAGGCTCAATCTTCCAAACGTCAAGCGACACGGAAGTTATCGCGCATTTGATCGCTCGATCGAGCAAGGATTTTGTCAGTGCGGCAAAGGATGCGCTGCAGCGGCTTATTGGCGGCTTCGCTTTCCTTCTGATGACCAACGACAAGCTTGTCGTCGCGTCGGATCCGAATGGCTTGCGCCCGCTCGTAATGGGCAAGCTGGCTGGCGGATATGTGTTTGCATCGGAAACTTGCGCGCTTGAAACATGCGGCGCGGAGTACGTACGCGATGTGCAGCCTGGCGAGATGCTGGTGCTCGATCGTGACGGACTCCGTGAAGATCGCTTCGATCAGCTGGAGCGCCGCGCGACTTGCGCGATGGAATATATTTATTTTGCCCGCCCGGACAGCGACATCAACGGCATCAACCTGCACTCGGCTCGCAAAAGAATGGGTCAGCGCCTGGCGCTCGAAGCATTCATCGATGCGGACGTTGTAACTGGCGTGCCGGATTCGTCGATTTCGGCGGCAATCGGTTACGCGGAGCAGACGGGTATCCCGTACGAGCTCGGCTTGATCAAGAACAAGTACACCGGCCGTACCTTCATTCAGCCTTCGCAAGAGCTTCGCGAGAAGGGCGTGAAGATGAAGCTGTCCGCCGTGCGCAAAGTCGTCGAGGGCAAGCGCGTCGTCATGATCGATGACTCGATCGTGCGCGGTACGACAAGCCTTCGCATCGTGAACCTGCTTCGCGAAGCGGGCGCGACTGAAGTGCATGTGTGCATCACGTCGCCTCCGTTCAAGAACCCTTGCTACTACGGCATCGATACGCCGGACCGCAAGGAACTGATCGCTTCGCAGAAGTCGGTCGAGGAGATTCGCGCGGCAATCAATGCGGATTCGCTGCATTTCTTGAGCCACGATGGTTTCATTGAAGCGGTAGGCGGCAATGACGGCGAGTACAACCGCGGCATGTGCCTGGCTTGCTTCGATAATGATTATCCGACGCCGGTTGATCCGACTTCGGAGAAGAGCTGCAGCTGCTAGTTAGGTGAGTGCGTATGGCCTGCGGCTGATATGAGTTTCCAATCGCTGTTGTACCTAGAATTTCCTTGAACAATAAGTGATTAGAGGTAGAAATTCCTGTACAAAGGCGACCGCTGACGCTTTTCCAACTTCATATCAGCCTTCGTCCTCCTCCTCACCTCGGGGTATAAGAACAGATTATTCAACCGTCGTTTACCCGACTGGTTGGCATATAAAGTGATAAGGCAAAGGACGAAACCTTTGCAAAAAACCATTAAGGAGTGACTATCGTGTCAGAAGCTTATAAACAAGCCGGCGTCGATATTGCGGCGGGTAATGAAGCAGTCGAACGGATGAAGAAGCACGTGAAGAAGACGTTCCGTCCGGAAGTGCTGACGGATCTTGGCGGTTTCGGCGCGCTGTTCGGTCTGAACAAAGACAAGTATGAGGAGCCGGTGCTTGTTTCGGGTACTGACGGTGTAGGCACGAAGCTGAAGATCGCTTTCGCGATGGATAAGCATGACACGATCGGTATCGACGCCGTTGCGATGTGCGTGAACGATATCGTGGTACAAGGCGCGGAGCCGCTCTTCTTCCTCGACTACCTCGCTTGCGCAAAGGTAGAGCCGGAGAAGATCGAAGCGATCATCAAAGGCATTTCCGACGGCTGCGTGCAGTCCGGCTGCGCATTGATCGGCGGCGAAACGGCTGAAATGCCGGGCATGTACCAAGGCGACGAGTATGATATTGCTGGTTTCACGGTCGGCATCGTAGATAAGAAGAAAATCATCGACGGCAAGAGCATCCAGCCGGGCGACGTGGTGCTTGGCCTCGCATCGAGCGGCATTCACAGCAACGGCTTCTCGCTCGTTCGCCGTTTGCTGCTTGATCAAGCTGGCTATAGCTTGAACGATTCGCTTCCTGAGCTGGAAGGCAAGAAGCTTGGCGATGTCGTCATCGAACCGACTCGCATCTATGTGAAATCGGTGCTGGAGCTGATCAACCGCGTAACGGTGAAAGGCATGGCGCACATCACAGGCGGCGGCTTCATCGAGAACATTCCGCGCGTGCTGCCGGAAGGCGTGAACGTGGACATCGAGATGGGCTCATGGCCGATCCAACCTATCTTCAAGCTGATGCAGGCTCAAGGCAGCATCTCCGACCGTGACATGTTCACAACGTTCAACATGGGCGTTGGCATGGTCGTCGTCGTTGGCGCTGAACAAGCTGAGGAAGCGCTTCGCGCGGCTCAAGAGCTTGGCGAAGATGCGTATATCATCGGCAAAGTGACTTCGGGCAACAAGATCGTCACGTTCGGAGGCGCCGAGCTGTAATGACGGACGGGAACTCGCGGCTGCGCATCGCCGTATTTGCATCCGGCAACGGGGGCAATTTTCAGGCGCTTGCCGAAGCAGTCCGCGAGGAAGCGTTCCCCGCAGAGATCGCGCTGCTCGTATGCGACAAGCCGGCGGCGAAGGTCGTGCAGCGCGCTGAGGCGCTGGACGTCAAGGCATATCTTTTCGACCCGAAGTCGTATGCTTCCCGCGAAGCTTGCGAAGAAGAGATTGTCGGCCTCCTGCGACGGGAAGGCATTGATCTGATCGTGCTTGCCGGGTACATGCGGATCATTACCGACGTGCTCGTGAAGCCCTACTATGGGCGCATCATTAACGTGCACCCGGCGCTTCTGCCTGCTTTTCCGGGTGTGCGAGGCGTTCGTCAGGCGCTGGAATACGGCGTCAAGGTGACGGGTGTAACCGTCCACTTCGTGGATGGCGGCATGGACACGGGGCCGATCATGATGCAGCAGGCGGTCGAAGTCCAAGACGACGATACGGAAGAAACGCTCGGCGAGCGAATCCATGCGGTGGAGCACGAGCTGCTGCCGCTGGCGGTCCGCTCAATTGCTGAAGGACGCGTCGCGCTGGACGGACGCAAGGTTACGGTAAGAAGCGGCGGCTAGTTCCGCGCGAAGACGGGATACGAGAAAGGACGAAGAACGAATTTATGAGCGATATTAAAGAAATTGCTTTGCGATACGGGATGAACCCTCACCAGAAGGAAGCGAAAATCTACTCCGCAGACGGCAAGGCGCTTCCGCTTACTGTCGTTAACGGCGACCCTGGCTTCATCAATCTGCTTGACGCATTGAACGCGTACCAGCTTGTGCGCGAGCTGCGCCAAGCAACAGGACTTCCTGCGGCGGCTTCGTTCAAGCACGTAAGCCCAGCGGGCGTTGCGGTATACGCGCCGATGTCGGCAGAACTGGCAAAGGCTTACTTTGTTGACGGCATGGAGCTGTCGGAGCTGGCAACGGCATACGCACGTGCCCGCGGCGCGGACCGTATGTCTTCGTTCGGCGACGCTGCCGCGCTCAGCGACATCGTTGACGCATCGACGGCGCAGCTGCTCAAGCGTGAAGTGTCTGACCTTGTCGTAGCGCCAGGCTATACGCCGGAAGCGCTCGACATTCTGAAGCAGAAGAAGGGCGGCAAGTACCTGATTCTCCAGATCGATCCCGACTATGTGGCGGATCCAGTCGAAACGCGCACGCTGTTCGGTATGAAAATGCAGCAAGAACGTAACAGCGCCGTTCCGGATGCTTCGGTATTCGATAAAGTCGTTACGGCGAACAAAGAGTTGACGGAGGGCGCGAAGCGCGACATGCTCGTTGCGCTTGTTACGCTGAAATATACGCAATCCAACTCGATCTGCTATACGCTGGACGGTCAAACGATCGGCATCGGCGCGGGTCAGCAATCGCGTATTCACTGTACGCGTCTTGCAGGCGACAAGGCGGATCGCTGGTATCTTCGCCAGCACCCGGCTGCGCTGAACATGAAGTTCCGCGAAGGCGTGTCGCGCGCGGAGCAGAACAACGCGATCGACCTGTGGCTCGAAGACGAAGTAACGCCGGTTGAACAAGCAGCTTGGGAGCGTTGCTTCGAAAAAGTGCCCGCGCGTCTCACTCGCGAGCAGAAGCGTGAATGGTTGAACGGTCTGCAAGGCGTTTCTTACGGTTCCGATGCGTTCCTGCCATTCCGCGACAATCTCGACCGGGCAAGCCGCAGCGGCGTGAAATACGTCATTCAAGCAGGCAGCTCGCTTCGCGACGAAGAGGTCGTGCAAGCGGCGAACGATTACGGCATGGTCATGGTATACTCGGGCGTACGCCTGTTTCATCACTGATAGGAGTAGGAGGCGACGAGGATGTCCACGAACACAACGACAAAATGGAAGACGCTCGCGGATGCAACCGTACAGCGTTTGCAAGAGAACAGCTATCCAGGGCGCGGTATCATCATCGGCTTGACGCCGGACGCGACGCGCTTCGTGCAAGTCTATTGGATCATGGGACGCAGCGAGAACAGCCGCAACCGTGTATTCATTCCGGAGAAGAACGGCTTCCTTCGTACGGAAGCTCGCGATCCAGCGAAGCTGACTGATCCATCGCTGATCATCTATTATCCGCTTCGCCATGAAGGCGGCGCGCATATTGTTACGAACGGCGACCAGACCGATACGATCTGGGAAGCGATCAAAGCAGGCGGTACGTTCGAAGGTGCGCTCGCAACACGCACGTACGAGCCGGATCCACCGAACTTTACGCCGCGTATCTCGGGTATCGTTGATCTGAACGATGCAAAGAACGCATACAAGCTGTCGATTCTGAAATCGAACGAGAACGACGAATCGCAGACGAAGCGTCAATATTTCCACTATGAGCAAGCGATTCCGGGTTACGGACACTTCATCTCCACGTATGTGGGCGATGGCAATCCGCTGCCTTCGTTCGCCGGCGAGCCGCAAATGGCGCCGTTGTTCGACGATGAAGAGAAGACGGCACGCTTCTACTGGGACATGCTTGATGCGGACAACAAAATCTCGCTGCTCGTGAAGTCGATCCGCATTAGCGACGGAGAGTCGACGCTGACGGTCGTGAACCGTTCGGCCGAAGGAGGCGCGTAAACGATGCGTATTCTCGTTATCGGCAGCGGCGGTCGTGAGCATGCGATCGTATGGGCGCTGAACAAGAGCGATAAAGTAAGCAAAATCTTCTGTGCGCCTGGCAACGCCGGCATTGCAGAGCTGGCGGAATGCGCGCCGATTCCGGTTAACCGGTTCGACGACCTGATCCAGTTCTCATGCGACAACGAGATCGACCTCGTTGTCGTCGGCCCGGATGATCCGCTTGCGGACGGCATCGTCGATGCGTTCGAAGAGCGCAACGTTCCGATCTACGGACCGCGGAAGAATGCGGCAGAGATTGAAGGCAGCAAGATTTTCATGAAAAATCTGCTGAAGAAATACAACGTTCCGACTGCGAAGTACGAGACGTTCACCGATTATGAGACGGCACTGACTTACT
Source organism: Paenibacillus taihuensis (assembly GCF_003386535.1). Lineage (GTDB taxonomy): Bacteria > Bacillota > Bacilli > Paenibacillales > Paenibacillaceae > Paenibacillus_Z > Paenibacillus_Z taihuensis. The sequence goes on from NZ_QTTN01000006.1 coordinate 106,576, forward strand.
TGCGTCAGCAAGAAATTCCTGTCGTTGTCAAAGCGGACGGACTCGCGGCAGGCAAAGGCGTTACCGTCGCTTTCTCGATGGAGGAAGCGGAGGAAGCGCTGCAAGGGATGATGGTCGGCAAAGTGTTCGGCGAATCCGGCGGACGCGTCGTCATCGAAGAGTTCCTCGAGGGACAAGAGATGTCGATTCTCGCATTCGTCGATGGCGAGACGGTTCGCGCGATGGTGCCTGCTCAAGACCATAAGCAAGTCTTCGACAATGACAAAGGCCCGAACACAGGCGGCATGGGTACATACTCCCCGCTGCCGCATATCGATCCGGCGCTTGTCGAAGATGCGATCGAGAACATCATCAAGCCGACGGCGCGTGCGATGGTCAGCGAAGGCCGTCCGTTCCGCGGCGTTCTCTTCGCAGGTCTGATGATGACGAAATCTGGAGTCAAGACGATCGAGTTCAACGCGCGCATGGGCGATCCGGAGACGCAAGTCGTGCTCCCGCGCCTGAAGACCGATCTGCTCGATATTATTCTCGCTTCGATGAACGGAAGACTCGATCAGCTTCAGATCGAGTGGAGCGACGAAGCAGCGGTGTGCGTCATCGCCGCATCGGAAGGCTATCCGGCACCGTATCCGAAAGGCCGCGTCATCACTGGCCTGGAAGCTGCTCGGGCGCAAGGCGCGCTCGTGTTCCACGCGGGCACTGCGCTTGCGGACGGCAATATCGTCACGAACGGCGGACGTGTGCTCGGCATCGTCGGCCGCGGCCGCGATATTGCGGAAGCGCGCGCGAAGGCGTACGAGGCCGTGAGCGCGATTCATTTTGAAGGTATGCACAGCCGTACCGATATCGCTGCGAAAGCATTGCGATAAACGAGTTATTGGCAGGAAGCCGTTTTCTCGGAGCTCTGTAGCTATATTGGAAAAATCCATTATAAAACAGGCTAAAAGCAGAAAATAACAGCCTATATTGGAAATATCCACTCATTTTGCGTCGATGGCCGTTATTTCGGCTATTTCGCCGAAAATGAATGGAATAATCCAATATAGCCAAGTGAAATCGCTGATTTCAGCACAAATGAGTGGATTTATCCACTATAGCAAACCGAACCCCTCGTTCCTGTTAAACGAGGGGTCTCTATTGAAGACCGCAGCCCAATCTGGCTGCGGTCTTTTTGCGTTGCCTCACTCGCCTCGCTGTCTCGCTGCCTTGCCGGGCAACCTGCATCGTGGCTAGCATTTCCAGCTTTTATGTTACCTCTTTGTAACTACATCACCCCCTCAACTCTATTAAGATAAGGTATAGTAGGGTCATAGATTCTTTTCTTTGAATGGCGAGGGGATTAAAATGCGGTTACCTGTTCGATTAGGAAGCAGAAGTAGAATAGCCGCAATGATTGTGGCAACCCTGATGATAGGCACGCTTACAACGAGCTGCGGCATTAAGCCGCATTCGATGAAGCATGCAGCGATAATAGATGTGAATTGGTCCGAAGATCAGAACCGGGATGGAGCGAAGCCAGAGCTTGCGGCAACAGCGGATTCGAATCCGAAGCAGGATAGCGGGATTACGCTCGCTACAGCGACACCGCCGAAGTCGAAGCCGAACGCACCGGCCAAGGCGGGCACTGCTGAGCAGGCGGGCAAGACGTCGACGACTCCTCCAGTGCTGCCGCCGGTGCCGATCCTGCTGCAAAAACCGACCGAGCCGGCAGTGGACTATGTGCCGAAGAAGGGGGCGAAGCTGGTTGCTCTGACGTTCGACGATGGGCCGGATGGACGGTTTACGCCGGAGATTCTCTCGATTCTCAAGGCGAGCAAGATTCATGCCACATTCTTCACGGTTGGCATTCAAGTGAACCACTACGGCTCGATGATGAAGCGTATCAAGGCCGAAGGCAACGAAATCGGGAACCACAGCTATTCGCATAAGGATCTGAGCAAGCTGGATCGCAATCAAATTCTTAGCCAAATTAAGCAGGCGGATGTGCTCATTAACAAGCAGTGCGGTTATGTGCCGCGGATTGTCCGTGCACCATATGGTGCGGTATCGCCGCTGCTGCGGACGATTATGAAAGAAAATCACCGCGACCTGATCGGTTGGTCTGTCGATACGCGGGACTGGGCGGGCAGCTCAGTCGCGACGATGCGGGCGAATGTGAACAAGAACACGCATCCAGGCGGCATTATTCTCATGCATTCTTTCGGCAGCAAGCTCGACAATACGGTACAGCTGCTGCCGCTTATTATTAAAGATTTGAAGAACAAGGGCTATACGTTCGTCACAGTAAGCGAGCTGCTGGCGGCCAAAGCGGATGCCAAAGCGAAAGCGAAGGCTGCTAGCCAGTCAAGCCAATCGAAGAAGTAAGCGCGAGGCGCGAGGAGGGAAGGCGACGATGAAACGAAGAAACAAAATACGTAGAAGAGCGCTCCTCCTCAGCGGACTGCTAGCGTTGTTCATTCTATCCGGCTGCTCGTTCACAGCGACTCCGGCCGACTTGCTATTAGGTCCGCGTTCATCGCCGGACAGTGCTGCCCTTGCTGCAGCCGTGCAAAGTGAGCTCCCCTCAAGGGCGAAGCTGACTGTTGTGATGCAGGAGACGACGAACACGGCGGTGCTGAAGATGGACGCAGACGGCGACGGCCGGCAGGAAGCGTTCGTTACCTATGCCGATGACAGCGGCAATCAGCATGTGATGGTGCTGCAAAATGTGAATGGGACATGGCGCAAATGGTTTATTTTCGCGGAGACTTCGAGCTATGGGATTGATGTGCTGCGCACAGCCGACCTGGACCGGGACGGCCAGCCGGAGCTGCTTATCGGATGGAATCAATACGGGGAGCCGCAGCATGTGCTCTCGATATACCATGTCCGCACGGGTGTAGATGAGGTGAATTTGCCGAAACCGATTGCGGAGCTGCCGTACGATACGATGGGGATTGGCGATGCGCAAGGCGATGGAAGCCCGGAGCTTGGGCTCATCAAGCTGCAGCGTGATAAGATGCAAGCGACCATCGGGATCTATAAATTTGCCGCTGACAACGTGCAGAAGATCGGCGCTGCAGCACTTGATGGATCGGTGAACGACTACTTGCAATTGAAGCTCGGCAAGGTGTCTCCAACTGGTCTTTATGGCATCGTTGCGGATGCTACGGTTGGAGCGAATTCGTCTACGACGACGGTGCTCGCTTGGGAAGCGGGCAAGCTCGTCTCGGTATATCCGCCGATGGAGACAGGCGATGATCAGGTGCAAATTAATGCTCGAACCCAGCTGAGCGGCGATCGCAACGGGGACGGCATTCTGGATATCACGATGCTGCATGAGGCGCCGGGGCAGTCCAATGGCGTTGCCTACAGCGATCTGCTCTGGATTGAGCAGTATAAGCAATGGGACGGCAGGAGCAGCTTCGCCGTCGTCGGTCAGCAGTATGTGGATCCGAGCCAAACGTATTCGATTACAATTCCGGAGCAATGGAGTAATTATACATTTAGCCAATTGAAGGATGGGGGCGGCAGCGATGTATCGCTGGATGCCTACAATCCGGAGAGAGGGCTGCACGAGCAAGTATTGGCGCTTCGGGTCATTCCGATGGCCGATTGGAGCAAAGAGGTGCATCAGCTGAACGAGGACGGCAGCCGTTACCTCGAGCTTGGTACGGGGAGCGGACTTGTCTATGTGGCGATCTGGCATGATAAGCCTTCGGCAGATGATGAGGATAGCGCGGATGAGCAGCAGGGGCGTAAAGCAAGCGGGTTGTTCCCGCCTGATGAAGCAGAGATCATGCAGCTGTTCAGGCTGCTGCCGGAAGCTTAAGGAGCTGCCGCTACAAAGGAGGAAGAAGCAGATTGCGTATTTTATATGTAGAGGATGAAGAGGCGATCCGCGGATTCGTCCGCATTAATTTGCGCCGGGGCGGCATGGACGTGACGGAGGCGGAAGACGGAGAGAGCGCGCTTGTGCTCGCGCAAAACGCGAATCCGCCCTTCGACGTCGCGCTGCTCGATGTGATGCTGCCGAAAATGAGCGGTTTTGAAGTGTGCGAGCAGCTGCGTCAGCAGTTCCCGCGCATGGGTATTATTATGTTGACCGCGAAATCGCAGGAAGAAGATAAGATTCGCGGCCTTGAGCTCGGGGCTGACGATTACGTGCAGAAGCCGTTCAGCCCGGGCGAGCTTGTCGCGCGGCTGCATGCGCTGAAGCGGCGCATGATGCCGCTTGGCGACGACGCCGGCGCAGCTGCGGCTAGCGGCGGCGAGAGCGGCGCGACAGCGGGAGCCAGCGCGGCAGCGGTACGCGACGCTGCAGCAGTCGATGTACCGCCGCAGATCGTCGGCCCGGCGCCGAGCGCGCAACAGCCAGCGGCGGCGATGGAATCCGCCGCGCGCTCCTCAGCCGCGGGGGAGCTTCGCTCCGGCGCGTTCCGCCTCTCTTCGGCGGAGCGCCGGCTGTGGAAGTCCGGCGTCGAGATCGTGCTGACGCCGACGGAATGGACGCTTGTGAAGCTGCTTATGGAGCGGGAGGGCGAGGGCCTGAGCCGCGATGATATCTTGAACTCGGTATGGGGTCGCCATTACGTCGGGGACCTGAAGATCGTCGACGTCAATATCCGCCGTCTCCGGCAGAAGCTCGAGAATAACCCCTCCGAACCGCAGCATATCGAGACGCTGTGGGGCTTCGGCTATCGCTGGAAGAGGGGCGAGGAGCAATGAGCGGCAGTCTTCGAACCCGTATCGTTCGAAGCTACGGCATCCTGATCGTTCTCGTTGTCGTGATGCTTGGCACGATGTTCGGCACGCTCGTGTGGAACTACTACTACAGCAGCGCCGTCGGTTCCGTCCTCCAACGGGCGGAGACCGAATCGGCGATACATACCCGCATGATCGCGTATGAGCCGATGAAAGCGAAAGCCAGATACATGCTGCAAAATATGTCCGAAGGCACCACGCATCTTCAGCTGCTGACTAGCGCAGGCGAGCTCGTCGTGGACAGCAACGGGCTTGGGGCGAACAGCGGCAGTGGCAGCAATAGCGGTGCCGCGGCTGGCGAGCAGCAGGCTGAGCTGACGCCTGACGTCGATCAGGCGATGAAGGGGAAGAAAGGAATCTGGCGCGGCTCCGATCCAGTCACCGGAGAGCGCATCGCAGCCGTGACGCTGCCCGTCATGCAAGGGCCGCGCGTCGTGGCGATGTTCCGGTACACGGCATCGCTGGAGGAGGTCGATAAGACCGTCCGCAGCATACTGTCGATCACGGTGCTCGTCGGTTCATTCGTCGTCCTGCTCTTCTTCACGATGAGCGTGCTCATCGCGAACCGAATTGCTAAGCCGATTCGGAACTTGACGCGCGTAGCGGAGAAGATGGCAGAAGGCGATTGGACGCGCCGCGCCGTCCATCTCCATGATCGCGATGAGATCGGCCGGCTTGCGGAGACGCTCAATACGATGGCTTCCGAGCTGACGCGCCGGGAGAAGCTGAAGGAGGACTTCATCTCCTCCATCTCGCATGAACTGCGGACGCCGCTTACGTCGATCAGAGGCTGGAGCGAGACGCTCGCATCCGGCGATCCCGGCGACGTCGAGGAGCTGAATATGGGGCTGTCGATCATCGGGCGGGAGACAGAGCGGCTGTCCGGGCTGGTCGAGGACCTGCTCGACTTTTCCAAGCTGTATGCGAAGAGCATCGTGCTTCATCCGGAGGCGCTTGATATCAGGCGTACAATTGGAGAGACGCTGCGGCAATTCATCGCCCGCGGACAGCGGGAGTCCATTCGCATCATCGGCAAATACAGCGATGAACCGCTCGTAGCACGGGTGGACGCCAACCGGCTGAAGCAGGTATTCATCAACGTGCTCGATAATGCATTGAAGTTCACCCCTAGCGGCGGAACGGTGACGGTGACTGGGGAGCGCAGGTCCGGCGAAGCGCATATCACGATTCAGGACACGGGACCTGGCATCCCGCCCGAGGATCTGCCGCATGTGACGGAGAAGTTCTACAAAGGGACAAGCCAGCGTTCCGGAAGCGGTCTTGGCCTTGCGATATGCAAAGAAATCGTCGAGCTGCATGGCGGGCAGTTCCAGGTGAGCAGCGCTGCGGGCGAAGGAACGACAGTGCTCATTTCCATCCCGCTCGTGCCTGACGAGGAGCGGCAGGAGCCGGCTTCCGACTAAAGTTGAACAACCCAAATAACCCGATTAGCAAGGTGCTGTCCGCAGCACGTAGCTCATCGGGTTATCTTGTCCAAGCGCGCACTATTCCTTGTAGAACAGGGATTTATGATTCTTGGTGACGAAGAAGACGGCGATCGCCAAGAGAACAATGATGGTGACCGAAAACCAATGATGCGATATCCAATGTAGAACGGTTGGCATCGTACGAACAGCCTCCTGACTGCTTGCGCTAGAGCTTTACGGTAGTGCTAGTATGCGAAGGATGCGTGCTTTCAATTCCAGCCAAGGATGGAAGAGACTGCTACCCTTTGCGGGGTGTAATGAAGTATAATCCTCGTACGACGACAAAATTCTCCAAAAGAAAGCGGGTATGCAGATATGAATGCGAATCAGAATCGAGTGAAGCGTACGATCGGCTTTGGCGCGACGCTGCTGCTTGCAGCGGTAATGGTAACCGGCTGCGGCGGCGAGAACAACTCGAACGCGAATACGTCCGAGCCGGTAACGGCACCAGCAACGAATGCGGACAAGCCGGCTGACACCGCTCCAATCGATCCTCCTGCAGTGGACCCGCCTCAATATATCGCGCCGCTGACGGGGCTCGCGCAGGATACGGAAGCGAAGAATCGCCCGATCGCGGTGATGGTGAACAATTTCTCCGCAGCCCGTCCACAGTCCGGACTGCCGAATGCCGACGTAGTCTGGGAAGTGCTCGCCGAGGGTGGTATCACGCGGCTCGTTGCGGTGTTCCAAAGCTACACGGGGAGCGATCCAATCGGCCCGATTCGCAGCAATCGACCGTATCTCATTCGCATCGGTGACGGCTATAACGCCATTCTCGCTCACGCTGGGGCAAGCCAGCAGGGCTATGATATCCTGCAGCATCACGGCAAGGACTATCTCGACGAAATCTCGAACGCAGGCGCTTATTTCTACCGCGAATCGTTCCGCAAGGCGCCGCACAATCTGTACTCGAACCTGGAGAAGCTGCGTGCAGGCGCCGCGAAGAAGAAGTACAAGGATACGGTGCATATTCCAACGTTCCAGTGGTCGGAGACAGGTGCGACAGAGAGCGGAAATCCGGCCTCGAAGGTCGTCATTCATTTTCTGCTGAAGGACTACAAGCTCTCGTACATCTACAATCCGAGCACGGAGCTGTACGACCGGTTCATCAACGATAAGCCGCATACGGACTTGACGACGAACAACCAGCTTAAGGCTGCGAACCTTGTCATTATTGGCGCGAAGCATAAGACGTACGACGACTACGGACGGCTTGAGGTTGACCTGGAGTCAGGCGGACCAGCGATGCTGTTCGAGCTTGGCAAGAAGATCGACGCCGCATGGGAGCGCGGAAGCGACGGGGCGATCCGCATTATGAAGGATGGCAAGGAGCTGCCGTTCGTGCCGGGCCATACGTTCTATCACATCGTGCCGATGACGCCGACGTTCGAAGGCCATGTGGAGATTGCGGCTGAATAGAAATGGAATAGCAACTGGAGTAGTAAGTGGAGCATTAACTGGAGTATGAGCTGGATAAGAAGCTTAGAACCTTACCCTGAGGTTCCAGGCTTCTTTTTTGCTGAGAAGGCGGTTAAAATCGGGAGCACTAGAAAACACTAGGAGGGCATGAAGCCGGCTGTCGAAAAATATATTTCGGATTTTGAAATAAAGTCATAAAACCTTTACAATCGCTTAACAATTGGAAGGTATACTATGTTAAGATATTGTCGGTTTCCTGTGGATTTTGGCGAAAAATACTAGGGCCGCCAGTGTAAACCAAGCACGTTAAACGAAGGGGATAACTATGTTTAAGAAAAAAGACGACGTTTTCTTTACAACGCTGGAGTCGATGGCGGACACGATTTTGGAAGGCGTGCATTACTTCGAGCAGAACGTTTCGAAGATCAAGGATGCTACCGTGTTTGCAAAGTCGATGAAAGAGTATGAAAGCAAGTGCGATCGCTACGTACATAAAATACTGACAGAATTGAACAAGACGTTCATTACCCCAATCGAGCGTGAAGATATCCTGAAGCTGACGACGTCGCTTGACGATGTGCTTGACGGTATCGAGGCATGCGCTTCCCGTTTCGAGATGTACAACATCACGGAGCCGGACGAGTATGTAACATTGTTCGCGGACAACATCCTGCGCTGCGCGCAGCAAATCAAGAAGGCGATCTACCTCCTATCGGACAAGAAGCTGCTTGCGATGCGTGAGCCGGCGATTCATATCAACGAGCTGGAGAACCAGGCAGATGACCTGCTTCGCGTCAGCGTCAAGAGCTTGTTTACCAACGTGAAAGACCCGATCGAGCTGATTAAGCGCAAAGAGATCTACGAGCGCCTGGAGCAAACGACCGATTACTGCGAAGACGTTGCAAACACACTCGAAACCATCATTATGCGTAATAGCTAAGGAGCGGGGACGAGCAGGATGGACACGATATATATTTGGGTTGGCGTAGTTATTTTCTTAGCACTCGCATTTGACTTTATCAATGGCTTCCATGATACGGCTAATGCGATTGCAACCTCCGTATCAACACGGGCGTTGTCGCCGCGCATGGCGATTCTTCTTGCATCGTGCATGAACTTCATCGGTGCGGTTATGTTTACAGGCGTCGCCAAGACGATCGGGGGCAAGGTTGCGAATCCGGCAACGCTTGATCACGGTGTGCAAGTTGTCGTCGCTACATTGATTGGAGCCATTGCGTGGAACTTGATCACGTGGTGGCTAGGGATTCCATCGTCATCGTCCCACGCGCTCATCGGCGCGTTGACCGGTGCCGTAATTAGCTCTGCCGGCTTCGGCGCGGTTAATGCAAGCGGCTTTACAGATATCGTGAAAGCACTTATTTTCTCGCCGCTCATTGCATTCGCCGGTGGTTTCATCGTCATGTGGATCCTGAAGCAGATATTCGCCAGATCGAATCCGCATCTTGTGAACAAAGGCTTCCGCTCCGGACAGATTCTGACAGCTGCCTTCCAGTCGTTCACGCACGGCACGAACGATGCGCAGAAGGCGATGGGGATCATTACGTTCGCCCTTGTCGCGGCTGGCATTCAAGACACGACGGACCATATCCCGATGTGGGTTAAGATCTCTGCGGCATTGGCGATGGCACTTGGTACGTCAATCGGCGGATGGAAGATCATCAAGACGATGGGCACGAAGATATTCAAAATCGAGCCGATCAACGGTTTCGCGGCGGATATCGTATCTGCGAGCATTATCTTCTCGGCAACGAGCATTCATTTGCCCGTCAGTACGACGCATGTCATCACGTCTTCCATTCTCGGCGTAGGCAGCGCGAAGCGCTTCTCCGCCGTGAAGTGGGATCTCGCTGGACGAATCATTTTGTCGTGGATCATCACGATTCCGATCGCGGCGATTCTGTCGGCGCTGATCTATCAAGTTATTGCCTTGTTTATCTAAAATGTGAAAAAGGCCGGGAACCTCGGGAGGCGGGGCGCTTGACGCGCATCGCTCTTGGTGAGGTTTCCGGCTTTATTAGTGATTGTTGATACGGTTAGACGCTTGGCGGGCGGCGTTTCGGGCGTGGGCGTGGACTTCCTGGGGTCACGCTGCTCGTGCCTTTGCCCTTGCCTTTGCCTGTCGTCCGTTTGCGCGCTTTCTTCCGGCGGCGTTTGACCGGTGCTTCATCATCGTCATCATCCGAGATCTTGGCTGCGCCTTTCTTGCCTGGCGTGAACGATGTGGCAAGCACCTTGATAAGCGGCGCCATCTGCGAGATGCTTCCGACGACCTTCTGTACTTTGCCCATCGTCGTCACGATGCCGTCGAGACCGCCCATCCGGTCGACGACGCTCTTCAGATCATTCAGGCTGGTCGCGAGATTGAAGCCGGACTTCTCCGTCTTCGTCTCCGTCGCTAATGCCGGGAGGACCGAAGTATTGGACTCGGGAAGCGGGATGATCTGCGTATTCGAAGCGGGTTGAATCGTAATGGTAGGGACACCGTTCGAGAATTCATTCGACATTTCGGTCGTGCTAAAAGGAACGGGCGAGGTGAGCCCGACGCTTTTATTGATGTTTTTGCCGATGAAAGGGTCGGAGATGCCCGGGAATTGGCTTTGCCCCTGGTTTTGCAGGCCTTGACCTGGCCCTGGACCGCCTTGCGGCGGCGTGTTGCGGCCGTACGGATCGTAGCGGTAGTTCACGGGAGATCACACCTTTGTGCCTTATTTTATACATTAGTCTATGGGGTAGGCGAACATACGGATTGGACGATAGCCCGTATTTGGATAAATAATTTCCGCGCTTGCCTCCGTGCAAACGTCTAACCCTTCTATTCTGTAAAGCGGTGACGCTTGAAAATTCTACTAGAAAGGACTACAATGAGCATATTAGTTCATGGCAGGAGTGAGCGGACGATGCAACTTAAGAAGCTGAATGACAAGACAATCGACCAGCTGTTCGAGGCGGTTCTAACGCTGAAGACAGTGGAAGAATGCTATATTTTCTTTGACGATCTTTGTACGGTGAACGAGATTCAGTCGCTGTCCCAGCGGCTTGAAGTGGCGCGCATGCTTGGCAAGGGCGCGACTTATAATCAGATCGAAGCGGAGACAGGCGCGAGCACGGCGACGATTTCGCGCGTGAAGCGGTGCCTGAACTACGGCAACGACGGATACAAAATGGCGCTGGAGCGTTCGGGACGCTAGGTTCCGCTTCAGTCCGGGTGAGCAAATGAATGTGATGAAGCCAAGTGTAAACTTAGAAGTAAGACCAGAAGTGAAACTAGCCGTGAAACCGGGAGTGCTGGTTGTGAGCCACGGCTCGCGCGAAGCGGATTGGGTGCGGCTCGTGGATGATGCGGTGGCAGCTTGCTCGGCTCTTATGGGCAGCGAGGTGCCGGTCGTGTCTGCTTTTCTAGAGCTTGTTGAAGGCCGTCTGATCCAGGACGGCGTGAATGCATTGGAAGCGGAAGACGTGACGGATCTGTACGTCCTTCCGCTTTTTGTGTCGTCCGGAAGCACGCATGTGGACGACATTGCGCAAGCATTCGGCATGGCGCCGGTGTCGGCGACGCGTGCAGGCGAGCTTGAGCCGTTCGCGGTGCGCGAGGGTATGCGCGTGCGGTTCGGCGCGCCGATCGACGACGACGGAGATATTGCGGAGCTGCTGCTGCGCAATATTGAGGGGTTGTCGTCGGAGGCGGCGTGGGAGCTCGGCGCGGCGCGGGAAGGCGCGCTGGGCGCGGGAGCTGAGCCGGTGCGGCGGCGCGAGCGCTTGCTGCTCGTCGCGCATGGCTCGCGCGAAGCGGTGTTTCACGGCCGCTGGCGCGATGGTATGGCGGCGCTGGCGGAACGGGTGCGCGAGCTCGGCGGCTTCGCGGGCGCGCATAGCGCGATGCTGCTGCCGAATCAGGCGGCGTGCAAGCTCGGGGCATTGCAGCGGCGGTATCCAGATGATGCGTTCATCGTGGTGCCGCTTTTTCTTAGTGAGGGCTTTTTTACGCGTACGGTCATTCCGACTCGTCTTGCCGGTTTGAATTATCGGTATAACGGGCGGGCGCTGCTGCCGTCACCGCAAATTGCGCGCTGGATGGAGCGGCAGATTCGGGAATGGCTTCGGGATTTGGATGATATAGATAAGATGGATGATATGGGCAGCGCTGGAAGCGGCAGTTTGGGAAGTTAGCCCGTTATCGTGTATAGTAGAAGGTAAGTGTGTAAGGTGCGGATGTACTGGAGGTGGTCGCGGAGTGACAATTAAACGGGCAAGACTGATTTATAACCCGACGTCGGGGCGGGAAGAGATTAAGAAGCGGCTCCCCGACATTTTGCAACGGCTGGAACGCGGCGGCATCGAGACGAGCTGCCATGCGACTTCCAGCGAAGGCGACGCGACGATCGCGGCTGCGGAAGCGGCGGATCGCGGGTTCGATATGATCATTGCGGCGGGCGGAGATGGTACGCTGTATGAAGTGATCAACGGCTTGGCGGAGAAGGACGTGCGGCCCCCGCTCGGAATATTGCCGCTTGGGACGACGAATGATTTTGCCCGGGCGCTTGGCATTCCGAAGCATTGGGAGTACGCGTGCGATCTGATTATCCAGCAATACGCGCGGCCGATCGATCTCGGACGGGCGAATCAGCGGTATTTTATCAATATTGCCGGCGGCGGCTCGCTTACGGAGCTCACCTATGAGGTGCCGAGCAAGCTGAAGACGATGATCGGCCAGTTGGCCTATTATATGAAGGGTCTGGAGAAAATGACCCGCCTCCGTCCAACGGAGCTTCGCTTGCGCGCGAAGGAAATTGGCGAGATCCATGATGAGATCATGATGTTCCTCATCTGTAATAGCAACTCGGTCGGCGGCTTCGAGAAGCTGGCCCCGGATGCAAGCCTCAATGACGGGTTGTTTGATGTCGTGGTGATTAAGAAGTGCAACCTCGGCGAGTTCATTCGCCTGGCGTCGCTGGCGCTGCGCGGGGAGCACTTGAACGATCCGCATGTCGTGCATTTCCAAACAAGCGAGCTTTCGGTGCTGACACCGGATTACGTGCAGCTGAACCTGGACGGCGAGTATGGCGGCACGCTGCCATGCACGTTCACGATGCTGCCGTCGCATTTGAATATTTTTGTCGATGAAGCAGGCAATTCTACTTATAAATAGGGGTTTTTAGAGCAAGAACGGATGGCAAGGGCAAGATCAAGAACGGGATGGCAGAGGCAAGATCAAGAGCCATCACTTATGGAAAACGGAGCGGGTAGGGAACGATGAAGGGCAAAGCAGTGCAAGCGCCAGTGGCGAAGAATGAAGAGGTCGTCGTCGACATTGTCGGCTTGACGCATGAAGGCGAAGGGGTAGGCCGTGCAGACGGCTTTACCCTTTTTATACAGGGAGCACTTCCCGGCGAGCGCGTGCGCGCGAAGGTGCTGAAAGTGAAGAAAACTTACGGCTATGCGAAGCTGCAGGAGCTGTTGGTGGAGAGCCCGGACCGCGTCGAGGCGCGATGCCCGATCTATAAGCAATGCGGCGGCTGCCAGCTTCAGCATCTGAGCTACGAGGCGCAGCTTGCGTGGAAGCGGCAGCATGTGGTGGATAATCTGGAGCGCATTGGGAAGCTCCGGATTGGGGAAGCCGCGGCAGATGGCGCGGTTGTAGTGCATCCGACGCTCGGCATGTCCGAGCCGTGGCGTTACCGCAACAAAGCAGCCGTGCCGATGGGCATGGCGGCTGCAGTAACAGGCGGCGACGGCGATGGCTTAGTGTCGCCGGAGCGCTTGATCGGCGGCTTCTACGCGCGCGGAAGCCACCGCATTATCGACATGGACGAGTGCATGATTCAGCACTCGCGCAATGACGAGATCGTCGCTCGCGTCAAGGACATCGGACGCGAGCTCGGCATCACGGCCTACAACGAAGAGACAGGCCGCGGTCTGTTGCGCCATGTGATGGTGCGCGTCGGCTTCGTCTCCGGCGAAGCGATGATCGTGCTCATCACGAACGGCGAGCGCATTCCGCAGGTGGAGCGTTGGGTGGAGATGATTCGTTCGGCTGTGCCAGGCGTGAAGAGTATCGTGCAAAACGTAAACACGCGTGACACGAACGTCATCTTCGGCGACAAGACCCGCGTCCTCTGGGGCAGCGAGGTCATCTACGACGAGCTCGACGGCATCCGCTTCGCGATCTCAGCACGCTCGTTCTATCAAGTGAATCCCGTGCAGACGGTGGAACTCTACCGCCGCGCGGTCGAATACGCCGCACTCACCGGCGGCGAGCGTGTCATCGATGCCTACTGCGGCATCGGGACAATCTCGTTATTCTTAGCCCGCGCAGCTGGTAACGTCTACGGTGTAGAGATCGTGCCGGAAGCCATCGAAGACGCTAAGCGCAACGCCGAGCTGAACGGCATCACGAACACTTCGTTTGAAGCCGGCCCAGCCGAAGTCGTCATCCCGCGCTGGCGCAAAGAAGGCATCGTAGCTGACGTCATCGTCGTCGACCCGCCACGCAAAGGCTGCGACGAAGCGCTTCTGGAGACGATTCTGGCAATGAAGCCGGAGCGCGTGGTGTACGTGTCTTGTAATCCGTCGACACTGGCACGCGACCTGCGTGTGCTGGAAGACGGCGGCTACCGCACGGTAGAAGTGCAGCCGGTGGATATGTTTCCGCATACGGTGCACGTAGAATCCGTAGCTTTGTTGGTGCGGAATGGTACAGATCGCTGAGATTGCAGTGGTGGAGCGGCTTTGGGGAGTAGTACAGATGGTACGGAAGTGTGAAACAGAGGCTAGGAAATAAGTGAGTTGACTGATTGTTGACGAAAATGGTTGCTAAAATGAATAGCTTTTCTGAGCATCGTCACTAACCTTACACTCGAAAGTTTATACTTGAGGAAGTTGGAACTATGGAGGCATCCTTTCTAGGGGGACTAGGAAGGTGTCTCTTTTTATGTTTATGTTATGGAACTGAAAGTTTATATGCCGTATGCCAATAAATAAATTAGCCCGACGTAACCAAAGAATTCAAAAAGATTGAGGAAGCGAGAAGATGGGAAAGTGTATCGAGCTGGAAAAACGATTTGGGACGAGGGCGAGAGTATTGGATTCGTCATCTATGCCGCCACGGTCAAAAAAGCCTGTGCTCACCATAGTGACAATGCATCACCGTTGTGGCAGAAAGGACAATTTACTTTAATCCACATCAATCTGGGCATATACGACTGCTTGCTTGAGTATGTGGGAGGTGCACTGCAATGAGCTTGACCCACGATCGCGACGAGATTTCCGCCTCTGCAAGAAGCTCGTGCTCAGCTAACGTGCGGTAACTCTATACGAGACGGAAGCTACGCCCAAGCAGGAGGAGTTTCTATACCGCGTACTCGCCAAAGAAATGGAGAGCTGGGAGCGAAGCCGCAGCCGCCTCATGAGCCGGCCGGGTTTCCGGTCTACAAGACGCTCGACGGTTATGCCCGGCATGGCGTCAAGCTGCCGACATCGCTGTAATGGAGCGATTTAGCGGAGGGCACCTTCATTCAAGGCGGCCGGAATCTTGTACTCTACGGCCCCGTCGGTACGGGGAAGACTCACCTTGCGATTGAGACAGGGCTCCGCGCGTGCGAACTTGGCATGACCGTAAAGTTCTACCGTGGCTGAACTTGTGATGCGACTGGCCGAAGCCAAAAGAGCCGGCACGCTCGAGAGGCTCATGACCGAGATCCAACGGACCCAACTCCTCATTCTGGACGAGTGGGGTTACAACCCGTTGACAAGGAAGGCTCGCAGTTGCTCTTCCGCGTGATAGCCGACAGCTACGAGAGCTGCAGCCTTGTCATTACCACCAATCTCGAGTTCTCCAAATGGGGCTCCGTCTTCACCGACGACCAGATGGCCGTGGCCATGATCGACCGGCTGGCGCACCGCTGCCATCTGCTCGTATTTGAAGGCGAGAGTTACCGGATGAAGCATGCCCTGATGAAAGAACATTAGGAGACGACCTCGAACGAACCTACGAGTGGATAGCAATAGTCTCGCCGAAATGGAAGTTGCCATTGAACGCTTGCGAAAAGAATTCCGACAACTGAAAGCAACGCGACGCTCTCGAAGAAGGAAGTCTAGCGCTGTGCCGTAAGCTCACTGAACCTGCAGAACTCGATTTTTGAAGCCAAAACCGCGAAGAGAAATAGCCATGTGAACGCTGGGGAAAATTGCACGATTTTTCGGGGGGATTTTGCTTGAAGAAATAATGCTTAAGAGAGCCCAGCGACATCCAAACAGCATTACACGCGCGGGATACCTCAGCTCAAAAGAGCGAGAACCCGATCCAAAGAGACTTCAAATCCTCAGCTCCTAACCAAAAGTGGCTACAGGATATCAGGTAAAATGTCGTAATATGTATATAGGACTTTAGAATGTTTTAGTTTTTGGTAACTAATTTCTTTATGGATGTTATGGAGGTTTAATATGGTGTTTAGTTCATATAGTTACGTAAAAATGAGTGAAAGTCAGAAATATATAGAAACCTTATGTAATGAATACATAGAAAAGCATATAAAGGAACAAGAACGTGATGAGCTTATTCATGAAAATAACATAGAAAAGCGTGATATTAAGGGGTATCATGGAAGAGAAATTCTTGAATTGCTGCAAAATGCAGATGATGCTTACCAGAAGAGTATTGATGAAGGAAATAAACCAGACTGTGAACTAGAAGTATTAATTGAGTTTAAAAATAATATACTTAAAGTTTCAAACACAGGTACATTTTTTGATAAGGATGGCATTAAGGCTATAGTACAAGGAAATAACAGTTCAAAATCAGGTAAGTATATTGGCAATAAGGGGACTGGTTTTCGTTCAGTATTAAACTGGGCTGATGAGATAAGAATACATTCAGGAGAATTTAATATCAGGTTTGCTAAAGAAATTGCTGATGAACTATTTCAAAAAAATAAATCAGAAAAACAAATTGCTAAGCAGTTAAATAAGCAGCTTAACTTATATATTCCAATATTAGCTGTTCCCCAAAATATTGAACCCTGTCAAAAAGATAGAATGACATCGATAGAAATTTTTGTGAATCCAGTAAAAACGCTAGATGATTTTGGAGTATTACAACAAATTAATAATATTGATCTGAGAATTCTTCTATTTCTCCCTAACATTAGCCGCATTACTATTGAAACTGAAGAGAAGAATTTTATTTATGAGAGAGAAGTAAATAATGGTGAACTTAGATGTTTAACATTAAAAAAGTATGTTAACGATGAGAACCAAATACTAGAGACTTTTTACGTTTTTGATAAAGTAATTGAAAATGCAATTGAAGAGGATGACATTAAGAAGGATATCCGTTTAGCAATCGCAGTGCCGCAGAATTTTAAAAGTTTCCAAGCAGGAAATATATATTCATTCTTTCCTTTATTAAATGTGGAGTCTCCATTTAATTGTGTGATGCATGCGTCATACATTTTGGGGGACCATCGTGATTCAATAAGCAGAACTGATGCGAATAAGATGATCATTATAGAGCAATTAAAATTTTTAGTTGAGGTTGGTGAAAAATTCACATCCAACCAATATGCTGATACAGCTTTACGTTTGCTAACTCCAGTTAATATAAAGCAAACGAATTGGAAGTTTCCGCTTTCGTTTTCGCAATTTGGAGATTTAGAAGATTATTATTTTCAATTACTTGAACATGCTAAAGTTTTGCAAACAGTAAATGATGAATATATCTCAGTTAAAGATAATCCGAAAATTTTTGATACTGGGTATCCTCAATTTTTTTTAGGTGAGAAGTTTAAAACTTTTCTAAAGCCTTTACCCAGTGAGAGTGCTATGTTTATTCAATCTATGTTGAGACGATTGTTTAAAAGTCTAACTGCCGATGAATTTGAACTATTGCCAATAATTAATAGCTTAACAAATGAATGGACAATATCACAAAGGGTTGAAGTATTTAACTGGTGGAATCGTAACTATTCAAAATCATTACCTGAATTGTTAAAAACACAAAATGGTAATTGGTTAAAGTTCGATATGGATTGTTATTTCTTAGTAGGAGAATTTTCTAACAAAGGACTTCCTTCATGGGTAAACGTACCGTCTTTAGATAGTGAGTATCAGCAGCTATTATTTAAAGGTGCAGAACAATTACCAGAGGTACGTAAAATTAGAGAAACTGATAAGGAAACACATATTTCACGTATAATATCTCAAAGAAAAATATATCCATTGGTTAAATTTACCTATCGTGATCGTAGTAATATTATATCTACGGTAAATAGTTCAGTAGATAGTTATAGCAAAGCAATAGATTTTGTAAAGTGGCTTTGGAGTAATTATAGAAAAGAAGAGGACAGTTGGACACCTCCAAAAGGTTCAGAACAATCTCCTATCAAATATAATTTCCCCAATGCGAAAGACAACAAAGTACAAAATAGCCAGCAATTATATTTTGGACGTGCGTATGAGAGAGAGTGGGTAAGAAATCTATTTGATGACACATATGAAGAATTTCCGTCTCCCGATCTTTTTTCAATCAGCAATGAGGAAGCTTTAGACTTTGTAAGTTTTATATCAAAATTTGGAGTGAAAAAGTTTCCTGCAATTGCAACAGTGCAGATCGTAACACCATTAGATTCTTACGTAACAGAGTATAAGAAGTTAATTCAACAAAATGCAGATCTCGGATCTTCAACTACTATTTATGTTCGCTGTAAGTTGCCATTTATATCCCATCTCCAAGACAAGTTAAAAAATATAACTACAACAGATATTATAAAGTGGATATATGAAGATTATACGCTAAGATCATATTTGACCAGTCCATACTATTCTGAAAATGCTGAAATAACATATCAAGGTAATTTACAACAATATGAAAGAAGATATCAAGGTCCAATTAAAAACTATCTATTGCGCGTGTTTAATGAAGTCAAATGGATTGAAATAGGTGGAAAGAGATATGCACCAAAGCAAATTTTGAAAGACATAAACTCAAGGAATAACGGAAAATTCTCTGATTTAATACCAGTAATAGACGTTCAGTATATTCAGGATATAGCATATCGTTTAGGGATCGATTATTACGAAGTTCTTGGAATTATAGAGCTTTTTGACTTCTGCGACAAAGTTACGGATCTTTCTTCTAATGATTTTTATAGTTTGATGCTGAAACTTCCCGAGTATAATTTTGAAAAAAGTGTGGAATTGTCAAAGTTAATTTATCGAATCATTGAACAATCACATTTCACAAAAAAATATGAAGACTCTGAAAATAAAAAGAGGTTTTTTGAGGCTGGTAAGGTATTAGTTCAATTCCAAGGTGTACTCCAACACTATCCAGCTAAAAAAGCATATTTGCCAAGTTCGAGGATAATTAGTAAGAATAATGTGCCAATTGTTGAAAAAGGACAACGTACCAATAATGACAATTTTATTAGAACGTTTGGTTGCCAATTGTACAATAAAGATTACGCAATTATAAAAGAGTCAGTCTCAGAAAGTAAAAGTAATCCTGACTTTCAACTCTATTTCAATGAGTTTCTAAAGTATGCCGCATCATATAGTGAGCGAAATGAAAATTTTGAACGTGATATTAAAAGACTTTCCGTTGTGTTGGTGGATAAAATTTCAATTATTGAAAATGATCAAGTGGCAGAAATTACAGATGAATATATCTGCATTAGGGAAACTGCTACGAGCTGGTATATTACCGTTTTTGGAAATGAGTTTGAAATTAATCTAGTTTCGGAAGCGATAGAAAATATATGTGCTAACATTGCCAATACAGTTGGGTTTGAGTCTGGAAAACTTGGAGAATTATTTAGAGCTAAAGAAAAAACAGATCGAGAATTTCTGATAAAAAAGGAATTTGGCTCTTTAGATGTCATTGCAGATAGGTCTTATAATAATGAGAAGAGAAATAATTTTGTAGAAACTGTAATGAAAATTAATAAAAATTATCCTGTCAAAGAAATTAATATTGATTTTGAAGATTTTCACAGCGATCAAAATGCCGAAAAGATCATCAATCTTTTGATGGAAATTGGGGTTGATGTGTATCAATTTAGGGATGAAGGTTTTGTATATTCAATTAATTTAATTCCATACTATAAAGCTAAATTGGTGAGATTTATTAACAAGGAAAAACGAAAATTTAAAAACGTTTTATATACTAAGGCAGTTAAGAACGAAGGTTTACAGGCAATATTCTTAAGTACTGTAATGAAGTTTGAGAACTTTGAAATTGAGAACTATGAAAACTCAATTTATTTCGATGTTGAATTAATCGTAAAAAAAGCCTTCGCAAGCTGGTACTATAACGAATTGCCTGACAACGAAATAATAGATTCTGATGCTCAATATTCGAAAAACTATGAGTTGCTAAACCCTGACAGACTCTTTGAAGATGACATTGCAAACAATTATGATGTCCGAAAAATGATTTATTTTAATAAAACAGAAGAATTTGAAGCTTGGTTAGTTGCAAAAAAGAATGCCCAATCTGCAAATGAAACCGTAACGGATGATGCTTATTCAAAGTATAAGGATGTTATTCCTCAAAAAGTAGAACCATTATTCAGAAATCTTGAAATTATAAAAGAAAGAAATAAACCTAGAGGGAACGGTAGTTATAATCCTAGTTCAGCAGAGCGTAGAAATAGAACTCAAAAGGTTTTCGGTAATAAAGGAGAATTGCTTGTTTATAATCTGTTATGTGAACAATTTGGTGAAGATAATGTATATCCTAGATCGGAAGCATTTGTTGAAATTGGGATATTAAAACCTGGTCAGGCTAAATCAGGACAGTTTGATCTTTCCTATAAAGATGAGAGGGGAATTGAATACTTTGTTGAAGTAAAAGCAGGTGACGGGAATTCTTTCATAATTAGTCCTGGTGAATTGGAATTTGCAAAACAGAACTCGAATCATTATAAACTTTTCTTAGTACATGAAATTGATAGTGAAAATCCTAAGTGTACTGAATTACCTATGAAATTTTGGGAAGATAAAAAATTCCGTAAAACTGAAATTGTTGAAAGGATAGAATTTGAGTTTTAATGTTAACTTTTGATATAAAGAAGCTACTATTTTCTAAGGGCTTTTTATGCTCTAAAACTGAATGTTATAAATGATTATTACTCAGGGTCATCCAATTACAGTCTTGCCGTACAACGCTTGACTGAGTGATGCCTAGCACACCTATGCAGCAATTATGATTAGCTCACGTGGGAACTGTGTCTACGAGCAACAGTTTAAACATATTCTCCTGGAAAAGGAGGCAGACGGCGTGCGAAGCTAAGCAAACTCGTACAGAAGCAGAATTTCCTAATAGGCTATGTAGAAGAACATATTTCCTCTCCTGACCTTACCCGTGTTACGAGATTTTCACTGGTCGAAGCGAAAGGAAATCTGTTGCTTATGGGAGCCGTAGGGACAGGAGGTCTGTGGAAAGATAATGGTTGATGGATGCATGACAATAAATCGGGTTAAGTTGATTCATTGTGTTCATTCGAGTAATTAGTCTCATCACGCCCGGCCTGTAAGGGATGAGTTAAATCCTCTTGGCTCCTTTGCAGGCTGGGCCTTATCCCAAGAGGCGTGATGGAATGAAAAACAATCATGTAATCGTAATCGAGCTTATTATCGTCATCATCGAAATAGGGTGATGCAGCGCAAGAGTATGCTTGCCAAACAGCTTGGATGGCATGAAAAATGCGTAGGGGAGTTTGCAAAAGGTAAGATTCCTTGTTCTTGTTCTAATTGCAGGAAAAAGACGAGGGAAATGGGGTTTCCTAAGTCCGAACTAACCAAGCTGGAACGTATGGATGATATGGTTTATGGTTGAATGATAGTGATTTTGGATCAGCTTGTTGAAAAGAAATTGATGTATTTTGATTAATTAAACGGGTGCCAGACCGTTATAAGTAAAAGAAGTAGAGGGCTACCCCACAGAGATGCTGCAATGTTTCGAATGAGAAGAAAGCGGATCCAAAGTAAGGCGGTCAACCTTTTTGGCGGTGGGTGATCGCTTTTTTCTTTTGTTTTATTGTAGTTTATTTTAGACGCTTTAATTGTCTTAGGTCCCTTCTTTAGTGTCATGGATATAAAAATAGGCCGCGCTGGAAGATCCAGCACAGCCTCATCTAACCGTTCCTCTTTTCTTTCTTCGGTGGCACCAGACTATCCTTCGGCAATTATATTTTCCAATAAATAAACTTCATATGAATCAAGGGATTGTTGAAATTGGTGTTTTAACAAATGATAATTAGATTTTACTGCATCAAAACTATACTTCATTAAATCTCTTTCTTCTTTTTCTAACATTTTTATTGTTGTTATTGGGAATCCTATTTCCGCTAATTCAGTACCTAATTCTGTTTGAACACCAATTTCAAAAAATCTAATTATGAAGTCGATAGCAATTTTTTCAGTGCCAATATTAATTTCAGGTAAGCTACATACATATTCTAATAAGGTACCAAAAATCGTTAAATATTTTGGGACTTTGTATTCTACAATGTTTCTAATATCAGAAAAAACAGTAGTGTATATTGAATCAATGGATTTTGCATTGATTTCATCTAAACTATCTAGGTGGTATTTAATCAATCTATACATTCCATCGGAGTTGGAATAGTTCGATGTAATTATTCCGAATTTTTTAACATCAAATTCAGTTAATAAACCAACTTCTTCGAAATAGCCAAGTATTTTGTAGATTGTTTTGTTCTCCAGAAAGTTCTTTAGACTAGAACACTGGGTCACTATAGATTTGAGTTCTAGAATATTTTTGTTTTTAAGTAAATTTACTAATTCGATTTGTTTTAGTTTATCTATAAGTTTATTTTTATTAAGGACATTATTATCTACACCCGACTCTAGAATTACTAACTCACGATCAGCTTTTCTAGCTTTGTTATCTCCCCATAAATCATTTATTGCAACATTATCTAAATCTATATCTGTAACTTCACGATTACTAAAAGTGATAAAGTCTAGTGTATCATCGTTTTGTTGTACTTTTTCGTGTATTTTTTTATCTAAATAGAATATCCTACCTATAAAGTGGTGGTAGTAACGGCCGGCACGACCATTAATATTTTTAATATCGAAGCATTTAAGTTCTTTACCACCTTTTGATGAACCGTAAAAAACTACATTTTTCGCCTTTGTATTTACCCCCTCTGTTATTGAAGTTGTACAAATTAATATATTTAATGGCCCGTTGTTAAAAAGGCTAAGTATCTCACTCTGAATATATTTAGGGAATGCACCATGATGCAAACCAATGCCCTTATTAAGAGTTTCAATTAATGTCCAGCTTTTATGGATTTGTTGATTCCTATGAGTATAAGAATATCGTTTAATCAAATGCTCAATGAACATATTAAGTTTATAATGAGGTTCAATTGTATTAGTTACTGATACTATTTCACGAGCCAGAGTAGATACCTTCTTCTTTGATTCAGCATATATAATCGACTTGCCTTCGTCAGACTTCTCAAGAAAGCTAATAATCTCATTTAATTTGGATATCTTTTTATTGTCTTTAAATATTATCTGTTTTCTGCCGATTGTTGCACGTGTACCCCACGAATGTATATGGTCCTTTTTTACTCGTTCTACTCCAATCTCGATTATTCTAATGTCGAATAATTTAATAAAGCGTTGAAAGCCTTCCCCTAGTTTAGTAGTGTTTATATAAGGGCCAGCTAAGTAAAACTGGGTAGCTTTTTTAGATAATATATATAGAACAATTCTAAATACTTTATCTCTTTCTTCTTCCTTTGAGGAGCCCTCAGAAGAATCAGTTGAATCAAAGAAATTATCTATTTTGTATACCTCATCCATGAAGAAAAAATCAATTTTAAAATTTGGATTCTCATTAAGTAATTGCAGCACCCTTTCAGGTGTGAAAATAAAAAGATTTCTTGAATCGGGATCAAATTTTTTTTGAGTTGTATTAATAATAGAATATTCTAAACCAAGATCTCGATTAAACTTTTTGAATTCATGTACATTTTCATTTAAGAGAGATACCGTGGGAAAAATAAGAATTATATTTCTGAAGTGTTCATAATTTTGATAAATTATCTCCCGCAAAATATATGTTTTACCAAATGAAGTTGGTGCACTTACTAATAGTCGCGGACGTTCATTGAAAACTTCAATAATGTTTTTTTGATCTTTGTCCAGTAGATTACCAGATGAACTTGTGTACAAGGAGTTAATTGCTTCGTTTTGAAGTATCAAAGAAAGGTTATGGTGGCGTTCTATTTCTTCATCTGTCGATTCAGAATAGTTATCTTGCAATACATTTTGAAAAATGCTTATATCGAGATGATTCATCGTATTGTATCCAAATGTCCGCATCTTTTGTGCAGCTAAGTATAACAGTTCCTTGACTAAAGGTTCATTCAACAAACTTTTATTGTCTGAAATATCACATATTATATTTCTTAGAATCTCAAAAGAGTTATCACTTCCATTGAAATGGTTAATACTTTTTACTAGATCAGAAATCATATTTTTCATTCGGCGACCACACTCTTTCTTATAAGTTCCAGGTCTCTAATTGGGATAAACCAAATATAAATACTGTAATCAATGTCAATAAGCGAACTGAACTTGCTATCAAATCTTTGGATCAGTCGATGAGTCTCGTTTTTTATCTCGTTTGTAATATTAGATGGAATTTCATAAGTTCCAGGAGAAGAGTAAGCTAGCAAGCACGGAAATACTATTTTAAGCTTCTCTCTAATAAAGAAACTTTTCAATTGTTGGGCTCTTTCGGAGAGAGAAGAATTTTCAGATGACCAAGAAATATCATTAATCCTGTCCAATAAGGCTAGGGAATTTTCTAAAGTACTATATTCTTTATCTGCAATGAAATATAACTGCTCAGAAGCATAAATAATATTTGTTTTATTAATTAAGTCCTTTTCAATATCACTTAAGCAGTATCCGAGAGAACCCATCTTAGCTTGGCCGAACCACAGTTCGTGGTTGTTGTTATCGTTTGTGACAATATGCATTCCATCAAAACCTTTAATTTCTTGATTGTCTGTTCTCTGTCTATAAATGGCTCGAGTGGCCAGTTTATTGATATTGCCACGATACATAACTAGTAACAGGTCTAATAGCAATTCGCTGTATAAACCATTTCTACTACCACTTCTATTAGGTAGCCTTTCTCTTAATGCATGTTTCGCTGCAAATTCCAGATTTGCAAGTCGTCCCTTGTTATATGCTTGTATAACTTCATTTTCAGAATAAGCGTATAGAAAAATATATTTTCGCATAAATTCGCCTATTCTTTTCTCAGTCTGGTAGTCGTGAAAATGAAAAAATGGAGTATATTCATGTGAGCCAGTGAAGGAGTCATACTTAAAAATTAATGATTCTTTTAAATGGCGCCCTATTAATTCATTGAAAATATCAAGATATTGCTTTAGCATAGAACACCTCTTCGTTCCAAAAATTGGTTTTCAACTATATGTTAGTATATTTAAATAATTCATTCAATAGGGGCTAATATCGACTGTTTGGGATAATCTATAAAAAGTTCTTTTTTACTACCAAATTACTTCGGCGAATTGTGGTTTTGGTTAAGAGTTAATTAATATGGGCATGAATGCTTAATAGAAGTAGAGTAATAGGAAAATCAAGGAGTCTTTGCAGTTAAATAAACTGAGGGGCGAAATCATGAAAAATGATGATCTGTTGCGAGTGAAATTATTAAGACTCTTATTGGAATTAGAAGAGGAGCGGGCTACCAACCGTAATCACGATAATCAATATGAAGCAAATTCTTGTGAGAATGAAGTAGAGGAATTTGTTCATCAAAAGGCAAGTAGCCAGGAAAGAACCGTTTTTTCAGTAATGGAACTGTCCGGATATCTTGGCGTCTCTACTGACTCCATATACACGATGGTGCGCGAGAAGCAGATTCCCCACATGAGGATCCGAAGAAGGATATTGTTTCATAGAGATGCAATTGATTCGTGGATTCAAGAGAGAATAGCGTCACCGCTAACCTGAATAATGAAAGAAGCGAACCCCCTTCTCAGGGCAGTTCGCTTCATAGACGTTGCGTTTCATTCGATACGTAAATTATATTGTAGAATGCTACAGACATCAATCCTTTCTTTCGCAGTTCCTGTAGCTGGGGATATGAACCTAATAGTTATAGGTGCACCGAGCTTTTATTTACATTAATTTACATGTGACTATAGTCGGTGGAGCAATGTTCAAGTCTGAAGAATACTAGTTTCAAGGTGGTGTAAGTCCTTGGAACTGGAAAATCTATTTGGAGATCTCCTCAAACAAGCGCGATTAAAAGCTGGAATGACACAGGAAACCTTGGCATTCCAAGCGGAGCTTGACCGGACATATATTAGTTTGCTGGAAACGGGAAAGCGCCAGCCTACATTGATGACTTTGTTTGCATTGAGCAAGGCGTTAGAACTAAGGCCATCTGATATTATAAAGGAAATTGAGAAAAAAGTTGGATACTACTAGCTAAGGAACTGGGATTTTGTCTTGGTTCCTTTTGTTTACTTTACGAATAGATTTTCGTATAGTAAATGTGACTATAGTCTACATGTGAGTCTTTATGCACTGAAGCTACATACAGACGAAGCGGTAGAATTCGTAAAATAAAACTTGGAGAGGTCGTGGCATATGGAACCAAGCAAACATGGGGAATTGGACTTTTTCAGTATCTTTGATGAAGCTTTTGACAATGAAAGGTTGTTTCGAGTAAACGAGCATATGGAAGTCAAACTGATATATGGTAAGTTTGATCAACTGGACAAGCAGATCGTATACACTCTGTTAAATGAAAGCAGCAAACGGATAGAAGGAAACGGATTAACATGCCGAATTGAGTCTAATTTATTGATGAAAAGAGTTGGCATGCATGAGGCAGAGCTGTACCGTAGAATTAGAAAACTATTGAGTTTTGGGCTCAATGTATACACGAAAATCGCTGACGCAGAATATAACTTCTGTGTGATCAAAACTCTTTCGGAGAATGGGAAAAGAGTCGCATATGAAGTAACTTTCGATCACTTAGACGTGATAAGAAAAGTGTTTGACGACGACTTTTCTAATATGCTGACTCGCGGTGTGGACGAGATGCCAGCAGGAGTGCATAAATTGATTGTCGAAGGGTCAGAACTATTCTTTTTGAGTTACATGGAGGCATTTAATTACGGAGAGAATAAGCTAAAACCTCAACGAACGGATTACCAAATCTATCACGTACAGAGCAATGAGCTAGTTTATGCTGCAGAGTATATCAACTGTTCTACTAAGGAGATGGAAAAAATGGATATTCAGAAACCCGAGGTCAACAAGCTTAATTTTATGGATATATTTAATTCTGAGTTTGAGAAGGACAGTATATCCATTGGAGTCAGTAGCGATGTCATTATCACGATTGAGTGTCCGGAATTGACGCTGTTGGACAAAGTCGTGTTTACAGCAATTTGGAGTAGCGGTGAGAAAATTGTAGTAGATAATAGAATTTTCAGCACAGTCAGTGAGGAAATACTGCATGCTGGCATTTCAATGACAGAAGCTGATTTGGAAGAGTCGCTTAAGCGACTTTCTCATGTGGCGATTGAATTCACATATTGGATTCATGGAGAACGTCGTAAAGGGCGTTACAATATATTTGATGTGGCAGGTTCGATTGACGGTGATGGGGAATTACAGGTAGTTACAATGGGAGTAAATTCATTAATAAATTTGAAATGGTTGTTCTCCGAGGAATCTTTGAAAATCATAAATGACTAAGGATAGTATTGGGAGGGGAACTGATGACCGGACAGAGGTATCTGGAGCTAAAAAGGCTTCAAGCCAACCTGCTTATCCCGTTTTATCGGGGATCGCTTGAGCAACGGCTGGATGCAGAGGAAAAGCTGTATCAGCTGAAGGGAAAATACGGTTCAGTTCAAGTTTCGTTATCTCGCGAAGAGAAGGAAACACTTATTGAGCTATCACGAGTTATGAATCTCTATTCCAAGTATCAAGAGAGTGGCAGCGCAATGGAGCAATCAGAGATTTACGAGCAATTTAAGGCTGCTCTTAAGTTAAGTTAATTGAGTTAACTTAACTCAATTAACTTAACTGATATTCTCATGTGGTCTAAGCATATTGCAATCTTACAGTATGAAAAATGTCCGCAAATAAACTGCTTGCACATTACAAGCGAATAATGTAGATTGAGATCATACCTTCAATCATGTATCGCCTCTGGCCAAGCGGCGCAAGAGGATTCAATTCACAAATTGCTGGAACAATATCTGGAGAAATCCGCATAATTTCTGTTATTCCCCTCATTTGAGGTGTGATTATAAGTTTTATTCGATGCTCAAATTGAGCAATTTATCGGAGATGTAAGCCCTTAAAGTAACTGTTGATCGGGATAGGTATATCCTGTGACAGATGCTTCAAGGGCTTTTATTATTCTCCAGAGGTATTTATAAATGTTGTCGGTGCTATGCCGAGGGTTACAGTCTATCAGTCGAGGAAAACTTATTGCTGATCGGATTGTCATAACCAACTTCATAAGGGAGTGGGACGAATCTATTTTCTTGATTCGTCTTTTTGCTGTCTTCTGAGGTAGGGATGCTTGTAATAGCCGAGTATCGTCCGTCGGCTATTACACAGGACAAAGTAACGGGGCGTTATCATATTCGGGTTTCAGCGGGATCCCCAAAAACCGCTACTGCATCACCAGCTCATTATGGGCGATCTGGCTAGCCCGGCCGATAGGGGCGTTAGGCAATGAAGCACAAAGCGCAAGATATAGTCGGGGAATGTCGGCTATGTCGATCTTTGCTAAGGGATGGTAGGCAAAGATTTAATCAAAAAAGATGTCGCCCGGCTAGTAATTATGGCCATCAGCGAAAGGCTGAAGCGGGCGACACCCCGCACCGGCTCTTGTATGCCACACGAGGATCTCGTGCAAGTGCAAACCCATTGCTTAACGACACAACTCCATATAGACGGTTTTGACTTTGCTTGATTTATAAGAGTTTTTGGATCGAGCCTTGTAAAAGCCACTGTAAATGCCAACGGGTGAAGTGTGTCCGAATTTAAAAAAGAAGGGTGATTGGTCATGGCAAGTAGAGGATGGATCAAAGACGATAACAAGGTGGCCGCATTTGCGTATCGAGAAGAGGATATAACGAATAAGGGGGTATACATTAATCTTATGAGGCAGCTTAATAGATTGGCCAAGCATACAAAAGGAGGTCTCGGTATTAGAACGCAGCGCCAATACTACAATCATATGGATCAGTTTACCCGCTTCCTGGCGGACGATTTTGGGCTTCAAAATTTGTCCAATATCCACGGGCGTCATATTGCAGCGTACATTGAGGAGCGTCAGTCGGAGGGATTATCCGCATCGGCGATTGATTTGGATCTCTCAGCGATCCGCTATTTTCACGATCAATACGGGAGTGAAGTGCGTAATCGAATTCCGGAAAATGTGGATTTATGTAAGCGATACGGCATTACGCTAGATCTGCGCTCGTACGGAAAGGTTAACCGCAGATGGACGGACACTGAGATTGCTGAAATGACGGATTTAGCGATGCGTAAAGGACGCACAGATATTGCTAAAATCATTCAACTTGGTGCAGGACTGGGTCCAAGAATTCATGAGATTACGAGGTTATCTCGTCCTGATGCTTTGAGGGCTATACGGACAGGATTTTTACATGTTAAAGGCAAGAATGGATTAGAGCGAGATATTCCTCTCCGCGGAGCTATGGCTGATCTATTGAAGGCAACAGCTTCTAGTGTTTCCGGTGATGCTAAACTCTTTGTACCGCAGGGCCGCAAGACGCATGAGATTATTCAGTCAGTTCAGGATTTTATTCGTAATCATCGAGATAAAGTCGCGGAGCAGGGCGTTAGGTCACACGGGGTAAGGATGACTTTCCATGGATTGAGACATCGCTATGCTTTTGACCGATATCAGGAATTCAGAGGAGCGGGTTTTACTGCTGGTGCAGCACGGTTAATGGTTTCGAAATTAATCGGACATCGTAGGGATGAAATTACTCGGATTTATTTGGGCGAAACAACGGAGGAGGATGCAGAATGATGGGAGATATTGAACAGCTGCAGCACCGGATTGCTGAACTAGAAGGGCAAGTAAGACATCTACAGGAAAGTGTGGGTAAGTGGAGGCGGAAGGCCCAAGGAGCGGCACTAAGGTTTGAATACGTGTCTGAGAGGCATGAACGTGGCATGCACTTCATTTCAATACCAGTAGCAGATGCGCCTTCCGATCTTACTCTACACGAGATTCAGCAGCATGTTCGGGACAATCTATTACCTCAATATTATCCATACCGGTATTATAACGTGTACACAAGCAAGCGGCATGATGGCTGGGTTACTACTTTGGTAAAAGAGGATAATGTTATTGAGATGGAACAATAGGACTTTACAGAGGGAAGCAAGTATAATGGGGTATAGAATAAAAGTCTTATCGTAACCATCTCTTGGCGTGTTTAAAGGAAGGGGTTTAAGAATGATATTTGAAATTAACGAAGAAATGAAAAATAAAATCAATCAGTGGGACTCTTGTGAAGCACGCGATGTTTCTGGTGCTAAATTTGCGTACACATTTATTCCTACAGGGTTGGGTTTAGTAGTTACAGTTCAATGTGACGTCTGCAACAGAACATTGGATCTAACTGATGATTTCTTACTTTGATAGGGGATATGGTAATATTGTGGAAGTACTGATGATTGAGCATCATAATCGCTCCAGTTAGCCGATTGGCGGTATTGTAGTGTACGAGGGGAAAAACTCACCCTCAGGAGCGGCCGGCAAATGTTGAAGTAACAGTTACGTTCCGCATCTAAGAAAATCAGAAAATATCAGAAAATAGGTATTGAATTTGAGAATGTTTTTTGTTATAAATAGTTTTAAAGATTCATTTTCAATTGCATCTGTCAGGCGATAAGATGCGTTCTAAACTAACTATTAGTTGGTCAACTTTTAAAGTTCCTTTTGCAAATGCGAAATTCTCTAGAAGAGCTTAATTTAGAATTCCTTCACCCTATATGTCGATCAGACAAATGAACTAATACATATACTAACCCGCTGGGTAGAATTATTCCTTTAGTGTGTAACATGGAATAACTCTGACTTAGCGGGTTATTTTTGTTCAATATAAAACTATCAAAGGGAAGGGAACACACATATATAGTGGCTAGTTTCCATTTAATCTACATTTGCTCCCGCCAGACAGCCTAAGGAGCGTTCGGAAGTTTGCATCACCGCGGAATCGACACGGTCGAGCGGGTTAGTGATTGAGTCAATGAGTTCTCTCTATCGGAGAATCAGTGGCTCTTTTTTTTACATCGGAACGGTCTGCCCTCCCGCTCCGAGACGATTGGTAACTAGGGCGTTAGTGAACATAACTTGAAGGGGGTACCTACCTATGTTAGGAGAAAAGATTTCATGTGACGTTGAGGAGATTGTTGTTCATAAGGATTATTTCAAGTATTATGAGCATCCATCGTTTGAGCAGCTCGAGGTGTATGCTAAGGTACTGAAGGAAAATTCCGCTTTACCCATTGTTTGCATTTCAACTGATAAGAAGGTTCTGTGCGGTGCTATTACTTGGCTGGTGTACAGACAGATGGGACTTAGTAAAATCGAAGTTTATGAAGTAGACAAGGAGCGGGAAATTGAAATTCTGCTCATGCACGATCTAGATTATAGCCAGAATTACAAGAGAGACGCGATAAAAGTCGCCAGTCACATTGATGCTTTATGTGCAAGGTACAACATTGCACACGGACGTAAATCGCGACAGAATGACGTGTTTACAATTGCGGATATCGCATGCTTGTTTGGGCTAGCACCGCGATCTATTCAACGGTATCGACGGTTGGTTAACCTTCACGAAAGTTTTCACTCATTTATAAAGAGTAAAAAGATTGGTTTGTTATTGGCAGCCGAGATCAGTAAGCATAATCATGAACAGCAAGTGATCCTATTTGAAAGAATAAGCCAGGTTGAAGGTGACCTGTCAAAGATTAAACAAAATGAACTCTCGGTCATCATACAATCATTTTTAAGTGATTGTCATGATGATATTGCAGGGCCAGCAGAACCACAAACGGACGGAGAGAGGCTCTACTCCAATCCAGTCTCAGTAGCAGAGAAGGTTGCGGACAGTCTTCTTTCGCCGCAACAAAGTATTATTACTAAGCAAGAACTGAGTAATAGACAGGTTATCGACCTTGCACTAGATACCAAAACATCAACCGAGAAATTGGAGAGCCTGATTCGATCTGATTTTATAGCTGATGTTGGACAACAAAACGTTAAGATACTTCTCGAAAATATCGAGCATCTTACGGCCTTAGGGCATGTGTTAACTAAGCTCATTACTACTCATAACTTATTCGTGCCTCAAGCAGCGAAATAAAACATTTTGAAATTTGCTGGTAACGTTTAAGAACAATACTCTATTTATATAGGAGGCATCGTGTATGAACACCGTCACACAATTAGAGCATAACCAGGTATCACAAAATAGTAGACGTAATGTACTAACATTCTCTGAAGCATGGGATGAAGTATTTGAAAAGGCGATTTCGAAGGACAAGCTCTACGCAGAAGTCAGAGCGGGGCGCATTCCTCATGCAAAGATTGGATCGAAAATTCTTTTCCGGCGTGACACCTTAGAGGCATGGTTCAAGCAGCAAGAATCTCTAAATGTAACCTATTCCAATTAGCATATATCGAAGGGATGGTATCTCTGAATGGCAAGTGTTCAAAAGCGAGGAGATAACTCATGGCTATTAGTAGTCGAGGCCGGCAACAAAGCTGATGGAACAAGAAATCGGTATACAAGGACCGTGAAAGCTAAAGGTATTCGCGAAGCGCGCAAATTGCTCGCTGAATTCGAGACAGAAGTTGAAGCGGGTGAGTATATTGCACCTGAAAAAATGCTTTTTTCAGCGTTTGTAGATGAATGGCGTGAAAAGCACGCTCGAAAAGAGCTCGGTGTAAAAACGCTTGATATCTATGACAGGTTCTTAAAAAATCGCATTCTGCCGGTGTTTGGACATATTCGTTTAGACAAAATAATGCCGATTCATATTGTTAACTTCCTTTCCAGCGAACAACGGCAGGATGGGAAAGAAGGTCCGCTTGCTTCCGGAACATTAGAGTATCTCTATCGCATACTTAAGAATATTTTTTCAAGGGCTACTGAATGGCGCATTATCAAAAACAACCCTGTTGCGGATGTTAAAAAGCCTAAAGTGATACAAAAAGAGATTGATGTGTACGATGAAAATGAAATCAGTATATTATTTGATGCTCTAGAAAAGGAACCATTCCATTGGCAAATTTTAATTTTGTTAGCAATAACAACTGGTCTTCGACGAGGGGAACTAGTTGGGCTGGAATGGAAACACATTAATGTAGACACTGGAATTATTGAAGTTAAGCAAAGTATCTCACTATCAGAGAACGGAGAAAGAATCATAACTGAACCAAAGACTAAAAAGTCTAAAAGAAAAATATCTCTACCGGACTCGATCATTGAGAATTTGAAAGAATACTACTTATACTCTCGCAAAAAGAGATTAACGTTAGGTGATGCTTGGAAGGGAGGAGATCATTTCTTTGTATTCTCAAATTCAGAAGGCAATGCATATTACCCGGAGACGCCTTATCTGTGGTTTCGTAACTTTTTGAAGAAGAATAATCTTCGCTACATCCGGTTTCATGATTTGAGACATACTTCCGCGACATTATTAATAAATCAAGGTGTCCATGCGAAAATCATTTCAGAGAGACTTGGGCATGCCAGCATCACTACCACAATGAATGTATATGGCCATGCACTTCAGTCGGCCGACCGGGAAGCCGCAAATAAGTTTAATTCCATTGTTCCATTGAAAAAGAGAAAAACAAAAGTGTAAGTTTCTATTGAGGAGAGAGTTTATTGACGGTTTTCACTTAATGGATTAGTATAAAAATTATTCAAGCTTGAAATGAGCATTTGCAGAATCAGACTTATTAAGTCCGTAATGGACAACGGGGATTCCTTTAAGTAGAGTAAGCTACTTGAAGGAATCCCTTTTTTGTAGAAATAATTGAATAGTTTTAAGTAGAGTTCATATGACAGAGAATCATTCGGAATGACTGACCCATTCAGACGGGGTATTGTAAACTCAATGACATTCATGTGATACAATAATACTAATTAAACCCATAAAGGATGAAATACCCATGCCGGTTTACAATAAACTTGTTCGTGATCTTATTCCCCAAGTGATCAAAGCAAATGGTAAGGAATGCCGTACACGTATTTTAGATGAGGAAGAGTATGAAAAAGAGCTGGTCATAAAGCTTAAGGAAGAGTCAGAGGAATACTTCTCAGCTCAAGGTCCAAAAGAGTCATTAGAAGAACTTGCGGATATGCTTGAGATCATTCGGGCGTTGGCCACCGTACATGGTGCAACATGGGAGCAACTTGAAGCCTTGAGAGAGAAGAAGGCGGAAGCGCGAGGCGGATTTCAGGAGCGGGTGTATCTAATCGATGTCGACGACAACGCTTAATGTCAAACTCATTACAGAAAACTTAGCTGACGAGTTGATTACCGGGATGCAGAATGCATCCGGTATCTATATTCTGACTTCCTTTATCATGCAGTCGGGGGTGCGCTTGTTGGCGCCCCATCTGAAAGGTGCGATAGAGCGGGGAGCTGAAGTTAAGGTTCTTGCCGGTGATTATCTTTTTGTTACGCAGCCAGAAGGGCTTCGGGCTTTACTCGATATTGATGCACGGCTGGAAGCACGGCTATGGCGAAGTATGGGAACATCCTTCCATCCTAAAGCTTATCTGTTTGACTATGAAAATGGTGAAGGGCTGCTTATCGTCGGTTCCTCCAACTTCTCCATGTCTGCTATGAGAATGGGGATGGAATGGAACCTAGCGATGAATGCAAAAGCTGAGCCTTATACCTTCCAAGTAGCTTTGGACAAGTTCATGCAGAATTTCTACCACGATTCAACATTACCGTTAAATGAGCATACCATTGCTATCTATGCTGAGGAATACCGCACCTGTCATCGTAAAAATCCGGAGTTAATCCGCATGATCACCGAAATGGAAGAGGATGAATACTGCAATGAACATACGGGTAAACCTGATGAAAAAACAGTATCGGACGGCGAACAAACTCCTATCCATCCCAGATTTGCTCAAATCGATGCATTGGAAGCATTAGAGAGAACGTTAGAAGAAGAATATGATAAAGCCATGGTTGTCATGGCCACGGGACTTGGGAAGACCTATCTTGCGGGCTTTTTTGCTCAGCGCTTTAATCGTGTACTATTCGTAGCCCATCGTGAAGAGATTCTCTTTCAGGCGAAACGATCGTTTCAGCGCATCATGCCGGACAAAACCTTCGGTATCTATAACGGAGTCATGAAAGAGAGAGATGCAGACTGTGTGTTTGCTTCGATTTACACCCTTGGGATGAAAAAGCATCGAGAATCCTTTGATCAGGATCAGTTTGATCTTATCGTGGTAGATGAATTCCACCATGCTGCCGCGAATTCGTATCAATCGGTGATCCAATATTTTAAACCGAAGTTTTTACTTGGCATCACGGCAACACCAGACCGGATGGACGGCAAGGATGTGTATGCTCTTTGTGACGGAAACGTTGCTTACCAAATCCATTTTATTGAGGCCATTCGTCGTGGCTGGTTGTCCCCATTCCAGTATTTTGGCGTCTATGATGATACCGATTATTCATCCATCCGATGGCTTGGAACGCACTATGATGATGAACAGCTGACTGCTGCGCAGCTAAAACAAACACTGGCCGACAAAATCTATGATGCCTGGACAGAGTACAAGCAAACTAGAACGATCGGTTTTTGCTCGTCCATTCGGCAGGCGGATTTTTTGGCGAGCTATTTTGAAGATAAGGGAGTATCAGCGGTCAGTCTTCACTCTGGGACAGCAGGAATTACAAGGGAAGAGACGATTGCACGACTAGCCAGAGGGGATTTAGAGGTTATATTTACCGTCGATTTATTTAATGAGGGTGTAGATATACCTAGTGTAGATACCTTGCTATTTGTTCGGCCAACGGAATCTTTAACGGTTTTCACACAGCAGGTTGGCCGGGGGTTGCGACTATTAGAGCAGAAGTCACATTGTACTATCATTGATTTAATTGGAAATTACAGAAATGCAGATGTGAAGCTTCGATTATTTGCAAGTGAAGGGGAAGCAAAGTGGACAGCAAAGGAATCTGTTATTCCATCGGTACCGGTCGGATGTGAGCTTCATCTGGAGACGGCAGTTATTAACCTGCTCGATGAATTAAGCCGTAAGAAGCTGCCGCATCGCGAGCGTTTGCATCGTTCTTTCCTTGATCTAAAGAATGAGCTCGGGCGAATTCCTACTTATCTAGAGCTTCACCTGTACGGCAGATCCAACAGCTGGGAGTATCGGAATGAGTTCGGTTCTTACGTTGGTTTTCTTCAATGGGCCGAATGCTTAACGAAGGAAGAAGAGGAAGTATATTATCTATATGAAGCTTGGGTCCGTGATGTTGAAAAGACGGTCATGACCAAGAGCTATAAAATGATTGTTCTCCTTTATATGCTCGAACGGGGACCGGAGCATTGGGCGGAGTCCGTTACCGCTAAGGAGGTAGCAGCGTTCTTTCACGGTTACCTTATGGGAAAGGAGTACCGTAGACGAATCGATTTCTCCGACAAGGACTCAAAACGGCTCTGGGAATATAATGAGACCGGAGTTAGCCAGCTTATTGAACGCATGCCTATGACGAAGTGGGGTTCGGCTAAAGGGAGTATGACCCGCTTCGAGGATGGGGTGTTTAGTCTAAAGATTGAGCCCGCTTATGAGCATCGGTCTATCCTGTATCGCTGGACAAAAGAAATTTGCCTTTATAGGCTGCATCATCATTTTGAGCGTAAAGAGCAGAAACAAGGACCCCTTCAGTAATGATGGGGTCTTCATATATAATCCTTAAGCACTAGAGGCTCTATTACTTCTTCTATTAATTCTGCACTTATGATAGTCTAGGCCCGAAATCAAAACCATTACTTATTGCCCTCAATATCAAGATATTTCCCCAAATGTCCAACCTTGTATGTCGGGTAATATTATTCTTATACAATGCTCCCTAAAAATGTATTAAGGAAGGAAGACCTAGGGAATATGTCGAATTTCATTTGATATAAATATGAAAATGAAGTGAGGCGATAGCGGTGGCAGAAACCCAAAGTGATATAGAATATGACATTGCCGAACCGAAAGCTGATTCACTAATTCATTCCATAAGGTCGTTTGGTTATGATTTGGCTACGGCTTTGGCAGATTTGATTGATAATAGCATTACAGCCCGAGCTAAAAATGTTTGGGTGAACTTTTTTTGGGACGGAGCTTTTTCTTGGATTTCTATCAAGGACGACGGGATAGGGATGACACAAGAGGAACTCGTTAAGGCAATGATACTTGGATCAAAAAATCCGTTATTACCAAGACCGGCAAATGACTTGGGGAGATTTGGACTGGGGTTAAAGACTGCTACTTTCTCGCAATGCAAACAATTGACCGTAGCTTCAAAAATGAAGGAAAGAGATATATCAGTAAGATGTTGGGATTTGGATTATATTTCAAATTGTGGGCAGTGGCGTTTGTTGAAAAAGGGATCTAATAATTTAGAGTCAGAATCTTTTGAGGGAATAGAGCAAGGTACACTTGTTGTTTGGGATAAACTTGACAGGGTTGTGGATGAAGAAGCTGTAGTTGATGATGATCGGGCTCATGACCATTTTCTAGAGAAAGCTGCTCTCGTAAAGAAGCATTTGGCGATGGTATTCCATAGATATTTGGAAGGTCCCAATCCACTAAAAATTTGGTTTAACGGCAAGCTGGTGTCCCCATGGAATCCATTTCTCATCGATCAGAAGGCGACGGAATTACTAACTGTTGAACCGTTATTTGTAAATGGCAAACGAATAGAGGTAAGACCATATATACTACCACATCATTCAAAAATATCGCAAGAAGATCATTTAAATGGTGCAGGTACAAAGGGATGGAATGCACATCAAGGCTTCTATGTGTATCGTAATAAGCGAATGCTAGTAGCAGGCGATTGGCTGGGACTTGGTTTTCAAATGGAAGAACATTATAAACTAGCTCGGATCCAGATTGATATACCTAATAGCCTTGATCAAGAATGGTCAATAGATGTTAAGAAATCGAAAGCACGTCCCCCTCAAAATATTAGGCAAGATCTTAAGAGGATAGCTAAGCTGACTCGAGAAAGAG
The DNA here is from genome assembly GCF_003386535.1 of Paenibacillus taihuensis. Classification (GTDB taxonomy): domain Bacteria; phylum Bacillota; class Bacilli; order Paenibacillales; family Paenibacillaceae; genus Paenibacillus_Z; species Paenibacillus_Z taihuensis. The sequence continues at coordinate 144,614 of NZ_QTTN01000006.1, forward strand.
CTTCAAATATATACAGGCACCGAGGGAAAGTTGTCTCGCGTACGACTAGTACAGAATTTATATATTTATGGAAACAGAGTTTAAAGCATGGCAAGGTATCTTATAAGATAAATCGTGAACATCCATTAATTCGCGAATGTAGTAAAAGCAATAATGAAAACCAGGTATTAGAATCATTACTAAGAATGCTGGAGGAGACAATTCCAATCCCAATGATTCTACTTAACTATTCGGAGCAATCAGATAATATAAAAGGCCCTTTTGAAGATGAGCCACCCAAAGAGTTAAATGCAGCATTGGAAAATAGCATTAAGGCGTTATTAAATCAAGGTTTGACGATAAATGATATAAAAAAAAGATTGTTAGCAATGGAGCCATTTGATTTGTATAAGGAATACGTTATAGCCCGTTGCGAAGAATTTGAGGAGGAGAATACATGAATTTATTGGACGTTGCCAAAAGCCATGTCATGGTAATATTAAGGCAATACGATATTGTTACATCGGATATTATTAAAAACTCAATACAACCTGTATTGGCAATGTTACATGTACTTTATCCAGATCAAATTATTGATGAAGAAAGATTATATCGGGATTTATTAAGTATTAATAATGTGTATGTTGCAAATGAAACTCAACTCAGAGACGATCGCGATCATATTGTTTGGTTACCTGATCGAAAAAGTGAGATAACTTGGGGGTTTTGGAATCGATATAGACATTATTTAGAAGATGTCAAATCATATCCTTCTATTGTTATCTCTAAACTTCACGGACTCACAGATAATATTTTAGGCAGCTTGGAAGATCCTAAAAGACAGGGGGAGTGGGACAGAAGAGGCATGGTGGTAGGTTATGTGCAGTCCGGTAAAACCCTTAACTATACAGGACTCATATGTAAGGCTGCTGATGCGGGATATAAACTTATCATTGTTATGGCGGGAATACATAATGATTTGCGTAGTCAAACACAGCTCCGACTAGACGAGGATTTTCTCGGCTATGATACGCGGTTGAGTAGGCAATACAGCAATTCTAACAGAAAAGTCGGTGTTGGCAAACTTGTTGAACATGGTGATTTGGTTATTCATTCATTAACTAGCAGTGCCGAAGACGGGGATTACCGAACCCAAATTGCCAGAAATGTTGGATTTATGTTGGGTGGTGACCCGGTTATATTAGTAGTAAAAAAGAATGCTTCGGTGCTTCAGAATCTTTTACGATGGATTCAAAGTGACGGAAGGGTTGATCCCGAAACGGGAGAGATAACGCGCGATAATATTCCGTTGTTGGTTATAGATGATGAAGCTGATAATGCTTCAGTCGATGGAAAGCAAGCTAAAAGAGATGAGAACGGAACAATACTGGAAAATACCGATCCCACCACAATAAACCGATTAATTAGACAGCTTTTAAAAACCTTTCAAAAAAGTTCTTATGTAGGCTACACTGCAACACCATTTGCTAATATATTTATATATCCACCGGACGACAGTGGAAATGTAAAAAAATACGGGGAGGACCTCTTCCCTCGGAGTTTTATCATTAATCTGCCGGCTCCCTCTAACTACATAGGTCCAGTGCAGGTATTTGGATTAGACGATAATGGAGAGCTCGGATTAGATGAACATCCGGGGCTACCCATTGTTGAGGAAGTTGATGATTATGAACTTCATATCCCGGATCGGCATAAAAAAGATTTTCCTGTAAAATCACTCCCACCTACACTTAAAAAAGCAATTAAAGTATTTGTTATTTCATGTGCAGCAAGGATGGCAAGAGGGCAAAATACTGACCATAAGTCGATGCTAATTCATATCACACGCTTTACGGTTGTTCAGGGATTGATAAAGGATCTTGTTCTTCAAGAACTGACAAGAGTTCAAAATCTATTAGAGTTTGGTTCCGGGAATTCCACAAACCCAATAATTGATGAACTAAAACAAATCTGGGAAGAAGATTTTTCGAATGCAACAGTTGAAATTCAGAAAGTTGTGGATGATCCCCAAATAACAAACTTAGAGTGGGAAAAGGTTGAACAGCATCTATATGACGCCGCGGCGAAAATTCAAATTAAAGCCATAAACGGTTCTGCAAAAGATGTTTTAGACTATAAGGACCACCCGAACGGTATGAGTGTTATCGCTATTGGTGGTGACAAATTATCCCGCGGTATTACTTTGGAAGGCTTAAGTGTAAGTTATTATCTACGTGCATCTAAAATGTACGACACCCTAATGCAGATGGGAAGATGGTTTGGATACAGGCCAGGATATTTGGACTTATGCCGACTTTATACCAGCGAGGAGCTTATAGGCTGGTATAAACATATAGCTATGGCTAATGAAGAGCTTCGCAAGGAATTTGATTACATGGCAGCTACGGGAGGAACCCCTATGGATTATGGTCTTAGGGTTCGTACTCATCCTGATGGATTGCAAATCACTGCCTCAAACAAATTGAAACATGGAACAAAAATGGCAGTTTCATTTTCAGGGGGGATTAGTGAGACGGTAGTATTCCACAAGAACAAAGATATTGCGGAGAAAAATTATTCGCACGTAAACAGTTGGCTTTCCCAATTAAGTACACCAGAACCTATTGATGGCTCATGGCGGTGGACGGGAATTACAGGTAAAAGAATAATTGAATTGCTTGAAGGATATAGGACGCATCCCTTGTCCCGAAAAGCTGAACCATCAACTTTATGCAAATATATCCAAAAGTTATTACTTGAAGATGAGCTTAAGGAATGGACTGTGATATTAATATCCAGCAGAAGAGGAACGAAGGATAAAATAGCAGGTTTAGACGTTGGACTTATAGAAAGAAGAGACGATAGTGAGAAAGATTCAAAAAAATGGATGTTACCAAAAGGCAGATTGCTCAGTCCTGTTGATGAATACAAGTATGATTTAGATGAATCAGAAATAACCTCTGCTTTAGAAATGACCATTACAGCTTGGAGGAACAATCCGAAAAGAAGAGGGATGGAAGAACCGATGGAGCCGAGTGGACCATATATAAGAGCTGTTAGGTCTAAGCAAAAAGGACTGTTATTGCTTTATCCTCTGCGTGCTCCTTACCCAGATTCTGAAAAACCCATAATCGGTTATTCCATTAGTTTTCCGAAAAGCCATAAGTCAGTACAGATTGAATACCTTGTTGATACCACTTATTGGAGAAATGTATATGGCGACGATGAAGAGCAATATTGAGTCTGTTTGGCGACAGATAGAAGAATCTATTGAAGCAGGAGACGGAAGAAATGGCATAATTAAGAGACTTATTATGCCTCAATGGAAAAATAATCTTTTCCTGGGTGTTGAGATTGAAACTGGAAAACGATTATTTGTGTTCGAAGCTCCGTATAAAGTATTACGAAATTTAGGCGCATTGCCTCAAACAAACGGTTTTGAGGCAAGCATTCGGTATCTGGGAGATGAACAGGAGAATTATCTTTCGCTTTTCATTATTGTTAAAAAAACGCAGTTTCATGATTTGTTTGTATCATTAATAAAAGATATCTTGGGGCATCTTGGTCCACAGGACACTGAGCGCTCAGTAGAAATTGTTATCTCGAGGCTTTTAAGGTGGCAAAAATTTTTGGAGAGGTTCCACTTTGAGGGGCTTGGAGAAGAAGCCCAGAGGGGGCTCTTTGGTGAACTTTATTTCCTGAATCGTTTAATTGAATTTGGAGTAAACAGTCATACTGTCATCAGGTCTTGGAGAGGTCCGGAAAGAACCGTTCATGACTTCATATTTCAGACTTGCGCTTTAGAAGTGAAGACTTCAATAAGTAAACAGCACCAGAAAGTATATATTTCAAGCGAAAGGCAATTAGATAATAGTCAGTCTGGAGAATTGTATTTATGCCATTTTTCCTTGGATAATCAATCCGGTCTAGGGTTCTCCCTGAATCAAATTATTCAAGTTATTAGAGAAAAAATTGATAATGCCCCTCTAGTGACAGAACTATTTGAGGATAAATTGTTTGAATCAGGCTATTTGGATATACATTCTGAGCGTTATAAAGTTCCGGTTTATAGCATTAGGGAATACAATCTTTTTAAGGTAACTGAAGGCTTCCCGAGGATCGTAGAAAATGACCTAATTGAAGGTGTTGGAGACGTCAAGTACTCGATTATGATATCTGAATGTAAACATTACTTGGTGCAAGAAAATGCTGTGCTGAGCATGATAGGGGATGCTGCTTCCTATGGGTAATAATTTGTTAGAGTTCGCACAAGACTTTCAACAAGAGATTATTAGCTTATCGGAAATGGACGGCGAAGAGAATTTCCGTGAGGACCAGTTTACGAGACTATTTATGGACTACTTATCTGAATTCGATGAAATTGAAGACAGTGATGTCTGCTCTTACCGTGGAAGAGGCATGCAGATTAATGGTTATAGCTTTTCTGAAGAGCTTGACCAAATGGTTCTTTTTATGGCAAATTACACTGCGGCATGTCCCCCTGAATCAGTACGTAAAAGTGATGTGGAGGCTGCAACCAAAAGGGGTATAAATTTTTTTAAAAAAGCTTTGTCTGGTTTGCATACTTCACTAGAGGAAGCATCACCTGTATTTGATTTAGCATTACAACTATTTGAGAGCAAAGAAACATTAACAGAATTGAAAATTGTATACATAACAGATGGATTAGCAAAGTCAGTTGTTTTGGAAGAGCCTTCGGTAAATGGCATCCCGATACAGATACAGGTGTGGGATATTGAGAGGCTATATCGTTCATGGAGTTCCGGACAGAAACGGGAAGCGATAGAAATCGATTTCGCTGAGCACGGGCAAGCAATTCCTTGCTTGCCCATGCCCGAAGAAAATCCGGACTATATGACATATTTAGCTATATTTCCCGGACAGGTTCTTGTGAGTATTTACGGCCAATTTGGTCCCAGACTGTTGGAACGCAATGTGAGGTCTTTCCTGCAGGCAAGAGGCAATGTCAATAAAGGAATTCGTTCCACTATCCGATTTGAACCACACATGTTCTTAGCATACAATAACGGCCTTTCTGCTGTTGCCGAGAACATCGAATTGATAAATTTAGATAATGGGACAATAGCCATGAAAGCTGTAAAGGATCTCCAGATTGTAAATGGCGGTCAAACCACCGCCTCAATTTATCATGCTTTTAAAAAAGACAAGGCAGATATGAATGATTTGTATGTACAAGTTAAACTGACCGTAATATTAGACTCAAGTAAAATTGACGAAATTGTCCCTCGTATTTCTGAATATGCGAATAATCAAAATAAAATTCAAACAGCTGATTTTTCAGCGAACGATCCTTTTCATCGCAAAGTTGAAGAACTTTCAAGGACGATTTGGGCACCCGCGAAAAATGGCTTGCAGAGACAGACTAGATGGTTCTATGAGAGAGCCAGAGGTCAGTACTTGGATGAGAAAGGTCGTGCCTCTACTGCAGCACAAAAGAAGCAGTTTGATTTTACTCACCCCAAAAGTCAGTTGTTTACTAAAACTGATTTAGCTAAATTTGAGAATACTTGGAATCAGTTACCTTATTTTGTGAGCAGAGGCGCCCAAAAAAACTTTAATGAGTTTACTGTTATTAATAGCGAAGAATCGGTCTCTTCTCTTCCAGATCAAAGATATTTTGAAAGGCTTGTTGCCAAGGCAATATTATTTCATAAAACTGAGAAACTCGTTCATGAACAGAGGTATGGAGGATATAGAGCAAATATTGTAACCTATACTTTGGCGTGGTTAACCCATGCCACTCAAAAAAGGATAAACCTTGATAGAATTTGGAGAGAACAAGATATTTCACCTGCGCTAGAGAGGGCGATTATTCAAATTTCTGGGTATGCTCATCGTCACATAATTAATGCCCCTGGAAATGGAAACGTAACCGAATGGTGTAAGAAGGCCGAGTGTTGGGATGGCTTTAAAAAACACGAGATTAAACTTTCTGCCGAACTCTTCGAAGAATTGGTTGAAGTTGAACAGACAGAGATAAGTGATGATAAAAGTGAGCATTTAAGGCTGATTGATAAGATCAAAAAAATTGATTCACAAATATGGTTTGATATAGCGGCTTGGAGTAAAGAAACTAATAGCTTGCTCCCTTGGCAGAGAAGTCTCGCCTTTAGTTTGGGGAAAATAGCTAAGCAAGGAACTACGCCTTCTATTAAACAAGCGATACATGCTGAAAAAATATTAGCTGATTTAGATATGCTTGGATTTTTCTTGGATGATCAGCGAATTACTTCGTAGTGTTTATATTTGTCTCCTAACCTGGTATAATGAGTTATAATATTGATTTCGGGAGTATTGTCTATGAATTTTATCGATTTATTTGCAGGTGCCGGTGGTTTATCAGAAGGATTTATACGTCAAGGTTTTGAACCGGTGGCCCATATTGAGATGGATGCTTACGCTGCTCAGACTCTTAAAACACGTGCAGCATATCACTATCTTAAAAAAAACGGCAGATTAGACGTATATCATAGATACCTTGAAAATCTAATTAGCAGAGATGAACTCTATCAGGAAGTAGATTCTAAGGTATTAAAAACTGTATTGAATAGAGAAATTTCTAATCAGAGTATTGATGAATTATTCCAAACCATTGACGAAAGTCTCGAAAATAAAGAAAACTCAGCTGTAGATGTTCTAATTGGGGGCCCCCCTTGCCAGGCTTATTCATTAGTTGGTCGAGCGCGAGATCCTTATAATAAAGAGCACGATCCTAGAAATTATTTATATCAGCAGTATGTGAAATTTTTAGAGAAGTACAAACCCAAGTTGTTTGTTTTCGAAAACGTACCTGGTATTCTGACCGCGGGAAAGGGAATGTTATTCGAAGATGTAAAAAGGATTATGGATGAGGCTGGATACAATATTGAAGCGCGAATTCTTGATGCAAGCATGTTTGGAGTCTTACAAAAAAGACGTCGTGTTATATTGATTGGGTGGGTGAAGGGGACTGATTTTTTCTACCCAGAGTTTGGTGAAAGTAATCATAAATACTTAGTCTCAGATATTCTTAATGATGTGCCTGCACTTCAACCCGGAGAGACAAAGGACTATCTTTATGCTACGCCACCTTCCGAGTATCTTACAAAATACGGTATCCGATCGGATGACGACATTTTAGTACAGCATATTAGTAGGGTTCATAATGAACATGACAGAGGAATTTACAGGCTAGCAATAGATAAATGGGATATTGAGAAAAAGCGTTTGAAATACACGGATATTCCAGAGGAAAATAGAACTCATAAAAATATTACCGCATTTTTGGATCGTTTTAAGGTTGTAGCCATGGACTTGAATTATTCTCATACTATGGTTGCACATATTGCGAAGGACGGCCATTATTACATTCATCCAGATATTAAACAGTTACGTTCTTTATCTGTACGAGAAGCGGCAAGAATTCAGTCGTTCCCTGATAACTTTTTTTTTGAAGGACCAAGGACTGCGACTTTTACACAAATTGGAAATGCAGTCCCGCCTTTGATGGCAGAGAAAATCGCCGAAAAAATTAAGCAGATGTTAGAGAATAAATTAGATCGGCAAATAGAGCTATCCTTTTGATGAAAAAAAGGATAGCTTTTTTAATAAGTAGTTACTGTCCAATATATTGTTTACTTAAATAAAGTATTCAAATTTGGTTGATTCAATTGCCCTTTAAGAAGTGGTTATATGGTTGATTGAAATACAAGGTTAATTATTTAAGAATCGGATATCAGGATCTTCAATAAACTAGGTGCAGGTAAATAGTCCCTTATGTCGAATTATGAATTTAATGAGTATCTGAAAAGGTAGGTGTAGACCATAAATGGAAGCAGTAGCATTTAAGCCGAGAGCTAGATTAATGTCCCAATTAGGAGAACAACTAATAAAAGATGAAAATATTGCCGTATTAGAATTAATTAAAAACTCATATGACGCAGATGCCAAAAATGTGAGGATTTCTATAGAAAATTTAGATGAACCTAATCTTTCAAGGATTGTTATCGAAGATGATGGTGATGGAATGTCTTTAGAAATTGTAAAGAATTGTTGGATGGAACCTGGGACTGACTTTAAAGAAGAGAAACTTAAGGAAATGTTAGGAAAAAAGTTGAAAAGTAAACTTAATAGACTTCCTATGGGGGAAAAAGGAATAGGAAGATTTGGTGTTCATAAATTAGGAAACAAAATTACTTTGATTACCCGTTCAGAGGGAAATAATGAGGTCTTTTTACATATTGATTGGGAGAAATTTAATTCAAGCAAGTATCTTTCAGATGTTCCGATAAATATTATCGAAAGAAAGCCGACAATCAAATATATAAACAATAGTCCAAAAGGGACAAAGATTATTATTGAAAAACTTAAGGGTACTTGGACACGGGGCAAAACCAGAGATTTACAACGTTCAATTACATCATTGAATTCGCCATTTAAAGCTCTAGATTCTTTTAGTATTGATTTCAGAGTTGATAAAGAAGATTGGCTAAAAGGATTGTTGAAATTTGAAGAAATAAAAGACTATGCCTTATTCAAAGCTAGTATGAAGCTTTCTGGTAATAAAATCAGAGATTATAAATATGAGTTTATACCTTGGAATTCGCTTTCTAAACTTGAGAAAAGAATTGATAAGATTGAAGAAATTGATATGGTACTTGAACAGAGAGTAGTAACCGAAAAAGGGAAGAGAAGGAAGGAACTCGCACCTATCGATATATCCCAATATAACATTGGTGATGTTGAGATTGAGTTACTTAGCTTTGACTTAGATTCTTCAATATATAAATTAGGTGACCGGGATTTAAGTGGATTGAAAAAATACATGGGCTCAAATGGTGGGATATTTGTCTATAGAGATAACATTAAAATTTATACGTCCGGTGAAAACGATTGGCTAGGTCTGGAATCTAGTCGCGTAAATGCTCCCGGAGATAAAATAAGTGCTAACCTTGTCTTAGGTAGTGTCAATGTAAACAGGGATAAAAGTTCGGATCTGCGAGAAAAAACTAATCGAGAAGGTTTCATTGAGGACACTGCCTACAGAACCTTTCGGGATGCTGTTACTTTTGCGGTTCAGAAATTTGAAAGAGACAGAGCAAAAGATAAACAATATTTAAGAAAGTATTATGGGGTAACATCTAAATCGGAGCCAGTTATGGCTGAAATTGCGACTTTAAAAGAAAAAATTAACAATAAAATTCAAGATAATGCGGTGAAGAAAGAGATTTACGGATGTTTAGAAAATATTGAGAGGGATTATAAGCATATTACAGAAATTTATCAAAAGAGTTCAAGTGCAGGATTGAGTATGAGCGTGGTTTTGCATGAAATAGAAAAAATACTTGCAGAGCTTGAATACGTTATAAATTCAGAGAAAACTTCTGACCATGTAAAATCCCTTGTCAAAAGATTAGGGAATTTAACTGACGGTTATGCTTCTGTCGTTAAATCTAAATCAATAAAATCATTTGATTTAAAGAAAATGATCGATCAATCCCTCTATATGGTTGATTTTAGACTTTCAGCACATGAAGTTGAGATTGATAAGTCATACCTCAATATAAATGAAAAAGTTAAGGGTAATGAGAGTCTTTTAGCAAGTACTATTATAAATATTATTGATAATTCGATTTGGTGGCTACATTATGCAAAAGTTCCTAATAAAAAGATATATATTGATATAACTAAAGATATCTCGGGATATATAAGCGTGATTATAGCTGATAATGGGAAAGGCTTCACTATACCTACAGAAATAATAACAAAACCATTTATAACTGATAGGCCAGGCGGAATGGGATTAGGGCTTCATTTGGCTAGCGAAATTATGAAGCAACATGGGGGCAACCTGTTTTTTCCAGATTTTAATGACATACATTTACCTACCGAGTATAAACAAGGCGCTATTATCGCACTATCTTTTAAGGAGGCTAAGTGATTTTGGAAGCATCATTTTTTAACAAAGTATTAATCATTGACGATAGAATTGAAGAAGCCTTACCAATAATGCAATCTTTATCAAAGAGAGAAATCTATACATTATATTGGGACGGGAAGGTCCATTCAAAACCATTAAAACCACTCGAAGGAGTTCGACTAGTTTTTCTTGATATGCGATTTTCTTATGTTACAGATTCTAGGTCAATAGTAAGTCATTTATTTACATTAATGAAACACTCAATAAGTATTAACAATGGACCTTACATTCTTTGTGTTTGGAGTAAGCACACGAATGAATATTTTACAGACTTTAAAATGGAGCTAGAAAATCATACTGATGTGCCCAGACCTTTTTTAATAACAAATATAGAAAAAAACCAATTTATTGAGCGAATTATTGAAAAAAATGAAATATACGAGGAAATAGCAGCTACACTAGAAGATAACAAAAATACCGAAATTAAGGAACACGTGTTACAAATATTACAAAACCAGGGGTTAGAGACTTCTGAGCGGGTCGATTTTAAAGATGATATAATTGATAGATTGCTTCAACATTTAGATGAAAAACTGAAGGGAATGAATTCTTTAGCAGCTCTATTGATGTGGGAAGATTTGGTGAATAAATCAACCCAAAACCTTGTGAATGAGATTTCATTGCTTTCCGAACTTGATGCTCACTGGGATAATAATATAAAAACACTGATTCAGCATTTGGCGGCAGCCAATGCTGGAAAGTCTCTGGGTGAAACAGCTAAAGCCTACATAACTAATGCATTTTCAACATTAAATTACATGTTGCCTGACGCTCTTTGGAATCAGTTAGTTCAGCTCGAAATAAATGAAGAAGATTATATATTTATTAAAGAACCTGCTATAAAGGAAATGTTTGGTCAAGATGAGTATTCAATTACTAAGAAAAGCAAATTTGTTGTGAAGAAAAGTGGCTCTGCTGATCATATATCTTTTAAATCAGTTTCGGATATTTCAACTCATACAGATAATGAGATACTCATAAAGTTACATAACAAATATTTGACTATGACGGGCCATAGTAATTTTAAATTACTTTGCGAAAGTGCTATTAAAGAAGAGGCTAGTAAGCCAGGGGGCTTATACAAGATTGAGAATGGTACATCGTTTGCTGAAATGAGCAGCTCAATATTTAAAAATTCGGAGAGTATTAATTCTGAGAAAAATACATTAATAAAGTTAGACATTTCTTCAGCATGCGATTATGCACAAACTAAGCTAAAGAGAGTGCGATCATTATACGGAATGATGGTAGAGGACTCCAATTTCTTGTACATAAATGAAACTGATGACATTTATTGCACTCCCAATATTCTAATTGAAGGTAGAATCGTTAAAATGGTTTTTAATTTTCATTTTGTACAAAGCGAATCCCAAATCGATTTGAAGAATGAAGATAAGCTTTTACATTTCAGAGAACTCATTCTAACTGAAATAAAAAATAAACTGAGTTCGTTTGTTTCTAGGGTTGGATTGATAAACTTATAAATAACAGTGCAAAAGATTATCAATCTGTATTAGACCGTTAGATTAAAGGATCAACTAATTTAAATGAAGTAAGTACTTCCTAATTATTGCTTGCCTCTTAAACATGAATTTGTAAAGGTTCAACTTTTTCTCGAGCACTTTTTAAACTTTCGTTTTTTGTTGACGACTTGTTGACGAACATCGTCAATAACCAATAAAACTCAAACAAATCGAACAATACGAGTTGGATAAAACCCTTATAAATCAAGGGTCTTATCTAACTAACACAGTATTCAAACAACTCCCACATGTTCCCGCATACGGTGCATGTGGAATCGGTAGTATTGTTAATTTATGATAGTGTGAACAATAAATAAAGTCTTGCCATATCAAATAAAGTCCTGCTAAAAATTAAATAAACTCGTGATAAACAAGGGGAAAGGACAAGTGGAAAAAGGGAAAACCCTTATCCCATAAGCCTTTCCCCGATTTTTTTATCAAGACATTATTCAAACTCAAATAAAGTTGTGATAAAAAAGGTGAGGAGAAAAAGGGGGAAATCACGGATTTTTAGCAGAACATTATTTAATCGAGTAACGGTGGAATGCGGGTTTAAAGGGGATAAAATAACAGAACTTTATTTAATATGGACAGATAGATAGGAACATATTTGAGCGATGCCACAAGGCATTGCTCTTTATTTAGGTCGTTATATCTAAGGAGTTAAGGAGGAGCGCTGAATAGTCGTACCGATTAAGTAGTTAACTCTCTTAAATAGCTAGAAATAATAGAGAACTAAACAAAATTTTTCCTGTGAAGCAAATGATATGTATGGATTATCCCAGTTGTTTTCAAAAACTGTACGATTCGAAATGAAATAACATTGAAATGAACTCAAAAGTATAGCCAGGAGCTAATAACATGCCAATTTATAATAAACTTGTCCGGGATCTCATTCCGGAAATTATCAGCAACAATGGGAGTACGATGTCGATACGTAAATTGGATGAAGAAGAGTATCGGAAGGAACTCCGAGTTAAGTTGAACGAAGAGACAGAGGAGTACTTATCCGCAAAGTCGGATGTTGAAGCACTCGAAGAACTGGCAGATGTCCTAGAGTTGCTCTACGCATTGTCAGAATCCCATGGCTTTACACCAGAACAGTTGGAGGAAGTGCGAAAAGTCAAGATCATATCTACCTGATTGAGGTTCATGATGCCTGACAATTGGAGTTTGACGTTAGGTGATGGCAGGAGACTGTTTGTTAGGCACCCAGCTAGAGGAATTACTGGCTTTTTTACAGATTCATCCTATCAGGGCTTAAAGTATCCTAGCTTAATTCCTCCACGGTGCGCTAAAGTTATAAATTTAATCTAAGTAAAGGACTGTTCATATAAACCAACAATACATCTACACACTCCGCCTAATCCCTCTTCTACACAACGAAGCGAACTGGACCGAAGACCATAACGCTGTTGTAAGCAAGCACTCCAATACCTCAAGCAACACCTGGAGCAAGGCACGCTGATTATGGCGGGAAGAACGTCGCCGCTGGATGAGACGACGTTCGGGATTGTCATCTTCAAAGCAACAGGCGAGAGAGAAGCTCGCCAGTTCATGCAACAGGACCCTGCTGTTGCTGAGGGAGTTATGAAAGCCGAGCTATTCCTTTCCGCGTGGCTTTATCCACGATGTAGCTATAGCTACTATGACTAACCGTTTATCACTAACTTAGTGAATGGACGGTTTTTCTTGTTATAGTCGTCATTCTTCATATGATAAACTGGTCATATTAACGCTCATGCACCGGAGGAACTATGAAGGATCTGGAAATAAAGCTTGAGATGGCATTGAGAGAGGTCGAACGATTGAGTCTTGAGAATCGCCAATTAAAGCAACAAATTGAAGAGATGTCTAAGGACAATTCAGGGTTGATTAATGCGAGTCAAATTTCTATATACACCGATACTTCCGTAGTAAAAGTTCCTGAGGCTAATATAGAACCTATCAAGGGAAGTGTCCACAACTACTCAACTCCGATGGAGAAGATTCAATTATTTCGCAGCTTATTTCGAGGCCGTGATGACTTATACCCAAACAGATGGGAGAACAAGGCGGGTAAGTCAGGATACTCACCTGCTTGTCAGAACGAGTGGACTTTTGTATGTAAGAAGCCTCAGATTAAATGTTCGGACTGCTCGCATAGAGAGTTTATTCCTGTAACTGATGAGACTATTTCTAATCACCTCGATGCCAAGTTTAATAGGACGATCGGAATTTACCCCATGCTTGAAGATGAAAAGTGCTGGTTTCTCGCTATCGATTTCGATAAGCACAATTGGAAGCAGGACGCTGCTGCTGTCATGGATACATGCAGACAATCTAAGGTGCCGGCTGCCTTGGAACGTTCCCGTTCAGGGAACGGAGGGCATATTTGGATATTCTTCGACCAGTCCATTGAAGCCAGTTTGGCTCGAAAATTCGGTTGTGCGCTTTTAACGAGAACGATGGAAACAAGATATGAGCTTGGTTTGGATTCATACGACAGGTTATTTCCCAATCAGGATACGCTGCCAAGAGGTGGGTTCGGCAATTTGATTGCTCTACCGCTGCAAGGAGGTCCCCGCAAAGACGGAAATACGGTTTTCATAGACGAGAACTTTACTCCGTACGAGGATCAGTGGAGCTTCTTGTCTGGTTTAAGTAAAATGACCCTTGCCGAGGTTCAGAATCGCGTTCATGAGTTGACTAGAAATTCGAGCCTCTTAAACGTCGGTACATGGGACGATACAATGGACGAAGACAAACCATGGGAGAAACAGCAGCCGGATATGGATGAAGTCTTGGTTAATTTACCTCTTCCACCGAAGGTGTATCTTGTTCATTCGAATATGATTTATGTTGAGAAGAATGGCTTACCGGTGAAGTTCATGAATCAAATCAGGCGGCTTGCTTCCTTTCAAAATCCTGACTTTTATAAAACGCAAGCGATGCGGCTGCCTACGTATGGAAAACCGCGTGTAATAAGCTGCACGGAGGACTATTCCAAACATATTGCTTTACCAAGAGGTTGTTTGCAATTGGTTATTAATCTATTCGAGAAGCATGACGTGGAGTTGGTAATCACCGATGAGAGAAACAAGGGGATAGAAGTGGACGTGAATTTTACTGGTCAGCTTTCAATCCTTCAGGATGCTGCAGCCAGGTCCATTCTTGCGCATGATACGGGGATTCTTTCGGCTACAACAGCTTTTGGGAAGACGGTGGTAGGAGCATCCATAATTGCTTCTAGAAAAGTAAATACTTTGATACTGGTACATCGGCGAGAATTGATGGATCAGTGGAAGGAAAGATTAGCAACTTTTCTAGATCGGAGTCCACAAGATATTGGTATTATTGGAGGCGGTAAGGAGAAGCGAACAGGGATCGTCGATATAGCCGTCATTCAAAGCTTAAATAATAAAGGCCAGATTAAAGATTATATAACGGAGTATGGCCAAATTATTGTTGATGAGTGCCACCATATATCGGCATTTAGTTTCGAGCAAGTATTGAAGAAGGCAAATGCCAAATACGTTGTTGGTCTGACGGCTACTCCTACCCGGCAGGATGGACAGCAACCTATCGTGCTTATGCAGTGCGGTCCTATTCGTACTCGCATTGATGCGAAGTCGCAAGCTTATGTTAGAGGATTTGAACATAAAGTGCTGCCGAGGTACACGACATTCCAGTTATCCATTCAAACGCCAACTCCATCAATACAGACGATCTATCAGGAGTTAATTGAAGATGAAGCGCGGAACGAACTTATTTTTGACGATATTCTGAAGTGCTTGGAGGAAGGAAGATCGCCAATTCTGCTCACGGAGCGGACAGCACATGTGGAGTATTTTGAGAAGAAGTTGGATAATTTCGCGAAGAATGTGATTGTGCTGCGAGGCGGGATGGGGAAAAAGCAGCGAGAGGAGCTGCGGCAGCGGATAGCGAGCATCCCTGATACGGAAGAGAGGGTCTTCATTGCAACTGGCAAATTGATAGGTGAAGGATTCGACGATGCCAGGTTGGATACGTTATTTCTAGTCCATCCCATCTCTTGGAAAGGTAGTCTGCAGCAGTATGCGGGCAGGCTGCACCGATCACATGCGAATAAGCAAGAGGTCCGGATTTATGATTATATCGATATCCAGGTACCTCTGCTGATGAGCATGTACAAGAAAAGAGTAAAAGGTTATCGTGCAATGGGTTATAGGGGGATGGAGTTGTAAAGGAGAAACGTAAATTTAAATTAATAGGGAGCGGAGAAACATGAGCAAGCTTTCAATTCCAGCGCTGAAGAAACAGCTAAAAACCTATAAAACGGAAGAATTGGTATCCATAATAGTCGATTGTTATCGATCGAACCCCGAGGTTAAGAAGTACATTCATATGCTGCTGGAGCCCGAGAATACGGAAGATCAGTTGTTTGAGGAAGCGAAAAAGAAAATTGTGCAACAGTTCTACCCTGATCGAGGTTATCCTAAGCTTAAACTGGCAGAAGCGAAGAAAGCAATCTCTGAATTTGGCAAGCTTAGCGGCAATCAGGCCAGAACGATCGAATTAATGATTCATTATGTTGAACTGGGTGTGAGGTTTACCAATGATTATGGGGATATCAACGAGCCATTCTATAATAGTATCGCTTCCACATATCACAATGCATTAAAAAAGATCAATCAAGACACCAACGAAGGGTTGTTGCATCTCTTCAAGGAAAGACTAAGTGCAATTGTAACGGATACAAGTCATATTGGATGGGGATTCCACGATGAATTGGCCGGATCGTATTACACTTACGTCGTAGATGATGAGGAAGATTAATGCCAACATAAATCCGCATACAGCAAGTAACAGCCTACCACACGCGGATTTTGTTTTGTCTGTGAGGCTTTATGCGAGCTGAATCCCGGATTTTGTCCGGATACATTCCAACAGCCGAGTGAAATCAGGCTCCTGCCTTGATTTCGCTCGGCTTTTTTGGCCTACGGCTCCCCGCTGGATATGAAGCTGAACCGATAAGATTGTACTGAAAGTCCCGAATATTTGAAATTCAAAGCGCTTTCATTATCGGGTAAAGTTTTAGCTATCAAATATATATCCTAATCGGGGTGACAGGATTGAACAGAAGATTCAACAAAACGATAGCGGTGTGGCTAACTGCACTAATCGTATTCAGCTCGGCTCTGCCTGTATTCGCCAGCGCTGCGTATGCGAGCGAGCCTTCCCAGCCGGAGACGGCCGGAACGTTTGCCGATTCGCCGCAGCCTGGGCAAATTCGCATCTATGCAGGAGCGGATGCAGGCAATTCGGACACACAGGGCAACCGCATGGTCGGCTCGATCGTGAAGGAGCGCTACCTCAATCAGAACTTCGGCTCCGAAGCGAAAATCGCAAGCCAGGGCGATGGGGTCGAGAGTTTCGCACGTTACGGTTGGCATAAGAAGGTAACGAAGCGGGTGGCGAACGGGGATGCGTATTTCTCCTACCGCATTCCGATCGACCCTTCGACTCCGGCACCCTTATATGTTTCGATGGAAACGATCGGCGAAACAAAGCTGACAGCCGAAGGCACGACACTGCTGAATACGGGCAACAGCGGTCTTGGCGTACAGACGCCATGGGAATTTACGCTGGACGATCCGGCACTGTGGGCGGATGGCTACGTGGAGCTGAAGTTCGAGGATGCCGATCCTTCGGATGGGGAAGGCGTCAATCTGTTCTGGCTGGAGCTTGGCCGGTCGTCCGCCTGGCGGGATCGCATCAAGCATATCGTCTGGGACACGTCGGCTATCGTTTGGCAGGCCGGCTACTATGAAGGCACGGCAAGTGAGTTTAAGGGCTCGGCCAATTCGCTTCAGCTGACCTCCGCGACTACGGACGTCACAACGGCAAGCTCGACAGGGAAATTAACCTTCAATTGGAATCAGCCTGCTCCCGCGGCAGGGAAGAAATACTATTTGCTCGCGGGCTTGATCGGCGGCGCCGGCAGCCACACCTTCGATATGGGGAGCGACGGCTCGGTCGAGACGACGCGCGAAGCGAGCAAGGAGCGGATTACGGACTGGGACGTCACGTCTTACATCAAGGACGGGGCCAACTCGGTTCAAATTCAAGCCGCTCCCGGCGCATCCTATGACTTCGTCAGTCTGGTCGAAGTAACCGATGGCTCGACTTCCGACAATGCGCTGAAAGTGGTGTTTAAAGGGAACGAAATGGCGCGCAACTGGACGCGGCTTGTAAATAATACAATGTTTTTCCATATGGACATGATGACGGAGAAGAGCACCGGATTTATCGACTCGTCTCTTCCGAACGGGATTTTTCCGCTGCTTTATTGGGTTGCCGACAGCGCTCCTGCCATGCTGGAGATGGCGCGCTGGGGCTACACGGACGAAGCGAAGCAGGCGTCGCTCTTCCGCAGCGCGGGCAATCATTACTCCGGCGACAACGGAGCTGCCGGCCTCGTATTCGCCACGATCGCGTATTTGATCAAAGGCGACAATTATACCGGCGATTACGCGGATAAGGCTTGGCCGATCATGAAGGACGGACTGGATTACTATGTGGAACAGATCGGGAATAATCCGTACCATCTGATTAAAGGAACGGGTCTGGAAACGACGAATAAAGGATACGGGATCTACAATAACTCGATTGCTTATTTTGTGCTCCTTGCCGGAGCGGAAGCGGCGGGCAAGATGGGCTATACGTCCGAACAAGCCAGCTGGCTTGCGGCTGCTGATTCGTTAGCGGATGGCATCGACAATAACCTGATTGCCCATGACGATATTTCGTGGCTGGGACATACGATCAAGAAGGATACTTGGCGTTACTCGCTGAACGGCGAAGCGTCGGACGGCAGCGATGCACCGTGGATTAATGCTGGCTGGTTCGGCGTCGGAGGCCAGGAGGAGCTGTACTACGGCTATAAAGCCCCGGCGGATACCCGTAATCATGCTGTTGAGGATTGGCGCGAAGTAACGAACAACACGTTAAATTATCATTCGGAGAACTTCTGGGAGGATTGGAAGCTTTACGGGCATAATCGCGGCTTTGGGACCGATTACGGCGTTCTTTCGGAACGCGGCGGGTGGCCGCTGCTGTCCATGCTAATGGGTGACCGGATGGAGATGGCTAAGAAAAACTTGCAGCACATCATTTGGAACAGCACGGACCTGAATTTTGCAAACGACAATGAAGGGGTCCAAGAAACGTCGCCGTGGCTGCTAGTGCGTGAGGTTAACAAGTCTGATCACGGCATCGCGGAGCCGAATGAAATCGGCAATGGCGGAAGTAACGAGGATATGAACCTCGTTGAATATATCGTGACCTTAAAAAATGTCCGTATTATGGCGGGGCTGGACGATTCGCTCGAAGGAACGGACAATCTCGCTATCGTGCCCCGCCTACCAAGCAGCTGGGACGGTGTGGACGTCAACGGCTGGTCCGCGCATTATCGCACGGATGGCGGAGACATTGCGCAAACGAAGATTTCGTATGACTACGATATCAAGCCGGAGCGGGCAAAGCTTGAAATTTCTGCGGAGCAAGCCATTTCGGGAGCGAAGTTCCGGTTCGGTCCTTTTGCGAAAGACGCCGTGATTGACGCCGTTATAGAGGATGGAACGGAACTGAATGCAAGCCGGTATGAGGAACAGATTTCCGGGGATTCCAAATGGGTATGGGTGGAAGGGGATGTCGGTACGGCTTCCTCTGTCTATGAGGTACAGGCTGATCTTCCGCACTTGAGCTTTTCAAGCGATTCTCAAGCTGCCGATTGGAGCGGCTGGTCGTCACAGGCTGCTGATAGCTGGACCGTTGATACGGAGCAAGGCGTTCTGCAGGGACAAAGTGAGGACGGCGATTCGTTCCTGAATGCTAATGTGCAGCAGGATTTGATCTACTCTTCTGATGTGTTGCTCGCACAGTCAAGCGCGGCCGGTTTGACGTTCCGAACGGACGAGACGGGTACGCAGGGCTATGATTTCGTGCTTGATGCGGCAGCGGGTACGGAAGGAGAGCTTCGTCTTGCAGATAGAAACGGCACGGTGCTCTATGAGCAGCCGATGCATGTGAATGTGAATCGGACCTATACGTTGAAGGTTGTAGCATCGGGTCCGATTTTGATGGGCTACCTGGACGGCACCAAAGTATTCCATATTATCGATTCGACGTATGCCAGCGGGCATGCAGGTTTGTACGTGCGGGGCAGCGCCGCGTTCGATAACGCGCTTGCGCTGGACAGCGCAGCTTCCGTGAGCATTCCGGCACTGGAGAGCGTCTCGATCTCCAGCTACAAGACCAATACGCTGCTGATGACTCAGGAGAAAGAAATTCCGGTCATCGCGACGTTCGATAACGGAGAAACGTTGGATGTGACTCATGTTCCAGCGCTGCGCCAGTACGTCATTAGCGATCCCGAAGTGCTGGAGGACACCGGCTCGGCGCTGAAGGCAGGCAAGGTTGGCTCCGCGGATGTATATGCGGTTGTTACGATCAACGGGGTGACGAAGCAGTCCAACACGCTTCATCTGAACGTGGAGGAGCTGTCCCATGCGGAGATCTACTTCAAGAACGACGCGACGAGCTTGACTTTGCTCGTGGGACAGATCGCCCAGGTATGGCCTTGGGCGAAGCTGCAGGATGATAAGTGGTGGTTCCTCGGCTATATGCCGGCTAGCATGAATATAGAGTATTTCAGCAGCGACCCGAGCGTTGCAAGCGTAACGTACGATCCGGCCGACAGCGATCCGGAGAATCGCAGTGTGCTTCACGCGCTCTCAGCCGGAACGGCGACGATTACGATGGCGGTGACGGTGAACGGCATTACGGTAGTCTCGCCTAATTCCGTATCCGTAACGGTCATTGATCCTTCGCAATTTACAGGCTTCTCGGACAGCTTCGACGATGGGAATATGGATGGTTGGGCGCAGAATGGGCCTGGCGTATGGAGCGTCGTCGACGGCAAGGCACAGGTGAACAATTTGCAGCCGACGGGATGGGATTCATGGAATATCGTAGACGCGCAAGGCGGCGACTTCGTCTACAGCGGAGATGTGACGTTCGTTAGCGGCTCGGCGGCAGGCCTGAGCTTCCGAACGAATGAAACGGGCACAGTCGGCTATGACCTTATTCTAGATAAGTACGATGGCGTGAAGCTCGCGGGAAGGCCGTATCGTGCGTTCAAAACGGCATCTGCGTCGTTCGCCGACAACCAAACGTATCACGTCAAAGTTGTGGCGAAGGGCGCCAATATCAAGGTTTACCTGGATGGCGTGCTGAAGCTCGATTACAACGAGACGGACTACGGTTACACATTCGGCCAGTTCGGCCTGTTCTCGTTCCAAAGCACGGTGCTATTCGATAATCTGCTGGCGGAAACGTCGTTTAAGCTGGATCAGGTGACCGCCACTTTGGATAGCGCGACACTGCTGAGAGGCGGAAGGACGAATGTGCAGCTCACGGGCAAGCTGAACACGGAGGAGGCCGCGGATCTTAGCGAAGCGCAGATTGTATATGCCAGCAGCGATGAAGCGGTGGCAACGGTCGATCAGAACGGCCACATTACGGCTGTCGGAGCAGGGAGTGCAAGCATTAGCGCGGACGTGACACTCCACGGAACTACCGTTCACTCTAACGCTGCGATACTCTATGTTTCGGAGGATATGGAGAGGCCGATATTGAAACAAACCGTGCTGACGCTTGCATCCGATCAGCTTAACATCGGAGCCGAGATGCAGGCTGTCGTAAGCGGTACGATGACGGATGACACTGCCGCCGATCTCGCCTCCGCTGACATTGTGTATGCAAGCAGCAATCCGTCGATCGCGGCTGTATCTGCCGGCGGAACCGTTACAGCGGAAGGGTTCGGTACCGCTGTAATTACGGCGTCCGTAACTTTGGACGGCGTGACGCAGCTCTCGAATGCGGCGAACGTCACCGTCGCGGGAACGGAGACGTTCACAGAGGACTTTGAGGATGGTGACACGACGGGCTGGTCGCCGAACGGCGGTATGTGGAGCAACGCAGGGGATCGCATGAAGGTGCAGTATGATACCCCTAACAGCTGGTTTGACGCTTGGAATATCTTCAATAAGAAAGGCCAGGACTTCAGCTACAGCGCGGATGTTAAGCTTATCTCCGGCAACTCGGCGGGCATCAGCTTCCGCACGAATGGAAGCGGCTCGCAAGGATATGACGTCATCTTCAGCATCTTCGATGGCTTGAAGCTGGCGAAGAGGCCGTATGCGGTCTTGGCAAGCTACACAGGTTTTACGAAACAGACGGATCGCACATACCATATCCAGGTTGTCGCGAAAGGCGCTAATATGAAAGTGTACTTGGACGACGCGCTAGCGATCGATTACACCGACAACACATACGCCTCAGGACAATTCGGCCTCTTCGCGTTCCAGGGTACGGCTGAATACGACAATTTGCAGGTACAGCCGTGGGACACGGAGCTGCCGGTCTGGGTGAATGGCACGCTGTCCGCATCCGATGTCACGTCTGCAGGCATGAAGCTGCAATGGAGCGGTGCGGCGGACGAAAACGGCTTGTCTCAGTATCGCATCTATCAAAACGGCGCGGTCATCGCCACCGTTCCGGCAAGTGTAACCGACTACGAGCTTGCCGGACTGACCGCGAACACGGCGTATGACTTTAAAGTGGAAGCAAAGGATGAAGCGGGCAATTGGAGCACGAACGGCCCGACTGCGCATGCGTTGACGCTGCAGCAGCAGAATGAGGATTTGGCGGCTCCCGCTTGGGAAGACGGTGCGGCGCTTACGGCATCTGCCGTGACGCAAACAAGCGTGCAGCTGCAATGGAGCGAGGCCGCCGACGATACCGGCGTGGAAGCATACCGCGTATATCGGGACGGTCGATTGCTTTCAACGGTAGCGGGCGATACGCGCCAGTATCCGGTTACCGGCCTGAGCGCAGGCAGCACCTACAGCTTTAAGGTTGAAGCCGGTGACGCCGCGGGCAACTGGAGCGAGAATTCGCTCATCTTGACCGTGCAAACCGCATCGGCTCCGGTCCTTCCGCCTGTAACGGCATCGGCGAAGCCGCTGCCGGATAACCTGACCGCGATTTCCGAGGAACAGTGGCATTCCTCGCAGGCGGGCAAAGTGACGATCAGCCTGCCGGCAGGCAAAGACGGCCTTCTGCTGCCGGGAGATACGCTCGCGAAGCTGGGTAAAGGTGACCTGATCGTACAAGGAACGGCAGGCACGGCGACAATTCACGCTTCTGCGCTTGCGGCCGCCGAGTCCTTGCTGCAAGCAGTTGGTCAAGGGGCGGAGCTTGTCATTTCCATCCGCACGCTTCCGGCGGAGCAAGGCGCGGCGCTTACGAATGCAGCGGGCGTGCCTGGCTTACAGCTTCGGCTGGTAGGCAGCGTGACAAGCGTTGCGTTCTCGGCGGTGGATAAGGACGGCAAGATCATCGAACTAGCAGGCAGCGGCGACATTCCGGGACAATTGACGCTGCACTATGATCCGAAGCAAGTGGATGACCGCCTGCTTGGCGCGTACCGTTATGATGAAGCGGCGAAGTCCTGGGTGTTCATCCCCGGCGCGATTGACCGGAACCGCCATCAAGCGAATTGGGCTGGCAGCGCTTTAGTGCATGTGGCGCTGCTCCAATACGATAAAACGTATGAGGATGTCGCTGCCGCTCACTGGGGGAACGCGGCACTCAAGGTGATGACAGCGCAGCATCTGGTTACAGGAACGTCAAGCACGGCATTTACGCCGGAAGCGAAGACGACTAGAGCTGAATTCGCTGCGATGCTATCCCGGCTGCTTGACTTGCACGCAGAGCACGAAGCGGCATTTACAGACGTTGCGTCGGACAGCTGGTATGCAGACAGCGTAGCAGCAGCAAGCGAGGCCGGGATCATTACGGGCTTTGGCAACGGCAGCTTCGATCCTGACGCTCCGATTACGCGAGAGCAAATTGCAGTCATGCTGATCCGGGCGTTTCACTACAAGATGCGAGCTTCTGCCGCAGACGGGCAACCGTCCGGCTCGCCGATTTCCTTTAAGGACGCGGCGAATATGTCAGATTGGGCCGCGGATGCAGTGGCGCAGGCGGCGGCGCTCGGCCTCATGAACGGGCAGAGCGGAGGAATGTTCGCTCCGAAGTCCGATGCGCTTCGCATCGAAACGGTGCAGTCGATTTACAACCTTTATTCGCTATTCAACGAAGCAACCAATTAAACAGAAGCCATATGCGATGCTCCCTTCAGCGGTTCTGAGGGGAGCCATGCGCGTTTTTGGAGGGAAGGGCCATGTTTTATTCTTTGCGGCAGCGGCTGCTCATCACGTTCATCGTACTGCTCATCATTCCCTTTACGGCGATGGTGCTCGTGCTTACGCAAATGTCCAATAAGGAGATCGGCAACTCAATCGAGGAATCGACCTCCCAAACGATGGATCAGTATGCGTCCTTTGTGAACACGTTGACCAATCAGGTGGAAGACGTGGCCAATCAGGTATTGAGCAACGATGTTACCCAGCAATGGATCGGCGGCCAGATGAACCCGAGCCTCCCGGAGAACAGGAAGGTTCTGCTGGATGCGGAGCTGCGCAAATTTCTGTCCTCCATCGCGCTTAACCATTCTTATATTTCGTCCATCACGCTGTTTGACAGTAACGGGGTAGCGGTAGGGATCAGCGATCAAACCTTCCGCGACGCTTCTTACATGAAGAGCGAATGGTACACGGCCTTCAAGCAGGAGGAGCGGCGATGGACGTCGGCCCATCTCGATAAATACCAGCCAAGCTCGCTGCAGCATGAGCAGGTGAACAGCCTCCTGTTCAATCTGGTGCACCTCAGCTCCTTCCAGAACATCGGTATTTTGAAGGTGAACGTGCTGTCCGAGGACATTCTGAAGCCGCTGCAGAAGATCAAATTCGGCGAGACGGGGCGCGTCTATTTGCTGGATGCGAAGGGGATGCCGGTGTTGAACCAGACGCTCCCGCCGGAGATGTCGGGCTTCTCGTCCGTATGGCCAGCTATTCAGGCCGATAAGCATTCCGGAGGCAAAATAATTGTAACCCCTTACAAAAAACGCCATCTCGTGCTCTACCGGAAGCTCCTCGGTTCCGATTGGGTCGTTATCGGCGAGGTACCCGAGTCGGAGCTGTTTCAAAAAATGACACGCGTCCAGCAGACGATGCTTGCGGTAGCAGGCGGTCTTCTCTTGCTTACGATTGCTGCGGCTTACTGGCTGTCCAAAAGTATCGCCAATCCGTTGTCACTCCTCGTCCAGTCGATGAAACTGGCGGAAAGAGGCGAGCTCGCCGCTGCGGAACGGCAAATTGTAGAGCGCATGCCGCGCAAACGAACGGAGGTCGGCTATGCGACCCGGGTGTTCCATGCGATGGTTACGCGGCTGCGGTTTCTCATTGAGACGGAGTTTCATGCGAACATGAGGCGCAAGGATGCGGAGTACAAGGCGCTTCTGATGCAGATTAATCCGCATTTTCTTTACAATACGCTCGAAGCGATCGGGAGCTTGTCTGCCCAGGGGCGAACAGACGATGTTGTGGACGTGACGGAATCGCTCGGTCAGATGCTTCGCTTCTCGTTGCGGACGGATAACGATTTGGTCCAGCTGAAGGAGGAGCTGCGCTACATCCGCCACTATGTGTCGATTTTGCGCATTCGTTTCGGCAATCGTCTCGATATTGCCATCTCGGCGGAGACGGAGCTTGGGAACGAGTCGATCGTGAAGTTTATTTTTCAGCCGCTTGTAGAGAATGCGGTTAAATTCAGCCTGGAGAATGCCAGCACGGCACTCGTACGCGTAGGCGTCCGCGGCGAGGGAAAGGATCTGCTGATCCAGATTTCGGACAATGGCCCTGGTATGCCGCAAGAAATGATACAAGAGATTTACGCCCAAATGACGCAAGGGGAAATGTCGGACGTATTGGGCGCTTCGGGAAGAAGAATCGGCTTGCGCAACGTCCTTGCGCGCTGCCATCTGTATTATGGCGAACGCTTGAAAGTCAGCATTCGTTCTTCTCCCGAGCATGGAACGGAAATTACTTTACAGATTCCGAGAAGCGAGGGCGAAGTGAATGTACAACGTATTGTTCGTTGATGACGAACAGGAAATTCGCACGGGATTGAGACTCAAAATGGATTGGAGCGGCCTTGGCTTTCAAGTGGCGGGCGAGGCCAACAACGGTCAGGAAGCGCTCGATCGGCTGGACGAGAGCGACTATCATCTCATGATTACCGACATCAAGATGCCGGTCATGGGCGGGCTGGAGCTGCTTAAGCGAGCCTCGGCGAAGTTCCCTTACTTGAAAGTGATTGTATTGTCGGGGTTCGACGATTTTCACTTCGTGAAAGCAGCGCTGCAATGCGGAGCCCGCGATTATTTGCTGAAGCCGGTCGTTCGCAGCGAACTGAGGGAAATCATCGAGAAGATTCGTGGCGAGTTGGATGAAGAGATCGTGAAAGAGTGGGAGCATCGGGACGTGCAGCGGCAGCTGCAGCAATCGATGTCCGCGGCCAAAGAGCAGCTGATGCTCGCGCTTATAAGCGACGAAGGCGAGGATCATCTGCTGCCGCTGCGCAGTGATATTGCGACCCTTCAGTTCAAGCCGTTCTCCCGGGATAACGTCCGGCTGCGGTTTCTGTGCGTCGAGATGCGGCTTCCGGAGGGACGGGTGGCGGAGGCGGAAGGAAGCCGCGGGCTGCTTCGGCTTGCCTTTCAGATGGTATGCCGCGAAATAGCGCAGCACGATGCGTTCGAGGAGCATGTCTTTGCCTTTCATCATCCGAGCTACCCGAACATGATGCATTATTTGCTATTTACGGATACCGAAGAGCAGGAGGAGCGGGTGCTTTCGGCGCTTATTGCGCAAATTCATGCTTCGCTGCATGGCCATCTCCGGGTAGAGACGGTCATTGCCGTCGGGGATGCTGTGCGTGAATTGACCGCCGTCAGGCAGGCATTCGTCTCCTCCTTTGTGAAGTGGAGCAGGAGCCAGGCTGGAGCAGTGACACAGACGATTATGGTAAAGCCTGGGGCAAACACCTCGGACCCGCTGCAGCCGGAGCTGGAGAAGCGCCTCCTGCTTCTGCTGGATGAAGGGGAGTTGGAACGGTTCGTTCAAGCGATTGCGCTTCCGCTGCAGATGTGTGGCATTTCCTTGCAGGAGATCCATTCCTTCATGCTGCGTGTCGTCTTTATTTTGCATCAGGCGCTAACGAAGAACGGGCTTGAGCTGGAGCAAACGCAGGATTGGCTCTTCCCCATCACGCAATGGAAGTTCACGACGCCGCAAGCCGCTGCTGAATACCTGGAGGAGCTCGCTTCCTTTGCGATCGCAAGAATGAAGCGGTCTCGGACAAGCGGGGGCGCAGCCGTCGTCGAGACGGTACGCCAATATATCGATTCGCAATATATGAACGAAATCAGCCTATCGATGCTGGCAGACCGCTTTCATATCAATACAACGTATTTGTCCGAGCTGTTCAAGAAGCAGATCGGCACGACATTCAGCGATTATTTGATCCAGGTCCGCATCGGCAAAGCGGAGGAGCTGCTGGCCGATCCGAATTTGCGCCTGGCCGATATTGCGGAGCTGGTCGGGTTCGCGAACTCCAGCTACTTGAGCAGCGTCTTCAAGAAAATGTATGGGGTCAGTCCGAATGAATACAGGAACCGGAGCATAGGCGCGCCAACCCGATAATTTTGTATGCAATTAACCTAAACGATTGAATTCTGCTGCTCGGCCAGCGATGGTAACATGAACTTGCGAGCATAACATAAGAGTTTACGAAAGGTAGGGTCATAGGGCAAATGAAAAAAGTTGCGGGTCTACTTCTTACGGCGGCAGTGAGCATGAGCCTGGTCGGCTGCGGCTCCGACAATGAAACAAACGGCGGGAAAGCATCGAATAATACGGCGGCATCCGCCGATGCAAGCACGAATGCAAATGCAGGTACGGCTGTGAATGCGAATGATACGGCGAACGCGGAGCCGGTGGAGCTGAGCTTCTGGCGGCATGATTTCGCGCCGGAGGCCGATTCCTTGAAGAAGCGAATCGCTTCTTTCGAAGAGAAGTATCCGAACATTAAGGTGAAGATGGAGCTGATCCCGAACGATCAGTACGAGACAAAAATCCGTACATCGCTCGCGGGCGGAAATCCGCCGGACATTATGGCGCTTGACGGGCCGACGCTGGCTTCTTACGCACATCAAGGCGCGCTGCTGCCGCTTGATGATTACATGAACAAGGACGGCAACAAAGACGATATTGCGAAGCCGGTGCTGGAGAGCTTGACGTATAACGGTAAGATTTACGCCGCTCCGAATAATGACGCGAGTCTGGCGATGTTCTACAACAAGAAGATGTTCAAGGCGAAGGGTATCGCGCTTCCTTCCAAGAACCCTGACGAGGCATGGACGTGGGAGCAGGTGCTCGATGCGGCCAAGAAGCTGAATGATCCGGCAAAGGGCGTATATGGCTGGAATCCGACGCCATGGGGCTTCGCCGGTCATGAAGGCGCTCCGTTCTCGGAAATGACGTTTCTATGGCAAGCCGGCGGCGACGTGCTGAGCCCGGATGCGAAGACAGCGAAGGGCTTTCTGGATTCCGACGCGAACAAGAATGCGCTGAAATTCTGGAGGTCTCTGTATAACAGCGAGAAGGTCGCTCCGAAGGAGCTTCCGCAGGATGCGTTCGCTAACGGCAAAGTGGCGATCCACGTTGACGGACCGTGGGCGTTCGGCAGCCTGGCTGCGAATTTCCCGAACTTCAAACTTGGCGAAGATTACGACGTCGCTCCGCTGTGGAAAGAAGCGAAGCAGGTGACGCCGAACGGAAGCTGGAATATGGCTATTACGGCGAAATCGAAGCATCCTGAAGAAGCTTGGTTGTTTTTAAACTGGGTTACCGGTGTGGAAGGGGCCAAGGAATGGTATAAGGATACGAAAAATCTGCCTGCCCGGTTGTCCACAGCGGAAGCCTTCGCAGAACTGAAGGAGTATCCGATGAACATTTTCGTACAGCAATCCGCCAACTTTGCTCATCCTCGTCCGGTCACGCCTGCTTACCCGGCGGTCAGCGAGGCAGTCCGGCTCCTGTTTGAGGATGTTGGTCTTGGCGATGCCAACATCGACGATGCATTAGCCAAAGCTGTAGATAAGATCGACAACGCGATTGCGCAGGTAAAGTAATCGTTCATAGCTGGTGCACGAAGGGAGAGGGGGTGCATAAGCTCCGTCTCCCTTTGTGCTGTCTATTTCATTCGTTATGTGGGGAGGGACAGTCGTGAGAGGATACAAATCGGGGATCTATGACAAGCAGGAGATGCGAGCGGCGTTCCTGTTCATTCTGCCCGCGCTGCTGCTGCTCATATTGTTTATCTTCTATCCGATGGCGCGCGCGCTTCTCATCAGCTTCCAAAATTATAATTTGATTTCCGCAAATACAAGTCCAGCGGGGCTTGCCAATTACCGGCAGTTGTTCGAGGACTCATCCTTTCTGGAGAGTCTGGGCCACTCGTTTTATTTTGCCGCTGTCGTCATTCCGCTGCAAACGGTAATCGCACTCGGTCTCGCCCTGCTCGTCCGCCGCGTATTTCGGGGCGTCGGCCTATTCCGGACGGTCTACTTTCTGCCGGTAGTCGTGTCGTTCGCGATTGCGTCTACCATATTCAAGCTTATTTACAACAAAGACTACGGCATGCTGAACGTCTTGTTGAGGGGACTCGGACTGCCTGCGTGGGATTTTCTGTCCAATCCGGACATATCCATGATCGGCATCATTATTTTGTGTATCTGGAAAGCAATGGGCTTCTTTATGATCGTATTTCTCGCCGGCTTGAACAACATTCCCGATTCGCTCTATGAAGCCGCGCATGTGGATGGCGCTGGAGCGGTTCAGCAGTTCTTCAAGGTGACGCTTCCGCTTCTGAAGCGTACAACGGCCTTTGTCATTATTATTACGACAATGGATGCACTCAAGATATTCGTTCCGATCTACATCACGACTAGCGGAGGCCCGGCGCAATCCACCAGCACCGTCGTTTTCTACATCTACGAGACGGCGTTCAAGCAAATGAATATGGGGTACGCATCGGCTGCTGCCTTCGTCTTATTCGCTATCGTGCTTGTCATCTCCGTTATTCAGCTTAGATTGTTCCGAACGGATGTAGAATACTAGTCCGATTGCGTATTAGAAGGAGGGACGGGTATGAGAAAGAATCGGATCGGCATTCTCGCCGTTCAATATGTTGTCATGACACTTATCGCCTTACTGGTCATTTTTCCGGTGTATTGGATGATTATGAGCTCATTCCGCACGCATGAGGAAATATTCAAATACAGCACCTTAAGCTGGCAGCTGTTCTTTCCTGTCAAGTGGACGCTCGTCAACTACAAAGAAATTTTCATGGACGATTCAAAGCCGTTCGGCAGATATATGCTGAATACGTTGCTCGTGGCGGTTATCGTCACCTTCCTGGGGCTGATCGTCAATTCGCTCGCCGCTTTCGCGTTCGCCAAGCTGCGCTTTCCGTTCAAGAAGACATTGATCGTGATCTTCCTCTCCTCGCTCGTCATTCCTTATGAGGTCATCATGATCCCACAGTATTTGCTGATCGGCGACTTGCACTGGATGAACGATTACAAAGCGCTGATCGTGCCGCAGATCGTCTGGGTATTCGGCATCTTCATGCTGATCCAGTTTTTTGCGGACATTCCGAGAGATATATTGGACGCTGCGAAGATAGACGGCGCTGGCTGGCTGCGCATCTATTCCAAGATCGTGCTGCAGACGGCCGTTCCGGCGCTGATTACGCTCGGCTTGATGACGTTCCTGAACCAGTGGGATTCGTTCCTATGGCCGCTTGTCGTCATTAACGAGGAGAAGAAGCAGGTCATTCAAGTGGCGATTTCATCGTTTCAATCCCTTCGGAATATATCGTGGGGGAAGGTGCTGGCTGCTACGACGATCAGCTCCGTACCGATTCTCGGCGTCTTTCTCCTGCTGCAAAAATATTACGTGCAAGGCATTACGATGTCCGGCGTGAAAGGATGACAGCTCCATGGCAAGCTGGTTGAAGACAGGCGCCCATCTGAGGTGGTACGCCGATCATGAATGGAACGACTATCCGGTTTCTCTTCCGGCAGGCGAAGCGCATACATCCTATGCGGCCGTGTCCGGAGCGGAGGTCACGCTCCAAGTCCGCCTTGCGTCTCCCGAACTGCAGACGGATGTGCAGCAAGTATATGAGGCGGAGATAGCGATCATGCCGTCGAGCGAAGCGGCTTCAATTCGCGGCATACAGCTTGTATGGCCGATCGACCCGGCATTGAAGTGCGTCTGGAAGCCGCATCTGTCGCCGTTCGAGAATATGGCGGTCGGAGACAGGCTGTTCCGCTCGCCTGCGATTATTTTTGAGAGCGAGCGGAAGATGACCGCGTTGGTGCCGAATATTGACGCAATCGAGCAGCTGCGCGTGCTTCCGCATATTATGGATTATACGGAATCGAATCATAGCTTGATGTACGGCTTGTGCGACTATGAAGAAACCGGTCATGTGTATCACAAGCTTGCGCCTGAGCGGACAAGCGCGGCGCAGCCGTTATCATTCCGCTTCTACTTGGCGGAGTGGATAAAGCCGGAGAACGGCCGGGACAAGGATTACCGGCCTGTCGAACGGCTGCTGTGGGAGCTGTTCGCCGCGAAGCGAATGCCGCTGGAAGATGAACGGCTAGTGGTGAATGCACTGAAGCCTTATACGGACTATGCCTACGGCTGGGCGTTCGAGCGATGGGGCGATGTGACATGGCAGCAGTTCAGGCTGAACGGAGAAGAAGTCGGCGGTGTCGCTTTTATCGTATGCGCCAGACAAAAGCCCGGTGGCGGTCAGGAGCAAGCGTGGCGCGAGCCGAAAAGCTTGTGGAACCAAGCCTGGTTTTGCGGCTTGCGCACCGCCTACGGCTATGCGCTGTGGGGACGAAGCGGCGGATGCGAGGATTGGGCGGCTAAGGCGGAGCTTGCGCTTAACTTCGCCCTGAGCGCGCCTCAGACCGAAGGGCTGTTCCCTGGGTATTACCAGGCCGGAGAGGACAATGAGTGGGAATCGGGACGGTGGTATATGTCCGGTCCGCGGCGACCGCCGGGGCACGAGGATGATGTGCATCTGCTCGATAGCTCCTGGACATGCTACTGGCTGTTGAAGTGGTATCGCGACGTTCGCGCGGACGAACGGATTTTGCCGTTTGTCCGCCGTTATGTGAACCGCTTGCTGAGTTTGCAGCTGGACAACGGCAGCTTCCCGGCGTGGGTGGAGCCAACGACCTCGCAATCTTCGCCCTACTTGCTCGAAAGTCCCGAAGCGTCGATGCATATCATGCTGCTGTGCCTGCTGAACGAAATCGAGCCGAATGCGGCTTACATCCAAGCCTCGCAACGTACCGCAAACAGGGTGCTGGAGCAGGTGGTAGCTGCGGGAAGATGGGAAGACTTCGAAACGTACTGGTCCTGTTCCAAGCAATGGGAAGGCAAGCAGTACGGTCAGCTCGATTCGCGCAGCGGCCTGTACAATCAGTGCAACTTCGGCATGTACTGGACTGCTGAAGCGTTCAAGGACCTCTATACGGCAACGGGATCGGAGCATTGGCTGGATGCGGGCGAGCAGGTGCTGGCCGAAGCTTCGCTCTACCAGCAAATATGGCAGCCCTCTTATTTTCCGGTTCCGACCGTAGGTGGCTTTGGCGTCATGAATAGCGATGACGAATGGAACGACGCTCGCCAAAGCTTGTTTGCGCTTACTTACCTGGACTACTACCTTCTTACCGGCAGAGAGAGCTATCTCGCTCGCTCGCTGTGGGCGATGAAGGCTTCGTTCTATATGATGTATTGCCCGCTTAATCCCGCCGTTAAAGCGATGTACGAGCGTGTACACAAGCAGTTTAACGAGCATGATTTCGGTTTTCATATGGAAAATTTTAATCATCACGACGGTACGCCGGTGGACGGTTTAGGGGAATTCACCATATTCGATTGGGGCTGCGGAGCGGCTTCCTCCTCGTTGGCCGAATTTGAGCTGACCTTAAACCGTGCTGCTGCGAAGCAGGTAGAAATGCCGTTCATTTCATAAGCACCAGACTCGAAAGATCGCTTTCGCTTACCCATTCGGGCAGGCGAAAGCGGTCTTTCTTGTGCTTAGGGAGCTGCGGGAACGAACTTTGCGGCAGCTCGCACAGCATAGTGAGACTCTCCTGGCACCCTTCCGACAATTCAGTTCATAATTTGACATATTTTGAGCAGAAACGATTGCATTTTTATGCATGGGGGCAGGAGGAAGAACGGCGTTGTCGAATGAGTAAGGAAATGTATTCCTTTGGTAGGACGTATCCTGGGCCGCAAGCCGCGGGTATGAATTTGAAAGTAGGGGAATGAGCCGGCTCATGATGATCGATGTGTTGGAAGTACAGCAAGCGCTGCGCGCTCGCGGAATCCTGATCTGCTTCTCGGGCAGGTTGTCGCAAGCGCTTATTGCAGAATACGGAGAGGCGGTCAAGTCTTATCTGGAAACGGAGCACCGTCCGCAGAACGAAGTGTACAATATTTTCTCTTTGTTCATCGAGCAAACGCAAAATATTAATAAATATAATGTGGCCAAGGCCGACAGTCCCCATCACGGCCTGCTGCTCTATTCCAGCATTGTGACGATCGGCAAGCAGGAAGAGGCGGGCTATATGGTCTGTTCCGGCAATTTGATTCTTAACGAGGATGCCGAAGCGCTTCAAACTTATCTGGATTCGCTCATTGTGATGGATAAGACGGAGCTTAAAGCGCTATACAAAATGAAGCTCAAAGCGGAGATTGCGCCGGAGGAAACCGGAGCCGGTCTTGGGCTTATCGATATGGCACGCAAATCATCGACGAAGCTGGAATATTCGATCGTCGATCAGAATAATGGGCTATCCTTTTTTACTTTGAAGGCGACTGTACGAGGAGTGTCAGCATGAATCCACTATATGTTGAATCAACCAAGAGCACCCCGGAAGTTCGGTTCGATCCGGCAGGGGGAACGCTCGTTATCACAGGTCAATCCTATCCCGAGAATGCGTTCCGATTCTATGAACCGCTGATGAATTGGCTGGATGACTATCTGGAGCACATGAAGCAGAGCACTGTTGTCACCATCGAGTTGCATCTGCCATACGTCAATACGAGCAGCACCAAGTGCTTAATGCATCTGCTGGAGAAGCTCGACAAAGCGTTTGCAAGCGGCAAAAAGGTCGAGGTTCGCTGGTACTGCGACGAAGAGAATGAAGCGGAGCAGGAATGCGCGGAAGAATTCAAGGAAGACTTGCAGCTGCCGTTCGCCATACTCCCGCGAGGTACAGGCGCGTGAAGGACGAGAGGCTGCAGCGGGCTGCGCCGAAGGGCTTTGTCGATGGGCGGCAGCTGGATATTGGCATTCGCAGGGTAATGGTGCTGGCGAGCGCATTAATTGCGCTATCGATTATTTTGATCGGCTCCTATATCTATCGGGTTACGGAGCAGGAAGCGCTGAATAAGCTGAAGGCGCGTGATCTGCCGACGCTCGCGAAGTCGATCTCCGCACGCGTGGACGGCAGAATCGAGCGGGCGGTGGAAACGTCGCTTACGCTGTCTCACGATCCGTTCGTGCTGGAGTGGCTGTCCGGTGAAGAGAAGGACAAGAGGCTTGCCGACATGATTAGCAAGAAGACAAGCTACCTGCACCAGAAACTCGGCTACAGCGCCACGTTTATCGTAGGCGCAGCCTCCCGCAAGTATTGGAGTTACGACGGCAGCCTGCTGTCCGTGATCAAGAAGGAAGATCCTGCAGACGCCTGGTTCTTCGACACCTTGGCAGCGGGGCGTGAAGTATCCATTAATTTCGATACGAACGAAGAGCTTCATGGTGTATTTGCGTTCATCAACGTGTTGGCCGGCAGCGACCTCAAGCGACCGCTCGGCATCGTCGGCGTCGGGATGAAGCTGGACGGGCTGTCGGAGGAGTTTGATTCGTATAAAGAGGGCAGCGGAATCAATCTATGGCTGACCGGCAGCGACGGGAAAATTTATCTGTCCGACAATGCATCCGATAACGGACGCAATATTAGCGATGTACTGCCCGATTCAGCCAAGAGTCAGCTGTCGGAGAATACCCGCGATCAGAAAGGCGAAATGGTCGTTCTGGAATATGACACGCCTGATGCCGGAAGAGTGGATTTAATCAGACAGCATCTGAAATCGACGGAGCTGCAGCTGTATGTCGAGGTGGAGAGACGGGAGACGACAGGCTTCCTGCAGTCGATCCGCTGGAATACCGCTTTGGCGGCTTTGGTGATCATTCTGGCAACCATCGGCTTCTTCTTCTATATCTCCCGCCGAATGGTCAATCCGTATAAACGGGCGGTGGAAATGAACCGGCGGCTGGAAGACGAGATTGCGCTTCGGACGAAGGAGCTGTCGGAGCGTAATGAGGAGATGCTGGACAGCATTAATTATGCGCGGCTGCTGCAGCAATCGGTTCTGCCGAAGCCGGAGGCTATCGAGAATCTGCTGAGCGCGCCTTTCGTCCTCTGGCGGCCGAGAGATGTCGTCGGCGGCGATTTCTTCTGGGTGAAGAAGCGACACGGCAGAACTTTCGTCGCGGTGGGGGATTGTACCGGGCACGGCGTTCCCGGCGCGTTCATGACGATGCTGGCGTTGTCCGCTCTCAATCGTATTGCAGAGACCGATGCCTGCTCTAGTCCGGCGGATATGCTGGAGGCGCTTAACCGGCTGATCAAGGAAACGCTGCATCGCGAGGGCCAAGAGGAGATAACGGACGACGGCATGTCTATCGGCTTATGCGCCATAGAGCAAGATGGGGCCGTCACCTTTGCCGGTGCGTCCTGCTGGCTCTACCGTCTGGACGCAGAGGGATTGCAGTCGTGGAAGGGCGACCGCCGCGGCATCGGCTATCGGCGTACGCCGGGCGATTACCGCTTTACGAATATTGCGCTGCCGGAAGGCAAAGCAAGAATGTATCTCTTAACGGACGGCTTGATGGATCAGAACGGCGGAGACCGGGATCACTCATTCGGGCGAAAGAGGTTTGAAGAGCTGTTATTGTCCATAGGGGATTTGAAGGAGACGGAGCAGAGAGACAAGATGATTCAATCGCTCGAGTCCTATATGGGCGAAGAACGGCAGCGAGATGATATTACAGTGCTTTCTTTTCTTGTTGGCGAGGAACACGGATACAGAGGGGAATCGGATGAGGAATCTGGAGAAGCATTATGACATCTATCGGCATGAGCATAACGTACTCTTACGGAGCAAGCAGGAGCTGAATCGTTCCGATCTGTCGGCCGACAGTCTGAAAGAGGAGTATGGGCTGTTGCTGCTTGAATATGAGAAGCTGATGAAAATATCCAAGAAGATCGCTTCGATCAGCGATGCGCAGTCAGGCATGCTTCGGCGCCGCGAGAACGATTTGAAGTGTTTGCTGGATCATGCGAATCAAGGCTTCCTGACGTTCGGCTCCAATTTGCGCGTCAATCCTCAGTTCAGCAAGGAGTGTAAACGCATCTTCGGCAGAAGCGTGTTCGGAGAGGATATCGTCGACTTGCTGTTCGGTGCGACGCATGAGGATGTGTCGACGCTTCGCCGGCTGTTAAGCATGGCGCTTAGCGCGGGCGTATCCATGAATGAAGGCCGGCTGCTGCTTGCAAGTTTGCCGGAGCGGGCGGTGATCGGGGAGACCGTCGTGACGTTGGAATACCGGCCAATCGTAGATGAAATGACCGACGATCGGCTGATGCTGCTGATTATTACGGATGTGACGGAACGAATTGCGTCCGAAGAACGCATCCAGTATTTAAGTTACCGGGATGTACTGACATCGTTGTATAACCGCAGCTATCTGGAGCCTGTTCTGAGCTTGCCGCCTGCGCAGGATTGGCTGCCGGTCAGCGTGCTTGTCATTGATTTGAACGGCTTGAAACTGGCCAACGATGTATTCGGGCATCGCGAAGGCGACAGGCTGTTAGTTCGCAGCGCGGAGCTGATAAAGTCGGTGTTCGATGACGAATCGGCGACGCTGGCGCGTTGGGGCGGGGACGAATTTGTAGTCCTGCTGCCCAACACGGACAAGGACGATTGCGCAGCCGCAGCGGCTCGGCTGAAGGCGGCATGCGAGCGGTCGGCTGTCGATCCCGTGCAGGTTTCGATGGCGATCGGATACGCGACGCTGATCGATACCGACGCGCAGCTCATGACTGCTTTTGCAGCTGCAGAGAAGCAGATGTATAAGAATAAGCTGCGGGAGAACCGGATGGTTCGTGCCGAGATGATGAAAAGCGTGACTTCCGCTCTGTATGCCAAACGCGTCGTGGAGATCGACTATCAGGAGCGGCTGGCCGGGCAGGTTGCGAGGTTCGCCCTTTGGGTCGGCATACAGCCGGGCTCGCATGATATGAAGGTGCTGGAAGCGTTGGTCTCGATGCATAATGTCGGTTATTTGGCTCTTCCCGAAGACATTTTGCTCAAGCACGGTTCATTAAACGACGAGGAATGGGAGATCGTGAAGAGCCATAGCGAGATCGGCTACCGGATGGCCGCTTCCATCGGCGAATGGGCTCTTGCCGAAGCGATTCGAGGCATGCATGAGCATTGGGACGGCAGCGGGTATCCCTATGGACTGTCACAGGAGCAAATTCCTTATCTATCCCGTTTGCTGGCGATTGCGGATGCGTACGATGTGATGACACATGATCAGGTATACAAGCAAGCCCTATCCCCGAGCGAGGCACAGCGCGAGATCGAGGCACAGGCCGGCCGGCAGTTCGATCCTCGGTTGGCGGCCGCTTGGCTGGCCTTCTTGCGGGGAGGCTGCCGGGAATAATACTGGTTATGTTAGCTGAAGCCCGAACATGCGAAGACGTGTACTGAAGTGAGGATCGCTTAGGCGATCAGCACGGCAGTCACGTCTTTCTCTTTGATATCCCATCCTGGGCTTGCAGCTGAGAGTCGGATATCCCGACTCTCAGCCTCGCAGGCGGCGCGAAACCGGGCGCTCACAGCTGCAATGACTCTCTTTTGGCACAGCCGCTTCCTTTTGTCACACTCTAAGCTTCGGCAGCGCCAGCTCATGCAGCTTCCCCTTCGTAAACCGAAACAGCGCAATCAGCACTATCGCAGCCGTCGGGTAGAAGGCGATGGAATAATAGAGCTTCCAGCCGGTGTAGTTCAGCACGCGGTTCTGGACGCACAACCATTCGAAGAATAGCGAGAAAGCGGTCCAGCAAACAACGTACCCGATGGTTTTCTTCCCATACAGCTCGAACTTATCATATATAAATAGGAAGATCACGGAGCAACAAGGATACATGAAGAAATGATACAGCGCGCCCGAAAGCTCATACGTCGGATTATCGCCAAAGTAGTACAGATGGAACGGAGTCGCAATAAAGAAGTAATCGATGGTTGCCACTAATACCAAGTTGTACATCCAGATGACGACAATCATTGCAAGGGAGAAGTACTTGCGAATGGGCAAGAAGACGATTAAGGCGATAGCGGCGGTGATAATGAAGTACCATTCGTTCCAATCGAACTTCACGTTCATGCCGTATGATCTCCTTTGAACAAAATGATGCGAAACAGCTTCATGCATACGATCAGAAAAGGCAATGTGATCACCCAGAGCGCAATCGTCCACCAGGCTCTCCAATCGGCATGTATGAGTATGCCGGACACATGATCCAATCCATCCAGCGCGGATAAGAGAAGGATAAAGCCGATGTATAGAGCGAACTTCCGCAGGAAGGTACTCATCCGAAGCAGCAGCTGCAGGAAGACGACCATAAGCACCGGGTACAGCACGATTCGATTAAGGAAATGAGCGGCTTTTGGCGTGAACATGTCGGGAATAATCAAGGTTTTGAAATTCATGAAGCAGAGGGCGGAGTAGTTCTGATAGACATAAGAGGCCATCCACCAGCACACGAAGATTTCAAGCATGTGCATCGTTCTTCGTGTTTTCATGAATACAAATAGAACAGCTGCATTCATTAAGATGTACAAGAACAGAAGCATCTCTTACAACCCCTTGTTACGCGCGGTATGATACCCCATTTAGATTATCCAGATTTTTCAAACCCATTCCTTGGGCATGATGGATCTCGTTCGTTGACGCCTCTGCAAAATCTAAGTTAAGATAATCAAGCAACTTGCAACCGATTACAGCAGGAGTAAGGAGGCTCACCATGTCCAACATCCCGCACGACCTCAATCCATATTCCCTTGAATATGCCGCGAAGCTTGATGAACAAGACAAGCTTGCACGCTTTCGCGATGAATTTTACTTGAGCCCGGATTCGATTTATATGGACGGCAACTCGCTTGGCCTACTCTCCAAACGCGCCGAGCGGACGCTGCTCGAAGTGCTGAACGCCTGGAAAATCCAAGGCATCGACGGCTGGACGCAGGGCGAGAACCCGTGGTTCTACTTTGCAGAGAAGCTGGCGGCTATGAGCGCGCCGCTTGTCGGGGCATCTCCGGAAGAAGTGATTGTAACGGGCTCCACGACGGTGAATCTGCACCAGCTGGTCGCTACGTTCTATAAGCCGCAAGGCACGCGTACGAAGATCCTCGCGGATGAGCTGAACTTCCCATCCGATATCTATGCCCTGCAAAGCCAGCTGAAGCTGCACGGCTACGACCCGGCTGAGCACCTTATCCGAGTGGCAAGCCGCGACGGCCGCTTCTTGAGCGAAGACGATATTATCACTGCGATGACGGACGAGGTTGCGCTTATTGTGCTGCCGACGGTGCTTTACCGTAGCGGGCAGCTGCTTGATGTGAAGCGCCTGACGGACGAAGCGCATAAGCGCGGCATTCTGATCGGCTTTGACGGCTGCCATTCGGTCGGCTCCATCCCTCACCAATTTACCGAGTGGGACGTTGATTTTGCCTTCTGGTGCAATTATAAATACCTCAACAGCGGACCTGGCGGCACGGCGAGTCTGTACGTCAACCGCAAGCACCACGGGACTTCTCCGGGTCTCGCAGGCTGGTTCGGTTCGCGCAAAGATAAACAGTTCGATATGGAGCATCAGTTCCATCAAGACGAGACGGCCGGCGCATTCCAGATCGGGACGCCGAACCTGCTCAGCATGGCGCCGCTCCTCGGCTCGCTCGAGCTGTTCGCGGAAGCGACGCTCGAGAAGCTGCGTCAGAAATCGCTGCACATGACGCGCTATATGATGGAACTGATTGGTCAGGAGCTGGGCGGATTCGGCTTTACGCTTGGCAATCCGACTGAGGATGAGCGCAGAAGCGGGCATGTTAGCCTAGAGCATCAGGATGCTGCGCGGATCTGCAAAGCGCTCAAGGAGCTGCAGCACATCGTGCCGGATTTCCGTGCGCCGAACATTATTCGTCTGGCACCTGTTCCGCTCTACACGAGCTACAGTGATGTATGGGAAACCGTGCAGCGCCTGAAGACGATCATGGCGGACAAACAGTACGAGAAATTCGCCAATACACGTGATGTCGTCGCATAAGATGGAGGTGAGGGAGCCACTATGACGTTGATTGATATTTCTCGCCCGCTCCAGAATGGAACGCCGACTTGGCCGGGGGACACCGCCTTCTCCTATGAAGTGAGCTGGTCCAAGGAGCAAAGCGGCTCGGTGAACGTAGGCAAGCTGACGATGAGCATTCATACAGGGACGCATATCGATTCGCCGTTTCACTTCGACAACGATGGCCGCAAAGTGATGGAGCTCGACCTGCAGCTCTATATCGGGCCGGCGCGGATGATCGATGTATCTGGCCGCTCAAGCATTGGTGCAGATGATCTGGCTGCGTATGATCTGGAAGGTGTTACGCGTCTGCTTCTTCGCACAAACTCGTGGACGAACGCCAACGAGTTTCCGGCTCAAATCACTTATTTGAGAGCAGATCTGGCGCCGTTCCTGCATGCGCGAGGCATTCGCCTCATCGGGGTCGATGTACCTTCGGTCGATCCGCTGGATAGCAAAGAGCTTGCGGCCCATCACGGCCTGCATTCCCATGACATTCACATCCTGGAAGGGCTCGCGCTCGAGCACGTTGCACCAGGAGATTATGAACTGATCGCGCTTCCGCTCCCGCTTACAGAAGCGGATGGCAGCCCGGTACGTGCAGTGCTTCGAC
This sequence comes from Paenibacillus taihuensis, assembly GCF_003386535.1. Lineage (GTDB taxonomy): Bacteria > Bacillota > Bacilli > Paenibacillales > Paenibacillaceae > Paenibacillus_Z > Paenibacillus_Z taihuensis. Next base: position 185,296 of record NZ_QTTN01000006.1, read on the forward strand.
CATACACAACATAGTTAAAGGAGTTACGAACAGATGGCCGACACGCCAACGCCTAACCCTACGCCTTCACCAACACCACAAAATAACGAAAATCTCGTATCGGACTTCTCGAAGTCCATGTCTTACGGTGACTATCTGCACCTGGATCAAATTCTGTCCAGCCAGCATCGTCTGTCTAATCACCACGATGAAATGCTGTTCATCATCATTCACCAAGCGAGCGAGCTGTGGATGAAGCTGATTCTGCACGAGCTGACTGCCGCTCGCGCCAGCATTCAGCAGAACAATCTGGAGCCGGCTTTCAAGATGCTTGCGCGCGTCTCCAGAATCCAGCAGCAGCTGATTCAGTCCTGGGATGTCTTGTCCACGCTGACGCCTGCGGAATACATGGAGTTCCGTCATGCGCTCGGCAGCTCTTCCGGCTTCCAGTCGTACCAGAACCGGCTCATCGAATTCATGCTCGGCCTCAAGAAGCCGACTGTGCTCGATGTTTACGGGCATCAGACAGAGCTGCACAAGCAACTCACTGATGCGATGAACGAGCCGAGCATCTACGATGCGGCGATTGGCGCGCTTGCGAAGCGCGGCCTTCCAATTGACCAAGACTATCTGCAGCGCGATTGGTCGCAGCCTTATGCCGAGAACGACAGCGTCAGAGAAGCTTGGCTGACGGTGTACCGCGACGTGGATCAATATTGGGATCTGTACGAGCTCGCCGAGAAGCTCGTCGATATCGACAGCCGCCAGCAGCAATGGCGCTTCAACCATATGGGAACGGTGGAGCGGGTCATCGGCTTCAAGCGCGGAACCGGCGGTTCATCCGGCGTCGATTATTTGAAGCATGTCGTGGGCCAGCGGTATTTTCCAGAGCTGTGGAGCCTGCGTACGGTTCTATAATAGTGTAATAACAAAGCCCCCAATCTCGCAGCATCGCGAGATCGGGGGCCCTTCTTTTGCCAAACCACTAACTGATCGCTTCCATCTTCTGCGCCGAATACAGCTTGTAATACCTTCCGCGCTTCGCGAGGAGCTCATCATGCGAGCCGCTCTCGGCAATGCCCTTGTCGGATACGTACATAATCCGGTCGCAATTCTTCACCGTCGAGAGGCGATGCGCGATGATGAACGATGTCCGCCCTTTCAGCAGCTCATTGAGCCCCTTCTGGAGCAGCCGTTCTGTCTGGGCGTCGATGGACGAGGTCGCCTCATCGAGAATGAGAATGCGCGGATTCGCAAGCAGCGTTCTAGCGAACGAGATCAGCTGCCGCTGACCTTGCGACAGCTTCGAACCGCGTTCGTTCACCTCGGTCATGTAGCCGTTCTCGAACTCGCGGATGAACTCGTCGGCGCATACCGTCTTCGCAGCCGCAATGACCTCTTCCTCCGTGGCATCGAGCTTGCCGTAGCGGATATTGTCCATGATCGTGCCGGAGAAGATGAAGCTGTCCTGCAGCATGATGCCCATCTGACTGCGCAGCGACTTCAGCTGAATCTCGGAGAGATCATGGCCGTCGATGAAGAGTTTGCCGCCCGTAATGTTGTAGAAGCGCGAGATCAGGTTCACGACCGTCGTTTTGCCTGCGCCTGTCGGACCTACAAGCGCAACGCTCTGGCCCGGTTTGACGTCGAACGACAGCTTCTCCAGAATATTAACGCCGGGGTCATAAGCGAAGGTCACATTATCGAACGTCACGCGGCCTTGGATTGGCGGAAGCTCCCGCGCACCTGGTTTATCGCTGATGGTGACGGGTTCGTCAAGCGTTTCGAAGATCCGCTCCAAATAAGCGACGGCGTTGACGAAGCTGTTGTACAAGTTCGAGATGTTCAATATCGGCTGCCAGAAGCGCGCCGCGTAACCGCTCATCGCCAGAATGACGCCGAATGTCGCTTCTTTCGGTCCAATCGCCAGCAAGCCGACAAAATAAATCGCCGCCGTCACGATCGTCGACAAATTATCGACCGAGAACGGGACCAAGAAGTTAATACGCATCGATTTCATCCATGCGGAACGGTAGTTCGTCGCCAGACGCGTGAATGTGCCTTCGTTATGCTGCTCTCGGGTGAAGAGCTGGGTGACGCGAATGCCGCTGATGCTCTCCTGCAGATAGGCGTTCAAGTTAGAGCTCTTATTCGAGATGTTCTGCCATCCCCTGCGCTGCTTCTTCTTAATCGTCAGGATGACGACCGCGAAGACAGGCAGTCCTGCGAGGATAACGAAGGACAGTCTCACGTCAACGGCGAACATGAATATCGCGATGAAGAGCAGATTCAAGATTTCGAGTACAAAGTTGATAATACCGTTAGAAAGTACGTCGGACACGGAGTTGACGTAGTTGACGACGCGGATAAGGATCTTACCCTGCGGGCGATCGTCGTAATATTGAAATGGCAGCTCTTGCAGATGCTTGAACAGGTCCGTACGGATATCGTAGATAATATCTTGACCGACGCGGGTCATCATCCGCGAACGGATGGTCGCGAGAATGACGCTGACAATGATCGTTGCGAAGATGAGTGCGGACCAGCCTAGCAGCGCCGTCTTATCCTTGGCAGGAATCGTCACGTCCACGATATGCTGGATGATGAGCGGCGCGGAGAGCGCGATGCCGGCCGACAGGGCGCTAAGCAAGAATGCAATGATCATTGGCTTCTGCTGCTTGCGAATGTAGACGAGCGCGCGCCGGAAGTGCTTGATGTTAAACGGCGATTCCAGGTTCTCGTCGATATCGAATTTATTTCTTGCCATACTGGATGGACGCCTCCCTTCCGATGCCCTCGTTCTGCAGCATGAATACGTCGTAGTAATATCCTCGCTTCTCTAGAAGCTCGGCGTGCGTGCCTTCCTCAATGATGCGGCCGTCTTCGATAATAAGAATCCGGTCCGCCTTCGCTGTCGTAGACACGCGCTGCGCGATAATGATTTTCGTACAAGTGAAGTCAAGCTCGCGCAAGCTTTGCTGAATATGCTCCTCCGTCTCGAGATCGACGGCGGACGTCGTATCGTCGAGGATCAGAATCGGCGGCTTGACGGCGAGCGCCCGCGCAAGCGCGATCCGCTGCTTCTGTCCGCCCGACAGGCCGACGCCGCGTTCGCCGACGATCGTATTGTAGCCTTCCGGCATCTTCGCGATGAAGTCATGCGCCGCAGCCAGTTTGGCGAAGCTCGTCACGTCCTCCTCCGGCATATCCGGATCGCCGAAGGCGATATTGCCGTCGACCGTATCGGAGAACAACAGCACATCCTGCGTCGCCACCCCGATGTTGCTGCGCAGCTCGTCGAGCTCCAGCTTGCGCACGTCAATGCCATCGACGAGTACGCGTCCTTTAGTCGCATCGTAGAAGCGGGGGATAAGGTTAATAAGCGTCGTTTTGCCCGAGCCTGTCGCTCCCATAATGGCGATGGTTTCGCCGGGATCTACGCTGAAATTAATATTATCGAGCACCGTTGCACTGTCATACTTGAAACTTACATTTTCAAACTTGATGTAGCCATGGTAACGCTTCTTGCCTGCCGCGTTGTGTTCATTGACGATGTCGGGATTCGCGTAGTAGACCTCGATGATTTTGCTCAAGCTGGCGAAGAAGCGCTGAATATCGTTGATGACGATACCGATCGTGCGCATAGGGTTAGATAGGCCCCAGATCAGCGCGGAAAAGGCGGAAAGCTCGCCGAACGTAATGCGCCCATTCATGACGAATAGACCGCCGACAAGCATTAGGATAACAAGGAACGCTTGAGAGAACGTTTCTAAGTAAGGGAAGTAATCCAGCCAGACAAGCGCTGCGGCTTTGTTGGCCTTGGAATAATTGACGTTCTTCTCCGTAAACTTCTGGATTTCGTAGTCCTCGCGCGCGAACGCTTTGACGACACGATTGCCGGCAATGTTCTCCTGCGTGATTGTGTTCAGCTGGGAAAGCTTCTCCCGCAGATCGACATACATCGGGCGTACGCGCCGTGCGAAGATGAACGCAACAATGCCGATTGGAGGCGATAGCAGAAGCAGCCATAACGTCAGTTCGGCGTCGATGAAGAAGAAGTAGACGACCGCCGCGATGAATACCGTCAGCGATTCGATGATCGTCTTCATGATCCACGCCAAGGAGTGACGTACCATCTCGATGTCGCCCGTCATCTTGGTCATAAGGTCGCCGGTGCGGTTCCGGTCGTAATATCGCATATCCTGGCCTTGAATCTTGTTGTACAGATACACGCGGATGCGAAACAGCATGTTCTGCGAGGAACGCTCATACAGAAGGGTTGTGAAATAAGCGAGGCCCGTTCTAAGCAGCGAGAAGCCGACCATGCCAAGCACAAGGCCGATGAGCAATCCCTTTTCCGTCGCCAGGTGCTGAGCCGCATCGTTTCCCGCAATAAAGTGATCTACGATGCGCTGACCGATGTAAGGATTAATGATAGTAAGCGAGCAGCCTATGACCGACATGCAAAGCGCGAAGATATACCCTGCCCGGTCCCCTTTCAAGTTGTGCCAAAGCCATTTGAACTGAAACATGTCATCACCGATTTCCGTTTTAGTCTGAAGTGCCTTCGAAAAACTAAAGGAAATTATAGCACAATTGTAAAGGAATGGGCCCTCTTGTCGCATTTTTGCAGGTTTAGTTTGGGGAGGTATATTTTGGGTCCGTTAGGCGGCGGGATTAGCTGGGTAGCGGGGGCGAGAGAACATATACGTTCTCTCGGGGGTGAAATCGCGTGGAATCGGAGCTGTGAGAACACGTATGTTCTTTCAGCGGCAGATTATGCCTGAATGATGGCTTAGCTTAGATCGAGAGAACACATACGTGCTCTCAGGAACGGAAACGCGCGAAAAAGAAATCGAGAGAACGTATCCGTTCTCTCGGAATTTTGATCATGGCTTGTGACTCATTTAGCATTGTCTGGTCTGGTATATAATGGTTGTAGAAGCGTACGGGAACTATGGAGTGGGAAAAAGAAAGGGAACGATTTATGAAGATGAATTCAAAGTTTGCATGGTGTAGGCGGTGGGTGTCACATACTGCCGTGATTTTGGCTTTAGTGCTGATTCTGAGCTTAATGGCGGTTTCTGGTCCGCTCAGCGTGAATGCGGCTGCAAGCAGCACCAGTATAGTCAGTGGCGGTGTCATTCAGCATCCCTACTTAACCATTCAATTCCAGAAGCAGGGAGTTCCGGCTTCCATTAGACCGGGTATGAGTAAACAGCAGGTGGATAAGCTGCTTGGTACTCCTGCTGTAGTAGAAAGCGACAGCTTCAGAGGTTATTTCTATTCCATGGCATCGCTGATGATAGGCTATCTAGATGGTAGAGTGGCTTCGATTGCCACGTCGACAACCGAAGCATCATTAAATGGCCTTTTCAAGAGAGGAACTCCTGGGACGAAGGTCTTAGCCAAGCTTGGTCAGCCTTCTCAGAAGAATGATTTACGCTATGAGTACGTGTTTCAGATCACAAACGGTAAACTGAAGCAGATTTATGGACAAGCCGTTCCACTGAGCAAAGGTAGGTCTGACGTATACACGTTACGATTCACCGTAAAATCAAACGGTAACATTATAGGCATATCTGTCCAACAATCGGCTTTCACTCAAGCGATGGAAGACCGCATAAATAAGCCGGATCCGAATCGATCAGCCTTTGCGGTTGAAGACATTATTGGCATTAGCAGCGGTGGCGACAAACGGATTTCTCTGGGCATGAACCGTGAAACGGTTGAAGAAAAGTACGGCAAGCCCGATGGACAGCTTTCTTATGGTATGGCGGTCATGGATACCTATGGCACGATATCGGTATTCTATCGGGACGAGATCGTAGCGGCGATCCTCGTTGACCCCAAGGCAGATACACAGACGAATAAAGGGCTTCGTATGCCAGCAAGCCGAAACGAAGTTCTTCGAATGTACGGAGAACCGACGTCTAGTGAGTCGAGCGGTCTAGAGTATCATTTTGAACAGGTTGGAGCTCAGTTACAGTCTATGAATTTCTACAGGTGGGCCGACAGTAAGTATCACCGGAATAATCTATATTCGCTATCCTTCGTTGCCTATGAAGATGACTCTAATCGGATTGAATATTTTATTCTAAATGATTTTGATTTCATTTATGATGAAATGAACATACCGAAGCCCGCAACGGTCTAGGTTAACCCGTCTCCTTGAGGGCTATCATGGATAAATCCAACATAGGAAGGCATTTGGGGCGGAAACGGCGAGCTATAGTGGAAAAATCCATTCATTTTAGCTCGAAATAAGCGAAAATGGCTCATTTCGATAAAAATGAGTGGATAAATCCACTATAGCCGTTGTGCGACAAGGGTTGAGAGCGCCGAAAATGAACCTCAGCTTAGCATTAGGGCTTCAGGTGCGACTAGCGCCCGCCCATATTTCTCGAAAACCTGCCAAGCACCCCCCGCGGTGCTTTTTTCTTTACCTATCAATAGCAGGAAACCTGTCGGAAAAAGTCGAATAAGTTGTGAAGCTTATTTCTAACTTTGAAGGAGAACGTAATGCCGTTCACACGAATCAATCAAGAGAACTTGTACTACGAATATCATCGGGCGAGCGGCACGGAGCACGCTGCAGAAACGATCGTGATGATTCACAGCCTAGGAACGGACCTTAGCATCTGGAACTGGACGATTCCATATCTGCAGTCGCGTTACCATATTCTCGTATATGATGTCAGAGGTCACGGCGAGAACCAGCCTCTAGGCGAGGACGACGACATGACATGGCGGCAGCTGTGTGATGACCTTGCTGGCCTGCTGGCACATTTGCATATTGGTCGTTTTCATCTCGTCGGTCATGGGATGGGCGGCTATATCGGATTGGAATTCGTTCGCGAGTATCCCGGAAGGGCGCTAACGCTCTGTTTGTTGTCCGTACCGCTGTATTATCCGGTGACCGTGATGCCGATATTATCGGGAGACCGAACGCAGACCGTACTCGAGAGCAACTCGATTATGCCGGTTGCCGAGCGCTTACTGAGCGCTGCTTGCCACCGTGTCACTCCGGACAAACAAGAACTATTATATGAAACGTATCGTAAAGTGAACTTCCGCCGCTACGTGCAGATTCGAGATCGGATTACAGCCTATATCGCCGCGCAGCAGATAGGTCCAGTCGAGCTTCCTGTGCTGTTTCTAGGTGGGGAATATGACAGGCTGTTCCCGCCAAGCGTGCTGGCGTTAGGGACGATTTTGCTGCAAAACTACCGGTTTCTCGTCGTTCCCGACGCGGCTAACGCCGTTCAGCTGGATCAACCAGCGATTGTGGCGCAGTGGATTGACGAGCATATTCGGAAAGCCGCAGAGGCGCCTGAGATTCAGGTGGTAGAGAAACTGTCCGCTCATATGCAGAATCAGATCAAAGATTTCGTAGAGCAGGTTCGCCAGCAAAATGAATCGACCACCACGCTCGAAGTCGAAGTCATGGGTAATTTTCGCGTCTTAGTCAATCGGCAAGTGGTAGCAGGAGAATGGAATCAGCGATACGCCAAGCGGCTCCTCGTCTATCTGCTGTTCCATCCGTCGGTCACGAGAGAGCAGCTGTGCGATGTGCTGTGGCCAGAAGCGGAGCTGTCCAAGGCGAAGAACAGGCTTCGCGTATCGCTCAGTTATTTGAAGAGCCTGCTGGACAAGCATACGGGCGGGGCGAATCCGCTCCTCGTCGCGGACCGCGAGTACATCCACTTACGCGGCAATATCAAATGCGATCTGCAGGATCTATTGGAGAAGCTGCAAGCGACAGCAGCCGAACCGAACACGAAGCGCAAAGCGCTGCTCAGCCGAGATATTCTCGACAAGACCGCGTATTCGCTGGCTACGGGGATCTTCGACAATTGGCTGCTTGCCATTATCGAGAAGGTGGAGCATAAGTTGGAGGAGCTTGCGCGCTGGACGGTGGAGTACTACGAGCAAAACAACGATCGTCGCCAGTCGGAGCGATATAAGAAGTTCATCGACCGATTCGTATAAGAAAATCGTATAAGCAAACCCTCGGTTTCCTCGTGAAATCGGGGGTTTTTCTTATTTCGTGGACCGCCAGATTAATGATAGTGTAACGGTCGGTTTGCTAGAATGTGTGAGTCTAAGGTCAAGAGTTCTCTGGAAAGGGATTACATAGAATGCTAGAGCAATTAGAACTATTTCATGGGTTATCCCATGTCGATCAAGCGAGATTAATCGGGAAGCTTGTAACCGAGCATTACAAAGCGGGTGCGACCGTATTCGAGCACGGGGATGCCGGAGACAGCATGTACATCGTCCGAAGCGGGCGAGTCGAGCTGTTCACGGTTGCGCCAGACGGCCGTAAACATTCACTCACAGTGCTAGGGGAAGCGAGCGCTTTTGGCGAGATGGCTTTACTGACGGGAGAGCCGCGTTCGGCGTCGGCGATTACGGTAAGCGATACCGTGCTGCTGCGGATGAACGTCGATACGTTTCAGGAACTGGTGGACGAATATCCTTCGTTCTCGGCTTATTTTATCCGGCTGCTGTCACAGCGTCTCGTTCGGACGAATCGCGACTTGGAAGCGTCCAAGGGGCAGAAACAGAAGCACCTGGTCGAGGAGCTGGAAGCTCTACCGGATTCGCTTCGCTGGTGTCTGCTCTCGGCGTCAATTGTACCGGCATTCCACAACCAATGGGCGGAGCGGGATTATGGAGTGGCCTCGATTCATGAAGCGCTGGCAGATCGCCCGCTGTGGCAAGCTTATGTCCAGCCTTTGGATGATGGTCCGGATTGGTTTACCATCCATAGCTCGGTGAAGAGCACGTTAGCGGAAGTATATGTGAGCAGCTACGGAGTTCGGGCGAAGACAGAGCTGCTGAGCCGGACGGGCCAGCGGTATCTGGATGACAACAAGCTGTTTTACGCTGTGCAGCTCCATGTGGAGCAGGGCGATTGGGCGACGGCGCTGGAGCTCATGCGGAATTTGGGGGATGAACACTCCGGCAATTCCGGCAAGTCCTGGAATCCCGGCATCCCGGATGAAGAGCTTCGAGTACTCCGTCTGCTGGACGCCTGTCCGAACGAAATGCTTTTTCGCGAGTATGATCTCTACGTTACTTATTTGAAAATCGCTCTGGAGGAAGAAGCTCGGGAGAGCGAATTGGCTAGGCTTGAGCAGGCACTCGGCCAAAGCTCGGTCTACTTCTCAGGCACGCAGACCGTTCAATTGTATGAGGTTGCAGCGGAGTTTTGCCACCGGCTTCAGCATCATCAGAAGGCGATGGAGTACTTGCAGCTTGCGGCAGCGGCGACCACAACTGCACCGGATCATCAGGAAGAAGGACGAAGCTTCCTTCTCGCCAAGCAAAATCTGGATCTGCTAATAACGGCAGGCAAGGCGGAAAATGCAGTCAAATGGTGGACCCGGAGCCGATTCACGGGCTGGATCGCAATTGCTCTTGCCCTCGCGAGCGTCGGGTTCTTCCAGTGGTCGCCGCCTTTCGGGGGCTTGTCTCATGAGGGCATGGTATTCATCGGCGTCGCGCTTGCCGCGGTTGTCCTCTGGATCGTCAACATTATTCCGGATTATCTCGTCGCGCTGTTCATGGCGATGTACTGGGTGCTGGCGAAGTTGGTCACGCCCGAGGTTGCCTTATCTGGCTACGCCTCTCCGACGTGGATCTATATGCTATGTATTCTTGCGCTGGGCGCTGCCATTTCGAAGTCGGGCATTTTGTACCGAGTGTCACTATATGCGTTAAAAGCATTCCCCAAGCACTACCAAGGTCAGCTCTGGGGGATGATCGCCAGCGGGCTGCTGCTGAATCCGCTCATTCCGTCGTCGTCTGCCAAGGTCGCACTTGGCGTGCCGATTGCCGGAACGGTGTCGGAAGCGATGGGATTCGCACCTCGAAGCAAAGGCTCGGCAGGGCTGGGGCTTGCGGGCATGATCTTCTTCGGATTTACAGCGCCATTCTTCATGACCGGATCCTATACGAACGTCATGGCTTATAGTTTGGCTGGCGACGGAGAGGAAGTGACGTGGCTCAACTGGTTCGTGTACGCCTTTCCTGCGCTGCTCGTCTTTCTAGCCGGTATGTGGCTGTGGATCACGATGCGTTACAAGCCCAAGAAGGGCGAGAAACCGACCGTGTCCGAAGGGGTGCTTGTGGCGCAGCTTCGGATTCTAGGCAAGCTGACCAAGGAAGAGAAAGTGACATCGGCCGTTACGCTTGGCTGCGTAGCGCTTCTGATGCTTCAGCCTATTCATCATCTGGACAACGCATGGGTGATGCTGCTGGGATTCTCGGCGCTTGTCATAGGCGGCGTGCTTGATACGAAGACGCTCCTGAATCGAATCGATTGGACGTTTCTGCTCTTCATCGGCATCGCGTTTAGCTTCGCGGCGGTTGCATCCGAGCTCGGCATTACCGAGGTGACGACTCACTGGGTGGGGGCGTTCATGAAGCCGTTTATGGGGAACCCGGCATTGTTCCTCGTTGCAGTCATCGTCATCTCGTCTTTGGTAACGCTGGTCGTGCGGGATGATCCGGCGGTTATTTTGCTCGTCATCTCCATGCTGCCTTTAGCGCAAGAGGTTGGCATTCATCCGTGGGTGCTCGTATTCGTTATTTTGCTATCCACCGATCCGTTCTTTTTCACTTATCAATCGCCAACGTACCTAACGGCGTATTACAGCACGAACGGGAAGCTGTTCAATCACCGGCAGGCCCAGCTGGTTGCTGTTGGGTACATCATTGTCATCGCTGCGCTTGCGGTCGCGTGTATACCGTATTGGAAGTGGCTTGGGCTGATTCAATAGATTGTCATTCATAGAAGGAAAGGGGATTTGATGATGCAAAGGGCAAGGCAGATGGTTTGGAAAATCGTTCTGGTAGTCGCGCTGGCGGTCCAGGTGTTGGGATTTATAGGTGGAGGGCCGGCTAATGCGAGCAGCAATGCATGGTCGAGCTTGGGAGCCGGGCTTAACGGACAGCCGCGTGCGATTGCAGTCTCCGGTACAGATGTTTATGCAGGCGGAGTATTCACCACGGCAGGCGGCAATACGGTTAACCGTATTGCCAAATGGGACGGCAGTCAGTGGTCCTCCCTCGGCACGGGCATGGATTTTCATGTTTTTGCGGTAGCTGCAGCGGGAACCGACGTCTATGCAGGCGGTGTTTTTGGAACTGCTGGCGGGGTTGCGACAGGGCCCATTGCCAAATGGAACGGAAGCAGCTGGTCCGCTTTAGGTTCCGGGCTTAGCGGTACGGTCTATGCAATTGCTGTGTCGGGTACGGATGTATATGTTGGCGGCTCAGCACTATACTTGAATGGCAATTCTGCGGGCAATATCGCGAAATGGGACGGGACAAGCTGGTCCAGCCTCGGGACAGGTCTTAATAACGCAGTCTACACGCTTGCTGTATCAGGCACGGATGTTTATGCAGGCGGAGATTTTACGTTGGCAGGCGGCATTTCGGCAAGTCATATCGCAAAATGGAACGGGAGCAGCTGGTCCGGTCTTGGAACTGGAGTTAGCAGTACAGGCAGTAGTACGGTCTATGCGATGGCTATATCAGAGAATAGCATTTACGTAGGAGGAACGTTCACCATAGCGGGCGGCGCTTCGGCAAGTCGTATCGCCAAATGGAACGGGAGCAGCTGGTCGAGCCTCGGCAGCGGAGTCGACAACACGGTTTCCGCATTGGCTGTGTCGGGCAATTCCCTGTACGCGGGCGGTGATTTTATTACATCTGGCGGCATCCCGGTTGGTCGTATTGCGACGTGGGATGGCAGCAGCTGGTCCAGCCCTGGCGCTGGTGTCAACGGCTCGGTTAGTTCAATAGCCGTATCGAATGGCGACGTCTACGCAGGCGGAGGTTTTACAGCAGCGGACGGAAACTCGGCGAACTATATCGCGAAGTGGACAACCGCTTCGTCGGTGACGGCAGTTCCTGTTATAACAGGTACGGTACATGCTGGAGATACGAGCGTAACAGGTACCGCAGCAGCAGGTGCGACTGTCACTCTCAGTGTGAACGAGGTACCTGCGGCTCCGGTTACGGCGGTCAATGGCAATTGGACTGTGTCTGGATTGACGCTGGCCCCAGGCGATACGATCAGCGTTACTGCACAGTCGGCAGGCGAGATTATAAGTGCGGCAGCAACGGCAACTGTGGCAGCGCTTATTACGAATATCGCAGCATTCGATAGTGTTGCGAATGTATCAGCGGGGACAGCGGGATCGGCTGTTTATGCCGATGGGGACGCGGTATCGGCGGCGTTGTTGGCGAGTCATGCGACCGTGTTGGCGAATGACGGCACGATTACGGTGCCTGTGACGGGATGGTTAGATACGGATGGATATGACGCATCGGTTGCTGGCAGCTACACGTTCACGGCGACGCTGGGTAGCTTGCCAGTGAATACAACAAACACGGGTGGTTTGACAGCGACAGTGGAAGTCGTCGTATCGCCGAGAGACATCACCGCGTTTGATGCGATTGGTGATGTGTCGGCAGGAACGGCGGGTTCGGCTGTTTATGTCGATGGGGACGCGGTATCAGCGGCGTTGCTCGCTAGCCACGCAACAGTAACGGCAAACAACGGCGCAATCACGGTGCCGGTAACAAGCTGGACGGATACGGATGGCTATAGCGCGTCGGTAGCTGGTAGTTACACCTTCACGGCGACGCTGGGCAGCTTGCCTGAAAGTACAACAAACACAGGCGGGTTGACGGCGACAGTGGAAGTCGTCGTGTCGTCGAGGGACATCAACGCGTTTGATGCGATTGGTGATGTGTCGGCGGGGATAGTAGGAGCGGCAACATATATTAGTGGAACAGCAGTATCGGCTGCATTATTGGCGAGCCATGCGACAGTGGCTGCAAACGGCGGCACAATCACGGTTCCGGTAACAGGCTGGACGGATACGGATGGCTATAACGCATCGGTCGCGGGCAGCTACACCTTCACGGCGACGCTAGGTAGCTTGCCTGCAAGCACAACAAACACGGGTGGTTTGACAGCGACAGTGGAAGTCGTCGTGTCGCCGAAGAACATCACGGCGTTTGATGCGATTGGTAATGTTTCTGCTGGAACTGCGGGTTCTGCAACGTACACCGATGGAACATCAGTCTCAACGGCATTGCTCACTAGCCACGCAACAGTAACAGCCAACGGCGGAGCAATCACGGTACCAGTAACAGGCTGGACGGATACGGATGGCTATAACGCATCGGTCGCAGGCAGCTACACCTTCACGGCGACGCTAGGTAGCTTGCCTGCAAGCACAACAAACACGGGCGGTTTAACAGCGACAGTGGAAGTAGTCGTTGCTCCTAAAGACATCACTGCGTTTGATGCGATTGGTGATGTATCGGCAGGAACTGTTAGTTCTGCAACGTACGCTAATGGAGCAGCGGTATCGACTGCATTATTGGCGAGTCATACAGCGGTAACGGCAAACGGGGGCACAATCATGGTGCCGGTAACAGACTGGACGGATATGGATGGCTATAGTGCGTCGATAGCTGGGAGCTACACATTCACGGCGACGTTAGGCAGCTTGCCGGCAAGTATAACGAACACGGGCGGTTTAACAGCGACAGTGGAAGTAGTCGTCGCTCCTAAAAACATCGCCACCTTCGATGCAATTGCAGACATCGCGGCAGGAATGGCAGGAGCGGCAACATATGCCAATGGAACATCAGTCTCATCCGCATTGCTCGCTAGCCACGCAACAGTAACAGCAAACGGCGGCACAATCACAGTGCCTGTGACAAGCTGGACGGATACGGATGGCTATAACGCAACGGTCGCGGGGAGCTACACCTTCACGGCAACGCTAGGCAGCTTGCCAGCAAGCACAACAAACACGGGCAGTTTGACAGCGACAGTGGAGGTAGTCGTGTCGCCGAAGAACATCACCGTGTTTGATGCGATTGGTGATGTATCTGCAGGAACAGCAGGCTCGGCTACCTATGCTGATGGAACATCAGTCTCAACGGCATTACTCGCTAGCCACGCAACAGTAACAGCCAACGGCGGCACAATTACTGTGCCGGTAACGGGCTGGACGGATACGGATGGCTATAGCGCGTCGGTAGCTGGGAGCTATACCTTCACGGCAACGCTAGGCAGCTTGCCGGCAAGCAGAACAAACACGGGCGGTTTAACAGCGACATTGGAAGTCGTCGTGTCGCCGAAGAACATCACGGTGTTTGATGCGATTGCTGATGTGTCGGCAGGAACAGCAGGCTCGGCTACCTATGCCGATGGAACATCAGTCTCAGTGGCATTGCTCGCTAGCCACGCAACAGTAACAGCCAACAACGGCACAATCACGGTGCCGGTAACTAGCTGGTACGATAAAGACGGCTACAACGCAACCGTCCCAGGGAGCTACACCTTCATGGCGACGCTAGGATCTTTGCCAGCAAATACAACAAACACGGACAACCTCACAGCGGGAATAGAAGTTGTCGTCGCTCGTAAAGCTGGCGGCTCAACAACGCCTGTAACTGACACTCCTGTAACGTCAACAGATGGCACACTAGTGCTCCCTGCTGGCAAGAGAGGCACGGTTAGCCTGGAGAATGAGGTCGTTATCTCCATTCCAGCCAACGCTACAGACAAAGAGCTGAGGTTAACGATAGAGAAACTGTTGAATACGCAGGAGCTTCTAACAGATCGGAACATGTCAGCGAGCTCCATATTTGAGATTTTGAAAAACTTCGCGGAAAACTTCCATAATCCAGTCACCCTCACTTTATCATTTGATCGGGCAAAATTGAGCGGTGATCAATCGGTAGCGGTGTTCTATTTTGACGAAGCGAAGAAGGAATGGGTCGAGGTTCCAGGCGGTAGAATCAACGAAGATCACATTACCGTAGAGGTCAATCACTTCACAAAGTACGGGGTATTCGTAATGGGGCAGCCGAACATAGATCCACCGCCGCTCAGCTTAAAAGACGTCGCTGGCCACTGGGCTGAAACGAACATTAAGCGAGCAATCAACAGTGGAATCGTCGCAGGTTACCCAGATGGAACATTTGCGCCGAATCGAACCGTAACTCGTGCTGAATTTGCTGTGATGCTGATGAATACGCTGAAGCCGATCAGCGAAGGGGTGACATTTGATTTTACCGATAAAACACAGATCGGAAGCTGGGCGCAGCAAGCTGTCGCACAAGCGGTTCAAGCAGGCATTGTTCATGGTTACAAGGATGGTTCTTTCCGTCCGAACGCCGAAATTACACGCGCAGAAATAGTGGCCATGATTGCCAATGCGCTTAAATTGAACACCACGTCAGTTAGAGCAACTGGCTTCGCGGATGACAAGAACATTCCGAGCTGGGTGAGAGGCGCAGTCACAGAAGTCCGCGAGCTGGGGCTTATCGAAGGTAAGAACAATAACATTTTCGATCCAGCCGGAGATGCGACTAGAGCTGAGGCAGTCACGATTCTACTGAGAATGTGGGATTATCTGAAGCAATCAGGCAATTCATAAACCGAGGAAAGGCACGGAGTAATCTTCCGTGTCTGTTTGTTTTCATCATTTTAGTAGTCGAGGGGTTAAACAAAACTTTCTCCCCACCCTAAAATGTTTGATTGGACACACCCCTGGCCAGGTTGTTAATCTGAATTTTGGCAAAAACAACCTACCTCAAAGGACGGGGATCGCATTTGGAACGGGAAAAGTTAGCGAAAGAAATCTACGATACTTCGCATCTTACCGGGGTATTCAAGCTCAGATCGGGCAAGACGTCGGATCAGTATTTTGACAAGTACTTGTTTGAATCGAACCCGGCTTTGTTGGCTGAAGTCGCCGAACAGCTGGCGCCGCTTATTCCGGAAGGTACGGAAGTATTGGCCGGATTAGAAATGGGCGGTATCCCAATTGCAACAGCGTTATCGTTGAAGACAGGCATCCCCGTTGTATTTGTACGCAAAAAAGCCAAGGAGTACGGAACGTGTAAACTGGCAGAAGGTATGGATATACAAGGTAAGAGGATTTGTATCATTGAGGATGTCGTTACAACCGGCGGGCAAATTCTGCTAAGTGCCGAGGATCTGAAGCAGTATGGCGCTAAGGTCAAAGATGTGATCTGCGTGATCGAGAGAGAGGAAGCGGGAAGAGCAAACCTGGAGAATGCCGGATTCGTATTCCGGTCTTTATTCAGGATGGAGGAGCTGCTGACTGTTTGATCGAACATCCATCAAATGAGGTAATTTCAATGACAACAATTTATGTACGTGTGCGTCACTGGCAGTTCTGGTATGGAGCTGGATAGAGCGGATGACGAAGTATATTACAGCGCGATTGAATCGTTTATTAACGGTAGCTTGGACGTAGGCTACAGCTACATCTATCCGCGAGATGAAGAAGACTTGCTTCATCAAGTCGACCATTTTACTCCAAAGAATGACAAGGGCCACAAGCCGATTTATATATTTGTCTGGTCCAAGCTTTCCCTGCATTGGGACGTTGCCAGTATTACAGACATTGTAAAAGTATTAGCGAGCGAATTCCTTCACATGTCAGTAGAAGAAGTGCAATTGATAAGAATAGCAACCTATGAAGAAACGAAGCTTGCATATGAAAGGGATTACAAGCCTTATGCTCCACAATAAGCACAACACATGACTAGAACAAGAAGAGGGGCGATTATGCCCCTCTTTTTTGAATATTGCATACAAAAATATCCAAAATACATGCTAAAATAGACAAGAGTTTCCATCATGCATCATATAACATCCAATACACAAAAGCCGGAGGATACTGCTCATGTCGAACGAACCACGATTGCCGTTGGGGATTAGCCGGATGCTGAAGTACAGTTTCCAACTCTACAAGCAGCATTTTGAGAAACTATTCTTACTCTCTCTATTCTATTTCGGGCCGATCTACTTGGTTATGTATCTGCTAATGCCCGCTGCGATGGAGCAAAGCAGTACGAGTCTAAATAACTTGTATCACATCTTCGCAGGCGGTGCTATCGATCCTACGTGGCAGCGAGAAACGCTGGATACAGGTGCGTTTGTGAGCATCGTAAGAATGGTCTTGTTCTCCCTGTTCTCCATCCTGTATGTTGTTCTGCTAGGACCGGTATTCGCCGCTGCGAACGTCTTCTTGGTCCAGGCTGTATTCAATAGAGAAGCGCCTATGTCCATCAAGGAAGCTATAAAACGAGCATTTCAGCGTTTCGGTGCACTGCTTGGCAGCAGCTTGTTGTTCGGTCTCATTATCTTCGGTATCGGAATCGTTACTATGATTTTGATCGGGATATTGTTTGCTATTGGTGCTGGCGGAATTTATGCCAGCGGCGGCGGGTCAGTCGGAGGCACAGTCGTTGGCGTAGTTATTAGTTTCATCTTGATCTACATTGGCGTTCTTCTGCTATGGTCTTACTTCGTTATTCGCTGGATGTACTACTTGCCGGTTACCGCTTTGAGAGAAGAACCGCTCGGGCTAGGCCGAAGCTGGGCGCTTACGCGAAGCAGCTTTTGGCGGTTATTCGGGGTTATGTTCGTGATGAACCTAATCGTGGGAATCTTTTCAGTTGTCGTTGAGCCGTTATTTAACGCAATAATCGGCTCGGAAGGTTTAGCGACGATGCTGGGACAGATCGTGCTGATTCTTCTAAGAATCGTGCTCTTTCCGCTTCCAGTCGTGCTGTATGCCGTTAGCTTCTTTGACTTGAAAGTACGCGAGGAAGGCTAGAAGTATTGGAAAGTCACGCCATCGCTCGGGATAATTGAACGCTCTAGCACTAGTGGCTGGGACTTTTCCCCCGCAACTGCTGCAACCGAACAAGGACCATATATTCCCTACCCAAGAACCCGCGAACGGCGGTCACTATCGCTTTTCTCCGCCTATTGGATTAATTTACTAAAATCAGCGATGAAGAAGAAGGAATACTGACGAAACAAGGCGAATCCTCTGAGCCGCAAAATTTCATTTGGGCACAGAAGGGTGATAATCGTTGAGCAAGCAGTCGAAGTGGGTACTTGGTATTGTTTTACTAGTCATGCTGTTTACTAGCCGTCCGGAGATATCAAATGCGCTGGCAGACACGGACACCTCTATTATGGTTTCATATAGTATCAAACCGGGGGATACGTTATACGCAATTGCGAAAAAGTTCTACCTGACCGGCGATTACGAGCGGGTAGCGAAGGCGAATGGGCTGGATCCAAAAGCAAGCTTAAAAGCGGGGACAACGCTTGAGCTGTCGAATCCGCTTGTACTGGACCAATATACGGTTAGGCTGGGAGACACGCTGTACGCGATTACGAATCAATACTTCAATCGCGCTCAGTATATGGACGTGCTGATGGGCTACAATCAGATTACGGATCCGAACACGGGGCTGAAGCTCGGCATGGAATTGCGTATTCCGCTGCCTACGGGAGAGAAGAGGCATACCGTCGTTAAGGGCGACACGATCTACAGCTTGGTGGCGCAGTATATGAAGTTCCAAGACTATCAACAGGCAATTGCACGTTACAACGGCCTGCTGGAAACGGTAGATTCTATCAAAGCAGGGCAAGTGCTGCAAATTCCGAATCCGTATTACTTATCGGGGCCGGTGGAAGCTGCCGCTATGCCAGACAAGTCCATATCGGTTGTGAAGCAGTCGAAGAGCGTCTCGCTTGAAATCAACGTGACGCGGAATAAACTATATGTCCACGCCGGCAGCATCATCGTGAAGAGCTTCGACATCGCCAGCGGGAAGCGGCAGGGGCTAACGCCAATCGGAAGCTTCGAGATTATAACGAAGGTCAAGAATCCGTGGTACTTGGCCAAAGAAATTCCTGGCGGCGATCCGAAGAATCCGCTTGGCAGCAGATGGCTCGGTTTAAGCGTACCGAATACAGGCGGCACCAAGTATGGCATTCACGGCACGAACGCGCCTTCCTCAATCGGTACCAATGCCAGCGCAGGCTGCATCCGTATGAACAATAAGGATGTGGAGTGGCTGTTCGATACGATTCCGACGGGGACGATGGTGAAAATTCACGCTTAATGCCCTTTTATTAATTCATAGTTGACACATCGGAATTATATGTATATTATAAACGCATAGATCAATGAGCTTACCGGACGACCGGAAGTTTCCTACACTAATTCTCCTTTGATGGAGCTTGGGATAGGGAAACTTCCGGTTTTTGTGTTGTCCGCTTATCCAAATTGAGGGGTGTTTATGATGACGAAGAGAAACAAGGTTTACCGGAACTTATCCCTAGTGATGATTACGCTGCTTAGTCTGACCTTGCTGCTCGCTGCTTGCGGCTCGAACAACGGCAGCTCTGCGAATGAAGGCGGCTCCACTTCAACCAATTCAAATGCAAGCTCCGACAGCAAAGATTCCAATGACTCCAAAGGCGCATCCGGCACCAAGGAAATCCACATCGGCTATCAGAAATACGGTACGGTCAATATTCTCAAAGCCAAAGGCACGCTCGATAAACGTTTGGAAGCGGAAGGCTACAAAATTACGTGGACGGAATTCCCTGGAGGTCCGCAATTGCTTGAAGCGCTGAACGTCGGCAGCATCGACATCGGTCACACAGGCGAAGCTCCGCCGATCTTCGCACAGGCAGCCGGCGCTCCGCTCGTCTACTTGGCGCATGAGCCTGCAAGTCCGAATAGCGAAGGCATTCTCGTGCCGAAAGGTTCCCCGATCAAATCAATCGCTGACTTGAAAGGCAAGAAGGTTGCGCTCAACAAAGGCTCGAACGTCCATTACCTGCTCGTTAAAGCACTGGAGAAGGCGGGCGTGAAATATAGCGACATTACGACGGTGTTCCTGCCGCCAGGCGATGCACGCGTTGCTTTTGAGAATGGTACGGTCGATGCTTGGGTCATTTGGGACCCGTTCCTGGCAGCCGCGCAAACGGCGACTGGCGGTACGCTGCTGACAGATGGCAAGGATCTCGTATCGAATATTGAGTATTACCTCGCTTCCCGCAAATTCGCGGAAGAGAACGGTCCTGTCATTGAGGCGTTCAAGGAGGAGCTGGACAAAATCGACAAGTGGGCGGAGACGAACCAGAAGGATGTCGCAGCACTGCTGTCCCCGCAGCTCGGCATCGATGTTCCGTCACTTGAGCTGGCAGCAGCACGCAGAGGCTATGGCTTGGCGCCGATCGAAGATTCAATTGTTGAAGCGCAGCAGAAGATCGCAGAGACGTTCTTCGACTTGAAGCTGATTCCGAAAGCCATTCAGGTGAAGGATGCAACGCTGAAATAGATGTTAACGCAACGTTTGTTAGTAATAGAATCCAACCGATAACCGACAACGGAAAGGATGTATGAAAATGGAAGTATTCTGGTTTATTCCGACACATGGCGATGGGCGTTACTTAGGAAGTGCAGAAGGCGCGCGCGTCGTCGATGCCAAATATATGCAGCAAATTGCGCAAGCAGCAGATCGACTTGGCTATGGCGGTGTACTGCTCCCGACAGGAACGTCGTGCGAGGATGCATGGGTAACCGCTTCTTCGCTCATTTCGGTCACGGAGCGGCTGAAGTTTCTAGTCGCGCTGCGTCCAGGGCTCATGTCGCCGACGCTATCCGCGAGAATGGCTTCGACCTTCGATCGCATCTCGAACGGACGGCTGCTTATCAATGTCGTAACCGGCGGCGATCCGGTGGAGCTTGCGAGCGAAGGCGTCTTCCTTGAGCATGACGAGCGCTACGAGCTGACGAGCGAATTCCTCGATATTTGGCGCAGGGAGCTTAGCGGAGAGACGGTCGATTACGAAGGCAAGCATCTGCAAGTAAAAGGCGGCAAGGTGCTCTATCCGCCGGTGCAGAAGCCATATCCGCCGCTTTACTTCGGGGGATCGTCCCCAGCGGGCCAAGAGGTGGCCGCAGATCATATCGATGTGTACCTGACGTGGGGCGAGCCGCCGCAAGAGGTAGCGAAGAAGATTGAACAGGTGCGCAAGCTGGCGGCAGAGCGGGGAAGAGAAGTTCGCTTCGGCATTCGACTGCATGTCATCGTTCGTGAAACGTCCGAAGAGGCGTGGAGAGAAGCGGATCGTCTAATCAGCAAAGTTGATGACGATGCGATTGCAGCTGCCCGCAAAGTGTTCGCCCGTTACGATTCGGCAGGGCAGCAGCGGATGTCCGCTCTGCATGGCGGCGATCGGAGCAAGCTGGAGATTTATCCGAACCTCTGGGCTGGCGTCGGTCTCGTCCGCGGCGGCGCAGGTACGGCACTCGTAGGCAACCCGGAAGAAGTAGCAGGGCTGATGAAAGAGTACGCGGCCCTTGGCATCGATACATTCATTTTGTCCGGCTATCCGCATTTGGAAGAAGCCTATCAATTCGCAGAGCGCGTGTTCCCGCTGCTTCCGCTTCAAGGAGTTCAGCCGGCGAGTGGCCCAACATCGACGAGTCCGTTCGGCGAGCTGATCGCCAATGCAGTTAAGCCTGCGGAACGGGCAACGGCAGCCAGATAGGGGGAAGCGAGAATGAAGAGTCCAGCGGCACGTAACTGGAAAACTGGCACGTTATCTATCGGGCTCGAGTGGTTGATTCCCATTGTCGTCGTCATTGTATGGCAGTGGCTCGGCAGCGCGGGCTGGATATCGCAGCGCATTTTGCCGACGCCTGCATCCGTGATCGAGGCAGGAGTCAAACTGGTTAAGAGCGGTGACCTATTTACTTATATTGGCTCCAGCACAAGACGTGCCATTATCGGGTTTGCCATTGGCGGGATAATCGGGTTTGTGATGGCCATTCTGAACGGCTTGCTGCCGCTTGCGGAGAAGCTGACGGATTCGTCGATTCAGATGATTCGCACGATCCCGCATCTGTCGCTCATTCCGCTCATCATTGCATGGTTCGGCATCGGCGAGCAGGGAAAAATCTTCCTCGTCGCGCTCGGCGTCGCATTCCCGATTTACTTAAATACGCTTCACGGCATTCGATCCGTCGAGACCGGTTTGATTGAGATGGGCCGGACTTACGGGCTTCGGGGCTTTGCGCTCTTCCGAACGATTATTCTGCCAGGCGCGATGCCTTCCATTCTGGTCGGACTTCGATTTGCGCTCGGCATTATGTGGCTCACGCTGATCGTCTCGGAGACGATTTCGGCGAATAGCGGCATCGGTTATATGGCGATGAACGCGCGGGAGTTTTTCCAGATGGACGTTGTTGTGCTCAGCATTATCATCTATGCGCTGCTAGGCAAGCTGTCGGATTGGATGGCGAAGCTACTGGAGAGGAGTTGGCTGCAATGGCATCCACACTACCGGCGGGCGAAATAACGCTTCAGCAGCAGGCACAAACTGTGATTTCAGGAGGCACTCCAACTTCGACATCTACCTCTACCCGAGGGCTGCAAGTAGAAGTACGAGATGCAGTGGTACAGTTCGGCGATCTGACCGTGCTTCAGAAGCTTGAACTATCGATTCCTGCAGGTCAGTTTCTGGCTGTCGTCGGACGGAGCGGCTGCGGCAAAAGCACGCTGCTTCGCCTTCTGGCCGGCTTGGAGCAAGCATCGCAAGGCTCGGTAGCCATAGGTGGCGCGGCTTCATCCGGACTCAGATCGGATGTGCGGGTCATGTTCCAAGACGCCCGGCTGCTCCCTTGGAAAAGCGTGCTGGATAACGTTCGGATCGGCGTCCCGGGCGGCGACCGTTCCAAAGCGCTGGATGCGCTGGAGCTCGTTGGCCTGGCCGACCGCGCGAAGGAATGGCCTTCCGTGCTGTCCGGCGGACAACGGCAGCGGGTGGCGCTTGCGAGAGCGCTCGTCAGCAATCCGAGCCTCCTGCTGTTCGATGAGCCGCTCGGCGCGCTGGATGCGCTCACCCGCATCGAGATGCAGCAGCTCATCGAACGGTTATGGCAGGAGCGCAAGTTCACCGCGGTGCTCGTCACCCATGACGTGAGCGAAGCGGTTGCGCTTGCCGATCGCGTCGTGCTCGTGGAGAACGGCACGATCTCGCAGGATACGGCGATCGCGCTGGCGAGACCGCGCGAGAAGGATAACGGATTCACCCATTACGAGAGCAGCATTCTGAATCGGGTGCTCGGCAGACGCCCGGTTAACCTCAATCAGGATGGGTTTGCGATCTAGCGAATAGGGCAACAGTAGAATCGAGTCTTCTTTCCTATGGAGGGGGATTCGGTTCTTTTTTGATGTTAACGTTGTTAATGATGTTAACGCTTTCTTCTGCTATCATTCTAGGCATATAGAGCCCTTTTAGTCGACTTCATATCGAAGAGGAGTGAGCCCATGAGAAAAATCGCTAGTGCGGTAACGGCGTTGCTGATGCTCGGGGGAACGACTTTTGCTTTTGCTCCAACTGTTTTGGCGGCGGACAAGCAGGTGAAGGCAGGAAGTGAGGCAGCTCAGATTGAACCGGCGGTTGATGGGAATCGGATTGTATGGGCGGATAAGCGCAGCGGGAACTTCGATATTTATATGATGGATACAACTACAGGGAAAGAGCGGCAGATCACCTCGAACAGCTCGAAACAAGTGGACCCGGCTATTAACGGCGACCGTATCGTATGGACCGATTATCGGAACGGGAATGCGGATATTTATATGTTCGATCTCGCAACAGGGGAAGAGTTCCAGATTACTAAGGACGCTGCAGGTCAGTGGGACCCTGCCATCGATGGGGATATGATTGTCTGGGAAGACGGCCGAAATGGCAATTCGGATATTTACGGCTTTAATCTGACGACGAACAAGGAGTGCCGGATTACGACGAACAGCGCGGATCAGTATGCGCCGGCGATTGCAGGAGACAACGTCGTTTGGCAGGATGACCGCAATGGCAGCTCGGATATTTATCAATACAACTTGAACACGGAGCTGGAGAGACGGTTAACGACGGATATCTCCGATCAGTCATTGCCTTCGATTAGCGGCAATACCGTCGTTTGGCTGGATGAACGCAGCAGCAGGGACGAGATTTACACCTACGATCTGGGCACGGGGCAAGAGCGCTCGCTTCCAAGCGACACGAATCCGGATGTGAAGAAGTGGAGTCCGAAGGTGTCCGGAGACAACGTCGTTTGGGTCGATATGCGGGACGGCAACTGGAATATCTATCTCTACAATCTCGCGACTGGACTAGAGAGTCGGGTTACGACGGACGACTCCAAGCACTACGAGCCTGCGATTAGCGGCGGCCAGATCGTGTGGGAGGACAATCGTAATGGCAGCCTCGCGATCTTTACAGTAACTTTGAACGAGAACAGCTGAGGGGCGACAAGGACTTTGTCATATTTTGTAGAAAGAAATAATGGTAACCGATGATCATGATCCTAGATGAACAGATAAGGGGAACCATTATGCATCCAAAGCTGCAAGAGTTAATGAACAGTATGACAACGATCCAACAATCCAGCGTGGAGGATTTGAATATATTCGTGCTCGACCAGGAGAAGCTGCTGGCCAAGCTGCCTGGGAATCGGATTAACCTCGCATTCGAGGTCGGCGATACGTTCGAAGGGAAGCTGAAAGGAAGCGTAACCTACGCGGCGCGAGAGAAGCAGCAGCTGGTCCGCCAAGAGCGGGGACCGGAGTTTATAGGTATTGCGTATGTGGCGACTAGCGTTCCTGTCTATGACGGCGGCGAGATTATTGGCTACTACACGACAGTCGCGGCGAACGACAAAGCGGATATTATTCGCAAGAGCGCGGATAAGCTGGCGAAGTCGGTTGATGACGTTGCAGCATCGACGGAGCAGATGACGGTATCATCGCTTGAGGTGGCAGAGCAGATTAAAGGCGTTCTCGAGGATTCCCAGCTGCTGAATGAGAACGTGACGAAGGTTACTTCGATCCTCTCCTTCGTGGAGGAAGTTGCTTCGAATTCGCATCTTCTCGGACTAAACGCTGCCATTGAGGCGGCTAGAGCGGGCGAGCATGGGCTCGGATTCAACGTCGTCGCAACTGAAATTCGCAAGATGGCGGAGAATAGCAAAAGCTCTGTCGCGACGATTACCTCGATTCTTGAAGAGATGCAGCGTTATGTAGGCAGTATCGATGGGGCGATCAAGCATATTGCCGCTTCAACGCAGGAACATGCAGCGAGCATGGAGGAATTGAGCGCATCGTTCGAGGAGATTGATAAGACGGCACATGACCTGTCGACGGTATTGAACAAGGACGAATAGAGGGCTGTTTGACTGTTTGCCCATGATAGAAATAGAGACAGACCGCAGAATCGTTACGGATGTAACGGATCGGCGGTCTGTTCTGCTTGTACGGCTCCATAGAATGTAGTATTACGCAAGCGTAAGACAGCTGAAAGGAGGATCGAATGCGAACAATACGCATTGGAGCGGGGCAAGGCTTCTATGGCGATTCGATCATCCCCGCATTTGAAACCGCGAGGCGCGGCAATGTCGATTATCTCTGTTTTGACTCGCTGGCTGAGCTTACGCTCGCCATTCTTCAGAAGGACCGACAGCGGGACCCGGCCAAGGGCTATGCGTCGGATATAGCAGGGATGCTCAGGGAGCTGCTCCCGATTGCGAGAGCAACGGGGCTGAAGCTCATTACGAACGCGGGCGGCATGAATCCGCTTGGAGCTTTGAACGTGGCAGAGCGCCTGGCTCGGGAGCTTGGGCTGCAGGGCTTGAAGCTGGCCGTCGTGACAGGCGATGACGTGAAGCTGAAGTTATCCGATATTGCGGCAGAAGGCGTCACGCTGTCGCATATGGAAGACGGGCGCGACATCGCTGCCGTGCAAGATCGG
The DNA here is from genome assembly GCF_003386535.1 of Paenibacillus taihuensis. Lineage (GTDB taxonomy): Bacteria > Bacillota > Bacilli > Paenibacillales > Paenibacillaceae > Paenibacillus_Z > Paenibacillus_Z taihuensis. The sequence continues at coordinate 210,983 of NZ_QTTN01000006.1, forward strand.
ATCGTGTTCGCGAACGCCTACCTCGGAGCGGAGCCGATTGTGGAAGCGCTTCGGTTAGGCGCGGATATCGTCATTACGGGCCGGGTGTCGGATTCGGCTCTATTTCTCGCACCGCTTATTTATGAATTCGGCTGGAATGCCGAGCAGGATTGGGAGCTGCTGGCGCAAGGCGTACTCATGGGGCATCTGCTGGAATGCTCCGGTCAGGTGAGCGGCGGGAATTTCAGCGGTAATTGGCAAGCGGTCGAGTCGCTGGAGAGCATCGGCTTTCCGATCGCGGAGGTTCGCGAAGACGGAGAGTTCGTCGTCACGAAGACGGAAGGGACCGGCGGTCTTGTCTCCGCCGCCACCGTGAAGGAGCAGCTGCTCTATGAGATCCACGATCCGTCGTCCTACAAGACGCCGGATGTGATGCTGGACTTAACCGGCGTGCAGCTGCAAGATGTCGGACCGAATCGGGTGCAGGTGACCGGAGCGCGCGGGGCTGCAAGACCGGATACGTTCAAAGTCGTCATGGGCTACGCGGACGGTTGGCTTGGGCAAGCGATATGGGGCTATTCCTGGCCGGATGCGGTGGCGAAGGCACAGGCAGCGGACCGGATTATTCGAAAGCAGATCGAGGCGCTGCAGCTGCAATACGAAGAGATTCGAACGGACTATATTGGCTTGAATTCCATCCATGGCGTATTGGCAGAGGAGCCAGCGGAGGAGCCGAACGAGATTTATCTTCGCATGGCAGTGCGGACAACAAGTCGAGACGATGCGGCGAAGCTCGGGAGGCTCGTTCCGCCGCTGATGCTGAGCGGCCCGCCGGCGATGGGCGCTTTTCTCGGCGTGATGAAGCCGCGGGAATTGCTCGGCATGTGGTCGTGCCTCGTGCCGCGCGAGATTATCGAGCGGGGCATTCGCGTGACCGTGCAGGAGGTGGTCTAACGATGGCTTTAGTTCGCAAGCAGCTGCGGCATCTCGTGCAGGCGCGCTCCGGCGATAAGGGCAATACGATCAATATTGCCGTGATCGCGCCAAACGCCGAGGTGTATGCCGTGCTCCTGCAGGAAGTGACGGTTGAGCGGGTGAAGGCACATTTTTGCGGCATGGTAGAGGGGGATGTGAAACGTTATGAGGTGCCCGGTCTTCATGCGATGAACTTTGTGTGCCGTGGCGCGCTCGGCGGGGGCGGCTCCAGAACGCTGCGCATCGATAATCTCGGCAAGTGCTATGCGGCCAATTTGATGAGGCTCGAAATCGATATCGACGACACCGTACTAGCAGGCTCTTAGCTCCAAGTCATAAGCAAGAGAGGGTGTTCGAGGATGAATTTCGACTTAACGGAAGAGCAGGCGATGATTCGAACGCTGATTCGTGATTTTGCAGAAGCGGAAGTGGCTCCGGGAGCGGTTGAACGAGACCGGACCGGCACGTTCCCGGTTGATATATTCGAGAAGCTGGCGAAGCTCGGGCTGATGGGGCTGCCTTTTCCCGAGCAGTACGATGGCGGCGGGGCGGATACGATCTGCTTCGCGATTGTAGTTGAGGAATTGAGTCGAGTGTGTGCTTCGACAGGCATTACTTATTCGGCGCATGTGTCGCTCGGCGGTTCCCCGATCTACCTCTTCGGGACGGAGGCGCAGAAGAAGCAGTACTTAGCTCCGCTGTGTCGGGGTGATTATTTAGGGGCGTTCGGGCTTACCGAGCCGGATGCCGGATCAGACGCGGGCGGGACGAGGACGACGGCGGTGCGAAAAGGTAATGGCGTTGGCGATGGAGATGGAGACGGAAGCGGAAGCGGAAGCGGAAGCGGAGGCAGAGAAGGTTGGGTCATCAGCGGTTCGAAATGCTTCATCACCAATGCCAGCTATGCGAAGCATCTCGCGCTTACGGCGGTGACTGACCGGGCGAAAGGAACGAGTGGCATCAGCGCCTTCATCGTACCAACGGATGCGCCTGGCTTCAGCATTATCGATAACTACGAGAAAATGGGGCTTCACGCCTCCAACACCACCGAGCTCGTAATCGATCAGGTGGAAGTGCCTTTTGATAATCTGCTTGGTACCGAAGGCAATGGCTTCAAGCAGTTTCTCGCCGTGCTCGACGGCGGCCGCATCGGCATCGGCGCGATGGCGATCGGCATTGCGCAAGGCGCCTTCGAGCGGGCGCTTCGTTATGCGAAGCAGCGCAAGCAGTTCGGGAGAACGCTGTCCTCGTTCCAAGCGATTCAGTTCAAGCTTGCGGATATGGCAACGCAGATTGACGCGGCGCGCACGATGGTGTATCGGGCCGGTTGGCTGAAGGATCAAGGCAGGCCGTTCAAGAAAGAGGCAGCAATGGCGAAGCTGCTCGCGTCGGAGATTTGTATGAAGGTATGCGATCAAGCCGTACAAATCCATGGCGGCTATGGATATATGCGCGAGTACGAGGTGGAGCGGTTCATGCGTGACGCGAAGCTGCTCGAGATTGGCGAGGGCACCTCGGAAATTCAGCGGATGGTCATCGCTGCGCAGCTCGGCTGTTGAAGTCAGCGACGCGCTGATGTGCCTGCAAGGAGGGAGAAGCAGATGGAGCATGAACATGATGAAGCGGAACCGGTGAAGGATCGATTGCAGGAGCAGATCGACGAGATCAAGCAAGGCGGCGCTGCCAAGTACCATGCGAAGAATGCCGAGCAGGGTAAGCTGTTCGTCCGTGACCGGCTCTCGTTATTGTTCGATGCGGATGTGGAGCTGGAGGACGCCATGTTCGCCAGCTGTGCGGAGTACGGGCTACCTGCCGACGGCGTCGTTACGGCGATCGGCCGCATTCACGGCAAGCCGGTCGCGGTCATCGCGAATGATTCGACCGTGAAAGCCGGCTCCTGGGGAGCACGCACCGTGGAGAAAATCATCCGCATGCAGGAGACCGCAGACAAGCTTCGAATTCCGCTCTTGTATCTGGTCGATTCGGCTGGCGCGCGGATCACCGATCAAGCGCTTATGTATCCGGGCCGGCGCGGAGCGGGACGGATCTTCTATAACGAAGTGAAGCTGTCGGGCCGCATCCCGCAGGTGTGCATCCTGTTTGGACCGTCCGCTGCAGGCGGCGCCTATATTCCGGCGTTCTGCGATATCGTCATTATGGTCGAGGGGAACGGGTCCATGTACCTCGGCTCTCCACGGATTGTGGAGATGGTGACAGGGGAGAAGGCAACGCTCGAAGCGCTCGGCGGGGCTAGGATGCACTGCTCCGTCTCCGGCTGCGGCGATGTGCTTGCGAAGAACGAGGAGGAAGCGATTGGGCTGACCCGCGAGTATCTCAGCTACTTCCCTGCAAACTTTACGGAGTTGCCGCCTTCGCGGGGAGCTGAGCCGCCTGCGGACCTCAAGGTGCCGCTGGACAGCATCATTCCAGACAATCAGTACACAGCGTTTGATATGTACCAGCTTATAGAAGGGCTGATTGATGAGCACTCTTTCTTCGAGATCAAGCGTTTGTTCGCGCGCGAGCTGATCACGGGCTTGGCGCGATTGAACGGAAAGCCGATCGGCATTATCGCCAACCAGCCGAAGACGAAAGGCGGCATCCTGTTCCACGATTCGGCGGACAAAGCGGCGAAGTTCATCAGCCTGTGCGACGCCTTCCATATTCCGCTGCTGTTCCTCGCCGACGTTCCGGGCTTTATGGTTGGTACTGCGGTAGAGCAGGCAGGCATTATCCGCCATGGCGCGAAAATGATTGCAGCGGTGTCCGAGGCCACCGTGCCGAAGATTTCCGTCATTGTCCGCAAAGCGTACGGTGCGGGACTGTATGCGATGGCCGGTCCGGCGTTCGAACCGGACTGCTGCTTGGCGCTGCCTTCGGCGCAGATCGCCGTCATGGGGCCGGAGGCGGCGGTCAATGCGGTGTACGCGAATAAGATCGCGGAATTGCCGGAGGCGGAGCGTGCTGGTTATATCGCGAGTAAGCGCGAGGAATACAGCCGCGATATCGACCTCTACCAGCTCGCCTCGGATATGGTCGTTGATGGGATCGTTCCGGCGCATGGCCTGCGCCGCGAGCTGATTAAGCGGTTCGACGTGTATGCGTCGAAGACCCTTACGTTCACCGAGCGCAAGCATCCGGTCAATCCGGTCTGACAAGAAGGAGGCTGAGCTGATGTCAACGGAGCATGGGCAGGAGCGGGAGCAGGAGCAGCAAGCGGAGCAGGAGCCGATCGTATTTGAGCATCGCGGCCATATCGGCTATATCCGGCTCAATCGTCCGGAGCAGCTGAACGCGATTAACCGGGCGATGCTGGATGCGCTTGGCGCGCTCATCGAGCAGATCGGACGCAGCGCGCGGGACACGCGCGTCGTCGTCATCGAAGGCGCTGGCCGCGCGTTCAGTGCCGGCGCTGACCTGAAGGAGCGCCAGACGATGGGCTCGCCGGAGCAAATCCGGCAGAGCATCCATCGCATCAAAGCGGTGCTCGCCGCGCTGGAGCAGCTGCCGCAGCCGACGATCGCCTCGCTCGGCGGGCTCGCCTTCGGCGGCGGGCTCGAGCTCGCGCTCGCCTGCGACTTCCGCTACGCCGCGCGCGGGGTGAAGCTCGGCCTGACCGAGGTCGGCCTCGGCATCATCCCCGGCGGCGGCGGCACGCAGCGGCTGCCGCGGCTCATCGGGGCAGCGCGCGCGAAGGAGCTCATCCTGACCGCGCGGCGCATAACAGCGGAGCAGGCCTGCGAGCTCGGCCTGCTGAACGGCGTTGCCGATGACGAGACGCAGCTCGAGGCGCTCGTCTCGCAGCTGGCGGCGGAGCTGCTGCAGGCCGCCCCGATCGCCGTCTATCAAGCGAAGCTCGCCATTAATAGAGGACTCGACACGGACCTTGAGTCCGGGATGGACATCGAGAATGCCGCCTACGAAGTGACGATTCCGACGAAGGATCGCCAAGAGGCGCTCGAAGCGTTCCGCGCGAAGAGAAAGCCGAATTTTACAGGGGAGTAGCAGGGGACTGCTGCTCACGCTTGACATGCAACCATTAGACTGCATATTATATTCCCATGGACAACATATTTAGAGCGCTCGCCGACGCCAGCCGCAGACAGCTGCTCGACGAGCTTTTCAAACGCAATGGACAAACCTTAACCGAGCTGTGCGAGCATTTGGAGATGACGCGGCAGTCGGTGACGAAGCATCTATCGATATTGGAGGATGCGCAGCTCGTCGTAACCGAGTGGCAGGGGCGCAGCAAGCTGCACTACTTGAACACCGCGCCGCTTGGAGAAATTCATGATCGCTGGATCAGCAAGTTCGACCAGCACCGGGTAAATATTTTGCAGCTGCTGAAACGGAAACTAGAGGAGGAGCATAACGAACGCCATGACAACGACTAATGCTTTTGTTTACACGACGTATATTGCCACTACGCCGGAGAAGCTGTGGGAGGCGCTGACAAGCAGCGAGTTTACGGAGCAGTATTTCTTCGGCAGTCGGATTGAATCCGATTGGAAGATAGGGTCCAAGGTGACTTATTCGCGGGGCGGGGAAGTGACGGATTACGGTACGATATTGAAATGCGAGCCTCATAGGCTGCTGTCGTTCACATGGAACTATGTGGCGGACAAGTCCGGACGCGCCGAGCCGTCGCAAGTAACGTTTACTCTCGTACCGATGAACGGCTCCGTGAAGCTGACGCTGAAGCACGAGAATCTGATCCCTTCGGATATTGTCGACCGCGATGATACTTTCGAGGGCTTAAACAACGGCTGGCCGGCAATCCTGAGTAATCTGAAGAGCTTGCTGGAAACGGGCAGAACGCTGCCGCCTGTATCCCTCTAATCCTATTAACGAAAGCGAGTGACCACTACACGATGTCGAGCAATAGCAATAGCAATAACAATAGCAATAACAATAACAATAACAATAGCAATCTATCCAACGTAACGAAGATCCGCATCAACAAGTCCGCCGAAGATGTCTATGAAGCATTCGCCGATCCGGACAAGCTGACACAGTTCTGGTTCTCAGGCTCCGCAAGACTTGAGCAAGGTAGGACCTTCACTTGGCGCTATGAAGAGTACAATGCCGAGGTGCCGATCTACATCGCAGAGCTGTCAGCGAACGAACGTATCGTATTCCGCTGGGGCGGCGAAGATGGCGGCAATTTCGTCACGATCATCATGCATCCAGAGCAGCCAACGACAACGGTTGTGGAGGTTATAGAAGCAGGGTTCGACCCAAGCGCGGACAGCGAAGAACTGCGGCAAGCCATGATCGACAACAAGGAAGGGTGGACCTACATGCTCACCTGCCTTAAGGGCTACCTCGAATACGGTGCGAAACTGCGCGCAGCTCTCGTAAAATAAAACATTCTTCTATCCTTACGCCGGAATCTCCCATGCTATACTAATATGAGCAGCATGTTGCACAGCGTAGAATTCCAATTACATCGTTTCCGGCGAGAGGATGAACACTTTCATGGCAAGCTGGCTTCAACAAGGATTAGGAATCAAATGGTTCACGCAGCATCAATGGCACAACCATAAGCTCGTTCCTGCGAGCGAAGAGAATTCATCTGACAGAGACACCGCAAGCTATGTAGCAGAGCTGCCCGAAGCAAAGATCGAACTTACCATTCGTCCTACTGCAATCGATTCCAGAATGAGCTGCTGCGAGGCTGAAGTCATCATAACGCCGAAACAAGCCGAGCTCGCGTTAAGCGGCATTCAGCTAACGATGCCAGTCGCAGCGGACCAGACATGCGTGTGGAAACCGCAGCTCGCGCCGCAAGATAACATGGCTATCGGGGACAAAATGTTCCGTTCCCCCGCCATCGTCTTCGAGAACGCCGAGCATATGGCCGCATTCGTGCCTGACTTGAAATCAATCGAGCAGGACCGTCGCATTCCGTATGTGATGGATTATTCATTGCAGGATCACTCGCTTATGTATGGTCTGTGCAGTTACGTAGAAACAGGGCATGTGTATCACGAGCTGACACCATCGCCTACTATAGTTACAGAGCCGCTCGTCTTCCGATTCTATCTCGTAGAGTGGGCGAAAGATGCAGATGCACGTGACAAAGACTATCGTTTCGTCGAGAAGTTCCTATGGAATCTTTATTCCCTGGACACGCGGATGCCTGCCGAGCAGGAGCTAACCCAAATCGAGGAGCTGCAGCCTTATGCCGAGCACGCGTTCGGCTGGGCGCTTGATCGATGGAAGGATGTCACGTGGCAAGAGTTTACGCTAAGCAGCGGCGAAGAAGTCGGCGGCGTAGTCTTTATCGTTCGTGCCCGGCAGAAGCCAGGTCTTGGCGAGGAAGATCAGTGGCGTGAGCCGAAGAGTCTCTGGAACCAAGCGTGGTTCTGCGGACTGCGTACCGCATACGGATATGCGGGGTGGGGTCGAGCTCACGGCCGCGAGGACTGGGTAGCGAAATCTCAGAAAGCGCTTAACTTCGCGCTGAGTGCTCCGCAGCAGAACGGGCTGTTCCCGGGTTATTTTAAAGCCGGGGATGATAATAGCTGGGAGACGGGCCGATGGTACATGTCCTGTCCTCGTCGCCCGGATGGGCTGGACGACTATGTCCATCTGCTGGATGCTTCGTGGACCTGTTACTGGCTATTGAAGTGGTACCAGGATGTAGGCGCAGACGAACGGATTCTACCGTATGTCCGCAATTACGTGAATCGTCTGCTGGAGCTTCAGCTAGAGAGCGGCGGCTTCCCGGCATGGGTCAATCCCGTGAATGGCGACATCGCTCCTTACCTGCTGGAGAGTCCTGAAACTTCCATGCATGTCATGCTGCTTTGCCTGCTTAATCGCATCGAAGCGGATGCGCACTATATCGATGCTGCCGAGCGGGCGGCGGAGATGGTGCTACGTGATGTCGTTCAACAAGGACGCTGGGAGGACTTCGAGACGTACTGGTCCTGCTCCAGGGAGTGGGAATACAAGCAGCACGGCGTGCTGGATGCGCGAAGCGGGCTTTACAACCAGTGCAACTTCGGCATGTATTGGACGGCGGAAGCATTCAAAGACTTGTATGAAGCAACCGGTTCGGTGCTGTGGCTGGATGCCGGAGAGCAGGTACTTGCCGAGGCGTCGCTCTATCAACAGATCTGGCAGCCTCCGTTCATCGAAGTGCCGGCTATCGGCGGGTTTGGCGTTATGACCTCGGATGACGAGTGGAATGATGCGCGGCAAAGCCTGTTTGCCCTCACGTATCTCGACTACTACCGCGTAACTGGCAACGCTGCTTATAAAGCGAGAGCGCTATGGTCGATGAAAGCATCGTTCTATATGATGTACTGCCCTCTTAATCCGGTCGTGAAGGCTAAATACGAGCGCGTGCATACACAGTTCAATGAGCAAGACTATGGCTTCCATATGGAGAACTTTGGCCACAATGATGGTACGGCGGTCGAAGGTCTCGGCGAATTTACGATTTTCGATTGGGGCTGCGGAGCGGCAGCCGCATCGCTTGTCGAGTTCGAGCGCAAACTGCGCACGATGACGCCCTCATTAGCTTAATAACAAAAAGACTCAGTCCCTATGGGGCTGAGTCTTTTGCTATTTTTCTTAGGTTTCTTAGCTAGCTTTCTTAGCTTTCTTTCTTTGCTTTATTCCGTTCGTCCTCTTCCGTCAAACCGAGCACTTCGATCAGCTTCAGGAACAGGCTGAGCACAATTGCGGCAACTGTCGCCAGCGCCATCCCTTTCAGCTCAAAATTGCCCCATTTCAGCGTAGTCCCGCTAAGTCCGATAACGAGCACGACCGTTGTCAGCATCAGATTCGCTGGCTTCGAGTAGTTGACCTTCGTCTCCACGAGCATCCGCAGACCGGACGCTGCGATAACGCCGAACAACAGCAAGGATACGCCGCCCATAACCGGCGACGGAATCGTTTGGATCAGCGCAGACAGTTTCCCGACAAAAGAAAGCACAACCGCTACGCAAGCCGCGCCCCCGACAACCCATACCGAGTACACGCGGCTGATCGCCATAACGCCGATATTTTCGCCATATGTCGTGTTTGGCGTTGAGCCAACGAAGCCGGAAATAATCGTCGAGATGCCGTTGCCGAGCAGCGATTTGCTGAGGCCGGGATCTTTGGTGAGATCTCTCTCGACAATGTTGCTTGTCACGATCAGATGCCCGATATGCTCAGCGACTACGACAAGTGCAGCAGGCGCGATAATGGCGATGCTGGACCAGTCGAAGGTCGGCTTATAGAACGTAGGAGCGCCGAACCACGGTGCTGCGCTAAGGGCTGCTTTTACATCAACAATGCCCAGGATGCATGCAAGCACATATCCGACGATAATGGCGACAAGAATCGGAATGACCCGGAGGAATCCGCGGAATAGTACCGAACCGACGACTCCGATGCACAGTGTAACAATCGATACGGTCAGTGTCGTTCCATCCGGTGACCAATCTGCCGGGGCGTCGGATCCGGCGATGAAGCCTGCCATTTGCGCGGCAACCGGCACGAGCTCAAGCCCGATAACGGCAACGATCGCACCCATCGCTGCAGGCGGGAACACAACATCGATCCAGCTTGTCCCGGCCACTCTAATAATAAGAGAGATTAGTGTAAAAATAATCCCGACAATAATAAAGCCGCCAAGCGCAGCGGAATAGCCGCCTTTCGAGTTAAGCACCACGAACACTGGAGAGAGGAAGGCGAAGCTCGATCCCAAGTAAGCCGGAATCTTGAAGTTCGTAAGTATGAGATAGAGCAGCGTGCCAATGCCGTTCATAAGCAGAATCGTCGACGGATCCACTTTGAAGAGGATAGGTACAAGAACTGTCGAGCCGAACATCGCGAACAGATGCTGCAAACTGAGCGGGACACTGGCGAGCAGTGACGGCCGTTCATCAACTTGAATGACTTTGGACAACGGTAATGAACCCCCTGAACTAGATAATAAGCATTTTTGCCAAACGTAATCTTAACATACTTGAACTGGGCGGATAACCGCTTGACAAAATAATTTAATAATGTCATTATGACATTATTAAAACAAAGAAGCAGGTGATGGCCGCTTGAACGAACCAATAGACGACACAGCCTCCACGTATTCTCCGCTTAAGTATCGGACGCCGGACGGTGCGCCTGCCGATATTGTTATCTTCACCATTACATCTCAGGTACGCAATACGGTGAAGAAGTCGCTCCCGACAAGGCAGCTCGAAGTGCTGCTGATTGAGCGCAAAGCCTGGCCTTTTGCAGGGCAGTGGGCACTCCCAGGCGGGTTCTCCAAGGATACGGAGACGATTATGGAAAGCGCGAAGCGTGAGCTGCAGGAAGAGACGGGCGTAGAGGATGTCCATATCGAATATTTGAATGTCTATAGCGAGCCGGGGCGTGATCCGCGGGGATGGATTATCTCGCATGCGTTCGTTGCACTCGTGCACGAGAGCTATCTTGCAGGACGCAGTGCTGCTGACGATGCGGCAGATGTTCGGCTGATTCCGGTGGAAGAGGCGCTGGCGATGGATCTCGCTTTTGACCACAAACTCATTTTGCAGGATGCGCTGAACCATATCCGGCATCAGATGCTGACGACGACCATAGCACGCGAGTTTCTTCCGGAGGAATTTACGATCGGCGAGCTGTACCAAGTCATTGAAGCCGTCGTGCCGGAGTTTGTTGAACGAAATTTTATCCGCAAAATCACATCAACACAGAGCCGCAGGGGCATTATTGAAGAAGTGCGAGATTCCCGCGGCGAGCTGAAGATGTCGAATCGCTACTCCCAGCGTGCGGCGCAGCTGTACCGATTCACAGATTTTCTGCCTCAGCTGTCAATCTACAGCTAGGCATTCTTTTATACAGTTTAATAATGTCGTTATGACATAATTATGATGAGGATGGTGGGTTAGATGAAAGCATTGATCGTTATCGATTACACCGTTGATTTTGTAATAGGAAAGCTGCCTTGCGGCGATCCTGCAGTTGCGATTGAGGACCGGATTGCCGAGCTGACGCAGCAGTTTGTTCGGGAAGGCGATTTTGTCGTTATGGCAGTTGACCTTCACTATGAGCACGAGACGCTGCATCCGGAGCACAAGCTGTTCCCTCCGCACAATATTGAAGGCACGCCGGGGCGCGAGCTGTACGGCAAACTGCGAGATGTTTATGAAGCCGAGCATGAAAAGATCTATTGGATGGACAAAACTAGATATAGCGCATTTTGCGGAACGGATTTGGAGCTGCAGCTTCGGATGCGAGGCATTACGGAGCTTCACCTCGTTGGTGTATGTACGGATATTTGCGTGCTGCATACAGCGGTGGATGCGTATAACCGCGGCTTCCAAATCGTCGTTCATGCTGATAGCGTCGCTTCGTTTAATCAGAACGGGCACGAGTGGGCGCTGGGGCATTTTGCAGGATCGCTGGGTGCTGCTGTGTTGAAGAATAATGGACCGACTACTACGTTATAAAAGAGGAGATGTGTGACGATGGCTACAACGATGCAGAAACAGATCATCGCCGATCTGAAAGTGAAGCCTCAGATCAATGCTGCCGAGGAAGCGCGCTGCCGAGTGGAGTTTATGAAAGCCTATCTGAAGCGGACGAAGGCTAAGGGCTTCGTGCTCGGCATTTCCGGCGGGCAGGATTCGACCCTTGCAGGCAGGCTCGCACAGCTGGCAGTTGATGAGTGGAATGCGGAGCATTCGGATCAAGTGAGCTTCATCGCCGTGCGGTTGCCATATGGCGTGCAGCAGGATGAAGCGGATGCGCAGGACGCGCTTAAGTTCATCGCGCCGACTCGTACGGTAACGGTGAATGTGAAACCGGCAGTAGACGCGGCGGTTGAGCAGTTTGCTGTGGCGACAGGAGAGAAGCTGGGCGACTTTCACAAAGGAAACGTGAAGGCGCGCGAGCGGATGAAGGCTCAGTATGATATCGCTGCTCACTATGGGCTGCTGGTGCTCGGAACGGATCACGCGGCTGAGGCTATCACAGGTTTCTATACCAAGCATGGCGACGGTGCTTGTGACATGGCTCCGATCTACGGTCTTAATAAGAGGCAAGGCCGGGCGGTGCTTCAATCGCTGGGATGCCCGGAGCGTCTCTATATGAAGAAGCCAACTGCCGACTTGGAGGATTTGAAGCCAGGATTGCCGGATGAAGAAGCGCTTGGCATGTCGTATGAGAATCTGGACGACTATTTGGAAGGAGTGACATTGCCTGAGGAACTGAGCGAGCGGATCGAAGCGCGCTACCGTGCGACAGAACATAAACGTCGCGGACCGGTTACAATCTACGACGATTGGTGGAAGGGGTAAGGGCAATGAACTATGAGAATCTAACGCTTCACACGGACAAATATCAGATCAATATGATGTACGCGCACTGGGCGCAGGGCTCGTTGAATGAGCGCGCGGTGTTTGAGGTTTACTTCCGCAAGCTGCCATTCGGGAACGGCTTCGCTGTAGCTGCCGGGCTGGAGCGGGTGATTGCCTATATAGAAGGGCTTCGTTTCGGCGAGGAGGAAATCGCCTACCTGAAGGAGCAAGAAGAGAATTACTCGGAAGAGTTCCTGCAGCTGCTCCGCGAGTTTCGTTTTACGGGGAACATGGACGCTGTGCCGGAAGGAACGATTGTCTTCCCGAACGAGCCTTTGGTGCGCGTTGAAGCTCGCGTTTTTGAGGCGCAGCTAGTGGAGACGGCGCTGCTGAACTTCGTCAACTTCCAGACTTTGATCGCGACCAAAGCATCGCGAATCAAGCAGGTCGCCGGCGATGACGTGCTGCTCGAATTCGGCACTCGACGCGCACAGGAGGCGGATGCTGCGATATGGGGGGCGCGGGCAGCCTATATCGCTGGCTTCCATGCGACTTCCAATATGCGCTGTGGCATGCTGTTTGGAATACCGACCAAAGGCACGCATGCTCACGCATGGGTACAAGGGCATGCAACTGAGGAGGAAGCATTCCGCAAATATGCGGAGGTGCTTCCCGATCAGGTGACGCTGCTTGTCGATACGTATGATACTCTTCGCAGCGGGGTGCCGAATGCAATTCGCATCGGTCATATGCTGGAGCAGCAGGGCAAGCGAATGAACGCCATCCGGTTGGACAGCGGCGACTTGGCGTATCTGTCGCAGCGGGCGCGGGCAATGTTGGATGAAGCGGGCTTGCCGTATGTGAAGATCGTGGCATCCAATGACTTGGATGAGAACATTATCTTCAACCTGAAGGCGCAAGGCGCGCGTATTGATACATGGGGCGTAGGTACGCAGCTGATTACTGCTGGCGACCAGCCGTCGCTCGGCGGAGTCTATAAGCTTGTCGCTCGGGAGGAAGATGGAGCATTCATACCGGTTATTAAGATTTCAGGCAATCCCGAGAAAGTGAGCACGCCAGGCATCAAAGAAGTGTACCGCATAATAAACCGGAAGACTGGTATGGCGGACGGCGATTATATTGCGCTTCGTGAGGAAGAGGGGGTAAAGCGCGGCGAGCCTATTCAGCTGCATGATCCACTTCATCCTTATATACCGACTATCATTAAGGACTATGAAGCTGTATCGCTGCTGCGCAATATCTTCCGCGACGGCAAGCTTGTGTATACGATGCCGAGCCTCGGGGAAATCCGGGACTATCATAAGCAGCAAATGCACCAGTTCTGGCCGCAGTATCTGCGCAAGCTGAACCCTGAGACGTACCGCGTCAATATCAGCGTTGCTGCATGGCAGCTGAAGCTGGATTTGATCAAGCGATATAGGGAGCAATAGGAGGTGCCTTTGGCGCCTCCAAACTTTTTTTATAAAAAGACTTGCCAAGTCGAATAATGTCGTGTTATATTCTAATTCCGCCGCTGAGACGTACACGTTAGCACGGTGGACGAAACGAAAACAAGCCCAAAAATAAAGCTTGCAATTAAGTTTCGAAATATGATATATTCTAATTCCGGTCGCGAGACTGGGACGAGAAATAAAGAAACATTTTGTTCCTTGAAAACTGAACAATGAGCGACCTGTCAAAAGGTCATACAATTAAGCTAGTTTTTTGAATGAGCTAACAAGCGAATTCATTTGGCGCAAATGGCTCCGCCATTTCGCCTTTATGGAGAGTTTGATCCTGGCTCAGGACGAACGCTGGCGGCGTGCCTAATACATGCAAGTCGAGCGGATCTTACCTTCGGGTAAGGTTAGCGGCGGACGGGTGAGTAACACGTAGGCAACCTGCCTGTAAGACCGGGATAACATTCGGAAACGAATGCTAATACCGGATATGCAACTT
>NZ_QTTN01000007.1 GCF_003386535.1 Paenibacillus taihuensis
TTTTTTTTCCCCTCCCGCAGACCTCCCCAGATAAGAACGTCATCTTTCTGCCCGCAACCACTGGAGTTTACAAAGGTAGCCTTTGGCGACTTGGGATTTCGTCATGTGTTGGTGACTCATCCGACTAACCCTGCCTCGAATCCAGTTCGTGTACCTTGGCTCGTGCATTTGCCTTAAGCTTCCTTCAGATTCCGCCTCGCGGCGGACACCCTTGCTCTTGGCTAACGGTAGGCGTTCGCCAGCCCCCGTTCGGGACTTTCACCCTAGAGATGACGCCCATGCTGGGCGTACAACGAAAGAAGGGCAGCCACATTCCACTGTGGCTGCCCTTCTTCATTCTATTCGCCGCTCGGATAGATAATCCGCGCACCTCCCCAATCCGCATGATCCCAATCGTTGCCGTTGCCGCCATTCTTGACGACTAGCTTAAGCTCATTGACGCCGGAGATGTCCAGATCAATGTCCGGTGTCGTCGACGTCGCATTCAAGACGCCGCTGTCGAACGCCTTCAAGGAAGGCGGAGCAAGTACCGCATTCACTTCGTTGCTCGCTTCGGAACGATTGCCCGCCGCATCGAGTGCTTTCACGGTGAATTTGCGCGCCGTGCCTGGAATAAGGCCAGTTACTGCGAATGAGGTTGCGGATACGCCGGAAGTCGAACCAGCCAAGACACCATTCCGGTACACTTCGTAACCGGTCACCGCCTTATTATCTGTGGACGCCGTCCAGGTCAGATTCGCGCTCGTGCCCGTTACAGCTGCAATCGTCAAATCCGAAGGTGCCGTTGGCGCTTGCGAATCCGGAAGCTCCGTCGTTACGGCTATCGGCTGAAGTATTCTCCGCAGCGTCTCTTGCACGCAGCGTAATACTGTAGGTCGTTGCTGCCGTAAGTCCCGTGAGCGTGAAAGACGTTTCGCCAGGAGCAGTCGAGCATGCAAGCTGTCCGTCTTCATAGACATCGTAGCTGACGACACCGACATTGTCGGATACGGGGCTCCACGTCAGATCAATTGTCTCATCGGTCTGCGAAGACGATGATAAATTCGAAGGAACTGTCGGCTTCTTCGTATCTGGCAGTCCTGGACTTACGAGAATGAGCTTTTCCTTCACATTCGAACGTCCTTCATTATCCCATACGACAAGCATGACTCGGTAAATGCCAGCTTTATCATACACATA
The DNA here is from genome assembly GCF_003386535.1 of Paenibacillus taihuensis. Taxonomy (GTDB): domain Bacteria; phylum Bacillota; class Bacilli; order Paenibacillales; family Paenibacillaceae; genus Paenibacillus_Z; species Paenibacillus_Z taihuensis. Next base: position 1,180 of record NZ_QTTN01000007.1, read on the forward strand.
AGTAGGTTTGGAGGATGAGCTCGGAAGTCCCGCGCCGAAATCCCACAGATACGATGCGATCGAACCGTTATCTGTCGACTTGCTTACGAATGTCACTGGTTCACCTACACGAACGAGTTGAGAATTCGTAAAGTCAGCGACAGGCTTCGGATTCGTAAACCCGCGCGGCGTCGGCTGCGTATTGTCCCCGTTACGGAAGACGAGATTGCCGGACCATTCCAGATGCTGCGCATCCGCAGGATACGGGTCCATCGTCACATCCTTGTTCCCACTGTTCGGTGTCGCTAGAGCCTGCCCCTTGAAGCTGCATGCCCCACATCACCATATTTTTGATGACATTGTAGCATTCACCGTGCCGGCGAGATAATACGTGCCTTTCGGCAGAAGTACCGTATCCCCTGGCGAAGCCGCGTCAACCGCAGCTTGGATGGCAGCTCTGTCGTCCAAGCTGCCCGAACCGTTCGCCCCGTAATTGACAACGGAAATCGTCGCCGAAGCAACTGGTCCTGCATGGGCTGCTCCTGTCAACGGACCGACCGACATCACCATAATTGCCGACAAGAACGTACTCGTTACCGATTTCTGGAATGACTTCACTTTCATGCTTCACAATTCATCTCCTTCATATAGGAAATTTGCATATTGGCACTACCTCGTGCTCTTCTCCATGCTAGCTCGAACTGTAAAAAAGTGGATCGTGTACAATAGCCGAAAATGACCTATAGAGCCGAAAGGAGAGCTTATACATTTTTCGAAATTCTGTACAATCTTGTAAATAACGCAAAAAACGTCCCTGTCCGATGGCGATCAGACAAGAGGCCGCTTCCGCTTCACACTATTCATGTATCACTGCTTCCACAACTTGTTTCGCAATAGACGCGAACGACTCAATACGTTCTGGACACCGATCAATTGCCCATCTGAGGTTATCGAAAGCTCTCAAGAGGAGCAGCTGTCTTGTGGTAACAAGGTCTTCTTCGCTCAACCCGTAACCGTCTAGAAACGCGTTGAACTCGTCTTCATTCGGGCTTTCTACAATCCCGAGCATGTGGTACATCAGCACTTGAGCAATTGTCGCATGGGGAACGACGTCTACTTCGGCATTGCCCCAATCAATCACGCTGACTAGGCCAGCCTCACCTACGATCGTGTTCTTAATCGAGAGATCGCCGTGATTTAAGCCGAAGCGGAAGCTTCTACCCTTCAATCTCTCGAACAGCTCTCTAACAAGCTGCGATTGCTTCCATGTGAGAACGCCAAGCTTGATAAGCGGATCGTGCTCCGTCAGACTGTTGATATTATGCTGCACGAATCCCAGCCAACTGCCGTCTGATCCAGCATGTGGAGGAGATAGAAACTGACCGTGGTCTGGCTCAGCCAAATTTCTTCCGAATCCGCTTGCCCCAATCGTATGCATCCGTGGCGCGTATTCACCCAGCATCCTCCAAACCTCGCTCCTTGGAGCGGAACTGTCCATCCCGTTATCGCCGTGAATATACTCTAGAATCATATAGGCTGAATCATTGGCAATCCCGATAGACAGCACCTCTGGTCCGGGAATTCCCGCTGTGATCGCTTGCTCGATGCACCATTTTTCTTTGATATAGCTTGGGTAGGAGGCTTGATCATTCATGCGGACAACGACTTTACGCTGCTCTGTTCCGACGACGCAAACCTGATTATCAATCCCTTTGTCAACGATCCGGTAGGAATGAGTAATCGCTTGCTCTGGTAGAAAATCTGCTGCGATTCGTTCTGCTTGTGCAACTACGGTGTCAGTCATTCGTTATAATCCCTCTCTTCTATTCTCTCTTGTACTATACTATCTTCTTATACACGCTCATAGCGAAAGATTAATCCACGAGCATGGTTCAAATCGTGCATGCAAAAAATCCGCGGATTTACTGACTTTTCTTCGTTATTTGTTAAAGTAATGTCCCTGCTCGAGGTCTGCGATAAGTCCTTGCTGCACCGGTTTCCAGCCAAGCAGCTCCTTCGTCTGGGCGTTCGATCTTGGCATATCGAGCGAAGCGACCATCCCTAGGAATCCGAATGCAGCTTGTGCTTCATCCTGTGATATGCTGACAACCGGAACGTTCAAGTGACGACCAATAACATCAGCAATTTCACGGAATGGAACGCCCTCATCATCCGTGCCATCCAGACGTGAGCCAGCTGGCGCAGATTCAACTGCATAGCGGAACAACGTCGCCGCATCGAGGCGATGAATCGCCGGCCAACGGTTCATGCCGTCTCCAATGTAGGCGGAAGCGCCTTTCTCGCGGGCGATGCGGATCAAAGTCGGCACAAACCCTTTACCCCCCTAACCGTGAACGGAAGGCGCAAGGGAAACAATCATTGACCGCACGCCGCGCGCGATTGATGCGAGGGCTGCTTCTTCCGATGCTTGTCCATTCGCATGAGCTGTAATGACAAGAGGTTTCCCGGAACCTTCAAGTCCCTCACCCATTGCCTCGATTGCGCGTAGATCGGTTGCGAGCGAACCGGCGAAATTCGAGAAATCGTGATTAAACGCCAGATGAATGACGCCGTCCGATGAGGCTGAGCTGCTGCGAAGAAGATCCAGATCTTCCAGAACGCCTTGCTGAACCTCTGCCCCTAAGCGTTCCAATAATTCGGCTCCTTTGTCCGAACGGGTAAGACCAACCACCCGATGACCTGCTTGAATGAGTTCTTTGACGACAGCCGAACCAATATAGCCAGCTGCTCCAGTTACGAATATGCGCATCCTAATTCCTCCTTAGCATTTGACGAACCCTACCATTCAATTCTAAACTATGAAGTGAACTCTAAGGCAAGCATGCAAAAAGGAGCTGTTGACATGAAAATTCAGGAACTTGCAGATAAGATGGGCTTAACCGCTCACACCATTCGTTTTTATGAGAAAGAAGGTCTGCTCGACGGCAGGCATATTCAGCGTGAGAAAAATAATTATCGCAACTATTCGGACGAGGCCATCGAGCGGTTGAAGCTCATAAAGAAATTCCAAGGCATCGGCTGCTCGCTCGCAGAACTCAAGACGATACTGCAGGATCATGATACGAATACGCGGACCAATCAAGAAGTAATGGAATGGATTGGTCAGAAAATTGATGAGATCGAGCGCAAGAAAGCAGAATATGACCATATGCTTGTTACGCTTCATTGGATGCTGGAGTACAGGAAAGCGCTGATTGATGATCCGGACAAAGCTGAAGCGATGATGGCGCAGTTTAGAGCCTTAAGCGCAGAATAACTAGATGGACGAAATTCGCCTTCGTCTCACAACTGCTTGAAATACATCACAATGCCTTTCGTAATTGACGTCGATACTTGCTCTTGAAACGATTTCGTCTTCATTCTTGTTTCTTCCCTATCATTCGAGATGTATCCGAGCTCAAGTAGAATAGCTGGCTTCATATTCTCGCGAATGACATGATAATCGCCAATTTGAACGCCGCGGACCTTCGTTCGGATGTTCGATTCGAACAGCTGGTCATGAATGATCTGTGCCATCAGCTCGTCCTGTGATTTGTTGTAATACGTTGTCATGCCGTATACATCATTCGTTTGAAACGCATCATAGTGAATGCTTATGAATAAATCTGCTTGCTCTGTCTGCGCGAGTTCTGTTCTGGCTTGCAAAGAGATCTTCGTATCATCTTGGCGAGTCATGGCGACAGTTGCACCTTGCTGGATTAGTTCTGTCTCAGGATAAGTGCCGTGCTTAGTGTGACGTCTTTCTCGTAAGTCCCTTGACTTCCGATGGACCGACGTCCTTGCCGCCATGCCCCGGATCAAGTACGATTGTTTTGCCTGCTAAAGGCGAGTTCACCTCGTTGATAGATTTATCCGTGCTTGATAGATTCGTTAATGCGACTGAGCTTCTTTCCTTCGCTCCATCCGATTGAATATGGAAGTAGAATGATGACAGTACGACTCCGATAGCGGCAATAGCAATATAGTAGGATGTTTTTTTCATAGGACGATTGTATGAGCTGCGAATAAAGAAGAAATAGATGCGAGATCAAGTTGATATAAAGATTGCATGCATAACAAAAAAACCGCTTGCCAACGATGAGTGAAATTTCCACCATGTTGGCAAACGGCTCAGCACATCTAGCTCGAACTGCTCGCTATCTTCCTTTATTCAAGCAAAAATAAAACGCAACGCCATCCTCCGTATTGTACGCCCCATACTCTGCCCCATGCAGCTCCAATATATTTTTGGAGATTGCGAGGCCAAGACCCGTTCCCCCATCGGCCCGCTGTCTGGACCGGTCGCCCCGATAGAAGCGATCCCATACTTTCGCAATCTGGTCTTCCGGAATATGCGCGCCTTTATTCTCGACACAGACGATGATGCGCTCACCTTTCTCTGTCTCAGTGACGATAATCTCATGCTGCTCTGGCGTATAACGGATCGCATTCGTCATGAAGTTCGTGATGACTTGCTCGATCCGGTGTTGATTGGCGCAAGCTTCAGCCATAGCTAATTGCAGGCGTAACCGCAATTGTTTGGCCCCCAACTCGTGCATGAGCCCACTGCAGATGTGCTCGATCGCTTTGTCCAGTCGGAACGTATCCATCGGCATGTTGTACGTACCCGATTCGTATTTCGCCAGCTCCAGCATATCGACGATGAGCAGATCCATGCGATCCACTTCCTGCTCCATCGCTGCGAAGTAATGCTCCTTCTTATGCGCGGCAACGCCGTCCTTCAGGATGGAGATGCAGCTCTTCATGACGCTCAGCGGCGTCTTCAGTTCATGCGAGACACCTGAAATGAACTCTTTTCGCGTCGATTCCAGCTGCTTCTCCTTCTCGATATCCTCCTGCAGCTTGCTGATGTAGGTGTGCAGCTTAGCTGAGAGCTGATTGATATTGCTCGAGAGGTCGCCAATCTCATCTTTCGCCCGGACGGGAATCGATTCCGAGAAATCCAGATTCGCCATCTTCTGCGTCGTCTGATTGATGCGCAGCAGAGGACGAGCGAGTTGCAAGGAATAATACAATGATGCGATCAGGATCAATACAAACACGAATAGGACGATATAGACGTAATAATCCTTCACCATCTGCACGGCTTCGTCCACTGGCTGCAGCGAGGTCATTGCGAATAGGTAATTTATCGACCCGCTGTCCGATTGTACCGGCAATGTGAACAGCTTGTATTTAACGTTGTTCTGCTCATAATCCTGAATAAGAAGCGAATTGGTTGGCTGGAAATCGCTAAACAACAGCTTCGCTTGGAAGGCGTTGACCTGCTCCAGGAATAGCTTATTCGAGTAGATAAGCTCGGATGCGTTTCCTTCTTTAGGGAGATGGACATCCGTGACGGTCCCGAACAATTCGATTATTGGCCATTTATCGCTCTGCAGCTTGGGCTTTCCCTGGTACTTCAGTCGATCTCCATCGAACGCTTGGCGCATGAAGGCCTGATTGGAATATAGAATCTCCCCCGACTGACGATGCAGCGAAATCGGCGTAAACGCGGTACTGCTCTTGATTCCTGTGAAGAATAGACCAGCTTGACGCAGGGTCGACAAGTCGTTAGCAGCTGCATCATCCATGCTGATCAAGTGGTACAGAGGCACCTGGTATCGAAGTTTCTCCTCTTCTTCTGACGTCGGCTTGAGTAATTTGAATTCGAGGTAGAAATCGTTCTCATACTTCAAGTTGCCGTCATGGTCCAGAATCGTGATCGATGTATTATTATTCCGGTAAAACTCCTGTTCCAGCGACTGTATAGCATGTGCGTTTCCAGCGGACTCCTGGTAAGCCTTCTTGAACACTTCGAGCTTCGTCTTCAAATCATTCACTTTTCGGTTTGCATAATAGTCTTTGAAAAATATCGTCTGCCCGATGTAGATGGCTGCCAAGATGAGCGTGCATAACGCCGCGGTGAGCAGGAACAGCTTCGGCACTATTCCGATTCTCATGGATGCGCCTCGAATTTATAGCCTGTCCGAACAACCGTGACGATCATCGCGGCTTTATCGCCGAGCTTCGTACGCAAGTTTCGGATATGGGTATTTATCGTGCGATCGTCGCCAACGTACTCAAAGCCCCATATCTTCGTAATTAACTGCTCGCGCGTAATGACAATGCCTTGATTCTGCATGAGATAAGTTAAGATTTCGAACTCTGTATGCGTAAGATTGACCGGAGCTCCATCCATCGTGACGGATCGCGATGGCAGATGAGCTCGAATGCCATTCATCGTTATAGCATCCTCTAGCTGAACCGTCTTGCCGATTCGGCTGCGGCTGTCCAGGAGGCGCTTCGCTCTTGCGAGAAGAACAGGCGGACTATATGGCTTCGTTACATAATCGTCGGCACCAAGCTCGAATCCAAGCAGCGTGTCGTCTTCATCGACCCGTGCTGTCAGCATAATGATCGGGACATCGGATTGTTTGCGGATTCGGCGGCATACGGACCATCCATCCAATTCCGGCAGCATGATGTCCAGTACAATCAGGTCCACTTGATGCTCATCGAAACTGCTATGGGCAGCTTTGCCATCCGAGGCTTCAAGTACGTTATAGCCTTCGTTCAGGAAGTAATCTTTAATAATCTCTCGGAGTATTTCTTCATCTTCTACGATTAATATCGTCTTCATGACTATGCTCCCGTTCACAGGTATTCATTGATCAGTATAACCTTCGCTGATCAAGACGATGTCGAGAGCAAGTGAAGATCAGATGAAGATCCGAGCGGGAATCGCGCTTCGAATACCGTTTGCCACATGTCGCTCATCGCTGTAATTCGTCCGCCATGAGCTTCAATGATGCTCTTGACGATGGCAAGTCCAAGGCCTGTTCCGCCTGTGACTTTGGAACGTGATTGCTCGACCCGATAGAATCGGTCGAATACGAACGGCAGATCGCTATGCGGAATGGGCTCACCGAAATTGACGAAACGAACGATCGCCTCGCCTTCTTCTTCGCCAATAGCAATGACGACTTCCTTGCCTTCAGCGCCGTAGCGGATCGAATTGGAGAGCAAATTCTCGAAGCTGCGCACGAGCAAATCTCCGTCCGCCCACACGATAACCCGCTCCACCTTCGCCGTAATTCGAATATTGACACCAGCATGCTCCGCAGCCGGAACGAACTCCTCTGCCAGCTGACGGAGGAACCCGACCAAGTCCAGTTGAGCCGGACGGATCGGGTAGCCGTTGTTCACGCGCGTATATTCGAAGAGATCATCGATCAGCTTCTTCAAGCTCTGCGCTTTCTCGTAAGCGATGTTGACATAATGGCGCAGCTCCGTTTCGTCTCGATACCGGTCTTCCTCAATGACTTCGAGGAACCCGAGAATCGAGGTGAGCGGCGTTCTTAAATCATGAGACACGCCGGTAATGAGATCGTTCTTTGACTTCTCGGCGTTTCGCTCTTCCTCGATGGATCGGCTTAGACGGGCAGCCATTTTATTAATGCTATCCGCCACGTCGGCAAGCTCACCGTCTCGCACCGGGATCGGACGGTCGAACTGTCCCTCGGCTATTTTGTCCAAGCCCTCCCGGATCTCCTCCAAATACAATCTGAGCTCGGAAGCCATCCCGTTAATGCCAGCGGCAACCGCTCCCAGCTCGTCCGCAGCTTTCACTGGCAGCGCTACATCGAGCTGCCCGCTCCCGATCTCTTGCAGCGCGACCTCGATTTCCTTCAAGTAACGAGTCAAACCGCGCGAGAACAGGAAGAACATAACGACAAATACGATAATACCTGCAGTGATCATGACAGGGTACGAACCGATATGATTAACGATCCATGGCAGCGGCCAGAAGAGCAGATTATAGATAAGCAGCCATTGGAGCAGCTGCCGGCACAAGTAAACCAGTACCAATGAAGCGACCGCGCTTTGCAGCAGAAGAAGCAAGAGCTTCACGCGCAGCGAGTAGAACCTTTTCCAATCCATCCGAATCCCTCCAGGCAATCGCTCTCAGCTGCTCTCCATCTTGTAGCCGATTCCCCAGACCGTCTTGATATAGCGAGGACTTCGGGGATCACGCTCGATCTTCTCACGAAGCTTGCGGATATGAACCATGACCGTATTTTTCGATTCCATATAAGGTTCTTTCCACACTTCTTCGTATATTTTATCCATACTGAGCACAATATCCTTATTCACTGCAAGCAGATGGAGAATCGCGAACTCGCGCGGCGTCAGCTTCACTTCCTTCTGTTCTACAGTGACCGTATGCGTCGCCACATTAATGACCAGATCTTCAATGACGATTTCGTCCTTACTGACATCAGTACGCTTGTTGAATCGGTTGTAACGGCGAAGCTGAGATTTCACACGTGCCATCAGTTCCAGTGGATTGAACGGTTTGGTGACGTAATCGTCGGCTCCGATACTTAGCCCAGCGATCTTATCGATGTCTTGGCTTTTCGCGGACAGCATAATGATTGGCATATCTCTCTCTTCGCGTATTCGCATACACGCCTCGATGCCGTCAAGCCTGGGCATCATGACATCAAGGATGATCAGATCCACCTCGTTATTTCCTAGCAGCTCAAGAGCCTCAAGTCCGTCGGACGCCTTCAGCAGCTCATAGCCTTCGTTCTTCAAGTAGATTTCCATGAGCTTCAAAATTTCTTTCTCGTCATCGACGATGAGGATCGTTTCTTTCGCAGACATAAGTTCCTCCTGGCACCAATAAACAGTTACTTCCAGCTTTCACTATACCATTCAACGCTTGCGGTGCAAATCATGCTTTCTTGCCCGACATGCCCAAATTCGTATTCAGTAACTGCGCCCAACTCGTTGTCCGCGCTGCAGTCGAGCTGTTCAGGAACAGGACATCCGTAATTTTCTTATTTTTCACGAAGGCCGCAAGGTTCCCCTTATAGGTGCGAGGATCAATGATATCAATCTCCTCGAAGTGCGGGATTAGGAACGGGATAAATGCATTCGCATAAGAATCTTTAACCACGACTAATCGCTTCCCATTCTCGTTGCCGGACAAGATTTCACCTTGCGGGAAATCTCCCCCGAGAAACACCGCGTAGTACCCATTGCCTGCCGTTGCATAATGTGGATCGACAACCTGGCGGCTTGCGCTCTTCTTCGCACCGATTGTATACGTATATCCACCATCCGGCACATAGTAGGTTATTGTATCTGGATGCGACTTCAGGCTGCTGCTAAGTGTCGCCTTATAGCTAGAGCCTAAGAATCCTGTAATCGTTCCTTTCTTATAATTGCTAAGCGAATGCGGCTTCTCTCCAATCGTTTTCATCAATTGCGTGTAGGCATAATAAGCGCCTAGTGCTGTCCAATGGTGATCGGTGCGGAAATAGATGTACTCCGAACGGTGCTGTTCCAGTGCCGAGTAGGCGTCTATCCCCGTGACTCCTTTGGCCAACTGTTTGTAAATCGCGTTGAAAGCATCCTTTTGCGAATCAGACATGTCTCGGTACTTCGAATCATCAAGGAAAGCTGCTGCCGATGGGGCGAGCATGGAGTATACGCGCACATTCGCATTAATCGATGCCTTGAACGTGTTGATGGCTGTCGCATACTGTTTGCCTGCCTCGGCGGAATAGTTGAACAATGTAACGGCTTGGTTGTTCATGATCAGATACTTCACTTTATCCGAGCCTGTGACGGAACTGCTTGCGGTGTTATCCCCTCGTTCGAGGATGCTGACGCCGTTCTTCTCAGGCAGCCCCTTCAGTCCTTTCAATTCCGCACCTGCTTGTACTAGTGAAGAACGGAACACGAAGTTGTCCGAGAAGTAACTTTCTAACTCGCGGGCATACTCGCCCTTGAACAGTTTGTTCCAAGTAAACGTCGGTGTTTGCGCCAAGTTACGCTGCTCCAGTTCAGATAACCCTGCCGAATGAGTGCCAAGCAGATTAAATGCGCCCAGTCCGAATAGGATGAGCAAGAACGACACTGCATTGAGTAGGATAAATGATTTCTTATTAAGTTTCATAGCTGTGGTCTCCTATTAAAATCTGTAGTACAAGAATGGGTTATAGGTACTTCCGACCAGCAACACCGTAGCAATGGCGAGTACGGCAGCATTCCCGATGATTGCTGCCCCGTTCTCGAGCTGCGGGAAGCTGCGAGCGAGTCGCGCTAATACGTTCTTCGCGAGCGGTGTGCAAGCGATAATGGCGATGACGAACAACAGCAGATTCTCTTTGAAATAGATCCATAGTTCCTGGTTCGCCCACTCGCGTCCATACAGTCCGAACATCGTTAACATTGCCTTCGCAGCACTCTTCAGATCGGTAAAATAGAACCACACCCAGCCAATCAGCATCACTGCCGTTGCATACAGATGTGCGAAGAACGCCGGCAGCTTATCGAGCCATGTTCCGAGGAACTGCCGCTCGATATAGATGAGGAATCCGAAATAGAGCCCCCATATGATAAAGTTCCAGCTCGCTCCATGCCAGAAGCCAGTCAGGAACCAGACGACGAACAGATTGCGCACCATATGCTTGCGGTTGCCGCCGAGCGGAATGTACACATAATCGCGGAAGAATCCGCCGAGCGACATATTCCAGCGCCGCCAGAAGTCTCCAGCGGATTTCGAGACGTAGGGGTAATTGAAATTCTCTCGCAGCTCGAACCCGAACATTTTGCCAATACCGATCGCCATATCGGAGTAACCGGAGAAATCAAAGTAAATCTGCAGCGCGAATAGGCAAACGCCGAACCAGATGCCTAGAACCGTTGCGTCTGCAGAACCAGGCTGTAACAGCTGAGAAACGGGTTCCCCCAGCAGGTTGGCGAAGATCACTTTCTTACCGAGACCAATTACGAATCGGGTGACGCCTTCGCTGAAGCTTGCGAGTGATACTTGCGGCTGTTCAATCTGCTCTTCAATGTCACGGTAGCGAATGATCGGACCTGCCACCAAATGCGGGAAGAACGATACGTAGAAGAGGATGTTCTTAGGCGTTGCAGGCGCGGGAATCGTTCCTTTGTACACATCTGTCAAATAACAGATGATCTCAAACGTGAAGAATGATACGCCGATTGGTAGCGCAATATGGGGCTCGGCAAGCTGGAACGGCAGCACGGCATTCAAGTTGTCTACGAGGAAGCTTACATACTTGAAGAAGCCTAAGATGCCGATGTTAACGGCGATCGCCGCGATATACAGCGCTTTGGCCAACCAGGTCCCTCGTGACTTGGCTATTCCAAGCGCGAACAGGTAGCCTGTTAAGGCAGCGGATAACAGGAGTACGACCCAAACGGGTTCACCCCATGCATAGAACAAGAAAGAAAATCCGATCAGCAGCCAGACGCGGAACGCCGGTTTGCGACACACATAATAGAGAACTAGTAAAGCAGGCAGAAACAAATACAGGAAGAACAAGCTGGAAAAGACCATAATAGTTCGCATAACTCCTCTCAATCTTCATCTGAAAAGGAGTGTACCAGCCAAAACTTAACGGGCTTGTGCCGGAAAGCTTAACAAATTCTTATCGTTTGTTTAGGATTTGATGAGGAAAGCTGCAAATAGAAAAAAGCCGCGATTTGCGCGGCTTTTGGATGGTATGATAGGAAAGAGTTTCAGGCAAAGGTTCTATACGTTCGCTGAGGAGAGTGAGGAAATTGGAAAAAAAAGCATTAATCGTATCTTCATTTGCAGGATATGCAGATGACATTGGCCGCTTTCTTTGGTGCTTAGAAGATGTTCGCACCAAGCTTCTCACTGAATTAACAGGTATCAGCCAAGCAAGTTTAGATCGCAGATTAGGCGAGAGACAATCAATCGGATCCCTTCTGTATCACATTGCATTAATCGAAGCAGATTGGTTGTATGTAGACCTGCTCGGTACCGAATGGGATCCAGAAATCAGCTCCTTATTTCCGGTCGACAATAAAACCGAAGATCAGTTATCTCATTTCGAAGGCGAAAGTTTAGAACAGCATATGTACCGACTTGCTAAGGTGCGTGAGCAACTTCTCTCCCACTTCCGTTCCATGGACCTGAATCAATGGCGGAAACCGAGAGTTCTTGAAAATTATGAAGTAACACCGGAATGGGTTGTATACCATTTGATCGAACATGAGTCGAATCACAGGGGGCAAATTTTCCAGTCACTTCGGGAACTGCGTATTGAATCATAGTAGTACTTGATGTGCTAGCTAAGCATCATCTTAGCCGATCCGCCGAGCCACGTGGAGAACAACGCCCCAGTGTCGGCGGACCGACTTGTCTGGACGACGATTTAGACGATCTCGGATTTCATGGAAGAGCTTCTCACGCTTCCAGTCCTCCATAAGGATATGCCCGGAGAACGTCTCGAGAAGCTTGATATATGCTTCAGCATCATAAATCAGTTCCCAATCGAAATGCGCGCTTGCTGATAAATACTCGCAGCTTGTTCGAATGACTCGCGCAACAGTTGGTTATCATTATCATTCATCGAGCGTAATTTACCTCCGTTACGTTCGATCGCGCATCGCGCCTAGCACCAGATTATAGCCGTCCGGATCTTGAATGTATGCATTCGTAAACTCCCAGCGGCCATGAGCTTCAGTGAACGGTTCAACAGCGATAACGCCGCCTTTGCCGCGCACCTCTTCAACAAATGGAGTATAGGTCATCCCAATCAACGTGAATAAATGAATCCCATCCGAATTGTGGCCCTTCCCATTCCGTCGGGTAATCGGAGCGCTTCTGCGATGGAGGATTCGGTCGCACATCGTCAACGGAGACAGCCTGTTGCAAAATAATCGTCATCCCATCTCGTTCCGCATGCCCCCAATCATCAACATTACAACCAAGCACATCGCGATAATAGGATTGCGATTTCTTAAGATCCGAGACCAGCCTAACTTGGATGGATTGCGCGAATACTCCCCTCTTTGAACCTGTAATCTCCGTTAATTGCTCTTCCATTTTACGCTCTCCCCTCGATATTATGGTTTCTTCAAGTCCTCAACCATCCTAATCAAATGTCCATTCGGATCATAGAAGGTGAAATACCCGAAGTCATGCATAACGGCCGGCTCTTGTTCAATACGCGCGCCTGCTTGTTTGATCCGCTCGTACATCGCATTCAGATCATTCGTCAATAACTCAATCATCGTCACATGTCCAGTACTGCTAGTAATGAAGAATGAACGCGGGAATACAAATTTCAGCTCGGTAACTTCCTCCGGCGTCGTTTCCATCAAGAAGATACTCGGTCCATTGCTATTCTTCAATCCGATATGTGCTTCTCCGAACGAGTAATCTGCCGAGATCAATTCGCAACCTAGCACCTCGCAATAGAAATCGACAGAAGCCTTCAAATCCAGGACTGGAAATCGGAGTGAACAGTAACCGATCACATCAGCTGCTTTCACGCTCTCGTTCGACATTGCCGCGTTCTCCTCTCCATTCGTTCTTCTCCTTCCATTCATATTCGGTAAAAAATTCCAAATCCCTGCGCATCACAAGATTTCGATATACCCTTCGGTTCCATTGACGCGAATTCGCTGCCCATCCGCAATCAGTTTAGTCGCGTTGTCTACCCCGACAATTGCGGGCAGCCCGTACTCTCTTGCGATAACTGCGCCATGCGTCATCAACCCGCCAACCTCCGTGACCAGCCCTTTAATCGATACGAACAGAGGTGTCCAGCTCGGATCTGTGAAAGTGGTGACAAGTATATCACCATCCTCTAGATCGGCATCTTCCATGTTCAATATCACCCGCGCTCGCCCCTCGATCACGCCAGATGATACCGGCAAGCCTACAATAGCGTCAGTCGGGACATTTTCTCGCTGATACTTCCCTGAAATTCCTTCTCCATCAGAAGTGAGAACGCGCGGCGGGGATAGCTTGTCATACAGTTTGTACTCGGTCTTTCGAGTGCTGATGATCTGTGGATCCAGTTGCTGCGTCCGCACGACTTCATGGTATTCATCAAAACTGAGGTAAAATACATCCTCCTTTTCATGCAGTACGCCAGCTTGCACGAGCTGTTCTGCTTCTTTCATCAAGGCTTGCTTATAGACGAAGAAGCGGCTGATATAGCCGTATTTCGGATATTCGCGATAACCGATGAAATTCCGAATGAGATCGATCTTTCGTTTCGTTTCATTCGCCTTCTCTTCGCCATCCGGTAATTGCCGTAAACGACCTAACAGCTCTTGTTCTTTGTTTATCGCTTCCTGCAGCCCATGCTCGAATTTGCGCTTGCTTTCGTGAGGCTCGAAGTTTTTGACATTGCCCAGGATTAGTGGAACAAGCGTTATGGGTTTCTCGCTCCAACGTGTTCTCGTAATATCGATTTCTCCGGCGCACCGCACCCCGTATTTGTCGAGATAAGACTGGATCGCATCCCGCGCCTCCTGACCGCCCTCCAACTTAGTGAGCCCATCCAGGAAATGATCATCTGAAGTTTGCTCCAGATAATATACGACTTCCGGATAAGGGCGAATGGCATCGGCGACATCGAGCAGCGCGAGTCCCATCTCCGATGTTACGTTGTTCGGCACAGATTGAGCAAGCTTATCTGCAGCGCTTGATTCATCCAGCCACTCTTTCATATTCTCATTCATCCATGCTGTCGCGTTCATGGCCGCAATAAACACAGCTGTACTTTCAGGGTTGAACAAAATTTTCTTTAATCCTTGCGCAATATCTTCCTTGATAAAATCAAACAACTCCGCCCCCGACTTCGCTTGGATATCACGCGACAGTTGTTCAATCGAAGCACGACTAAGATTAATGAGCTCATCAACGATTGCCGGATTATTTTCAAATGGTGGAGGCGGTGCGCTGGCGGTAACTCTGACTTTACTGCCAGCACTCGGACCTCCACCGTTCTTCTCCGCAGGCTCTATTTTGATAAAATCGCCTCGCTCGATGACGGTTAACAGTGCATCCTTGATGAGTGGATCTGACTGTCCTGCATTGTTTATGATGGTATCTCTAGTGGCGGGCGAAGCAAGCATTGCCGTAACGTCAACAAACAACCTGCCGCCTGCTCTGCGCATCGGTGCGGGAGTAAGCATCAAGTAGAAGGATAATCCCAATGGTTTAATCGGGTCTGTCATCATCTGCTGGTGTCCGACTGATAAGTAAACATGGTTCTCCTGATCATTCGCTTCAGGAATCGGGAACAGCGTCGTTATTGGCCGGCTTTGAACAATATAGAACTTACCTTGATCCAGGCACCATTCGATATCCTGTGGTGAGCCAAAATAGGCTTCGATCTGTCTTCCGAGACGCGCCAGTTCTACTATTTGTTCATCCGTGAGTGTCTGAGCCAATTGTTGGTCCGGGTCGAGCTGTTTGGTCTCGGTTCCGCTGGATTCACGTCCATAGATCGCCAGCTTCTTGGCCGCGATCCGCTTCTCGATAATCCGCTCTTCTTTCACTTTGTAATTATCGGCGGATACCAAGCCCGAGACTAATGCTTCACCAAGTCCGAAGCTGGCATCGATGGATAAGACCTTCCGGTTAGAGGTGATCGGATCGGCGGTGAAGAGTATGCCGGAAGCCTGTGGGAAAACCATCCGTTGCACGATGACGGATAGGTAGACCTGACGGTGGTCAAAACCATTCTGTATGCGGTAAATGACAGCGCGATCTGTAAACAGTGAAGCCCAGCATTTGCTGATATGCCCCAGAATCGCTTCTTGGCCGATAATATTCAGATACGTATCTTGTTGTCCGGCGAAAGACGCATGCGGCAAATCCTCCGCAGTTGCACTGGAGCGAACTGCATACGCATGTTCTTCACCAAACTTGGTGAGATAGCGAGCAACCTCCAGCACAACGCCAGATGGGATTTCTGCGTGCATGATGAGTTCGCGAATCTCTCGGCTTATCTCACCGATCTGCTCTCGATCTTCTAGTTTCAGCACGGCTAACCGATCTAATAGAGCATGATAGGCTGCGTTATGTCCAATCGCTTCCTGGTAACCGTTAGTTGTAACACAAAAACCGTCAGGTACTTGAATGCCTTGAATTCTCGACAATTCCCCTAAATTCAGACCTTTGCCGCCTACAAGTGATCGTTGATCATTTCTCATTTCCTGAATACCGAGAACGAACGCATTCATTCAACATCTCTCCTGACCCGTAGAATAAAAAACGTTTGACACAAGTTTCACCGCCATGATACAATTTAATTGTAAGATAGACTTACTATGTCTATAACTAATAAATCAAAATCATTTCATTATAGCATTGGTCATATCCCCATGCAATATAAGAAGAACCTAGGACAATGTCCCAGGTTCCTTTTTTTGATATCCACTAATTCGCCTCGCTGCTTGTTATGAAACGGACCGTTGAATCAACTGAATCGTCTTACGAGCCCCTTCGATCTCGTCACCGTCAGCCGGCACGCTCTCGACGCCCCATGTACCTTGGAACCTGTTATCCAGCAGCAGCTTGCAGAAGGCTGGAACATTCTGAGTCAGCTCCTGTCCGTCTTCTGTGAAGTGGAAGGATTTGATATGAAGCGCAGTCGCATATTTCGCGCACTTCAACCAGCCTTCTGCCTGCTTCCCATGCTTCCAGTTCCATGAATCGAGCAGCAATCCAAGCCCAGGTACAGCTTCAAGCAGCTTGACCACATTATCCGGATCTACCGTAGGTCCCCAATGATTCTCCACGATGACCTTAATTCCGGCCTTACCGGCACGTTCAATGATATCGTTATAGCCTTCAACTACAATGTCAAACACTTCATCCGTCCACTGCGCCGGTCCGCCAGAGTCGATACGGATTGAGGACGCCCCGAGCTTCTCGGCAATCGCGATCCAGCGGTACGCCCGCTGCCGGTTGCTATTACGTGCTTCTTCAGACTCTTCATAGATATGTGCCCCATCAACGGCGATACAGCCGAATGGCAATCCGGCTTCGTCAGCGGCGAGCTTCACACGTTCCAGGAAATCGTCATCCACAGCCGTTAGATGCTGAGATTGATCCGGGTTGGCTCCGGCATGCAGCGCATCAGATCCTTGATTCAGCTCAGCCAGATGTGCGTTCCAAGGATCGAGCTGCGTACAACCGAGTTCCTTGCAATCTAGTATGTACTGGAAAATATCTTGTTTCCCTGCCGCCAATAGTCTGTGAAAACTGAACGAACAAATGCTGATCTTCATACGATATCCCTCCATGGTTTCGGAATTGAACGCAATCTGACAATCTAGCAATCTCGCAGCGGAATAGAAAAATCAACATAAAACGGATGAAGCTCCTCATTCAAGCAATATTCAATACGCTCTCTAAAATTACCCCAACTGACCATCTCTAAAGCGGTTTCAATTGGAAAATAGCCTACTTCTAAAGATTCAATAGTCGTTGTTAATTCTCCTCCGACTGGCTTGGCTAGAAATAATGTATTGCAAATACTGGCGCTCACATTTTGAAAGATACCACAGAACTTCGTTACTTCGACATCTATTCCCGTCTCTTCCTTCGTTTCTCTCACCGCAGCGTCCTTCAAGGATTCGCCTTCTTCAACCTGACCGCCTGGCATTTCCCAGCCTCGCTTAGGACCTCTGATCAGAAGGATCTCGTTATGCTCATTAATTACGATGGTTGCCGCAGAAACGATATGTTTGGGAGCCATCTCATTCCCCTCCACATTCCATAATTAGAACAAACCTAGATTACCACTAATTTCCTAAAGCTGTATACGGTCCATAAGAAAAAGGCCTGCGGAAACCGCAGGCCTCATCATTCAACTTATTGCCAATCAACCGACATCTACTGTGTCACATACACACGAGCTTCATAAGGCTTCAGCGTGCAATTCCGGAGCGTATGCTCATCTTCGACCGGGTAGTTTTGCAGCATCAGCAGCGTTTTGCCTTCGAGTACGCCTGCTGGAACCTTAAGCTCAGCACTCTCCGGGGAGAAGTTGCAGATGACGAGTGCTTTGCCAGCCTCGCCGCTGCGCGTATAGGCGAAGATCTGCTCATGCTCCGGCAGAAGCAGCTCATATTCGCCGTAGACGAATTGCGGATACTCCTTGCGCAGACGGATCATATCTTTGTAGAAGCTCAGCACCGAGTTCGGATCGTCTTGCTCGTGCTCTACGTTAATCTCAGTGAAGTTCGGATTTACGCCCATCCACGGTTTGCCCTTCGAGAAACCAGCGTTCGTCGCATCCGACCATTGCATCGGCGTTCTCGAGTTGTCACGGCCGCGCTTCCAGACGATTTCCATGACTTCTTCGTGCGGTACGCCTTTTGCCGTTTCGATCCGATAGTAGTTCTTCATACCGACATCGTTGTAATCCTCGATGGACTCGAACTGTACGTTCGTCATGCCGATCTCCTGGCCTTGGTAAATATAAGGCGTGCCTTGCATGAAGAAGTAGCACGCTCCGAGCATCTTCGCGCTTTGAACCCGGTACTCAGCGTCATTGCCCCATGTGGAGACAGAGCGAGGTTGATCGTGATTCTCGAAGAACAAGGCGTTCCAACCGCGGTTTTCCAGCCCTTTCTGCCACTTGCTCAGCGTCTCCTTGAGCGCCCGCACGTCAACGGTGTTGTCGCCGCCTTTATCCCATAGACCTAGATGCTCGAATTGGAAAATCATGTTGAACTTGCCGTTTTCCTCGCCAACCCAGTCATCCGCCTGCTCAATTGTCACGCCATTCGCTTCGCCGACGGTCATGATGTCGTACTTATCGAATGTGTTTTCTTTCAATTCCTTCAGATATGTCTGAATGCCTTCGCGATTCATATGACCATCGAACGAAGGGACATAATCCAATCCTGTTGGGTTCGGCATATCCGGGAAGCCTGGCACTTTCTTAATATGGCTGATCGCATCAACGCGGAAGCCATCAATGCCTTTGTCGAGCCACCAGTTGACCGTATCGTACAGCGCATGGCGCACGTCCGGGTTCTCCCAGTTCAAATCGGGCTGCTTCACGGAGAAAATATGCATGTAATACTGCTCCGTCTTCTCGTCGTATTCCCATGCTGGCCCGCTGAAAATACTTTCCCAGTTGTTCGGTTCCTTACCGTCCTTGCCGTCACGCCATATGTACCAGTCCCGCTTCGGGCTGTCTTGGGAAGCACGGGATTCGATAAACCACGGATGCTCGTCGCTCGTATGATTAATGACCAAATCAAGGATCAGCTTCATGCCTCTAGCATGCGTCTCCTTGAGCAGTTGGTCGAAGTCGTCCATCGTACCGAACTCTTCCATAATGTCTTGATAATCGGAAATATCATAGCCGTTATCGTCATTCGGAGATTTGAAGAACGGGCATACCCACAGGACATCGACGCCAAGATCCTTCAGATAATCCAGCTTCGAAATGATGCCTTGCAGGTCGCCGATGCCATCTCCATTGCTATCCATAAAGCTGCGCGGATAAATTTGATACGCTACAGCTTCCTTCCACCAAACCTTGTTCATTGCATTTCCGCCTTTCATTCGTTTCCTACCTAGTTCATGCCCAGAATTCATCCGGCACATACCTAAACACATCGTTCAATAGATGTCCGAGAAATTAATATACCACATTGCGCAAACGTTTGCACAATTCTAGTGAAAAATATATCGGAAATGACAGCAGCAAAAAAACCATGCCATACCGCATGGTTTTCTTTCTTCATCTATTCATTTCACATGATATACGCACGAGGCGGATTCTCGACAATAGCCGGGACATGTGCGCGAGATGCGTGCTCTTCAAGTCGTTCAGCGATTTGTTCAATCCATTCAATACCGAGCTGCTCTGCATATTTAATGTGTTTAATTAGTTCAATCGCTCTTGCTGCATTCGCAGGCTCGTTAGGTTCTCCTCCCGATGGAACCGGAAACAAGAGAGCCAGTTCAACATAACGATCATGAACGATGGCGTACTGCTCTTCAGCTTTATTAAGCAGGTTAAATATAGTCTGATTGATCTCCGACTCCGACTTCACTTCTCCCCACTCCGATACCAGCTCTGCCAGGCATATCATGGCGTGCTTGCGCGATTGACGGAGCACATTAATCGTATAGGCGTGACCGAGAGGTTCAATCGCTCGTTGCCGAATAACATCCATCCACGTATCGTATGCCGCAAGCCCATTCACAAATCCGGAGAAGGTCTGGTCTTGCCCTCTCGCATGTCGGCTAATCATCTGACACCATCTCCATAGCGAATCAGAAGGAGAGATGGGATGGTCACCAACAAATCCGAGAACAAAGAGCGATCTTGTTTGTAGACGGCCCAATTGTTCGTAAGGAACCATCTCATCAGACTGCGTATCCAGCCCATAAAACTGTTGCTTCATATCGTCATATCCGTAAATTAAACCAAACTCAGAATGAATGAGTTCCCAAACCATAGCTGGCATCCCCAAATCTACGGAGCCTTGAGCAAGCGCGATCCCTTCTGTCGTGAGGTTAGGATCAGGCGGCTCGAAGTCAAAAGCTTCCACGTAACGCACACGCATACCGAGGTTTAGCATCCCATTCGTAATCAAGTAGTTACGGTCAATCATGTTTGTGCTGGACATATCGACGCTAGATTTCTCAATATTGAGCAGGAAAGCTCCGAGTAACATGCCGTCCACATAAGAAAGCGATAGCTGCGGATGACGCGCCTTCACGAATCGGTACAATTGCTCGGTTCCGGTTAGCAGAGATCCTCCGGATTCCTTAAGTGAAACGGGATCAAGTACGTTTTGCTTCAACAGTCCATCTTCCCTTCTTTGCCTAATCTGGGCACGGATTAGGAATGAGAGGCGCTCCTCTTGTACTTTCTGACGGGATCTCGAAATGATTTTGTACACATTCCCAACTGAGATTTGAAACAACTGCGCAATTTCCTGCGGAGAGCATTCCTGGAAGAAGAACGACTCGAAGATGCTCTTCTCCCGTGGGGTCAGAACTCTTAGAAAAGCTCTGATGATTCCGTACCACTCCCGCCGCTCCAGCAGGACCTGCGGATCCTTACTTGTGCCATCATTCTCGGCTTGGCTCGAACGCGCGATCAAATAGTCCATGATGCTGTTAATGTCATCTACTTGAACGGAAGCCTGGTGCATGGAGGCTGTTTGGAGCGCTGTAGCAGGCAACTCTCTGCGGTACAAGCCGCCTCTGCGCATTTTCATCAAAGCTTGGTTTCTAACGATGCTCTTGAACCAACCTAGGAACCGATGGTTGTGCGCGAGCGAGTTCAGGTTCAGGAATGCACGAATTAACGCTTCCTGCACGATGTCCTCGGACAGGTGAGGATCCTTCGATATTCGGGATGCCCACGTAAATGCTTTGAGCCGATGCCTTCGCACCAGTTCATTAAAAGCCGATGCGTCTCCACTTCGCGCAAGGACGGTCAGGACTTCGTCTTGCTCGAATTCCAGCTGCTTTTGCTGTTCATCTTCCTTTTTTCCAGCCATGAAGCGCACCTCTCATCTATTAAATCCGCCCTTACTAATAAAGATGCCAGAGCCTCGTCGGTTCTGACATTCATTTTAGAAGCTCAGGAAGATACGCTCGCCATTCAGAAACGGCTTGCAACGGTTCTCGCATAACAGCGGCATCCTCTCCCTAATCCAGGAATGCGCAGCTTCATGCTCCATCACGAACGCATAGTATCCGAATACGGCGGAAAGCATGAACCCTTCGATAGCGGCATATCTCTCTTGCGTTAGCGATTCTTGTCCAAAATACCCTTTCAGGACATGTTCTCTCGTTTCCTTAGGTGCATTCAGCGCCATCATGGCGACGTCGAATAGACGATAACCGAAGCCGAATAGGCTGTAATCGATGAAGACGAACTCTCCTCGCGGTGTAACAAGTATGTTGCTCATGTTCAAATCCGCATGAATGATCCCTTGCTTGGCCGTTTGTGGGCTTAATGACTTTAACCGGTCAGCGATGAGAGTTAACGTTTTCTCTACCGTGGCATAATGATCTGGCGAGAACAGTTCGAGTTCCACGCCGCGCCGAATTTGGGTTAACATCTGTTCGATCCTGCGAATGCCGTAATCCGGCCGATCCTCTCTCTGGACCTCGGTGTATGCGTCGAAAACCTGATGCAATGCGGCGACTTGTGCACCTAACTGATATGCAGCATCGGCCGTCGCTGAATCCTCCAGCGTCAAATTGCGCCCCTCTATCCAGCGGAGAATGGAGCAGTTATGTTGATGACCATCCACTTCGATCGGAGTCACTAATTGATTGGAAAAGGTGGTTAGAGGTACTTGTGTGACGAGGTTAGACTTTTGGGCAATGATCCGAAGCAGCTGCAATTCCGACTCAATTCCATGTCGCGTATGCTGAACACCGGCTAGATTCGTGGTTATTGGATCATGAACTCGGAGCAGGTAATCGGTTCCGTTTGAGGTATCGGTAACTTTGAAGGTCCGATTCTCATTGTGTCTAAGCAGCGTAATCTCCGGGCTTGCAATGCCATATTCGCGAAGCAATTGTGCAAGTTTGTCGTCCATATTGAGGATCACCTTCTTTAATTGAGTTGCAATCGATATACGCCAGCTTCACCGAGGAAATCGCCTCGGGTAAGCTCCTTCTCCCCTAGCAGCATTCGATAGTTCGTTATCGTGCCATCATGCGAGACGATGAATACTCTCGTGTACTTGCTGCCGATCCACTCCAATAACATACTTGCATAGGTCTCAAAAACATGCTGTTCAATCGTATTTATCCCTTCTGCCCCGAAATTCAAGCCAAAATCAACCATTTCGATGTCTGGATAGTGCTTCGTGATCTCGTTCTTCGTAAGGATATAATCGCAAGCTAGAAATGGAAATTCGGGGTTTTGAGGAAACATTCTTGGGCCCACAAGCGGTGAAATCATGAATTCCGAGCTTTGCGTCAAAAGCTGCGCCGTCTCGATCGTTCGTTTGGTCGGGCTTACAAGTACGAGATCGCTAGAATCAATCGAAATTTGCTCACGGAGTTGTGCCACCTGAGCTTTGCCGTACGCTGTCAGACTTGGATGCGGCGTGTTTAGTCGATTGGGATAGTCGGTCAGATGCTCACCATGACCATGCCGTATGAAAATGAATTCCAATCTACTTCTCCTCCTCTAACAGCAAAATGCGTCGAATCTCTGTAACGTCAGACACGATGGCAATCGGAGTGTGGTCTGTCGGTTGTGGTTTCCCCTTCGGATTGACCCATATTGCATCCATGCCAGCATTCATCGGTCCAACGACGTCATGCGTCCATGAATCGCCGATAAAGAGCGTCTCGGTAGGCGCTTTTCCAAAGTGGTTTAGAGCAATCTCATATAATTGAGGGTCAGGTTTGCGAAAGCCTAACCGCTCCGCGTGAAAGATGGTTTCGTTGCAGAAGATTTCCGTCAGTCCCATCTGCTGGATCTTCACTCGGGGATCGTATAATCCATTGGTGACTATTGCTACGTTATAGTTCTTTAACAAATCGATAAGTAATGATGTGATAGACTCATTCGTGCTTATATACTTCATGCTTGTTTCAATGAATAGCGCATCAATCTCTTCAATGAGCGCCTCATCAAAGGCTATATCGGAATGGGATAATGCGTTCTTCCAACGGGCTTTCTTAAAAGCATCTGGTGACATTTCGCGTCGAATGAATGACTCTAATATCGATTTTGGTGGCTGCAGTACTTGCTCAAGGAAGATAAGTGGATCAACTGTGCTTGTTGCGGGGTGGATTTCAAGTGTTCGAGCAAGACCAATATTGAACCAAGAGGCATTATCGAGAAGCGTGTCGTCTAGGTCAAAAAGTAACAAACTATATTTCTTCATTTCGACCCCTCCCAGCTTCGAAACTGTTTATGTAGAGGTATATAATCCTTCTTGACGTAATTTGATCGTTCATATGTTTTTACGGCCGAATTGTTACTGCTGCCAGTTATTATTTTGATGGATGTCACACCATGTAACTGAAGTTCCTGCTCTAAAAACGTAATGAGCATCGTAGCTAAACCCTTCCTCCGAGCTGGCTCTTGAATATACATTTCAGTTATCTCACCTTGAAGATCACGGTAGCAAAATGATCGAAAGTACTGTGCGCTAGCGAATCCGACAGGCTCATTATCGAGGATTGCAAGAGCGATGATCTCTTTGGATTCAGAGAAGCTGGATATGACGTCGCTCGTAGACATTCGTACTCCATTAAACTCCTCATTCAAAGTGACAAGGGTTTCCGCGTCATTTTCGGTCGCACGCCGAACGTCTCTGTTCATCATCAATTACCATGCCTTTCCCACTTCGCTTACAATTATGTAATTTTGCCCAATTATATCATATTGTGCTAGTGATGTTGGGTTAATGGCATGAAAAAAGGTCAACCAGATTACTCTGGCTGACCGACAAATGTTATGATTTCGACTTAGCCAACGCCTCCATACCTGCTTGCAACGTCTCGACGATTCGATCGACATCATAAATACTGCCTCTCCACGTGCCTCCGCTCGCGGCTTGAAGCGCAGCCCACAGCCTGGTGTCGTCAGGCAGATTCGGATCTGGCGCAAGGTCTTGGTGCATTGGACGCGAAGCGAGAATCTCAGCACCGGTCTCCGGGCTGAAGCGCTCTTCGCCTTGTCCCACAAACTGAACACTGCCCTCAAGCTTCGTTCGGTCAATTCGCACTTCAATCCAGTCGCCGTCTTGCACTTTGCCTATCGGACCGCCAACAAGCGCTTCCGGGCTGATATGGCCGATGCAGGCTCCAGTCGATACGCCGGAGAACCTTGCATCTGTCAGCAGTGTCACATGTTTTCCGAATGGCAGATGTTTTAAGGCGGAGGTTAATTGATACGTCTCCTCCATTCCCGTTCCTGAAGGGCCTCTGCCGATTAGCACGACAATATTGCCTTCCTGTACCTGACCGAGCTTTATGGCGCTTACTGCCTGTTTCTCGGTTGTGAACACTTTAGCCTGTCCAATATGGTGATAGACACCGTCTTCGCCGACAACACTTGGATCGATGGATGTTGACTTGATAACGGATCCTTCTGGAGCCAGATTGCCGATTGGAAAAGTAACGGTAGAGGTCAATCCCATGGAAGATGCACGTTCCGGGCTCAATATGACCTGGGACGGATCAATCCCATCGGTTTCTAGTAAACGTTTGCGAATTTCGTGGCGCCGCTGCGAATCCTCCCACCAATCTAGCAAATGATCGAGCGATTCGCCTGAGACGGTCTTTACTTTCAGATTGAGCAGACCAAGCTTGCGGAGATGCAGCATAACCTCCGGAACGCCGCCTGCCATAAACACGCGAATGGTTGGATGATATTCTGGTCCGTTCGGCAGCACGCTAACGAGCCGCGGAACCGCCTTGTTCACACGGGTCCAGTCTGCAACATCAGGTATTCGACACTTTGCTGCATGCGCGATGGCAGGGATGTGAAGCAGCAGATTCGTTGAGCCGCCAAATGCGGCATGTACGGCCATCGCATTCTCGAAAGCCGCATCGGTCAAAATATCCCGCATCGTGATCCCGCTCTTGTGCATCCACTGAACCGCCCTTGCCGATTGCCTTGCCATGTCGCGCCAGATCGGCTGGCCGGAAGGTGCGAGCGCCGAATGCGGCAATGACATGCCAAGCGCCTCGGCGACAACTTGCGCAGAGGCCGCGGTGCCGAGGAACTGGCAGCCGCCTCCAGGCGTAGCGCATACGCGACAGCCCAGATCGGCTGCTTCGTCGAGCGTAATTTGTCCATGCGAATAGCGAGCGCCGATCGTCTGGATCTTGCCCGCGTCTTCTCCGACAGTAGGCGGCAGCGTCACGCCGCCTGGCACGATAATCGCGGGAAGATCATGCATGGCCGCAAGCGCAATCATCATCGCGGGCAGCCCTTTGTCGCAAGTGCCCACGCCTATTACGCCGCTCCTTGTTGGAAGCGAACGAATCAGGCGCCGATACACCATCGCCGCATCGTTGCGGTATGGCAGCGAGTCAAACATGCCTGTCGTTCCTTGCGAACGGCCATCGCACGGATCGCTGACGTAAGCGGCGAAAGGAAGTCCGCCCATGGCGCTCACTTCAAGCGCAGCTTCTTTGACGAGAATGCCGACTTCCCAGTGGCCGGTATGGTACCCGAGTGCAATTGGCGTTCCGTCTTCGCTGCGGAGTCCGCCTTGCGTGCTGAGAATGAGCACCTGCTTGCCGAGAAGCTGATCAGGCTTCCAGCCCATCCCGACATTTTGGCTCATCCCGAATAAATCACCGCTCGGAAGATTCAGCAGCATATCCGAGGAAAGCGGCAGCTTGCCCTCAGGACCGGCTGCATGGGTAAAGATATCATAATGAAGCGGCTCTTCCGCCCCCATGATGAAACGTATGGCTTCGCTCATTGCTGTGCACTTCCCTCCGATTCGTTATTTCCAGCAGACGATCGTCTCGCCGGATAAGGCGTCCGAAGCGGAGCTGCACAGGAAGAGGACGATGCTTGACATATCTTCGGGCTGCGCGATTCGCTGAAGGCGGGATCGTCCCTCTTCGCTTGCAACGGTGCGTGTGGCAAGAAACCTGCCCGTATACGTAGGTGCGGGCGAGATGCAATTCACATTGACATCGTACGATCGCAGCTGCTCCGCCAGGCTTCGCGTATACGATGAGATGCCAGTCTTCGCCGCGGCATAGATAATGCCGTTCGTCACTGGCACATGTCCTGCGATCGAGCCGACATTCACGATCTTGCCGGTACTCCTGTCCCGCATATGGGAGCCAGCGAATTTGCAAGCATACATGGTGGTCAGCAGATTCCGTTCGACGACCGATCGAATATCGTCGACAGAGATATCAAGCGCGTCGTTCGGTTCCGGGCGAGGCGTGCTCTTGCCAATATCGCCCCCTGCGTTATTGACCAGAATATCCAATGACCCGAGCTCGGTGATCGTGCCGTTGATGAGCGCTTCAACTTGATCCGGATCGGTCAGATCGGCAGCGATAAAGGCAGATTTAACGCCTAGCTGCCTAATTTCCTCTGCAACCGCATGGCCGGAAGCCGCTTCGTTAAATTCGGCTGCCGAGCTGTCCCGAATGTCATGAATAATGACGTTTGCACCGGCGCGAGCCAGATCGAGCGCATATTGCTTGCCTAACCCCCGGCTGGAACCGGTAACGAGCGCATTTTTACCTTGCAAGCCTGTGGCTGTGGTATCCATAAACGATCCCTCCTATGATTAAGTAGATTCAGCTAGCTCCTCAGACATGCTATCCATAACAGAAAAAGACAGCCGAATCCTATCGACTGCCTTCTCTTAGTTGCTTCTAGATACGCGGACCTTGGCCGACCGATTGCAGGCGGCGCTTCGCCTCTTCATAGATTGCCACAGGGAGTGCCCCTTTCTCGGCAATTCGAATATTTTCAGCCAAATGCTCGGGATTCTTCGTTCCAACGATGGTCGTGGACAGATTCGGATGGCTAAGCGTGTAGCGCAGCATAAATCCGGTCCGGCTTTCGCCTTCTTCGAGAAGCTCGTCCAGCTGTGCCTGCTCCCAAATGGTCCATCGATCTTCGTTGCCGAGTCCCGCACCTGGTTCGCCTCGCCCTACACCGCCGCGGATAATCGTACCTGCACCAGCATTTGCCGCTTCCGAAATAATGTTCTCATGATCTCGTTCCAGTGCGGAATACGGAATTTGGAAGCTGTCGAACACGCCAGACCGGATGTAACTGGTGATGTGCGGCAGCGTGGAGGAGATTCCGATCCAGCGCACTTTGCCCGAAGCTTGGATTTCCCGAAGCACTTCTACCAGGTTGCCATCTTCGGTTTGTTCAACAGTCGGGTTATGCAGCTGCAGCAGATCGATGTAGTCCGTCTTCATGCGACTCAAGCTCGTTTCAATGTTATGAAGCAAGTTATCTCTTGTCCAAACATGCGGCGTCTCATCGTGATCGCCGCAATTGACGACCGTACATCCGCATTTGGTTGCTAGAATATACTCATCACGACGTTTACTGATGAAGCGGCCGATATACTCTTCGCTTAAGCCGTAATCATAAGCCGTATCAATGAAGTTAATCCCTGCATCCAGTACAGCGTTCAGGATGCGATCAGCTTCGCCTTCTGTAACGGACCGCCCGCCCCATATCCGGGGACCACGAATCTCCATAGCGCCAAATCCAAGCTTCGTAACCTCGAGCCCTGTTCTGCCTAGCACTGCCTTTTGCATCTTTCTTCCTCCTCCGTATACTCTATTATCTCTAGTGTAAACGCTTCAGCTACTTCAATTATAACAATATAGCCTGCCAAGCATAAGAAGTGAAAAAATGATTAGTCAGTAACCTTAAGGTAAGTAGGTGCAGCGCGTAGACAAGGACTGCCTCCGTCACAAGGACGAAAGCGTCCCTATCTATCACAACGAATTAGGAGTTCTGAAGCATAAGCATCCGATACAGAATGACCGCCGTTAACCGGCTTCTCAGGCTCGAACTTGCCGCCTCCAGTTCCGGAGAGAATGTCGTGCTCGGCTAAGTACCCAATCGCCTCCGCTGCCCAAGTCCACTTAGTTGCAAGGTCGCTGAACACGCTAGACTTGCTAGACGCACTCGCTTGCACCGTGACTGTGGCAGCCGGCTGCAGCGTTTTCATCGCCAGCTTCTGACATGATACGAGCCGGATAGCTCTGCCGCTGCGTCATTACGGCTTACGTTCACGCTCACGACATCTCCAGAAAGCGCCTTGATGGAGGAATTGCTCTCAAACCGGACGGTTCCTGGGGCATCCTGATAGGCGCGGACCCAGTCGATGTAAGTGTTGCTCTCGTTGCCATAGCGCGTGAAGCCGCCTGGCACTTCGAAAATCTCGAACGGATCGCTGCTATTGCCTTTAATGCCATAATGATCGGACAATGCCGGGTTAAGAATGAAATAATTGCCGTATTGCCAGCTGAACGGCAATGTCTTGTGTTGATTCACGAACACGTTATCGCAATAGTAGTACGTCATGTCCTTTGTAATATAGACGCCTAGCGTATGGAAGCACAGCGCAAGGTTAACGTTGTTAAATGGCGGCGTATCCAAGTTTATCTGGTAGCCGCCGCCGAGCTTGCTCGCATCATAGCCCGCTGCTGCCGGCTTGTCATAGCCCCATGGATGCCACGCGATTTGATAGCCATTCGGCGTACCCATGGAGCCTTCAAGGATGTCGAGCTCGTCGCTTGGCTGATTGGCCAAGTATGCATTCTGGACGTAGCCGTTCGCCGTCAATGTCCAGAACGCCGGCCACATGCCAGGGTTCGGACCGAAGAACATCCTCGCCTCAAAATATTGGTTCCGTCCGCCCTCCGTATGGAAGCCGCCCCCTGCCTGATCCATGGAGGACAGGTAGCCAGTGCTGACTTTCTGCTTCCAATAATCATCGCGGACATATCCAGTCGGATGATAGGTCGTCGTCAATTGCATGAAATCGTTGTCGGCGATCGAGAACGGATCGTTCGTGCCGCCGCGATCCTCGAACGCCGCCCAGCCGAACATTCCGCCCCGCGCTTCATCGACCTTCGCTGAAGCGTATGTAGCGCCGATACCCGTTTTGCTGATGGATGGCATTGTCTTGAAGTCGTCCGAGAACACCGTTTGCATACCGCTCGTAACCGGATTGACCGGAGCATTCTCAAGACCATTGCGCCAATGCACGCCAACCGTGTTGTTCAGCTGCAAGTATTCGTTGTCGATTTCAGTATACACTGAAGCCACAGCGATGCCGACAGATCCCATTTGGATCTCTCGGCGAACATTTCGTGAGTTTCTGAAGCTGGGAGCTCCATTTCAGCTCTCTCAAACGCCAAACTCGCTAGTTACCTTGCCACATCAACGGTGAAAGATCCCATTTTGATCTCTCGCCGACCGTTTTGTGCGTTTCCGATGCTGAGAGCTCCAATTCGTCTCTCTCAAACGCCAAACTTGCCATTTACCCTGCCATAGCATCGTCCAGAGGTCTCATATGGTTCTACCGCTGACCATTTCCGGCTGCAAATGTAGTTTCGCATTAAAAAGAGGACAGGCATGCGCCTATCCTCTATCATCTCTCTTCTCTCTCTCTGCTCTCTCTCTTCTCACTCTGTCCTCTGCCCTCTAATATCGCTTCAAGATTTGTTCCACTCATACTTTATATCGTCGAGCTGCTCTTCATTAATCGAACCTCTGCCAATAATCCGAAACCCGTTACGCTCATAGAATCGCTGCGCTTTCTTGTTCACTTCGAAAGTGTATAAGTACAGAGTTCCTGCAGATTGCTGTTTGGCGAGGTTCAGCAGCCGAGTCCCGAGTCCTAACCCCTGATAATCGAGATGAATGTACAGCTGGTTAACCCAGTTCTCATTACAAGCCAATATGCCTGCTACTTGATCACGAGTTGGATCGATAGCCAGAAGAACCTTATTGTCTTGCTTCAAAATGTGATTCAGAAAGTAAAGATGATCCTCAAACGAGTGTATGTCTTTCTGCCCAATCGCTTGCTCCTTGCTTTCCCTCCACATCTTAACCGTTTGTTCCCCGTAAGAAGGTTCATATTCAATGATTGAGAATTCCATTTGAATCCACTCCGTTCCCGTTCCAAATGCCAGTCATGCGAGCAGCTTCTTGCGGAAGCCAATCCCAGTATAAGTTAGAGGCAAGCTCAAGTTCAATCTCGCAAGACTGCGCTGAGAAACGGCAAGTGAACATGCGTCTGAACGAAGTTTCTACAAAAGCCAAATGGATGACCAGCGTGCGCTCGTCGAGCCATATGAAGCTGCCTGCGACCTTCATTGCCGAGCCTTCGCCAGGATCTGAAACAGCTAGACTGCTCATCTGCCACCAGCCTCGGCCCAATCGCGCATGCTGCTCGCCAAAGGGATTATGAATTGTCAGCGTAGCTTCATGTGGCTCGAACCGCAGGGATACCGTTTCTATCTGTTCTTGATTCGGTTCGATCATATAGATTCGGTCTTGAATAAGCGACTCAATCCGTGAAGCCGTTTCCCTCAGGTCAACTTCGATCCGAAGTTCATCCAACCGCCCGCTCAACTCTGACAAGGCTTCTCTATTCGGGGCTAATGCTTCGTTAGACATACCAGGCAACAGCGTTTCCCAGATTGCATTCACCACTGCTTCCTTCTCATCCGTTCCAGAGAACAAGGCAATGACAGCATCTTGATCAGGCATCACGAGGCAAACTTGGCCGTATGCGCCATCCGCTCGATACGTATTGTGCCGGCAGCGCCAGAATTGATAGCCATAGCCTTGCGTAAAATCGTTATATACGGGATCACCGGTGGAAATATGATAAGAAGTCGCTTCGTCAATCCAACTTGCAGGGAGCAGTTGTGCGCCGTTCCATTGTCCTCGTTGCAAATAGAGCTGCCCAAACTTGGCTGCATCTTCACTTGTAAGGCTCGTTCCCAAACCAGCATGTACAACGCCACGCGGACATTTGTCCCATTTTACTGTTGTCAGACCTAGTGGAGCAAATAATCGTGTATCCAGATAAGCGTCTATCGACTGCCCAGAGGCACGATTAATGATCGCACAGAGCATATATGAAGCTGCAGTATTATAGACAAAATGCGTTCCAGGAGCGTGCTCGATCGGGGTTGTCAGAAACAGTTTCACCCAGTTGCCGTCTCCACAAGACCACGTTGTAACAGCCTCCGCATGTCCAGACGCCATCATGAGCAGATGCCGGATCCTCATAGCGGCCAAGTTCTCAGAGGGGATTTCCGGCGCATCTTCAGGGAAGAGGTCAATGATTCGGTTATCCAGCGAGATGAGTCTCTCCGCAACTGCGAAGCCTATTGCTGTTGATATCAAGCTCTTGCTCATGGAGTACAAGGCATGCGGAATGTCTCTCCGATAAGGGTCCCACCAGCCTTCGGCAACAACGTATCCGTGCCGCGAGAGCATGAAGCCGTGAACCTCCCAATTGTTCTCGCGAATGACATCTAGAAATTTTACGATTGAGGTAGAAGAAATCCCTTGTTGCTCTGGCGTGGATCTAGGCAGACGAGTATCGCTTATCATCGTAACAACTCCTACAGTACAGGATACATGATCCTATATTCTATCGCTCATTCTCGTTGATCGATATGGAATTTTCTATCATTTTTGGACGGATTGACGTTGTCGATCACGCAAAGGTCGCTCCTTCACGAAAAAAACAGCAACCCGTCCAGTTGCCGGCTGCTGTCTGTTCCATGCTATCTCCTTCTACTCGTTCTTCTCCCAAAGCTCGATCAGTCGACCTTCAGGATCCTCGATCCAAGCAAACTTTCCGTATCCATGAACTTCTTCTTTCTTGGCAAGCGGTACGCCAAGCTGTTCAAGATGCTTAAGCGTCTCGTCTAGACTATGTACTTGGAAATTCAACATCACTTGCTGCTCTGTTGGGAAATAATCGTTTTCCTCGGCGAATAGAGTGAAGATCGTCTCGTGACCTGCTTCGGGCTTTATGATCGTCATATTCCAATCGCCAATTTCAAGCTTCAGCACGTCGTTGTACCATTTTTTCACGGCTTCCAAATTCTTCGTTCTCCAAAATATGCCGCCAAAACCTTTGATCATCGTAACGGACTCCTATCTGGTATCAAATTTTTCTATTCAGATCTCAATTATATAATAACCAAAAGCGTTACTTCCCGCCAAAATTCTAACGGTTGCCACATAGGCTATTTAGCCTAAAATGATGCTTTTGTAACTCTAACGGTTGCTAAGAAGCCTAATTGGTGCAATCACCATCGTTTTCTTATGCATCTCGCCAAATAGCCGCTCCAACAACCGTTAGCGTTTATAATGAGCTGTTTTCGTGCAAATAAGCGCTGCGGCAACCGTTACAGGGTTCCAAGGATTTGCGCCGCAATCCCATCCCAATCCGCTTGGTCGGAATTGATCTCAATCGTTGGAATTCGTGACTCTCTCGCACAGTCCCGAAGCTGCTCTTGCTGCTCTAGGAACCTTTGGGATGCCTCCGCTGGCGTCGCATCATTTTGCATCACATCGTTTTTCCAATCTCGCCCTCGGCTTTCAATATACCTGCCTTCAATAACTTCGGGTGACAAGGTTAGCAGAACACAATGAGCGTTCAGCCGCGTGAGACGCTTCTCCAAACTATTAATCTCGATTGAGTCTATAAAGGCAGCACGATGGTTCAGATGAAACCTCTCTAAAAGATAAAAAATACCGTTGGATGGTTTCTTGTGACCGAGTTTATCAATCCAATCGAATTGCTGACCGATATAGTCGACATGACGATCTAATAAACTTGCGAGTAATGTTCACTTATCGCAATGATCGATCTCTCAGCGGAATCCAACTGGCTATGAAATCACTTTCAGCCATCCGCAAAAGTAACTTCTTGCACGTCAAACTCCGTGTCCATATAGGCTTTTCCAATCCCATATTGTGCTCTCAGCTCACGAGAAACATGCTTGATCCGCAGGCTTACTTTGAAATCACGGATAAACGGGAATGGTTGAAGCCCAATTTCCACATTGTTGATCCACTTTGCACGAAACGCTTGATTCTGTATCGCCGTTCCAAAAGCTTCCTTGTACCACGGATGTTCCTCTTCTTTCGTTGCACCAGGCTGATTCAGACAAACATATAATGACAGATCATCACATAGCTGCAGCATGTTCAAATGCTGAGTTACTAACTCGCAACCAGCTTCCAAATCCAGCTTCTTCAAAATCTCGTTCTGTCTATTCGTTTCATGCTTCATGTAAGCGACACAATCCGGATGTGCCGAATTTCGAATCGGCTTGAACGACGTGTAATGAAGACTGCACAATAGCGCAGCGTAGCTGCTCATCTCCTCGACCTCGTCAATCCCGATCCGATAGAGGGGTAATTTCCCATACAGCGGGTAATCCATGAATGAAAATGGAGCATGAATACGGTCATTCCAAATCGGAGTCTCATCCAGCCTGATCCAGCCTCTATCATGCTCTCTGATCGCCAGTAGAATATCGTTCTTAAACGTAAGATCGATATAGTAACCATCCTTGAAATGGCCAGCAATATCTCTAGATAGAATCGCATGATCGTGTTGGGTTACCATCGAGAAATCATTTTCGGATTCACGTACAATCATCTTCCCCACTCCTTCAGGTTAGAGTGATGCTTGCCACTTTTGGACCTCATGCAGGAGATTATCTTCCAAATTAGCTGAGTTCGTTTTGTCATTCCATATTTGAGCGTGATACTTTTCGGGGAACATGGATTTTATCGATTTGGCATTCTCATCGCCATCTTGCGGTTCTTTGTAACCGGTGACGGTGTAGGCGCCATCTTCTTGTTTCAATGTTACGACGGCGGGCAAAGAATGTCCGTTCATACTATTTTCGCTGTTCTTGTTGAAGCCGCCGTAAAGGGAGTACATATATACCTTGATTTCGTTCCCTGCCTTGGCAGATCCATATACTTTATGAACCTCGAAGGACTTATCAGTACCCGAATAGACATCTTTGTAGTGCTCGACGATATAGTTAGAGATCGCTTCGTTTGCTGCTTGGTCAAGCTCTACATTTTCAGATGCAGAATACGCATATACGTGCATTCCTGTGTACTTCAAATAAAATCCATTCTTGATATCCTTTAACTGATCATAATCAACCGCGAATGAAAAATCTGACCCTGGCCCTGACCCTGTTTCGCCAATTATGATTTCATGATGTTTCGAATCGTAAATTGTGAAAGCGTCTATGGAGTAGAAGCTTGAAATGGTACCAACGCCATTGTAGCTGTTATTGCTCATAAATGTGCCATTATCGCGATTCAGTTGGTAAGTGGTGTGAAAACTAAAATAGATGTCATTTGCAAATTTGCCGCGATTCCAAACATCCTGAAGATAGATGGTCGTTTGATTCAATTGTACTAATTTATGATTTTCCTTAAGACGTTCCTCCGATTTAAAAGGAATCCATTCCGGTTTAATAAATATCTCGAAAGGCTGAGAGTCTCGTAGTTGTTTCACTACATATCCATCTGCTTCTAATATCTTCTTCTGCCTTTGATTCTCTGTAGAAGAACATCCCGCAGTAACCCCTAGTATGATAAGCAGCGAAACTAGCATTCTTCGCATCGCAATTCCTCCAACTTCAATCCTCTTTCTTCGCCTCTATAACAAAAACCGGACCATGCCATTTCTCATTGTCTATGAAACTCTCTTGATATACCTCATTATTCGAATACTTCGAAAGCACCTGTTTCCAAAACAGATAAGCAGGCTGGTTAGCAGCTGTCTGCCTCACTTCCCACATGCCGGGGAACTTATTGAAGAGTAAATCTGCAACCGTACTGCCAACTCCTTTACGCCTGTACTTTCGCATAATAAAGAAATCGCTGATCGCATTTGTTTTCTCGGCAGTGCTCAATTTCATATAGTCCTGCTGGATATCCAGACTAACTAATACAAAGCCAGCAATCTCTCCATCTACCGTTACGATAAGGGGACGACGATACTCGTCTGTCCACTGGTGGTCAAAGTATCGATATACGTACAACCCGTGATTGTTAAGGATATGTCCATCAAACTCGCTGCTGTCGTATCGATAGAGCTGAATAAGGTTGTAAAGAACGGTCTTGTCTTCATATGGAACTCGACTAAGTTCAATATTCATGTTGCCTCTCTCCTCTATCTCTCTCTGACTCCTACCAGAAACCACCATCCGAATGTATGATCTGTCCCGTAATCCATTCCGCTTCATCACTTGCTAAGAACACGACTAGCTTGGCGGCGTCTCTCGGGACTCCAATTCGTCCCATCCGGAACTTGGGCAGTAGTGCTGCTTTCAATTCATTGTTCATCCATCCACTGTCGGTCGGTCCAGGATCTACGGCATTCACCGTGACTTGAAGCGGTGCCAGTTCGAGCCCTACTGACTTCGTGAACGTGGAAACCGCGCCTTTCGTTGCTACATACGCCAAATTTCCGGGTTCCGGCGACTTGTCTTGACCTGATACCATGTTAATGACCCGGCCGCCATGTTTTCCTTCAATAAGCTTGGCAAACTCAACGGTCAGAAGAAGTGTCCCTCTTACATTCACGTTGTAATGCGCATCCAGGTTATCGGCATTCAATGAACGAAAATCTACATCTATGGAATAGGCTGCATTATTCACTAAAATTGCAGGCGAACCTAGCTTCTCCTGAACTTCATCAAGCAGCAACTTCGGTGCTTCCGGCTTGGATAGATCCAGTTCCATAGACTCGCAGCGCACGCCAAAGCTTCGAATCTCCTCTTTGAATCGCTCCGTCCAGTCCAGATCCTCATCAGTGACATAGCTCATATGTTGATCGTACCTCGTCCAATGCGTGAAGAAAATATCCGCGCCTTCTTTGGCGAATTCTCGGCAAATGGCAGTGCCGATTCCGTTCCTACGGCTCGTACCTGTAACAATCGCAATCTTATTTAATAATCTCGTCAACATGATCACTCTCCTCGTCGTTTCTCTTCAAAGCTCCATGCCGATTTCGTAATCGTATTCCAGCAATCAAATAGCCCATGCAACTCACGAAAAAGAGCATAAAGATACTTGGGAAATTTACGAGGTACAAGCTTAGTGGGAATGCCCAGAAGAACGCAATGAGCAGCAGCACATGGCTTTTCCGAAGAGTACCTAGTAATGCTGCACACGCAGGCGCCAGGAGGAACAAACCCATCCGCTCGATTGTCGTATGATTCGCAGGCACGGAACTGTATGGATTAGCAAACAAGAAAATGAAATACATTCCAATTGCCAGCAATGATGAGAGTAGGCCTATGTACTTCCATGAATTCAACTCGACCATCTCCTCGTTTCTATCCCCTGCTATTGAACTATGATCTCGCGCAATTGCACATGAACTGCATCCGTATCTCGCAATGTTTCACCGCTGATCCATGCACTTACTTGCATCCCGACTTTAAGGTCCGAAGGAATAAGTCCAGTTTCATGAGACGTCGAATGAATATACAGATCATCATCTGGCGTACCTAGCCAAACTAAAGAATCCGCCTCTTCTCCTTCGAGACGATCAGGCTGGATTGTAATTCTTCCAGATTTGTCGATTGACGTAATCGTTCCCGTTACATCTGGCTGCTCGTTTCGTGCTTCTTCTACGATGCGAAGTGAGAATGAACGCCCCACTAGCTCATAGATGGACTGCTTTAAAGCTTTGAAGGCTTCGTTAGTAACGGGTTGACGATTCCAAGCAAAATTCCTTACAGTAAGCGCGATCCCTTGAGCACTCACTCTCACATCGACCGGATGCAACCCGTAATCCGAAAACATCTCCTGTCTTCCGTAGAACTTCGCCACCGCCTGGCTTAACTTCGATTTCAACGTATAACCAAACGGATAAACAGGCTCGGATTGAAAGTTCGGAGTAGCACGAACGAGTACATATGCGGCTTCGAAGGGCACGTCTGTTACGACAGTCCGAGTCAGGTCGCCATTAGGCGCAAGCTCCTTGATGGAAGTGGCAGTTTTGCCGTTCTTGTCTACAGCAATGATGCTTAGCGTTATAGATGACGGGCGCTCTCCATATCCTTCTTCCCGCTCGAATGTGAAGCTCAGACGGTTGGCGGAAGCTCCTGAACTGAGCCGTACCTGGTGTTGGGTCAAAACCGTCGGAATAAGCGGATATGGCGCGTCCGACATGATTGGAGGATACGCTGGATGATGAACATCACGAATAATCACTTGAGACAAAAGTCGATCAAAGGTAGGATCCATAACAGCCAGCGCAGTGTGATTTCTACCTACAGTTCTTGTCTCGTAAGAGTAGGAATACCTTAGGCCGCGGAGAATCGGCGTTGCAGGGACATATAGATCGCCCGCTCGATATTCAGGTGCTGCTAGAAGGTCATAGCCCATATCGCCTCCATAGATAGCACTCGCGATGCCCTCTCGCAAACCGCCAACTTCATCCACAGAAACAAGGGGTCTAATCTTATAAGAGCTCTTCATCATGGTCTTATTCTGCTGCACGACCGGATAGGTCCGTTCCGTCACAATTGCACCAATTGTGTCTGCGAACGTATGCAGCGGCACCATCAGCTTGTTATTTTTCAAGTACGGTGCTTTATCTCCGGGGAATAACACAAATTGATCATTCATGAGCAATGGGATTAACTGCTTACCCGCTTGAGTTCGTTCACCTGAATCAGCAATTACAGACGTCGTCGAAACAGTTAAAACTCCCCCTACCATGATTACAACAAAACCATTAAATATCTTCCTCCTATGCTTGGCTATCACCGACAACAACAACACCTTCCTCTATGCATGACTGCGAAAAAAGCAAAATCAATTCCTAAATATTGTATATCTTTCAGACGCTGAAATCTCCTAAAAGTTGCTAATCCCGCCAAATGAAAAAGGGCTCTCAGATCGCTCCGAGAACCCTTCTCCCTATTAGTTCTTCAAATGCCTCTCCCAGTGCCAGGAAGCCAATACTTCGCGTATGTCTTTCTCGTCGTCCACAATTAACAATCGGTACATGTCTCATCGTCCTTCCCGAGTTGTCTAGCTTCTGCAATTGCTCTGCAAACAGCAAAAAAAAACGATAGCTCTGCCGCCATCGTTCGATCGTTCCTTCATGAAGTCTAATCCTGTCTGCGCCTCGGAAAACAATCTGAAGGATAGCACAGTTTCCCATTTATCCAGTTCTCCATTTTTCCCAATTTTGTACGCATTTAATTGAAGCCGTTAAGGCTTGCGCATTAACTTACGTATTCACTTCTCCGCTTGGAATCTCCTGCGGAATTAGTTAAAGGTTTGCTTAAATCAGCTTTGCTCGTCTTCGCTTGCGTCTGAAATTTGAATAGCAGCAGGCCAGCGATCAACGCGGTGACGCCGATAGCCTTCTGCCAGCTGAATGGAACTTGCTCTAGACCGAACCAGCCCGTCGAATCCCACCATAACGCACAGACCAGCTGGGATGCCATGACCATCGTTGTCGAAGTGCTTGGTCCAAGAAGTCGAACGCCTTTCACTACGCATGTCACAACGCCAATCCCTAATAATCCACTAAACCAGAACCATAGCGGCATTGCCGGCCAATTGAAGAAATCCGCACCTTCCATTATGACTCCAACGCCAAGTGACGCGATAAATCCCATTCCCAGCACGAGCGCCGTTGTCGTGTGAGAGTGAACCGCCGTGTTCACTTTGTTATTGAACAAGGTTTGCACGCTGACGAGCATTCCTGCCATCAATGCCAACACTACACCAACCATCATCGATACTCCCTCCGCTCCCCATGTTGTTCGTAGATATTTCGTCCAGCGGCTGCTTCCAGTCCAGCGCGGTCTTGGACATGCAGCGTACCTCGGTTTCGATCAATTAGATGCATGTTGCAAAATTTCAGAATGACCCGGTTCAAATGCCTGTAGCTGGTGCCGATCAAGCT
Organism: Paenibacillus taihuensis; assembly: GCF_003386535.1. Classification (GTDB taxonomy): domain Bacteria; phylum Bacillota; class Bacilli; order Paenibacillales; family Paenibacillaceae; genus Paenibacillus_Z; species Paenibacillus_Z taihuensis. The sequence continues at coordinate 40,453 of NZ_QTTN01000007.1, forward strand.
CGCGATATCCTTCAAATTAGCTGTGCTGACTTTCGTGGCTTGCGGTGTTGTCACGGACAACAAATAGCTTGCGAGACGAACTTCAACCGGATACAGCAGATTGAAGCTTAGTGAGATCGACTTGTTATAAAATTTATCCGAAATCAGGTGCAGCAGAAACTGCAGGAACGATACTTCCTCCCGGTAGAGGTGCAGGAATCTTTTGTGGATTCCGATCGCCTCTACAGCGGTTACCGCCGTGACCGTATTTAGCGTTTCCAGTCCGTTCAGACACTCGATTTCTCCAATAACGCCAAGGGGCGAAGTGAAATTCACGAGCAGCGTGTTGCCTTCCGTAGACGTCGTATAGACTTTCACTTTCCCGCGCACGATAACGAAGATCCATTCTTGCGCCTCGCCCTGCTTGCACAGCGCTTCCTCCGGTTCGAACTGAAACAGTACGAGATGCTGTCTGAGCGAGCTTGGAAAAATATCTTCAAGCGCGTGCTGCGCCAAGTATTGTCCGATTCGTTGTGATGCGTTCTCGATTTCTTTCATCGCATAAGCCCCCTCTCGTTGATCGATTGGCGAATTAGAATGATAAACATAAGATGCCCGTGATCATTAGTGCAATTCCGATCCATTGCGGCATCCGAAGCTGCAGTACACGCTTCCCGTACCAGCCGGCTTTCTCCATGCCAAGCGTAGCGAAGATCTGAGCGATCAATACTGCCGATACGGTTAGTGCTGCGCCATTTAAGTGAAAAGCTGTGATGTTGCTGAAAATAATGATCGCTGCGAGCGCCCCGCCGAATCGATAATAAAGTTTAACTTGCGATAGCTTCCTCCACGAGCGGTCCTTTGTAATCCATACTATCAGCATCGCCGCAACAAATCCGGTCCCTTGCGTTAAAGTCGCAGCTTGCCACGATCCGAGCTTCTCTCCGATTGCTGCGTTCGCGGTGCTTTGCATCGTTAGAAATACGCCTCCTAGTATGGCGTATAGGATTCCTTTCATTCGCCGTCTTCCTCCTCCTCCATCAACATTGCTCTTCTTATTTAACGATGAACCAATGAATTGGAAAAGGACATATGTCCTGAAATTAAAAACAGCCGCCGATCGTTGTCGGCAGCTTGATTTGCGTATGGTAAAAGCAGTACGCGTTCCTATCATCCATAGTGGAAGTCGTGGCTGATGCTTCCAACTCTGTTGGCGACATCGATGCCGATGCCGATGCTGATGCATACCAGACCGTCGTCGCCAGTTGGATAACCGCCGCGACGTAGAATGGCAGCACCCAGTGGCCGTGCTCAATCATTCTGCCAAAAGCACCAGGCCAGAGCACGATGCTCAATCGCAGCAGAAGGGCACGCCATCTTGTCTGCATGAATCGTCGCTTTCTGCTGCTTCTTTCGTTGGCTGGCTCGGCAATATCTGTGCCAGATAGGTCGAGCTCCTCAGCGCTGCTCACCTCTGGACTTGTGCGCGAACGGCGTTTGCTCGCCGCCGCAGCGCTCCGATTGCTGCGCGATCCCATGTGAAGCGATGTAGTCAGCGCAGTCAGGATAGCGGCGGAATATATAGAGCCGGACCACGGCATTAGCGCTACCGTGACTACGCCAGCCAGCTGCATGCCCACGATCGCCTTCGCCGTGCCGAAACGTTCGGCCGCCCAGATGCCGCCTATCGATGTAATCCCAGCGCCGGCGTAGGACAACGCCATGACGATGCCGATCTCTGCTTCGGATACGCCGAACTTGGCTCGCAGCCAGTAGGACGTCATCGTACCGGAGAGCGCCAGCGCCAAGCCATTGACCAGCGCTGCGGCACTCGATGAACGACCCGTTGTTCGATCATCTGTACTGGCAGCTACAGTTCCAGCTCCGCGTGATTTCCGCTCGCCGCCTTTCAAGCGGTATACGATTGCCGCGCATGCTAGCGACAATGCAGTAATGACCGCGAACATTGCTCGATAAGTGCTTGCGCCGTTTTGAGCGATTTGCAAGAATTGCGGTACACCAGCGAGCAGGCAGCCAACCGCTAAGCCGATGTAGCCGAATGCCGCATGAAATCCGTAGGCGCGATCCGTCTGCTGCTTCGCGTGGGCTGCAATCCAGAAGCGCTCAATCGGACCCGCCGGTCCGCCGGAGCCGCTATGTCCCACGCCTAATCCGGCGACTGCAAGCGAGGTGCAAATAACAGCCGCGTTCGTCGAGAAAACCAGCGTTAATGATGCAACAGCAGTCAACAGCTCGAATGCGAGCAGATATTTTTTGGCGCCGAGCCGGGCATTAATCGTTCTTGCGAACGCCGACAATGAGAGACGGACAAGCAGCGTGAGGGCAATCATGCCGCCGACTGCTCCACCGCCAAAGCCGAGCGCGTTCAAATATAAGCTGACATCGACAATCGCGATGCCCTGGCAGACACTCCGCAAGCAGGCGATGGTCTGAAGTAAACGAACGTTGCGATGAGCCGATTTCCAATCCTGATACAACCGCTTCAATATTGTGCCTCCTTACTCTGCTGCCCGAATACCCTATAGCATCCATTATACGTGTCAAAGTTGACATCTTCTGTCCACAATCATTAGAATGGAGCTAAAAAAACGGGAGGCGGAGCATATGCGAGCGGATCGGCTCATCATGATGACCTTGCTGCTGCAGACGGAAGGCCGGCTTACTGCGAAAGAGCTGGCGAAGCGGCTGGAGGTGTCTGAGCGCACCATTTACCGGGACATCGACGCGCTGAGTGCGGCGGGAATCCCCGTCTATGCCGAGCCAGGCAACGGCGGCGGCATCTCGCTTCCGCCGGAATATCGCACGCGCGCGGACGACTTGACCTCCTCGGAAGTGCAAGCGCTGTTCGTGCAGCATGCCAGCCAAACGATGGAGCAGCTCGGCATCGGCTCCTCTTTCCGGTCGGGGCTGCTGAAGATAATGAATGCGCTCCCTACTCGGCACAAAGTAGACGCGGAGTGGATTCGCGACCGCGTCTTCTTGGACACAGAGGCATGGCGGCCGCGCGATCCGCAGGTCGATTTCCTGCAGCTGGTGCAGCAGGCGGTATGGGAACAGCGCGCTGCCCTTCTCGTTTATCAATCGAAGGATGGAGCGTTGTTCGAGGCACGGGTCGAGCCGCATGGACTAGTCGCGAAGGGCGGAATCTGGTTCATGGTAGCCAGCGTTGGCGCTGAGGTTGGTGAGTCCGAGGTAAATAGGCGTATGTTGCCTTTTCGCCTGACGCGAATACAATCCTTCACGCTGCTTGAGGAGCGTTTCGATCGACAGACAGAGTTCGACCTCGTCCAATTCTGGAGGAAGTGGGTCGAACGTTTTCAATCGACGTACTTTATGCCTGAAGGGTGATTGCAACCACCTCGCTTGCCTCCACGAAAGGGCTATGTTGGATAAATCCCACAATAAAATAGGATTTGAGCGATAATTGCGAGCTATAGTGGAAAAATCCACTCATTTCCGCTAAAAACAGACGAAATGAGCCCATTTCGCCTAGAATGAATGGATAAATCCAATATAGCTTTGAAAACACCTTAATATCTGGATATTTGAGTGGATATATCCACTATAGCATCGGTGTCCAGAAGTTGGAACTAGTCGAAGGTCGCTACGGTGCTCCTGAGAGTAGGATTTTCCGACTCTCAGCTATGAAACCCGTGAATTTCCAGTGCGAGAGTCGAATTTCTCTACTCTCAGATCGGAAAGCAAGGCTGACCAGCATTTTCTCACTGCTGAGAGTCGGAATTTCCGACTCTCAATCTTGAAATCGGCTTATTTCGGGCATGAGAGTCGGATTTTCCGACTCTCAGCTATCGAGCAGCGTAAACTGGTTAGTTGGCGTGCTGAGAGAGGGTTTTCCCTCTCTCAGAGCCAAATTGGAGGGTATTTCGACTTGAGAGAGGCTTTTTCTGCTCTCAAGCAGCGAAAACGCGATTAGTTGGTTAGTTTGGCGTGCTGAGAGAGGGTTTTTCCGCTCTCGGAGCCAATTTAGAGGGTATTTCGACTCGAGAGAGGCTTTTTCCGCTCTCAGCGCATTCCGGTGCTAGGAAGGATCACGCCTCTCTCCTTATACAAAAAAACGCCGCCGCGCATCGGCTGCGTTTTAAAGCTCAAAACCAACTCAAACACCAAGCTCGGCCTACACTTCCCAAGGCCTATTTCCCAAACAAACCTCTACCAATGAAATTAGCACTAACCGGCTTCTTCCCGACTTCTCTCGCCCACACTGAGAGCTGTCCCATATGGTGGATCTCGTGGGCGATGACGTGGCGCATCACTTCTCCGTATGTATGGTGTTCCTCTTCACCATCGTCCGTAATGTCAATCATCACGCGCTCTTCGAGACTGGCATTCCAATCGTATACGATTGGCGCGAGCTCCTTATGGCAACGAGCGGAAAAATCCTTAACTTGTTGCAGACTCGCCACTTCCTCAAAGGAAGGAATAAAAACCTGCTGCTGCTGGATACCGCCGCAAATCCAGCCATACTCAACCGCGACAATATGATACAACGTCGGCAAAATGTATCCTAACCCGCCGGTCCGTTTCTTCATCAGCTCTTCCTCAGCCACAGTCGCGCACCAATCGAACCACTCATTCCGGACTTGCCAATTGTATTCGAACAGTTTAATCATTACTTTTCCTCCTTCTCCAAAATCACTAAGGAATACATCGCAGCGCCGCATTGACCACCCATCGGGTTTTGACTGACCACTCTCCACCCATCTGAAAGCATAGCATTCAATACTTCAAGGTTGTTCTTCTTTGAAGTTACATAATAAACGACGATTGCTTCTTGCATCGGAGTCATGCCCCTCTCGACTATTATTAATTGGCCTTCATCGATACAGTTAGTTCACTCGCCCGTCACTTCAAACTTCGGTTTCTGACCATACGCCATGACGAAAAGCATCATTGCATACGATTCTGTATCATTAAAGAGCTGCTCCGAAGCCGACGACATCCTCTCATATTCTTGCTCTGTAATGATTCCGCTATGGAAAAATGCTGCGAACCGCTTACTATCGAACTGTCGCTTGAAGCCTGCAATCCCATGAATGTCACTATGCTTGGTAACAGTATCCATATCAATCTGAGTGAAACCTGCTTGACTTAACAAACGTGGTACGCTGCGTCCGATATGGCGGTTTCCTCCTTTTTTAGCCATGTGGTTCGCGACTTTCTTCAAGACTGTTGGCAAGACATCCAGATCCGGATGTACAACTCCGAAGATACCATCATCTACATCAATAATTACGAGTTTCCCTCCAGGTTTCAGGACACGATATATCTCTCGAGCTGCCAGCAGAGGATCATGTATATGCAGAAACAACAGCCTTGCAATCACAAAATCAAACAAATTGTCGGGAAGCCAGCCCCATATCATATACAGACGACTGAACAAATCGAAGTCTTGAAGAAGCTACGTCTGAGAGAAGCGATCTAGCTTTGTCAATAAGAGAAGCATCTATTTCTAATGCAGCAATCTGGCTGTCTGGCAGACTGTGAAATAGTTGTACTGTTACGAATCCTGGCCCGCTTCCTAGCTCAAGGACGTTCATCCCGTTCTGGAGTCCATACCATTGCAGATTGCGATACTCTTTCTCCCATCCCATCGTTGCTTGCGCCTTTAACCGCTCTACTTCAGACTCAAATCCAAGGATCGCATTTTGTATATTATAAGTGGATTTACGCTCGTGCACCAGGCAATCCTCCTGACTCTACCAAGTTCCAGCTACTAGCATCATATTCCTTAAAATGTTAATATTCAACTATTTCCTCAAGTTGAACAAAGGCACCTAATCTTTTCGATTAAGTGCCTTTGTATGCTTAATTCGTTATGCTACCAGCCGCTAACTCAAGATCTTGTCTCTCTATGAAGCGTTACTTTTCGATGAGTAGGGCAATATTTTCGAAGCTCCAAGCGGGCTGGATTATTTTTCTTGCTCTTGGTCGTCATGTAGTTGCGGCTGCCGCATTCCGTACATGCCATCGTGATCGTTACGCGCATGCAGATCATCACCACCCTTTGCCTACATGTTATGAACAAAGGCGATTAGGTGATCATCTATTTCATCAATTTACCAGCCCTTTATGACCGCTTCGGCTGATTGTTTTAGTTCCAATTTCAAAAAGCTTGAAAAGCTTTCCCAGCTTAAAGTTGGCAAGTCATCAACTTCGACATAATGATAGACTCGGGGATCGTCATTTCCATCCAGTTGAAAATAATCAAACTCATAGCCCTGATGCATACAAAAAACAAAGCTATTTTTTAGAAAGTCATCGGATACATTTCGTTCTTTAAGCAGTTCTAATGCTTCCGCGTTATTTTCGATGAGATGATGGAAGAAGATATCAGTCCCTGCATAAAACTTACCAGCATCCTTACCCGCACAGTCCCAGTCCGATCACTTCCTGCTCCCCTCCAACCGCTCTTCCTCTTCCTTAATCCGCTCGACGGGAATCCGCTCGAACAAATGACTCACACCGCTCAGCTTCTGCCCCGCAGGAACCGTAATGAGCTCCCAACCCGGCTCATCTCCGATAGCCAAGAATGCTCGAATCCTCGCGCATGCTGCAGGAAGAAACGGATTCAATAAGCTGCTCAAGTTAGCAATGATCTGCGTGCAGACATATAACGTTTGCGCACAAGCAGTGGGGTTATCACGGTACGTGTTCCAAGGCTTTTCCTCGTCAAAATATTTGTTAGCCCGCCTGATAACGCTGAAAATCTGCTCCACCGCTTCCTTGAAGCGACCAGCTTCGATCAACTCTCCTACGGTATCAAACAGACTGCTCAGTGCAGTCGACCACTCGTTATCCAAGCTGCCGGATGGCACCTCAGAATGGAAGGATTTGGTGATAAAAGCGAGCGTTCGGTTCACGAAATTACCGAAAGCGCCGAGCAGCTCCCCATTATGGCTATGAATGAACTCCCTCCACGAGAAGTCCGTATCTCGCCGCTCAGGACCGTTCGCGATCAAGAAGTAGCGGATCGAATCGGAGGAATAACGCTCCAAAATATCCGGTACCCAAACAGCCCAGTTCCGGCTCGTGGAGAACTTCTTCCCTTCCAAAGTCATATATTCGCTGGAGATAATTCGATCCGGACGATGCAGATTACCCGCTCCCGATAGAATAGCTGGCCAAATTAACGTGTGGAATGGAATGTTGTCTTTGCCATGCACGTAATAGGCTATAGTATCCGCACCATCTTCAGCCCAGAAGGGCCTCCAGTCTGCACCATTCGTTTCTGCCCACCGGATGCTTGCCGAGAGATACCCGCTTACCGCTTCAATCCAGACATAAATTTTTTTCCCTTCGAATCCTTCGACCGGAACATCAACTCCCCAGTCCAAGTCCCGAGTTACAGCTCTGTCTAGCAGCCCTTCCGCCAGATATCTCTCCGTCATCTGTACGGCATTGTCCCGCCACCCGTCAGCAGCATCCGTATAAGCACGCAGTTCATCCTGAAGCTTAGACAGCAGCAGATAAAAATGCTCGGTTTCCCTGTTCACCGGCGGATTCCCGCATAGCTTGCATTTTCGATCCAGCAGGTCCGATGGGTCCAGCAGGGTCGAGCAGTAGTCACACTGATCGCCTCTCGCCTTCTCTCCGCAGACGGGGCATATCCCCTCAACGTAACGGTCCGGAAGGAACCGCTGATCGATTTCACAATACGTTTGCTCTACAGTTCTGCGATCGAGATAACCGTGTTCGAGAAGCTGAAGGAAAATCTGCTGCACCGTCTTGTGATGATGCTCCTCATCGGTTCGCGTGTACAGGTCATAGGTGAAATTCAGCCTGTTGAAACAATCCTTGAACTCCTCGTGGTACTTGTCGGCGATTTCTCTCGGACTCACTCCCGCTTGAGATGCCTGCACCGCAACTGGCGTTCCGTGACAATCGCTTCCGGATACATACAGCACTTGGTCGCCTTTAGATCGGTGATAACGCGCAAGCACATCTCCAGGCAGCAAACTCGCGAGCCTGCCCAGATGAAGGGACCCATTCGCATATGGCCAGGCACCGCCAATAAATATGGTTCGCATCGATGTTCCTCCTCCTCATATAGAAAAATACAAAAGACTCTCATCCCAAAAGGGACGAGAGCCTGTTATCACTCACGTGCTGCTGGGAGACTTCTTCACTCCTGCTCACCAACCGGAGCTCTCCGGATAAGCCGTCATCCCGTTACTCGTACTCATCATAGCCGTTTCATATTCAAGTTATTTCCAATTATATGCGTCGTGCCAACTGCTGTCAACGCTCATTACCGAGGCTCCCTACTCCCTCAGAGCTCTCGGATCGATAGCTCCATTCGTTGCAAAAATGGCAGAGTCAAATTGTACGGGTTCATCCGTTTCCTTAGCTTCAATAAGGTCTGTATCTCGCTCTTGGCTATTCTGTAGATCTCGCATATCATCATTCATTTCTTGCTCGTTCATGAAGTGTCTCCTCCTTGTGATGGTTTGCGACTGGATTTGTTGAATATAATCGCTCCTAATAGAATGATTCCAATCATGATTAATCCTGAAGTGACAACGGGGTTCGGGATCGTTTGGGAGAAGATGACGCAAAATGTACCCACAAGTCCTGCGACTTGAAAGAAGATGACGGATCGCGGGTCAGGCGGGAAGGGTCTTGCCGATGCGAATGCGTCCCATGTCGCCATGACGTAAAATCCTGGATAGAAATGCGCAACCTCCAAATTGGCGGACTGAAAAATTTTCTCGTCGTGGCCGATCATATCGAGTCGAATGACGTGATTGAGGTGGATCGTGCTATTCAGAGCCAACTCCAACAGCAGCAGGATTAAGGCTTTAACGTACTGGCGATTGTATAACTGGCCGAATCCCGGCATGATTATGGAGCAAATGACAGCCAAAATGCGCACGCGGCAGCCCTCCGTGAAGGTGGTAAGTTCTACTAGTGTGCATCTCTTATTAGAAAATCATACTGCTTCGGAAAAGCTATAATCAAAAAAAGCCGCGAACCACGCGGCTTTTGGTGTTTCTAGATATGCGAGAACTTGGAGAACTTCTGCTTGAACAGTTCTCAAGGCCTGTCCCGATGAGATGGAATCCAATAATGTAGGCGATATAGGTGACCAGCGGTATGAACAATAACCACCTATAAATGTACAAGCTGCTTCGTGCTTGGCCGATTAGCCCGCTCCACTCGTTCGTTCGGCTCGCAAAGATCGGGTCGAACTCATCTGGATACAACACCGTGCCGCCGACGAATATATTAAAGATTCCGAGCTGGCCGAACAAGCTAAGAATCAGCACGATTTCTTGCACGAATAGAATGAGAAAGCTCTCCATTAAGTGTGGAAATAGATGCCTCCGGATAATCGTCCAAGTGAAAATCCCATTCACGACCAGGTTGTACTGGTAGCCATTATAGGCATAGACATTGGAGAATACGAGCGCTGTCACTCCGTTCAGGTTGTATAGATATTCAAAAATAAACAAATTGCCGAACAGGATCCCCAAAAACTTATGCAGGTCTGCTTTGACAAAAGGAAGTACGTTAGGCAGCGCGTGAAAGAAGATGATATAACGTTTGCCCATCCCACGTGCTTTTGCAAAACTGATGTAATCCTCGGTCAACGTTTGATTCATATGGAGCGTTACATTTCGAATGATATAAGTCCCAGGAATAAGTATGGCTGAGATTAACGGCAGTGCGATCGCCGGATCATCCGTAGTGACGCTTGCCACTTGAAAGAGGCTCACCCCGGTCGCATCTACAATCACTACAACTAGCAACTGAAGCAGCAGGACGATGACAAAGTCCGGAATTACACTCGTCAGCTCCAGAAGACGTTTGAGCCTCTCTGCACAGATAACCGAGAAATAAATGCCGAGTAGAATGCCGATCGTCATGGCAATCGAAGCCCCAACCGTCATATAAACTAATGTTAGTTTGAAGTTGCTTCCTACCTGCTCTAGAAAGGCTCTCTCCGTCCTGCCAGCCATATAATGCAGAGTTTGTCCATTCAGCAAACCTCTAACATAGCTTTCCAGACTTGACGGACCATTAGACCAATGGAATTGCAGTGCACTATCCACTCGGTTCTTGCTAATAATGGTGGGAGGCATGGCAATAACGAATACAAATAATAGCATGCCGGCAATGATCGAGATGTACTGCGCAGCTTTTGTCATGCCGTATCTTTCCCCTTAGAACTGTTTCAGCCAATCTCCGAAACGGGTCGAGGCAATGTGTGGACGATTGCCGCAAGGCACGAGTGATTGATCATCCACTTTCACGGAACCGAAGTAAAGTGCGCTGGCATCTGTAATGACCTGCCTTCTGTCCCGAGTCGCACTCAAGTACTGTCTTACAAGCTCATCAAGCGGAATCTGATCCGGACCAGCCACCTCGACCGTCCCGCAAACTTGCGTTTTTAGAGTGAAATCGGCTACTGCTGCCGCAACATCATCGGACACCATTGGCTGCGTGAGCGCGGAAGGCAGCCGGACGATGTCTCCTTCGGTCGCTACCAAAGCAATACTACTAACGAACTCGAAGAATTGCGTAGCACGAACAATCGTATACGGGACGCCTGAAGATTTGATGAGCTCTTCCTGAGCCAGCTTTGCACGGAAATATCCGCTCTCCTGCAAGCGGTCGGTACCGACAACAGACAATGCAACATGATGACTGATGCCAGCGTCTTGCTCAGCAGCAAGCAGATTACGCGTTGATTTGACGAAGAAGTCCATGACTTCTTTATCTTCGAATGATGGCGGGCTTGTGACGTCCACGACGACTTGTGATCCGCGGATCGCATCTTCCAACCCTTCACCTGTTACGCTATTAACACCTAAAGAAGGCGATGCGGCTACTACCTCATGCCCACGCTCCCGAAGGATGTTTACAAGCTTCGAACCAATAAGTCCGCTCCCACCTATGACTGTAATTTTCATCATAATTCCTCCCCCATAAGTTTCGTTATTAATCAGCAGATCGTCAGCAGCTCTGTTAAGCTGGAAATCGTGTACGTGCTTTGTAACCCTGGCTTACTCTGCTGCTGCGTTCTGTTGATCCAACATGTATCTATTCCCGCCTGCATACCGCCTTTAATATCCGAATTCAAGGTATCCCCGATCATTAATGCTTCTTCCCTCTTGAAATTCGGGATATGCTTCATCACATGCTCAAAGAAATGAATCGATGGCTTCTGATAGCCGATACTTTGCGAGCCGAAGATGTCTTCGAAATAATCGTACAGCCCGGATTGTTTCAATCGCTTGATCTGCGTACGAGAAATGCCATTCGTGACGATGAACAATCGATGGGTGCCAGATAGCTGCTGAATGACTTCCAAAGCACCTTCTATCAAGATCTGCTCTCCCTCGCCGAGCAGCTCCCTGTACAGGTTCTCCCATTCAAGCCCATCTACTTCCTTCCCCAGCTTGAGCATCGTTTCCGAGAATCTGGTGCTCAGCACGATGTCGAGCGTTTTTGTTCCATTCTCATAATCGGCCCACAGCTGTTTGTTGACCGAATTATAGAGTTGAAACAGCTCGTCTGTTAATGAATGTCCATGCTGCTCAAATAAATGTGTTAAAGAGCGAAGCTCATTCGCACCAAAGTCCAGCAAGGTATCGTCCAGATCAAATAAAAGGATCTTGTAGCTCATCGTTCCTCCAGCCTTGATTAGATGAACTCCCCATACACAGATTCATTGCATGGGGAGCTCGGTATCAATGAGATATTATTTATGCGCAGTTGGCTGATAAGCGCCAGGTACCATTGTTGTAGAGATCGCCATACGGTTCCAAGCGTTGATAGCGTTGATCGCCATCAGAAGATCAACATATTGTCCTTCGTCAAAATGTTTGCGGACCTCTTCGTATACTGCATCCGGGACGCCGCCTTCCGAAATTTTCGTTACCGCTTCTGTTAATGCCAGCGCTGCACGCTCTGCAGCTGTATAGAATGGAGCTTCGCGCCATGCATTCAGCAAGTACAAACGCTGCTCTGTTTCACCCATTGCACGAGCGTCTTTCGTATGCATGTCCAGACAGAATGCACAGCCATTTATTTGCGATGCGCGAGTTTTGACAAGCTCGAGCAGCGTTTTATCAAGACCGCTTTTATTTACAAAACCCTCTAATTTCAACAGTGCTTGCAGCGATTCCGGACGTACCTTCATATAATCGAGTCTCATTTCCATTTCTCTAACACTCCTTTAGGTTTTTGTTTTTGACGAGTTAATCGTCGACAACTTTTATCGTCGATCAACTACGTCTACAATATAACTCGTCTGCGAGTCGGTGTCAACAGATGATCACCAGCGTCATGACTGTAATATCTCCCATTCCTCCATTTGACAAGGTGTGCAAATGGACCTAAAATTATTATTAACTTTTGCGCTCAGAAAGCAGGTGTTTGCATGCAGTATAGTATCGGCGTTGAATATGCACTGCACTGCTTGGTTTATTTGATCGATATTCCACCTGATTCGACCATCGGGATTAAAGAACTCTCCACTTTTCAAGGAATTTCGGAAACTTACTTATCCAAGATCTTCGGTAAATTAGCGAAAGCCGAAATCGTTATCTCTGTACCCGGCGTTAAAGGCGGCTACAGACTTTCTAAACCTGCCGCGGACATTTCGTTCTGGGATGTCGTACAAGCCGTTGAAGGTGCCGCTCCGATCTTTCAATGCAAGAACATTAAAGATAACAGCTTGCTCTGCCAGCAAGATGAAGAGTTCGCGTCATGCTCCCGCTCTACTCCATGTATCATTAACTTAACGATGCGCGAAGCTGAGCAAAGTATGCGCAATGTGCTCCGTGGCAAAAACTTGCTCTGGCTAAAAGAAGAGGTGGACAAGGTGTTAACGCCTAAAGCACGCCAAGAAACACAGGACTTCTTCTCCTTCGGAAGTCGTGTGCAAGGCTGAATCCATCTGCAGCACACAATAAGCCTTAGTCCGTTAAATAACGGCGCTAAGGCTTTTTTCGGTTCCTTATAAAGGTATAACATCATTAGCAGACCATCATAATAAGACGAGTATTTTTCTTAGACAGGTGGTACGCCCTATGCTCCCCAATCTGAAACAAGCATTACGAGCGAGTATGAAATCGGACGATTTCATGCAAACCACGGTGGTTATTCAAGATAAACAGTTATTCTTGTCGTTCTATAAGACGCTCGTTAGCCATGAACAGCTTCATCATGATTTACTTTCCTTTCTAATGATTCCTAATGAAGGAATCGATACTTTGGATGATCTTAAGGCATTAATTCCGCTTGAAAACATTACGCTTTCTTCTGATTTGACAGAAATTCGGAAGAGCGTATCCGAGGGTTCTATCTTCCTTCAGCTGGACGATGGGTCGAATGATGGACTGATCGTGGATATATCTGATCCGATGCTGGGTCATCGCATCAATAACGACACCGAGAATGAATACAGCGTACTCGGCCCGAAGGTTGGGTTTGTCGAGAATATCGATATCAATTTATCTCTGCTTCGAAGAGGGCTTGGTACCGAGAAGCTGATATTCGAGGAACACAAAATCGGTACGCTATCAAGAACACGCGTCGTTATTGCCTATATGGAGGACGTTACCAACCCGCAGCATATTAATACGGCCAGACAAAGACTTCTCGATTTGGATTTTGACGTCGTATTCGAAACGGCTCTTCTGGAACAGCTCATTACGGATAACTCGAATTCACCGTTTCCTTTATTCCTCTCGAGTGAGCGTTTGGACAGAATCATGTATTCGTTAATCAACGGGGAAGTCGCTATTATCTGTGACGGGTCACCTTCTGTAATTACGGGACCTACGACTATATTTAGCTTTATTATTTCGCCTGAAGATTATTACTTGCCATGGATTATGGGCTCGTTCTTTCGGCTTATCCGCTATTTCGGAGTCGCATTCTCCATTCTGGCAACCTCCTTCTACGTAGCGATTCTGACGTTTCATTACAACATCATACCGAGAGATCTATTGGGACCTATAATAGAGTCCAGATCTAACGTGCCCTTCCCTCCCCTCTTGGAAGTGCTGTTCCTGGAAATCACGATCGAATTATTGCGCGAAGCAGGCTCCAGGTTGCCGACGAAAGTCAGTCAAACGCTTGGTATAGTAGGCGGCATCATCCTTGGACAGGCAGCTGTGGCGGCGGGTTTAACCAGTAATATCCTGCTTATCATCGTTTCGCTCTCTGCACTCGCTTCCTTCACTACCCCTATATTCAAAATATCGAATACGATCCGATTTTTGCGGTTCCCATTAATAGTATTGGCTTACTTGTGGGGCGGTTTAGGCATCATGATGGGGTTGATACTAATACTTGGGCATTTATTGCGGCTCAAGTCGCTCGGTTCACCTTACATCGTGCCCTTGTTCCCTTTTCGCTACAACAGCTTTAGCGACAGTATCGTCCGCTCTTCGTTCACCATGTTGTATAATCGATTCTTTACGACGAGGCCGCTCACTCAACAGAGATACACCGTCCGAAAAAATAAAGATATCGGCGACGACTACAATAATGAATAAGCCTCGTGCTTAGGGAGGATAAATTATGAGAAAGCCGCTGCTTGCGATCTTCTGCTGCAGCCTCCTAACGGGTTGCTCGCAAGATCATATCGTGGACCGGATCAACATCCTCCAAAGCATGGGCGTTGATATGGATGGAGAGACCGTCAAGATGAGCGCATCTTATCCCAAATATATCAAAGGTGCCGGGGAGCAATCTCCGATAACCGCTGAGTCGAACGTGATGTACGGGGTATTCACAGCTCTAACTGCCAAGTCCACGCAGCCGGTCGAAATCGGGCAGTTGCGCACTTTGGTGATCAGTGAATCATTCGCGCAAAGAGCCATTCCCGATCTTGCCGACATCATTAATCGAGAGATTATTAAAAGCAGCAATACGACAATCGTAATCACCAAACAAACTGCAAGCTCGATCATTGCCAAAAGCTCGAAGGAACAGCCGTATTACTTGTCCGAGCTAATTGAACAGAATATTTTTCATGGGAACACGCCCCGGACCAATTATCATTCGTTCGTCAACCAGTATTACGGAGAAGGTCAAGATGTTTATTTGCCTGTCATTAATGAAGCTGAAGGCTTATTGCATATGGATGGTGTCGCCGTCTTTAAGGGAGATGAATTGAAGCTATGGTTAGATAGTGATGAAGGCTTGTACCTCAAGCTGTTGAAAGACAAGAAATTGAATGGCGAATATGATTTCAAAACCGGCCCTAAAGCGATGTATTCTTTCGTCATCCTTCGCGGGAAGAGCAGAATTGACTCGTCACACCGTAATAAAACGAGGATTTCCCTCCAATTATCGATACAAATAAGAGAAATACCGGAGAAACTAAGCCTTGAGAAAGAAGCAGATTTAAATGCTGTAAGAAAGCAAATAGAAGAGCAATTAAATTCAGCCGTCAAAAGTTTGTTAATTCGCTTGCAAAAGAACAAAACTGATCCTGTCGGCCTCGGAGAGCAATATCGACGATCCCATAGGTCGTTCAGCGAAGATGAGTTTTACGGAAAAATCTATCCGAGGATGGATTTCGAGGTTAAAACGAATATTATTATTTTACATTCAGGGGTTGGACGTTAGTGCAGCAGCCGGTACAAGAGAATTACACGATTAGCGGATATTTTGTTTTCTTCATCATCGGCGTCTGCCAAGCTGCCGCGAATATATTCAATTTCCAAGCTCGGATCGTTCGAGATGCAGGACAAGATAGCTGGATTTCCATCATCATTATAGGTCTTGGCCTGAATGTCATCATCTGGATGATCTATAAGATGCTAGGCAATCCAAATAAAGATGTCATTGATTTACATCAAACCATTTTCGGCAAATACATAGGCAATGCCATTTCCTTGCTGATCGTCGGATACTTTTTCTTTATGGCCCTCTTCTGCTTCCGTGCCTACATGGAAATTATTCTTGTGTGGGTCTTTCCAACCGCTAAAGTATGGACGATGGCTGCTTTCTTCATTTGCATCTTTTATTACGTTATCTCGGGCGGCTTCCGGGTCATTGCCGGCTTCAGCTTTTTCTACTTGTTTCTGACTCCGTTGCTTTGGTGGCTATATTTCCCGGTTAAACAAGGCGAGTTCCATAATCTTCTGCCTATGTTTAATCATTCTGTTGCAGAACTGCTGCAAGGCTCTCGCGCATCCGGTTTCATCTTCTTCGGACTTGAAGCTTTGCTTATCTACTTCCCGTTCTTGAAGGAGCCCGAGAAACATTCCAAATGGGCGCATTTCGCCATTCTATTCACAACATTCAAATATGTGGTGCTTATCATTGTGACGCTCATGTATTTCAGTCAAGGATTACTACAACATGCGCTTTGGCCGACGCTCGCAATGACGAAGATCATCGAGTTCTCGTTCCTTGCAAGGTTCGAGTATTTGTTTATTTTTCTATGGATGCTGGTCATCGTCCCGACGGTGTGTATCTATATCTGGTGCTGTACAAGAATTCTAAAGCGAGTAACTGTGCTAAAGCCTCGAATCACGCTGCCAGCCATGCTCGCGATTCTCTTTATCGCCGCGAATACCTTCAAGGAACGTACGCAGATCGTTCTGCTGGAGAATTTTATCAACAAAATCGGATTTTATTTCATCTTTATTTACATACCGATACTCTTCATCATCAGCATCTTTGCGATCAGGAGAGTGCAATCGAACTGACATAGAAAAAAAGCACGACTTCCTATAGGGGAAGCCGTGCTTTTACTTTCTAATCCGATTATTGAACAACCGAGTTAAACGACATGATCCATACGGAGCCAGCCACGATAACGAGTACGATGAACAGCCCCAGGATAAGCGCCATGACATTGTACTTCGGTCCTTCGCCTTCCCGGATGTGCATGAAGAAGAACAACTGCACGATCAGCTGAATGACAGCCATCGTAATAATGGTGATGATGACACCTGTCTTATTCATGCTCGTCTCGAACACGATAAGAAGAGGGATGACCGTCAAGACGATCGATAAAATGAAGCCAATTATATAAGCTTTCAGCGAACCATGATCATCATGTTCCTCATGCTCATGGTGACCATGTCCGGCCGCGCTAGTATGCTGCTGACTCATTTTACATCACCCCCATCAAGTAAACGATCGTGAAGAGGAAGATCCACACCACGTCGAGAAAATGCCAGTATAAGCTGATTACCGTAATCTTACGTTTGGTCACCGGAGTGACGCCGCGCATCTTCAGCTGAATCATGAGCGCGATCATCCAGACTAGACCGACCGAGACGTGAAGTCCGTGCGTGCCGACCAAGACGAAGAATGCCGTCAAGAATGCGCTCGTCGAGATCGTCGCGCCTTCGTGCACCATGTTCACGAACTCGTTGATCTCAAGACCGACGAAGGAAGCGCCCAGCAGGACAGTGACGATCAGCCAGCCGATGAGCTGACCGACCTTCTTCTTGTTCATCGCGAGGACAGCGAGGCCGCTCGTGAAGCTGCTCGTAAGCAGGATGAAAGTCTCCGCTACAAAGCCCGGTATTTCAAAAAGCTCCTTGCCCGTCGGTCCGCCGTCCGTATGTGCCTTAAGGACAACATACGTGGCGAACAGTGTGCCGAACAGCAAGCAGTCAGTGACGAGGAAGATCCAGAAGCCAAGCACCTTCATCGACTCTTGGTCGTGATGGCCATGGTCATGTGAATGCGAATCCGCGCCTTGCGAATGGCCGTGCCCGATGGCATGTTGCATTTATACCGCCCTCCCTGCTGCTACTTCGGTCTCTCTAACTTCTTCAACCGGTACATAATAATCGGTATCGTATTGGAACGAACGGATGAGCAGCGTCACGCCGACGCCTACCATGCCGAGAATCGCCATCCACAGCCAGCCGAATACGAAGCCGAAGCCTGCCACGAACCAACATGCGGAGAAGACGAACGGTACGCCGGAGTTCTTCGGCATATGAATCGATTCCAACTGTGCGACTGGTACTGGCGGCGCCGGAGCAAAGTTACGGCGCTCCTTCTCTTCCCAGAACGAGTCTCGCTCGCCTGCATGCGGAACAACTGCGAAGTTGTACATCGGCGGCGGCGATGGAATCGACCATTCGAGCGTGCGGCCATCCCATGGATCGCCCGTCGTATCACGTTCACCGTATTTAACGCTATAGAGAATCTGCCATACTTGGAATACAAAACCGATACCCATCAAGAAAGCGCCGATTGTCGACACCAGATTGAGCGGTCCCCAGCCCATATCCCAGCCGTACGTATACACACGGCGCGTCATACCCATGAAGCCGAGCGCATATTGAGGCATGAAGCAGACGTAGAAGCCAATGTTCCATAGCCAGAACGCCCATTTGCCGAGTCGATCATTCAGCTTGAAGCCGAACAGCTTCGGCCACCAGTAATAGATCCCTGCTAGATAACCGAACACAACGCCGCCGATCAACACCTGATGGAAGTGCGCGATCAAGAAGTAGCTGTTGTGATATTGATAATCCGCTGGTGCTACTGCGAGCATGACGCCCGTTGCACCGCCGACGACGAAGCATGGAATGAACGCGAGTGTCCATAGCATCGGCTGCTCCAGCCGGATTCGGCCTCGGAACATCGTGAACAGCCAGTTGAACACTTTGGCCCCGGTCGGTATCCCGATGGCCATGGTCGCGATGGCGAAGAAGACGTTAACGTCCGCCCCAGCGCCCATCGTGAAGAAGTGATGCACCCATGTGAAGAAGGATAAGATACTAATGCTCATCAGTGCGAAAACCATCGATTTGTATCCGAAAATCCGTTTACGCGAGAACGTGGCGACAATCTCGGAGAAGATCCCGAACGCCGGCAATACGACGATATAAACCTCAGGGTGACCCCACATCCAGATCAAGTTGACGTACATCATCGGATTCCCGCCGCCGTCCATCGTGAACAGATGGCCGCCGAGGAACCGGTCGATGAACAAGAGTGCCAGCGTGACCGTCAGAATCGGGAACGCAAAGATAATGATAATGCTGCTGGAAAATACCGACCATGTGAACATCGGCATCTTCATCAGCTTCATGCCTGGCGCGCGCATCTTCAGGATCGTGACGATAAAGTTGATCCCTGTTGCAAGCGAGCCGATACCAGAGATTTGAATTCCCCAGATATAGAAGTTCTGTCCGACGCCTGGGCTTCCCGACATTTCGGATAACGGCGGATAGCTCAGCCAGCCTGCGTCCGGCGAACCGCCGATGACGAAGCTGATGTTGAACAGCATCGCGCCGAAGAAGAACAGCCAGAAGCTGACAGCGTTCAAGTACGGATAAGCAACGTCGCGCGCGCCGATTTGCAGCGGCACGACCATATTAAACAGACCGAACATCATGGGCATCGCCATGAACAGAATCATAATCGTGCCATGTGTTGTAAATACTTCGTTATAGTGCTCCGCTTGCAGAAAATGTACATTCGGCATTGCGAGCTGTGCCCGCATGAGCAGCGCATCTACCCCGCCGCGGAACAGCATGAGCAGCGATGCGATAAGGTACATCATTCCGATTTTTTTGTGATCGACGGTCGTCAGCCATTCCCGCCATAGCCAGCCCCACTTTTTGAAGTAAAAGAGAACAAAGAGGATTGCGATGGATGTTAGGCCGATCGAGACGTCCGCTCCGTAGATGAGCGGATCGCCTGTCACAAAAAATGAGGAAGCGAATGATTTAATACTTGCATACATAGCTATTGCTCCTCCCTCATCCTACTGATGATTGTGATTCATTTCACTTGAATTCGTATTGCTCATATCCGTATCACTCATTTCATCCATGCCTTGCATGTCATGAGTGCTGTTGTTATCGGACTTCGATGTGTTGTCCGAGTCCGAGTTAGAGTCGGCTTTGTCAGAATCTTTCTCTGTGTCCATATCCATATCCATGTCCATATGATGACCGCCGTTCTTGATCACGACTGAATCGAACAAGTCTGAAGGATACGAGGAGAACGTCTGCTCTTCCGATTGACCTGGCTTGGAAAGTGTCTCGTAGCCGGCTTTCGTGAGCTCATTATTCGAGCCTTTAACCGTTTGAACCCATTTATTGAAGTCTTCCTGAGATTCAGCAACAACGTTAAACCGCATATGTGCAAAATCTTTACCGGAGAAGTTCGCGCCAGTACCGTAATATTCACCCGGTCTGTCAGCCTGCAGCCATAGTGACATGGCCATGCCCGGCATCGTATATTCTTGTCCGCCGAGCTGCGGAATCCAGAATGAGTTCATCGGCGCATCGCTCGTAAGTTCGAAGTCGACTTGAACGCCTGCTGGGATGTGGACATAGTTGACGGTCGCGATGTTCTGGTCTGGATACTGGAACAGCCATTTCCAATCGAGCGATGTGACCTGAATCTTAATTGGTTTCACGTCAGTTACTGGCGGCTTCTTCGCCAGTCCGTAAGTATCGCGTGCTGTGTAAGCGCCTAGGATACCGATAATGATGACCGGAATGCCCCACCAGAGCACCTCAAGCACTTTACTGTCGTCCCAATGCGGCTTGTATGGAGCCGTATTGCCTGGTTTGTCGCGATATCGGATGACGATGAACACCGTTATCGCGAGCACGGGTATGACGACGATCGCGCACAGTATTGCGGATAGAATGATCAGCCGGTACTGCGTCTCGGCGACAGGACCTTGCGGATCAAATACGACGAACTTGCCGTCGCAGCCGGACAGAAGCACAGTGCTTACCAATCCGGTAATTAGCAGCATCAAGCCGCGGAGTTTGGAACTTCTTTTCATATGCTACTTCATCTCCTTGCACACGCTTTGGCGTGCTTTCA
This sequence comes from Paenibacillus taihuensis, assembly GCF_003386535.1. Lineage (GTDB taxonomy): Bacteria > Bacillota > Bacilli > Paenibacillales > Paenibacillaceae > Paenibacillus_Z > Paenibacillus_Z taihuensis. The sequence continues at coordinate 61,261 of NZ_QTTN01000007.1, forward strand.
TGGCCCTTTGACGCTAGCATAGCAGAGTCTTGCGCAAATGTTACCCTCGTTAACAAATCCGTCAATCATCTGTTTCATTTCAGACACTTTGTGTTCAACAGTCGTTCAAGATTAGGACAGTAAAGGGCTTTCATCCGCAAAATGAGGAAAAATGGTGAACAGCTGGAGCGAGCCGGTGAGCGTGGAAAATAAAAAAGCCCTTCCGCTTCCTGTGAGGAAGCGAAAGGGCATCATTGAAATATTAAACGAGATTATACGTGCTCAGGCTGGTGTTCTTGCTGCAGCTTCTGACGTTCTTTCGCGAAGCTTGGCTGCAATGCGTGGAACAACGAACCGAGCAGCAGCACTTGAATGCCGCCGATAATAAAACCGAAGCCAACCATAAGGCCCAAGTTGGTGTCCGTAAAGTCGTGCGCGAACACTGCGCTAAGAATGATACCTAGAAGCATCAAGCCGAAACCGATGCGAGGCATTAGTGACGTCCAATACTTGATTTTCTGCGATTGTGACGGAACCCGGATATCTGCACCTGCTGATTTAGTGTTCTTGTTCATGTGTAACACTCCCGAAGTCATAATGTATACGTTTACTATATCACAAATTTGTCACCGGGTGTTCACTTTTTGTTCATTTTTCAAAAAAATATACGGCTATCCTCTATTTCTACGTTTCAGTTCGCTTCAATATACCCAAATATTGCACCCAGGGACCAACATCAGACCGATATCTCTCCGCCATGACGCGGACGATCTGGGCTGTATGGGTGAGATCATGAACGACCCAAGTCGAGATAAGCTCGCTTAATTTCACTTCCCCAAACTCAGGATGCAAGCCTGTTTGATTAAAGTTGGTGTCGGTATGTAAGAGCTCCTTGAGCCTGTCGATGTTATAGGAGCGAACCTGCCTGAACGTCTGCAGCTTGGAATCGATGGATCTATCCGGCTCGTTCTTCAAATGTGAAAACCGATCAAATGGCGGAAACGGCTTGCTCGCGCCTTCCTGCAGCAGAAACGAAATTCTCGGAATCCAGTTTGAACGTTCAGCTTCAATGAGATGGTCGACCACCTCAACCGCATTCCAGGTCCCTTCCCCTTCCCTGCTTTCCAGCCACCCGTCCGACAGCCCAGATAACAATTGTTCAAGCGACTTGGGCATGCGCTCTAGCAGCCCGATTGCTTCTATAAGATTGAAATTCATCATCTAACTCCTCCCGACATTGCTGCAGCCTAACTCTATCATAACCCGTTTCAACTTCAGAGGAAAATAGTTACAAAAAGAATAAGAGGCTGATTCTTTTGGCATATTATACGTCTAGACCTTCGCCTGTAACATTATCGATCGTTTTCTCGTTAAGAGGATGTAGCTTCGATAGCAAGCTTCTAGATTATTCAAAATGGAGATGAAATGGAATGAAGAAGAAACATACGATCAAACTGCTCGTGCTTGCCACACTGCTGACAAGCTCCCTGATGCTCACTGCATGCTCGGGTAACGATGCGGCCAACAATACGAACAAACCTGATACTTCGACGAATACCGGAAATGAACAATCCAATACTGGCGATACTTCGAATGCGCCTACGAATGATTCGGGCAACACTTCGAATGAACCAACAAACAACACTGGCAACACTGGTAATGCAGACAACGCTGGGAATACAGGGAATACAGGCAATAGCTCGTCAGGTAACACCACTTCACCATCGAATAGCGACAACCAAACGACTGTGGACATTAAAGCAATGCTGACGCTCGCGAAGAAAGGTCAAGTGAAAGGGATTCCGTTCAAGGCTGATACCGGATTGATTGATGAAGTCGAGAAGGATTGGGGCAAGTCCGACAAAACCGATTCTGCCGGCAAAGGCTTGTATGCGACCTATGCGAAGAAGCATGCCGTGATCGGCTTCAATAAAGGCAGCGTCATCTTCGATGTTCGTTCCGATGCCCCTGAGCTGCAGAAGCTGACGCTTAAGCAGATCGAAGCGGCTCTTGGCAAAGCTGATAAAGTGACGAAGAACGGCAGCGATACAATCTACACCTACGAAGCTAGCGATACTTTCGAGCTGCGCTTCATTATCTCGAAGGACACAGGCAAAGTGGACCATGTCTCGGTATATTCACCTAAGGATACGATCAACAATATGGCGGGATAACCGCACCAAAAGGAGATTTCCTCGTCCATCAGGGCGGGAAATCTCCTTTCTTTATCCATCGCGATTAACATATGCTTTTGAAGATTAGATTAGCGATTCACTGAAACCCCCAAGAAGCAAGCTCCATCTCAAAATCATTCGCGAAATCCGGGCTAATCGGGGTGACGCGGACGTTCACATTCGCCTTCCAGAAGTTGATCGAACGGTCAAACGATGAGCCTTCGTAGATGTACACGCCCTTCGCCTCCTGCTGCACAGGCTCCAGCTTCACCTTCCATATGCCTTGGCGGCCGTCAGAGCCGACTGCCTCGATGCGGACGTCTCTGAGCCATATCGCGCCAAGCACAATTTCAGCGCGGAATGCGGTTTTGTGCAGTCCGATTCTACCGCTATGGTCGGCTAAAATATCCACTTTCCGTACGCGGACGCCGGACCAGTTGTTGCGAATGAATTGCTTGTAAGCCGCAACCCGTGAAGCAACCTCGAAGCCGTCCGATGCGAACCGCTGTCCCCTGGCGCTCGCCTTCAAGTACACTTTGTTCCAATAGTCGCTGATCATTCGATGCGTGTTAAATAGAGGCGCGAGTGAGCAAATCGATTCCTTCATCTTGTTGACCCAGTCAGCAGGTAGTCCTTGGTCTTCATCTCGCTTGTAATACAACGGAATTATCTCTTCCTCAAGCAGCCGATATAGTGCTTCGCTGTCCAGCTTCGCCTGATGCTCTCCGTTAACGCCAACGTCTCCGTCTGCCGAACCGTCAATCGCCCAGCCGTTTCGCCCGTTATAGCCTTCTGCCCACCATCCGTCCAGCACACTGCAGTTCAGTACACCGTTCACAGCCGCCTTCTGTCCGCTCGTTCCGCTGGCTTCCATCGGCTTGATCGGCGTGTTCAGCCATACATCGACTCCTTGGACGAGCTTCTTCGCCTTATCCATCGCATAGTTTTCGACGATGAATACGCGACCCTTGAACCGCTCTTCACGGGACAGCTCCACAATTCTGCGAATTAACTCCTGCCCTGGTCCGTCAGAAGGATGTGCCTTTCCGGAGAAAACAAGGCACACCGGACGCTCCGAATCGCCGAGGATGCGCGCGAGCCGATCCGGATCGCTGAAGATGAGCAGCGCACGCTTATACGTTGCGAATCGCCTTGCAAATCCGATAATCAGCGGTCCTCCATTAGAGGTGCTAAGCGGTAAGTTAAACGACTGAATCATGCTCGATTTGGCCTCTAGATGAGCCTCCCACAGCTCGCTGCTCGGAATGTCATGAACAGGAGACCATACTTCTGGTTCCGCTGTGCGAATACTCCAGTCGTACTGAAGATAGCGATCAAACAGCCCCTTCATGCCATCAGCCAGCCACGTACCGATATGAATCCCGTTCGTAATGGCGTCGACCGGAATATCCTGTCTCGGAATGTGCGGCATCCAGTGATGGAACAGATCTTGCGTCACAACGCCGTGCAGCTTGCTTACTCCGTTCACCTTCGACGAGGTGCTGACAGCAAGCCGTGTCATATTAAACGCGCCGTTCATCTGACCAAGCGATAGCACACCGTCACGGTCAGTACCGAGCTGCCAGTAATAATCGCTGAAGAAACGGTCCATTAGGTCAATGGAGAACACGTCATGACCGGCGGGTACCGGTGTATGCGTCGTGAAGACGGTGCTTGCTTTGACCACTTCAAGCGCGGTCTGGAAGGGAACGCCTGCTGCGGACAGCATCCGAATCCGTTCAAACGTGAGAAATGCGCAATGCCCTTCGTTCATGTGCCACACATCCGGTTGAATACCAAGTGCCGCAATCAGTCGTGTTCCGCCGATGCCGAGCAATATCTCCTGGCTAATGCGAATGCCTTGTTCACTCGGATATAACGTATCCGTCAAGCGGCGATCCGCCTCGCTATTGGATTCGACATCCGTATTGAGCAAATACACGGTAACGGATCCTACCTGTACGGACCATGCTTTGGCATAAACCAGCCTGCCTGCTATAGGAACCTCAATAATTAATGGCTGACCGTTCTCATCCTGCACGAGCTGAACCGGATAGATGCTTGCGTTCAAATCCACTTTTGGGTACAGATGCTGCTGAGAGCCGCCCTCATCAATGCGCTGCTGAAAATAACCATGACCATAAAATATACCTACGCCCGTGAGCGGAACATTCTGATCTGCCGCTGCCTTGATATGGTCGCCTGCCAATATGCCAAGGCCGCCCGAATAAATAGGTAAAGATTCATCTAAGCCAAACTCCGCCGAGAAATACACTGCACCGCTTTTTTGCATCATTACCACCTCATTCTGCATAATTGCGATTCGCATGTAAGCGCCTAACCTGCGCCCTTTTACTATATGCGGGTAATTGGGCTGCGTGCCCATTCAGCCAAGTCCCTCGGCAAAAGAATGGCTCGAGCGACGCAAAAAGGCAGCTGCTACCTGGCAGCTGCCTTCCCGAAAAGCACTAACTATCTATGCTCATTGCGCCCGTGTCAACTTATCTGAAGCAACCACAGATGACAATGACCAACAGAATAAAGAGAACAAGGATCGAGCCCGAGCTTGTAAAAGCACCACCAACAGGACCGTTAAAACCGCTCATGTATTGCACCTCCTGAAGAATAGAGTCTGTTTAGAATATGAGCGAGGTGCCGGAATGGCTTGGGTGCTTGGAGGGGATAGAATAACTCGGGTTCACATGCCTAGCTGGAATGAGGAATGAGACTGTAAGCGAGACCTTGCCATCTGCGCTCGCCAGCCTCGAACAGTTTGCGGTTGCTTCGCGCAATCTCTCTGAATAGCTGCAGGGCGGATCGATCATCCAGCTCACCAACTGACAAGTCGAGATGTTCAGCGAACAGTTCGTCGAGAAAGGCGCGTGCCGCCTCTCTATCCCAGAATGCTGCGTTCATCTCGCAATTGCCGAATAGCGAATAACGATGCAGGTTGCACGAACCGACCGTGCCCCATTCGCCATCGACAATCATCAGCTTGGAGTGAACCCAGACCGGGCTTCGTTTGCCCTCATCATTTAAACCCGCTATTCCCGCTAAGGTGAAGTGATCGAAAACAGCAAGCGCAGACAGTGCTTCTGGAATGTCTCCTGCCGCCGGTATGAGAAGTACAATCTCCACGCCACGCATTAAAGCTTGCCGTAGACAATCGATAATCTCCGGCACCGTTATGTACTGGTTCTCCATGTAGATGGAACGACGCGCGGCACCGATCGCGGCACAATACTGATCGAAATTCGAGCGTTCACCCGCTTCAATCGGATACGCAGCTCCGCCTGGCGTCGGATGATTGTTGGTAATCCGTCCGCTATGTATCGTCCGCTGGATCTGAACGGTACTGTTTCCTTGCTGGCGAGGAACTTGGGTTGGAAAAGTCAGATCGTTCTCGCTCCCCTCACCCCATCTTCCATCTTCCAATTCGCGCTCGCTCGCTTCGTTCCAGCGTTGAACAAAGTTGTGGTGGACGTCCACCGCTGAAGGACCGGTGAGCTCCATGTACAGATCGTGATTCTGCCCTTCTCCGCGATGACCTGGAGCGACGACGGAATGCGGATTGAGATTGATCCCTCCGAGGAATGCAACCTCGGTTTCGGTACCAGCATCAATCAGCCAGCTCTTCTGGTGCTGACAGTAGCCTGGCTGTGCACGATCCCAGCGAATCCGAACCATAGCGTCGCTAGTGATAAGCCTGTCGAAGTGCTCCGGAGCTCCCCAGAATGCATTCGTCTTCAAGTGCTCTGTTTCGGGATCCGGCCGCCAGAAAAGAATGCGTACATCTAATCCTCGCGCCGCGGCAAGGTTCAGCACATCAAGCGGCGTACCTCTGCCATCTGGCATTTGGCATGCGGCCCACATGAACGTCACGGTCACCCAGACGCTATGCTTCGCTTGTTCAATCGCTTCACAAACACGGCGGAATGCCGGTTCGCCGTCGATGAGCGGCCGTAAGCGATTACCCGTGCGAGGTGGATAAGACGCATGCGGTACGCTAGGTATCCCTGCCAATTCCACTTCATTTGCATTATTCATAGCATTATTCATAGCATTATTCATAGCATTATTCATAGCATTATTCATGGCATTATTCATGGCATTATTCATGGCATTATTCATAGCATTACGCACCTCCTCCCGAGAATCAGATTGATCTGGCAATTTACCGCATCCGATGACCGCCGGTAATCGCCAGCTCCGTGCCCGTCACGGATGCAGATTCATCGCTCAGCAAGAATACAGCGCCGTAAGCGATATCCTCGGCCGTTTGAAGCCGGCCATTCGGTACCGTCGCTTCCCCCATCGCTGCAAGCTGCTCGGGGCTGACTCCCAGCTTCCGATGCAGCTCGATTTCCCCATCGGATGCTACCCAGCCGACCGTAATCCAGTTCGAACGAACCTGCTTCGCCGCGTAGTTATGCGCGATATGTTTACTGAGCGTCAGCATCGCTCCCTTGGAGCACGCATAAGCAGCCAGATCCATCTGACCCATGTAAGCGTTGGTGGAGCCGATATGGACAATTGATCCACCGCCAGTTTCAATCATGGAAGCGACCGCATACTGGGAACAATAGAACGCGCCTTTGATATTTACATCGAACACCGTATCGAACAGTTCTTCGGATGTATTGAGCAGGTTACCGCGCGGATAAATGGCCGCGTTGTTCACAAGCCCATCGATACGCCCGAAAATCTCGACCGTTTTCTGAATTAATTGACGGCAGTCTTCCGTCTTAGTTATATCGGTCTGGATGAATAAGCTCTTCCCAGCGGTCCCCATCTGTTCGATCTGCCGGATAACAGACGCATCGCCTTCTTGTTCGCTCAGATCGGCAACGACGACGTTCGCCCCTTCAGCTGCGCACTTCAGTGAGATCCCTCTTCCGATCCCTTTCATCGCTCCTGTGACGACGATTGTTTTGCCAATTAACCGCTCTCCCATACAATCCACTCCTTTTGCTACTTGCTTCTTCAAGCACATCAGGTATAGCCTAACGATATTACGGTTAAATTTCCAATATAAGTTAATTTTCGGAGCGGAGTGAAACAAGATGCCTGAAGTGATCGGGGTTACCAGCTGGCTGCTTGCCGGCTGGTATTGGGGAGACTGGCGGAACTGGAAGAAATATGAAAGCACCATCCTGTTTATGATTTTTGTCGATACGCTTTATTACTACTCCTCCATTGATCATCGCCTCTGGTCGCTCGAGCCCCAACCGCCTTTTCGCTCCGAAATCATCGCTTTGCTCGGTGAATACGCCGTATTCGTGAGCGCTATTCTTATGTTTCTTGGACGCTTTCCTTCCGGTACTAGAAGAGGATGGTTATGGACGATATTTTGGATTGCCCTATTCTCGCTCAACGAGTGGGCACTGCTTCTGACAGGAACTTTCAGTTACGATAACGGCTGGACGCTGCTTGACTCCATCCTCTTCTGCTGTATCATGTTCCCGATGCTCCGCTTACACCAGAAGAGAACGTTACTGGCGTACGCGCTCAGCGTGCCTATTTGCATCTTCTATATTTGCTATTACGACATTCCGATCCGATAGTTCGTTAAATTGCGGCCATTCCAACCTTACTTCACGCTCTCTTTCACAACGATCCGTTCGAACGTCGCTGATCCGAACTGAACGAAGAAGCGCAGGCTGCGGTTCTCGCCATTTATTCGGGAGATTAATGTCCTTGTTCCACCGACGCATAGATCGATCCAGCCATCCTTCACAATGGCCTCAACCGCGATCTTCTCGTTAAGCCCATCTACGTGATAGAGAGAAGAATCATCACTCATTTGTAGTGAACGCGCGTGCATCCGGTGAATACCGGCTTTCCGGGCTGACGGCTCCAAGCGGACATCATAACCATGTTCGAAATTCGCGACATCCGATACCGAGAAGCCGACATACATATTCGGATAGCGTGCAGTTACCTCGAATGACACGGTATATTCCCCATCGAACGTGCCGATCGTCTTCGCATCGAAGCCGCTCATCGCGTCAAGCTGGAAATCCTCGTAATTCCTTTCCGAGCCATCACTCTCTTCACGAAGCTCAGGAACGAAACCAAGCCCTAGCGATCCGTCTGTCAATTGAATAACCTCACGAAATACAAGCTCGCCAGCATATCTGTCACTTGAGGATAAGAAACCCGCGGCGATACGTCTTCCATCATGAAATGCAGCTGTCTTCGGCACGCGCCACTGTACGCAGTCGAACGTATCCATCGCCGGCCGCAGCCAAGGTCCTTCCGGATTACGGGAATATCGGTAGCGAGCAAGCCCGTCATTGCTGAAAATGAGATAATACCAACCGTTCCACTCGAAGTAATCCGAGCATTCCGGCTCGTCATGATAGCCTGGCACGATGAAGGGCTCAAGCTCCTCCCAATCGGTTAAATTATCCGATACGAGATGTGCGAGGCAGCCTTCGTGCTTAACCGGATGAACGAGACTTGTCGTGACGAGCATGTGGTATTTTCCCTGTTCGTCCTGATACACATGAGGATCTCGGACGGATGATCGCACATAGCGGTCGGAGAGCTCAATTACCGTATTCGTTTTGTTGAAATGGATACCGTCACTGCTCTCTGCCCATGTCAGCTGCGCCGGCGATCCGTCGGTTGCCCGTACCGCATAGAAGGCATAATAGATTCCGTCCTTCTTGAACACTGCGCCCGTACAGATCGAGCCTTCCTCTTTTGCCGTTATCCCGACTGCAACGGAATGATGCTCCCAGGTTCGCAAGTCTTTCGTCGAGACTTGTGCCCATTGATGCGCCCCAAGCCTCCACTTGCTCCCATGGCCTCGCCGATCAAACAGGTAGTACACGCGGAAAGTCTCGCCATCGAAATAAGGCATACAATCGCCGACTCCTGTATTGAACCCTCGCGGCCGCCAATATTGCAATGCTGCCGGTTCTTCACCTAGAACGCGCGACTCCAACTCCGCCGTCGCCGGTTCAGGCGGCACAGCTTCATTCCAGATGCGAACCCGCTCGGTACCTTCATATATCTGAACCCATGCTTCGCTAAGATCAACTGTACCCATCGGCCAATCCTCGTCAACCAGCACGCCATCAACGAATAAACGAACGGAATACCCTACATATTGCAGATGCACCACATGCTTCGAATTTCCGATTCTATCCCAAGGCGCTGATAAGACAAGCGGCTGCTCCTTCGCATCCGTAAACAACTCGGCGATCAAGGAAAGCGCTCTAGTTTCATTCATGATTCCAGTGTAAAATCGAACCCGCACGCTGCCCGATTCCACGGCTGCGAGCACAGCCAAATCTCCTTCTATTCGCCCTTCTACTTCGAGGCTGATAGATAGTTCACGGACTCTTCCAAATGCTAGCCGAATCGTTTCATTTCCTGATTCGACGCTGATTTCAGCAGGAGATACGACATTTTCGTTCATGGCTGATCCTCTCCGATCTAGTTAGGAATGCTAGATTATTCTGGCTTCTCTAATTAAGTTCGCCATGCCGCCACTGCCTCCTTTTGCACACGAACCAAAAAAACCTTCAGCATTTGCTGAAGGCACTCTCTGCTCTCATTATGCACTTGGATTCTCATTCACAGTGGAAATTCCAAGGGCGGTGTTCTCCCACAAGATCTTCTTGACGAGCTCCCACTGCGACGTCTCGCATTGCACCATGAGCACCACTTCTGATGTAATTCGTTTGTCCCCGTTACCGGACTTCTTCATCATAATAAACTTAATGAAGAAGCCGAGTGCAATGCCCAGCACCGCACCAATGATCCCCCATAACACAGGTCCCCACTTTAATTCGAAGCCATAAATAGCGCCAAGCAGCATGAAACACGTTCCTAATATAGCGGCTAAGTCCAGCATACTGTATCCATCCGCCCGATGTATGGAATCTAATACCGAGCGCGGCTCCTTCCACTTATCCATCGGGAAAGCATGCAAATTCCCTTTTGGAATCCCCATCTGTTCCATCGCAGTGATAGCCAGCTCTAAAAAGATCGACTGTTCGAACGTTGCCACTACCAGCATCTTCTTCACCTTCAGCAGTTGAGATAGTTGAAGCTTAGGATCACGATAATTTAATCTTAAGAATTGAGATTGCTCTTTCTCGAACAGCTTGTTTTGCTCAACCGCAGATACGTATGCATCATAGAAGATGAAGGTATAGATGGAAGGCAGATAAAGGCACCACTGCATGTTTATGATTTGTTTCGCTTGGACGAAGTCACCGACAAGGGTGAAATGAATGGATTGAGGCAGATGGGAATAGTACATGATCGCAATTGTATACCCGAATATGAATACGCCTGATATCACTTTATGTACATACATGTGTCCAAGTCCCGGCACCAGCATCGACCAAGCTAAGGCAACCCAAGGAACTCGCTTATCGAGGTAATTCGTATCCCAAGGTCCCATCCGTATGGGATCCAGAGGCGCATCCTCGCGATCAGCCAACAAATATTGTTTATTGATATCCAATGTGGAGCGGTAGGAATCCCATATCGCATACATGTAGATACCAACGTAGAGGATGAACCATCGTTCATTAATGACAGCTTTCGCCGTCTCGAAATGGCCTTGCAGCGTGTACATGATGGCAAGATTCACCTTTGCTTCATTATTAATAAATATTTCCCAGATGATCAAGATAAATGCTTTTGCATAACGATGTAAAATTAGGTTCCCGAATCCGGGGTACGAGAAGGCGAAGAACGTGACAACCCAAGGGTGCCGCAGATGAAGTTGGTTGGTGCTGAATTGGGAAAGATAAGCTCTGGAACGTCTCATTTTGCAGCCCCTCCTTGATCATGAAGAATAAATGCAAATGGAAATTTTAATCCAGTTTTATCTTTACCATATCTAACTAAACCATGTAAACAATTTACAAATCGTGAAATTCTATGATTCTACCAAAATTTACATGTTTCTCCTCCCATTTACGAGGTTTAAGGAAGTAACGGGAGGAGATTACAATGAAAAAAACGTTAATTTCAATTATTGCCGGCTGTACTCTATTAGCAGGTGCATCCAGTGCATTCGCAGCAACAACGACTGTTCAGAAAACGGTGAACTTCCGTACCGCGCCCAGTACAAGCAGTTCAACTTATGGATTTATTCAATCAGGCACCCAACTCACCGTCTTAGAAAAGGTCAATACATACTGGCTTAAAGTACAGTCTGGCAGCAAAGTGGGTTATGTTTCGACGAACTATGTCGGAGCCGTATCCGGCTCTACTTCCACTTCAAATACGACTTCAAGTTCAAAGACAGCAACGGGGACTGCAAGCAAAATCGTATCGACTGCAAAAACATACCTAGGTGACTTTACGTACAAATGGGGCTCGGAGCCGTGGAATACAAGCTACAAGTATTCGGATTGTTCTTCCTTTGTTCAGCTTGTATTCAATAAGAAGAACGGCTTCAGCTTGCCGCGTTCCAGCATTCAGCAATCCAAGGTTGGTTCCTTCGTATCCAAATCTTCGCTCAAAGCCGGTGATCTCGTATTCTTCGATACGAACGGCGACGGCGTCATTAACCATGTCGGCATTTACATCGGCAGCGGACAATTTATCCATAGCTCGCCGACGAACCACGTCGGTACCAATACCCTGACTTCCGGTTACTGGAGCAGCCATTACAAGACTGCACGCCGGGTCATTTAATGCGCTGATGCAGGTGGTTCGATCCAAGTTTTGTCAGGATTAAATCCGACCAAGCTCCTAATAATAATCGAGGCTTTAAGGGGATTCCTTGGCCTAGATGGATATAATTAGGAGGCAAACAAAATGAATCAATTCGGTCAGCAAAACTTTACAAGCGGATATTCCAATTACAATGCTTCCCAAAATCCAGTCATTTCTCATTTTGGCGGCTATTCCGTTGGTCAGTACAATGGTCAGCCTCAACAAGGATTCATGCAAAGCACTTCTTCCGGCGCTGCTTATCACTCCAATGAACAGCCAGTGATTGCGCACTACGGCGGGTACCAAGCAAACAACAATATGCAGCAGTATAGCAGCCAGCCTTACCATGCTTCTCAAGTACAGGGCTCGCAGCCGGTAATCTCCCTCTACGGCGGTTACCAAGCAAACCATAACAACAATATGCAGCCATATAGCGGCCAGCCTTATCAAGCTTCTCACATGCAAAGCTCGCAGCCGGTGATCTCCCATTTCGGCGGTTACCAAGCAAACAACACTATGCACCAGCAGCAGCAATATAGCAGCCAGCAGCCCTACTATGCGTCTCAAGTACACGGCTCGCAGCCGGTAATCGAGCACTATGGCGGTTATCAAGCTTCGAATTCGCCGCAATATGGCGGCTATCCGCAAAATTCCATGCATGCGTCGATGCAATCTTCTCAGCCGGTGATTGCACACCTCGGCTACAGAAGCAACTAGTCGTTAACCAAAAAGGACTTTCGTCCCCTGCCAATACGGGGATGAAAGTCCTCTTTCATGCGTGGGTCGGAACCCAGCCTACAATTTGCAATAGGGTGATGACCACTTCGATGACAATGAGGATCACGACGATCCATTCGACGAAGAGACCGCGAATCGAATGGCTGATGTCGGAGAAGCCCTCGGTGATGTGATATAGAATGTCCGTCTTGCTCTTCAATATCGTATACCGGTCGTTTAATTCGAAGAAATTCATCATCTGATCGTAGAACTGGCTAGCGGATTGATGGGTCCACGTAACCTCCGGCTTGTCCAGAATCATGATATAGGCAAGCGTGTTGAATTCATGCCGAACGATCTTCGCCGTTGTCCTGGCAAGCTCCTTGTTGCCTATTCGAAGCTTTCCCTTCTCTAATCGCTCGATCATCACTTCCAAGCTGTCTTGAATCAGACTCAGCTGCTGCTCGGCTTTCTCAAGCGCAACCGACTTGGCCAGCACCGTCGAGATTAACTCGGGAAAGAAGAACTCATACTCACTCACAACGACATACTCGTCCGTCAGTTCAAGGTTCTCAATGTCCCCGATATGCAGATTGTAGTCATCCGTGAAGTTCTCAGCACGTGATAGATCAATGTCTCGCTCGAACGATTGAAGAAACTTAAGAAACATGTTGATCTCGCCTTTGCCATGGTGATTGACAAAGACGACGCTGCCGAAAGAGAACACCAGCACCTGCTGCAGCTCATTGATGCGCGTAGGATAGATGGACTTCAGCTCTTGCGAGCGCAGGATTAATGGCTGTTCCCAGGTGAACTTCTTCGGGATGCCGAGATGAAGCGCGATTTTGTTCAGATCAATTTCATTGGTGACAGCTAGCGCCCGGAAAGAAATATTTTTGAGTTCCATTTGAAGCTCCGCTTTCTATTAGGGGTGATAGACTTCAGTCTTCACCGGAAAGCATCAAAGTAAACTTGAAGCATAGAAAAGAGCAGTCGGTTTAGGTTCGACTGCTCATGCACGTTATAGCGTCTTATTTTAACAGATTCAAGTATTTCTCAGCTTCTTTAAACTCCGGAGTGTCCTTCATCTGTTCATAGAGGGCTTCGAACTGCTCCGGGTCAAACGTACCGTTATCAATCTGCTGGATATAATTGTCGATCTGCCGGTTCGCCTCATCCGAGTTGGCTGCAAGCTCATCGTGAAGGCTCTTCAGCTTGGCAGGCGGCTCCGTCTGTACGAGCTTATTCAGCTCTTGTTTTACAGTGACCAACTGCTGTTTGATTTCCTTCTCTGCTGCTTTGTTCGCCTTGCTCGTCGACTTGGACGTGGACTTGAGCGAAGAGGTAGTCGAAGAAGCGGCTTCGTTCGCCCGCTCCTGCTTCGCTTGCTGAATCAGATCCGGCAGCTTCTTATTGACCTGATTGACCGTCGCAGCGGTCTCCTTCGTCTGTTTGGCAAAGTGCACGGTATCCATGATGGGTTGTTTAAAATATAGAAATGTACCGCCGAGTATTACAACGAGTACGCTCGTAATGATCAATAATTTACGCAGCATCCGGTATCCTCCTATCCTTTTGCAGAAGAAAATTGCGTTTATGTCTCCAGATTTATAGACGCTAGTGAGACTGGCATTGTTGCAATTGCACCAACTTCTACTTAACCTCTTCACGCTGCTGTCTAATCAGGCGGTTAAGCTGCGAGTTCGATGAACGTGAAAAAAGCCGCAGGAATGCGGCTCTCTGACTCAGTTCTTATGGAAATAATACTTCCGGTAATTGTTGATGTGGCCGAAGTAGTAACGTGATACGCGGAGAATACGTTTCAAGTTCAAATCCTTGCTGTACCAGAGCGACCCCAGCACTTTCTTCTGCTTGTAAAGGTAATTGATCTCTGCCGTTAACGCTGGATCAGTCACATATTTGCGAAGCACGCTGCGCGGAACATTCGTCCATAGCGTCGTCTGATCGCTGTATACGGTGTTCTCATTCTTGCCGTAGACTACATTGTCGATCAAGGCTGCGATCATGTTAAGCCCCGCTGCCCGCACGAAGAAGCTGCTTCTGCCGAGACGCGGGTTTATTTCGAACAGCATATATTTGCCTGTTCGGCTGTCATATTTCATATCGATATTCGAGAAGCCGATATAACCGATCTCCTCGAGAAACTTCTTGATCTTCGCATAAATCGCCATATCCGAACGGCTGATGATCGCTGCATAATTGCCTAGTGTCTTCGGTGTGTACTCCTCAAGCACCGGCTGGCCTAGACACATCAGCTTCACGATTCCATTGTCGTCGGAGAAGCTGTTAATGACACGCATCGAGCTGTCGCCGCCCGGAATAAACTCCTGAATGATGAGCTTTCCTTGGTAATCCGACTTGTTCATGCTTCGAACCATCGTCAAATATTCTTCCTTCGTATCGAAGAAGAACACCTTCTTCTTGCCTTCAAACTCGCAATGTAAGTATTCGTACGCGTTGCTGTTCTCCGGTTTCACGACAATCGGAAATTGGAATTCCATCTCGTTCAGCGCAGTCTCGCGCTCGTTCGGCTCACTCACGATTGTTTTCGGATAGTCCAGTCCGTGCTGCTCGCACAGCTTATAGAACTTGTCCTTCGTATCGAGGGTATCGAGCAGCGATTCGGATATAAAGTGATTCGCGATCAGCCCTTTGAACGTACTGTAATGGCGCGACAGCATGCCAGCGTAGTAGTCCGAACATGGAATGACGACGAGTTTGCGGTTCGGTGAGGCATACTTCTCCAATATCTTCAGCAATGCGCCGGGAAACACGCTCTCATTGTCAAAGCGGTCGATCTGCACGAGTTCGAACAACGAACTGTTCATCGTCGGAATTAGCAGTCGGCTGCACAGCAGAAGCGGCTTAATCCCATATCTCTCATGGATGAGTCTCACATTCCCGTAAGCATTCTCATCGCTTCCTAATATAATCGGCAGAAAATCTTTACTATTCATGGTCTTCTCCTTACCCTTCATCTTCATGGAAATTGTGCTCTTATGTAAGCTATGCTTTCAGCGACCTGATCTTCGCTCAAACCATGCAGGATTAATGGTCCTGTAAAATGCACTGCCGTAAGCAGCTGTAAATAATGATTATAATCGATGATGCCTTGTCCTGCAGCAACAAACTCCGCTTCCCCGTCCATGATGATATCCTTGGCATGGGCAATGACGATATGTTCGCCTAATAAGTCGAATCCCTCGCTCAATATATCATTCATCGAACGGTTACTCTCCGGATTATACAAATTCGCTGCATCCATTACAATCTTGACGGATGGCGAGCTTAGCTCCTTGAGCAGTACCTTCGCTCGCTTCGCATCATATACGATATTGGCTAGCTCAGGCTCGACCCCGAGAAGGAGGTTATACTCCTCGGCAATTTCCACTGCAGCACACATCGTATGAAGCATATCAGACCATGCCTCTTGGCTTCCATTATCGGGATGCCTCCGCCACATGTTGTCGCGATCCCTGCTTCCTGTGCAGAGCGTAATGACAGAAGTTCCAAGTGTGCTGCATGCTTGCGCTATTACGCGAAGACGCTCGATTCCTTCTCTCCGTTTGTTCGCGTCAGGATGTGCCATGTTGAACGTACCGGATATGGCCGACATCTCGATGTTGTTCCGCTCGCAGGCTCCTCTTATTGATCTCGCAAGCCGGGGGTCAATCTCTTCTGGCATGGATGACAATCCCGCGCAGGACATATTGAATTGCGTCTTCCGCAGATCATGCTCACGGATCGCCTGCAGCACCTCTTCAACTGATTTTCGGCTGAATGTTTTCGCGAATATCCCGAGCTCCATCATTAGACGGCACCGGTAACTTCGGACAGTTTAACCTTGCCGCCGCCGAGTGCTGCAGATCTGGCGAGCGCAACCATCGCTCTCATATTCTGAATACCATCATGGATCGATGCGCCGATCTGTGGCATACCGCCCAGGATTGTATTCGCAAAGCCTTCAAGCTGAAGTCTGTAGAAATGCGCATCTGCTCCGATCGGTCTGCGATAGACGCCATCTCGGGCCGAGAACACTTCCACGTCGCTCGCCTTGAACAGCCAAGGATTGTACGTTTTCGCGGTGACACTTCCATGCTCGCCATACACTTCGAAGCCTTCGTGCCAATCCATACGCACCGCAACGGTGAGATCCAGCTGACCAACGGTGCCGTTCGCATATTCGATTGTGCACAACCAGTTATGCGCGCCGAATTTCTCCGTATGCCATGCATGCACGCTCTCGATCTCGCCGCCTAACCATCTCGCCGTATCCACAAGATGACTGCCATGCGTCATCATATAATAGCGCTGCTTGTCCAGCTTCGGATTGCCTTCTGGTCTCTTCGCTGCATCACTCGTAATCATAACAGGCATCACATTATCCGTCACCGTATATCGGTAAGTTGAATCACAATACCATGCTTTCAGCGCCAGCATCTCGCCCATCTCTTCATCAATAAACTGCTTCGCATAAGCGATGCCAGGATCGAATCGCTTCATATTGCCGACCTGAAATGTCAGATTCGAGCGCCGGACCATCTCTTCGAGTTCCTCGCATTCCTCTATCGTTACGCCTAACGGCTTCTCGACAAGCACATGTTTTCCGGCGAGCACAGCTTTCTTCGCCATCGGAACATGGAATTGATCCGCAATCCCAATAATAACTGCTTCTATCTCAGGATCGGCGAGCATCTCATCGTAATTCGTATATGTTCGCTTCGGGATAAATTTACTGTTCATCTTCTCTACCAAATCTTCAGCAACGTCGCAGATGGCAACGAGCTCCACATGGTTCGCTCTCACGCAAGCTTCCAAATGAGCAGCTTGTGAGATAACGCCGCAGCCAAGCACACCGACCTTTAACTTGGTGGCATGTATCATCTATGTATTTCACCTCTGTCTCCTATCGATGATTCTACAATAGCATCACACGTAGCAAAAACCAATTCGTACCGGCAAAACAGCCAACTATTTACAGTATCGACTTGCGATGCTATACTCCGAAATGCTGACCAGTGCATAAATCAGGAGGAGCTGAATGCCCATATGATCATCATTAAAAATATCAATTTATTGCTTCGATTTCTATTGGAATTATTCGCTTTGGGGTCACTCGCTTACTGGGGATGGCACACAGGGAATCGAACGATTTGGAGAATCGTACTAAGCGTTGGAGCCCCGCTTCTCGCGGCAGTCGTCTGGGGCATGTTCGTCGCGCCAAAAGCTTCGATCGTTGTGCCGACTTGGCTTCAACTGCTCCTGGAAATTGTCGTGATGGGCTCAGCTGCTGTAGCACTCTATGCAGCAGGACGGGTAACGCTCAGTACCGTTTTCTTGTTGATTTATATTGTAAACCGCATCCTCATTTATGTGTGGGATCAGTGAATGTAAGTCGCCTCCATTCCTCCGAGCGAACAAAACCGTCGCTCCCCCGCTGGTACCTAGCCTCGAGAGAGAAAAAAAGGGCCGTCCCTCAGTCATTTATGACTTTCGGA
Organism: Paenibacillus taihuensis; assembly: GCF_003386535.1. Classification (GTDB taxonomy): domain Bacteria; phylum Bacillota; class Bacilli; order Paenibacillales; family Paenibacillaceae; genus Paenibacillus_Z; species Paenibacillus_Z taihuensis. The sequence continues at coordinate 79,340 of NZ_QTTN01000007.1, forward strand.
ACAGCCCCCTCTTATTTATCGTCGATCCCTTTCCCGCTCAAGATATGCTCCATATACTTCTCGACCCTTGCCGTCCTCGTCTTGGACTGTTTCGGCTGCGAGAAATGCAGCAGATAACCTCTTTGCCGCCCTGGCGTCAGCGATTCAAACGCCGTCTTGAGCGCCGGATTCTCATCGAGCTTCTCTTGAAACTCCTCCGCGACTGGAAATTCGGTCGCTTTCTTAAGAACAACCTCTTGCCCGGACTTCTCAATCGCAATCGCTTCGTAGATATATGCTCTGATGGTGAGCTCCATATCGAGAATTTCCTGCAAGCTCGTGAACCGCAGCTGGCGCGCAGCCTGCACATTCTCCGTCTGCTGAATGAGAATGCCATGAGGATCTTTCAACAAGACGCCTTTGTGGAAGAGAATCGCACAATATTCCTTGAAGCCGTGGATGAGCAAAACATTCTTATCTTCCAGCGTATAGCAAGGATGCATCCACTTGAAATCCTCCGTAAGCCCGCTCTCCAGAACGATTTCTCTGAGCTTCTCGAATTCTGCCTTCCAGCTGGAAGCCATGCTAATAAACTTATCTACTGTCGGATTTTTGATTGGATCTGCCATCCAGCAGCACTCCTCTCTACTCTCTATATTAAGTTACTTCAAATATCTGCCCGTGATCGACTTCTCTTCATGTACGATCGCGGTAGGAACCCCTTCGAATACGACTTGACCGCCCTTGCTTCCTCCGTCCGGGCCCATATCGATAATCCAATCCGCTTGGCTGATCACCTCGAGATTGTGTTCGATGACGATCACCGTATTCCCGGTATCGACGAGGCGATTCATAATTTCCAGCAGGTGCCCGATATCTGACATATGCAGTCCGGTCGTTGGCTCATCCATGACATAGATGCTGCCCTTCTTGTGCAGCTCGCTTGCGAGCTTGATACGTTGGCATTCCCCGCCGGATAGCGTGCTGAGCGGCTGACCGAGCGTGATATAGTTCAGACCGACATCGCTGAGCGCTTGAAGCTTGCGAACAACTTCCTTCAATTCGAAAAATTCGAGCGCCTGCTCCACCGTCATCTCGAGCACATCTGCTATGGACTTGCCGTTCAGCTTGTACTCGAGCACCACTTCCTTGAACCGTCTGCCTCCGCACGCTTCGCATGGCAGCTCGACGCTGTCCAAGAAGGACAAGTCGATCGAGATTACGCCTTGGCCTCCGCAGTTCTCGCAAGCACCTTTGGAGTTGAAGCTGAACAACCCTTGATTCACTTTATTCGCCGTTGCAAAAGCTTTCCTTACATCGTCCATAATGCCCGTATAAGTAGCGGGGTTCGAACGCGTCGATACACCTACCGCGGATTGATCGATGACGATGGCGTCCGGATGGCTGCTGAGGAACACATCGTTGATGAGCGTGCTTTTGCCTGAGCCAGCTACTCCTGTAACGACCGTCAATACGCCAGTCGGAATATCGACACTGACGTTCTGCAGATTATGCAGCTTGGCATTCTTAACGGACAGCTTGCCGGATGGCTGTCTGCTCTCCTGCTTCAGCTCGAGCGGACGCTTCATATGATTGCCTGTCAGCGTGCCTGACTCCAGCAAGCCTGGGAAGCTGCCTTCGAACACAACGTTGCCGCCGCGGCTTCCCGCGTAAGGGCCGACATCGACGATATGGTCCGCCACTTTGATAACGTCCGGATCATGCTCGACAACGATGACCGTATTTCCTTTGTCGCGCAGCTTCTGCAGCAATTCATTCAAGCGATGGACATCGCGAGGATGCAGTCCAACACTAGGTTCGTCGAAAATATAAGTGACATCCACCAAGCTGCCGCTCAGATGCTTCACCATCTTGACGCGCTGCGACTCGCCGCCGGACAGCGTATCCGTCTCGCGGTCGAGCGTTAAGTAGTCGAGACCGATGTCGACGAGGTGCTGCAGACGGTCCGTCAATGATTTGATAACCGGCGCTGCGACCGGATCGTCAATCTCGCGCGCAACACGGATAAGCTGGCCAACTTCCATTGCGGACAAATCGGCAATGTTGTATCCGTTCAATTTGCAGCTGAGCGTTGCTTCACTCAGTCTTGCGCCGCGGCAGCTGGAGCATGTACCTTCGATGATATATGGAGCAACCGCTTTTTGTGTACGCTCCGACATCGTCTTCACGTCGCGCTTGATGTATTTATTCGTAAACTTCTCGATGCAGCCTTCAACGGTAATGTTCATGGATTTTCCAGCGAACTGGACTTCCACTTTTCTTGCTTTGCCGTGAAGCAGCAGCTCTAGTTCTTCGTCTGTATAATCAATCAGCTTCTTATCCGGATCGAACGAGCCAGATTCAATTTGCATCGACAAATCGAAGCTGCCCGCCTTGTAATCAGGGAACAAAATGGCTCCTTCATTCAATGACTTGGACATATCAATTGCCTTATCCATATCAACGACAAGACTGCGGCCGAGACCATTACAATCCGGGCACATCCCTTGCGGATCGTTGAATGAGAACATGTTCGCTTGACCGACATAAGGCTTTCCCGCACGGGAGAACAGCAATCGAAGAATGGGAGAAATATCCGTAATCGTCCCCATCGTGGAATGGGAGCCGCCGCCCAGACGCTTCTGATCTACAATAACTGCCATGCTCAAGTTCTCGATGGCGTCTGCATCCGGCTGCGGAACGCGAGGCAGAAAATTGCGCACGAACATGCTGAAGTTCTCATTCAGCAAGCGCGTCGATTCTGCAGCAATCGTATCGAACACAATCGATGACTTGCCCGAACCGGAAACGCCGGTAAAGATCGTGATTTTCCGCTTCGGGATTCGTAAGGTTACGTCCTTGAGATTGTTCTCTCTCGCGCCTGTAATTACGATATACTCCTGGTTCAATTCGGTCATGTTAACATCCTTCCCACATAAAATTCATTACTCGGACAACAGCATCTCCAACTGACCGCCCATACTCGTCCAGCCATATTTTGCGCCGCCAAGCGCTTGCGGATTGGAAATTCCGGATTGCTCGAGATGCAGATTCACTTTGCCCTCTCCCAGATCCTGCAGCGTCCATACGACTGTGTGCTTCTCGTTTCCAGTGCCCCATGTATAAGACAGCTTGTTAGGCTCGTCGACGATTAGAACTTCACCTTCTACGATGCCGTCCCAATACTCAGTCGGCTTCTGGCGGAACGTAAACTTATATCCGACCTCCGGCTTGAAGTTGTTCTCCATCACCCATTTGGCAAGCTTATCGGGATCCGTAATTGCGTTCCAAAGCTTCTCGATCGTTGTCGTATATTGAAAATCCAGATTTAACGTTAAACTCATTCTTCTTCCTCCTCCACTAGCAGTTCGTTTAAACGCAGCATATTGGTACTCCAAAACCTGCTGTAGAAAGCGACCCAGTCTTGAATTTGTTGAAGTGGTGCGGCGTTTAGCCTGTATCTCGTCTCCCTGCCGACCTTTCGATCAACGACGAGTCCGGCTTCTTTCAATATGTTCAAATGCTTGGATACCGCGGTGCGGCCCATGTCAAACTTGACGGTCAACTCATGAAGCGGCGTCTCCTCCGTCTCGGACAACAGTTGAATGAGCCTTCGCCTCGTTGGATCTGCAATCGCGTCAAATACATCACGTGACTGATTGTTATCGCTCACAACACCCTCTCCTACGGTCTCATTCGACTGCCTAATCAGACACCATTTGGTGACGTTTTTATTATATGCCACCGTTTGGTGTCATGTCAAACCCAATTTAATAGGCCCGGAAAAAAAAGAAAAAGCCCGCTTCCGCAGGCTTCCTCCATCAACCGATTCTATTAGCTCGAGATTATCTGGTCGCATCTGGCTAATGCCCATTCGAGCACCACCGTGTCTGCGTCTCCCGCCGCAGCGCTTTGGTAGATCACATCAAGCCCGATACGAAGCTGGTAGCAGCGCAGTGCTTCTGCCCGCCCCCGTTCCGTAATCTCGGGATGACGCTCCTCGATATAACTTGCCTGCGCTTCCATACATTCGAGCCACGTCCGCCAGAAGAAGATGTTCGCCACGTCGTAGAGTGGATCGCCGAGCATCGCTTCGCTCCAATCGATCACTCCGGTAATGATGCCGCCATCCGTTAGCACATTATTCGAACCGAAGTCACCATGCACGAGTCGGCGAACGTCAGGGCAGCGCGGCGCGAAAGCTTCAATCACTTCAAAATAAGAAGAGAGCCGCTCGTTGACGAGGTTCGGATGCAGTATCAGTGGCTCCCAATCATAGCAGCGTGGATCCGATATGCTCACGATATAATCCCGCCAGCTCAGGAAGCGGCCGATCCCATTTTCGTCAAAAGAACCATATCCGCTCGTTTCGGCAGCACTCGTGCTCCCCATCGCTTCCATGACTTTCATCACAGACGGTGCGATTGCCGTCAGCTCAGAAGATTGCACATCTTGCAGCGTAATGCCAGGTGCCCGCCGAGAGATGCAGTAAGAAAACTCATCATCCAGGTCACCGATTCGGATGATTTCCGGTATCGGCAGTTCCGATGAAGTGAAATGGCGATAACAATAATTATCCTTAAGAAATCCCTTCGCCGAACGATTGACCCGTATTATGCATCCCACATCGTCGATGCGCACTGCAAATGCTTGTGAATCCTCCCCTTCTGAAACACGCTCAAATGCAGAGAATTCTGCTCCCATATCTCGTGCAACCACATCCATAACTATCTGCGGCTTCATTCGGACACACCTTTCTCGTACGCAGAAATCTCACTCCTGTGACGGTAATGCCACTTGTTTCAAAACTTGCTCCAATATTGTTGTCCGTTCCAAAAGCGCTTTAAATTGCCCATTAAAAGAAGTTAGCGCGATGAATTCCCCAGGCGAATCCAATATCGTTTGGAACTGAGAATTGTCTATCTTCAGCTCCTTGGCTTTGTTCGATTGAATGGTATTGATGTGGAGGTCATCTTCCACGATTTCCTCAAGGAGGATGCCGTCAATCCATTCTCCATGCTCAAAGCTCCGTTTCGAGTCGTTTAAGCTGATCCATTCTGACTTCGCTTCAGGGGCAATTTCTTCTATACTGTCCAACTGGACCTGTTTCAGAAAATGACGGAGAACGAATACGTATGGCTCGCCATTACCGAGTTCTCCGCGGTTGGACGTGACCAGCGGCCCTGGACCGTAATCTCTAACAAGCGCACAGTAAGCTTCCGAGAATGCGACTTCAAACCATGGATATCGCTTGGAGAGCGCCCAGCGGATGGCGGCAGGTTTGGCCCAGCCAACGAATCGTTTGCGTGTTCCTTGGTTCGATTCAACGAACACGATCGCTTTAATGTTCTTCTGGTGCGCAAACATGATCGCCATGATGTACAGACGCGAAGTGAGCCATTCGTTGCCATTCCCTAAGTTAATAACGGTGTAATCCGCGCTGCCGTCCGCTAACAATTGCGCTCGAATATCGAACACTTCGCTCGTATAATGCTCGCGCTCCATGAATTGAATCAAGTCTAACTGGCTCATAGATATGCTCGGGGTAAACGACTTCGATTCGGATAGCTCGACGGATACGCCTGCAAAATCGACTTTTTTCACACGTTTCAACAACACTTCCAGCAACTCTGGCATATGCCTGCGAAAAATCAAGAGAAAGATGCAAATCACGACCGGCCACATAATGGCTGAGACGAGTGTATCGATATCCAGGCTAACGGCCATCTGAACACCTGCTCTCCGTAAGAGTCGTTCACAAGTGCTTGCGAAATCTCTTACGAATATATGCAGGGATTGCATATCGATATTAATTGCAATGTATGGTCACATGCGATTCTTCGCTCTCACCGTAGCCGATACGTATCGCTCTGGCCCTTACGGTTACGGTTGATGTCCGGTTACCGAGAACAACCGGCGAGGTGTATAAGCGCCAACGGGGATACTCGTCATCATCCAATGTATAAGCGATTGAAGCACCTTGCGTTCCGCAGCATAACAGGAGCACCACAGGTGCTTTGAACTCATACCGTTGCCCCGCCGCTACATCCTCCGTACCAGGCGCGCCATCTGCGATAGGCACAAATTGAACCGGAGCTGTCACCGGCTGAATCCCGTTTGGCCACATCAGATTTGCCATCTGCGCTTCCGGTATCTCCCCCATATCGCCCACTCGCGTTCTCCACTGATCCAGCTCTTCGCTCATACGATCAAGCACTTCGCGATAATTCGAATCGCCAGCAAGGTTATGTACCTCATGCGGATCGCTCAAGCAATCGTACAGTTCCTCAGGCGGACGACCGCCTTCGATCAATCGCTTCTGGAGCGGATTCAGCTCGCCAAGCGCGTACAGGCGCCACATCTCCTGCATGATTCCGTGATTATGCCCGTACGGAACCCAGTCAAAATAACATTTCTCCGGGTAACAGTTGCGAATGTACTTATACCGACCATCTCGTACAGCCCGCACCATATCGTAGATTTCATCATGACGGTCCCTTGCAGCGAAGACATAAGTTCGTTCAGGCAGATTCAAAGTAGGTGCAGCGAGAAAAGCTTGTCCCTGCATATGTTTCGGCACAGGGACTCCGGCTAACCGCAGCACGGTCGGTCCGAGATCGATCATGCTGACCAGCTGATCGGTTGTCGTTCCCGGTTCCAGTCGTCCCGGCCAGCGAACGATAAGCGGGACATGGATGCCGGAATCGTACAGCCATCTTTTGTGCCGCGGAAGTCCTTCGCCGTGATCGCTCCAGATGAACACAACGGTATTATCCGCTAGACCATCATCTTCCAGCTGTTGAAGCAGGCCACCAACTCGATTGTCGTTAAGCTCCAGGTTGTCATAGTGGAGCGCGAGTGCTTCGCGGCTCTTCTGCGTATCAGGCAAATATGGCGGCACCAACACATCGTCAGGATTCGTTGTCAGCGATTCATATGGACGCCACATTCCGCTTTCGTGCGTGGCCATGAGGTTAAACACAGCGAAGAACGGCTGCGTATGATCCGAACGGTGTCTCCAATGCGCCGTATTTCCATTTTCGTCCCATGCGGTGATCGGAGCTTTGAATTGATAGTCGGTCTTCTCATTATTCGTACAATAATAGCCGCTTGCTCGCAAGTATTCGGTGAACGTCTTCACATATGGCGGAGGAACGACTTCATATGGCGTTGGCGTATGCTCGGTATGCTCCGGTTCCGAAGTCCGATGATGATGCGCTCCGATAGAAGTCGCATACATGCCCGTGATAATAGCATTTCGGCTCGGCGAGCATACCGCTGCAGTTGAATAAGCGTTGGTGTAAAGAGTGCCCTCGCTCGCTAGTCGATCGATATTCGGCGTCCGCGCAACATTGTCCCCATAACACCCGAACCTCAGGCTCGTGTCTTCAAGGGAGATCCATACTATATTCGGCCTATCCGATTGAGTAGAAGGTTTTGACATGGCGCCGTCTCCTAGAAACTTAGTTTTGACCTCTCTCCGATTGGTAGCGGGAGATCACCGCATTCACACCTTCACTCCCATTCAACTGACCAGGAATCTGTGCGCCGGCTTGCAGGAGCAACTCGGCTGCTGCTGCGTAATCTCCTTCGGGATCGCGAAAATGCACAGAGCCCCACATGCAAGTGCCTAATGCTGCGCCGCCATGTCCGTGCTTCAGCTCCGTAGATGCCCCATGCGCCAGGAGAAGCCGCACGAGCTCGGCGTTTCCGTGCACCGCGGCGCTGTGGAGCGCCGTGAAATCCGCAGGACTGCGTCTGACATCTGCTCCGATCCCGGCTTCCAGCAGCAATCGAACAGCTGCCGCATTATGGTTCCAAGCTGCATCTGCGATCGTGCTTTGCTCGTCGACGGACAGCGACTCGACCATCTTCGGGTCCTGCGCAAGCAGAGCTTGTACGCCGGCTTGATCTCCGGTCAAGCAAGCATACAGAAGCCTTTGCGATGCAGGGCGATTAGCCAAAATCACCGCAGCAATCTCCTCATTCTTGCAGCGCGCAGCAAGAAGCAGCGGCGTCATATTGGCACCAAGCTTGTACAAGTAGATATGCCCGCCATTGGAATCGCCTGACGTGAAGCGCCCTTCACCAACCCGTGCATCCAGACAGCCGGGCTCCTCATCCACCAACCTGCGCACCAATTCCACATTTCCGAGCTGTATCGCCATATAGATATCCGCAGCCGCGCCCTGCTCCACGAGATAGCTGCATTTTGCGCAGTCATGAATCGCCCACTGTGCAGGTGCGCTGTAATGGTCGATGTCACGCATGTCGATGTCGGCGCCATTCTCGAGTAAGTAATCGATGATCGCTGGATCTTGCGCAAAATGCAGCGGAACTTGTCCATCCGGACCGCGCTCATTGACCGCTGCCGGGTTCTTCTCTACCATCTCTCGCAAAGCCGCCATCATGCCAAGCGCAGCGGCTGCATGAATATCCACAGGCGCACCTCGTTCGATCAAGTAAAGAGACAGCTCATGATGGTCATGATGCAGCACGCCGAACCCGCCAGCCCACCAGGAACTTTTTGCACTCAGATCAGCCCCGTTCTCAAGGAGTAAATCTACCATCTCTTGGCTTCCGCTTGCTGCAGCGGTGACAATTGCAGGCGAATCAAACGAAAACCACGGCTCATTGATCCGCTCCACTAGGAACGGAAACTCACATAAACACTGGCTTGCTGCGGGTGTATCCTGACTAGTAACTGCTTGTTTGAATCGCTCTATCGCGTGCTGCTCGTCCATTGTCTCTACCTCCGAATCGTTATCTATCTCCTACTAGTTTATCTGCTTATTCCTGCCAAATCTACGCCGATTTCATAACAAAAGGCTGCCGTAATCTAATTACAGCAGCCTCCGATTCTACCGGCTTAGTTCTTGCACAAGCTCTTTGAATTTCGCGTATGCGGGCTTCGGCGTGTAGTCATCCCGCATAATCCCGAAATGATGGAACAGGTCCTCTTGATTGCTATCCGCATCACGCAGACCAAACAAAGCATAGTGAGATATATTCAGCTGATCCCGAAGCTCATAGACCTTTCGAATAAGCGCCTCGAGAATCATCGTTTGCCGCTCTTCCGTCCGCACCAGCTGCGTGAACGGATTCCTTCCCGTCGGCCACCCGTTCTCCGTGACTCGAATGGCAACATTCCGCGGAATGCCGGCCTTCATCATGTCCTCTTCCCTAAGCTTCGTCAGCGTTCGCTCCACTGCTTCGGAAATTTCTTCAATCTCGAGGGGCTCTTCATCAAACACATCAATATAGAAGTTATGTCCGACGAAATCCAAGCAGTTGATAAAGGTATCGCCGCCTTGCTCCCCGAGGCTGTCCCAGAAGTTGGGAACCGCAACTGGCCCATCCGGCACCGATCCGAAGCCGATAGGGAGTTGCAATTGCAGCTTGTTTGCTTCCTCTTTGGCGGCAAGCACTCCGCGTATCAATGCCTGCTGCGTATACGGTCTCGCACCTTCCATGAAGCTTAAGTTCGGCTCATTCGTAATCTGAAGCGAACGCATCGACGTTCCGTAACGCTCAATCACTTTCCGTACAAAATCAAGCCATTCTTCCATATGGAAGCCGGACTCCTGCATGCTGCCAATAACCAAATCGCCCATCAGCCCGTGCCCCTGAAGCGCGTCTCCTCTTGCGAAATTTCCCTTCTCCGAAGCTGGCCCCGCGTATACAAAATAATTTCGAGGAACGAGCTGCTCCTGCTCACCGCGAAGATCATCTACCGCCTGCCGCACTTTCGCATAAACATCCTCCGGTCCTGTAGCCAGCCCAGTCGGTGTTCCCGCAGCGCTCAGCGGATAGATGCCGAACGTTAACCCAGTTCTCATCGACAATTGCCTTCACTCCTTTAATCGATCACCATCATACTAGTATGACGCTCATCTCATGAAATATAAGTGAAGTTACCCATCTTATGGGAAAAAGAAACAAGCTGATATCGGCACGATGCCGACATCAGCTCGCCATATCCTTATACTTCGCTCGTCTCCGCGATGATTGTTGTCACACTCTCCGGAGCAAATGTCCACTCGTTAAGCGGCAACCCGCTGTGTCTACCTGCAAAGCTATGCTCTTCAGAGGTGAACACTACCCCCATGTGCTTGCAGTAGCCAAACTCGAGGCTGGAAGTGATCGCTTCTTTGCTATTATTGATCACAACCAGAGTCGCAACATGACCGCCTTGATCTGCATAAGCGACCACTTTAAGCTCTGGATGTGTGGACTCTACCTCAACTCGAATGTACCCTGGACGAATGAATTTGCTGAACTGTCCAAACACCCACAGCCGCTTTGTCTCTTGGAACTTGCCCTCTGCTTCATCAATATAGACAAGCCCATCGCGGAAATCATAACGAGATACGGCGATCCAATACTGCCATGAGGTGACTTGACCGATCGTCAGATCCTCATGGATCAAATTCGCCATCACAAGTGCAGACGACATCCCGAAGTCCTTGCCGCCTTCCATCTCCGTCCATTCGGACATCCAGATTGGCAGCTCCGGCTGTTCTTTCTGAATCAAATTTGCGAACTCTTCTTTGAAAACAATGTTGGAGACATGCGGGACGTAGGAGTGCACAGCGATATTATCTATATATTTCATGAGTTCCTTATCTTCAGCGAGCTTGTAGTAGTACATTCTCGCGCTTGACCATTCCCCTGCCTCCAGTGCAGAAATACGAACCGGAAGTCCTTGATCCTCAATACGGCGTGCGAGTGCGCGATATACCGACACGCATTCCTCCGGCTGATAGTGGCAGCCCTCTTGGCCATTATGCGAAGCGTTCCACAGCCACATGGGTTCATTGATCGGAGCAATCCAATCAACCGGCAGTCCTTCGACATCGATGAGATGCTTAACGACATCAACTAAATATGTTGCGAACGCATCCTCCATGCCTTCTTTGAAATTGGATCTTCCTTCTTGATGACCGCTCGTCAGACCGGACTGCGTCATTCTCGGCGTCGGACTGTTCGCGAACGCGACGATTCGCTCTGCGCCGCTGGCTACCGCTTGCTTCATCACCGCGACCGCCTGTGCATCGCGGCTCCAATCGTACTCCCCCTCGGACACTTCGTAAGTCTCCGCGCGGCGCCATGGATCCTCAATCTCTTGACCGTCGCCGCCGCCGATGTTATGTCGATAGATCGTTAGGCCGATTCCGGATTGCGGATGAAACAACAGCTCGAGCAGCCGCGTTACTTCATTCGGCTGCCAGCTGCCGGTATGCTGCGCCCACCAAGCACCGGACGCGCCGAAACCCTCCATCCGTTGCTTCTTATTCGCCAGCTTGATTTCAATTCGATTCTCGCTCATACGTTCACCTTGTCCTTTGTAGTAGTATTTTCGCTGGGACGGGACGGTCACTTCTTGATCGTGTCCAATTCCAGTAGAATCCGATTGTAGAACGTGTCATTAAGCTTATAGAACACCGTAAATACAAGAAGCGATATTGCGACGAGAATCATAGGGATACACGTCATCAGGAAGACAATGCCGTCAAGCGTATGCTGCGATTGCACAATGTTAGGTACGAATCCGATCACGGCGAGCGTTGTTCCGACAATAAAATCCTTGGACGCTTCGCTGAAGCTGCCGACGACACCAGTAATCGACACGATCGTGGAGTTGTTGCGTTCCCCCGTCTTCCATGCGCCATAATCGATGATGTCCGCGGTAAATATAGGTACAATCGCCGACGTAATGCCAAGCGCCAGATAGAGCATAATGCCGCCGATGTAGACAATGTAGAAATGCGTATCGACGATACCTCTCGAGAGGAACAGAAGAAGGTAACCGGCAATAAGGATTGCGCACGCTAGGATAAAGGCCGACTTCTTCGTAAGCGCTCTCATCAATTTCGGAAATATAATCATCATGACGACCTGCGACAATCCGACCGTAATGCCGAACGTAGCGTACATCCCTTCATTGCCCATGTTGTACTTGAAGAAATAGAGCGCGCTTCCTGTCGTAATGAACGTGCCGACGTGCAGCAGGAAGCTGACAATCTGAATGACTAGCAGCTGATCATTCTTCGCTACGGCCTTCAACATCTCTTTAAGCTTTATTTTCTCCGCCGCCTCTACGCTTGTCCGCTCTTTATATTTCTTGATGAAGAGCAGATTGCTGACCATGAAGAGTGCCGCGAAGATGAGCGCGAGACGGAAATAGCCTTCTGCTTGAGTAGCCGCGATGACAGCAAGGAGCGGCAGCACTGCCCCCACCGTGGTGAAATCTCCGAGCACCGCGCCGATTCCCGGAATGACCGAGAGCTTCTGCCGCTCCTCGACATTCCGTGTCAGCGTCGGGAACACCGATCCCATAGCAGTACCGAATATGGTGCCGAACAGACCTCCAAGGACAAAAACGATCGCAACGTAGAACAGCAGCTTCGTGCCAGTGAAGCCTGTATTCGTGAAGATGGCGATATTAAGCGGAGGAATGAGCAGCGTACCGACGAGCAGCCAAGGTTTGATTTTGCCCCAGCGGGTCTCGGTTCGGTCAATGACAACCCCCATCACCGGCGAGAAGCACATATTCAGAATCTTGGAGAAGAAGAACAGCGACCCAATGAAAGCAACAGGCACAAGCGAGACATCGCTTAGAAAAATCATAATGTATGAGGACACGAAACCACTGAGCAGTCCGTTGCCATAGGCATTGATGCCATAGAGCCATTTGAAGCTTAAACTCGGTTTATCGTCCATCTGAGATGTTCACTCCGTTCCATCTTATGCTTGTCTCTGTTTGAGTTCCGACAGCACGCTCAAATACTTGGTTTCCGATAGATCGTAACGGCTGAGCGGCAGCAATGCGAGCAGCGCCAGTGCGCCGGGAATGAACGTAAACGACAAATGAATCCCGTTCAGCGTAGATACATTCTGCGCGACATTCGGTACATAGCCGATAATGGACAATGCAAATGCGCCAACGGAACCGCCAATTGCTGAAGCAACCTTTGTTTTGAAAATATTGGTCGAGAAGACCATCCCTTCTTGCCTTACGCCCGTCTTCCATTCTCCGTATTCAACCGTGTCCGCGAGCATCGACATGCGAACAATATCACCCGCTCCATCCATGAACCCGCCTGCGACGTTCCAAACGAGCAACCATTCCAACGAATGGTAGCCAGAGAAATAGAGACCGATTGAAGCAGCGCTCGTTAATGCAGCCGTATACATTGCAACTCGTCTCTTGCCTAACTTCCGGGCGAGCCAAGGCGTACAGATGGCACCTGCCACGGAGACGATCGCATAAAGTCCCATGAAGACGGGGATCATCGATTCTGCATCATAGTTGTATTTGAGGTAGTACAACGTGAAAACGGATTTAATGGAGAAAATGGTTTCGCCGATGAGCATCGAGATAATTAACATCATTAATGGTTTGTTCGTCTGGAACAGCTTCCACACATGCCGGAGCTTAACTGGCTTGCGCTCTGACTGCTGATGCTTCTCTTTCACATTGAAGAACGTGATCAGGGTAAGCACGATACTTGCCGCTGCGAAGACGATCGCGACCATACGCCAACCTACTCGGTCATCCCCTCCGCCGAAAGCATCAACAAGCGGCAGAGTGATCACATTCACGCCAATAATGCCAATGACTGCGAGCGTTCGCGGAATCATCACGACGCTGCTGCGTTCCTGCGGGTCCTGGGTCAGCGAAGCGCTCATCGACCAGTACGGAATATCCATCGCCGCAAACGCAATCCCCCAGAGGATGTACGTACTGTACGCCCAGGCCAGCCTGCCGCCGGAGCTGAGCTCCGGCGACCAGAAGCATAGAATAACGATCGTCCCCATAACGAACGGGCCGAATAACAAGTATGGCCGGAATCGCCCCCATCTTGTTCGCGTGTTATCGACGATGTGCCCCATGATCGGATCATTGATGGCATCCCACATGCGTGCGATGAGGAATAACGTGCCGATGGCGGCTATTGAAATGCCGAAGTAGTCGGTATAGAAGACGACCAGGTACGTGCTCATTAGTCCGTAAATGATGTTGTTGCCCAAGCTGCCCATACCATAAGCGAACTTTTCTCTGAGCGTTAATTTATCCAGGTTCGCCATATTGTTGGTCCTCTCTGCTTTTCTATGCAGTAAACAATTACTTGAACAGTTGCCGGATGATCTGGAGCGCGCCTTTTACTTTGCCATACCGCAGAGGAAGGTCAAATTGGGTCGTTTGGGTGAGGACACTCTTCTGGTGGGTGAAGCAGTGATAGGAATGTACGCCGTGGTACGCGCCGGATCCGCTGCCGCCAACACCGCCAAACGGCAAATTCGGATTCATGAACTGGTAGAGCGTGTCGTTGACGCTTCCTGTTCCGAAGGAAAGCTCACGGATAACTCTCTTCTTCACATGGTCGTTCTCGGTGAACAAGTACAAGGCAAGCGGCTTCTCTTGCTGCTGTATGACCCTAAACGCCTCTTCCAAAGAGTCGTATGGAAGAATCGGGGCGATAGGTCCGAAGATTTCTTCCTTCATGACCGCGTGTTCCCAGGATACATCGGTTAGAATTGTCGGAGCTAACATACGCCTCTGCCGATCCGCCTCGCCCCCGTGGTAAACAGTCGGTCCTTCCAGCAAGCTGTTCAAACGGTCGAGATGCCGCTCGTTAATGATGCACGTGAAGTCTGGGTTCTCTATTGGATTCGCCGTGTATAGTCGGATCATCTCGTCTCGCAGTTGCTCGCGAAATCGCTGTTCAATCGAGCGATGGACATAGATATAATCAGGCGCGATGCACGTTTGCCCGGCATTGAGCAGCTTTCCCCACGCGATTCTGCGGGCGGCAAGCGGAATGTTCGCGCTCTCGTCGACGATGGTCGGATTCTTCCCGCCGAGCTCTAGCGTAACCGGTGTGAGATGCTGACTTGCGGCAGACATAATGATCTTGCCGATCGAACCGCTGCCCGTATAGAAAATATGATCGTATCGTTCCTTCAGCAGCGCCGTCGTCTCTTCCACTCCGCCTTCTATGCAAGCGATATAGTCGGAAGGGAATGCACCTGCGAGCAGCTTGCAGATTAGAGCCGATGAATGAACGGCAAGCTCCGATGGCTTCACAATCGCGGTGTTGCCTCCGGCAATCGCACCAATGAGCGGCGTTATCGTAAGCAGGAACGGATAGTTCCAAGGTGCAATAATGAGATTCACGCCGAACGGATCGCGGTAGATCCGGCTGCTGCTGCCGAAATGCGTCAGCGGCGAGCTTACCCGCTTCGGCCGCATCCATTTCCGAAGATGCTTGAGCGTATGAGAAATTTCGAACTTGATGTAGCCGACATCCGCGAAGAAGCCCTCCATCTCGCTCTTGTTCAAGTCATCGTGAACCGCTTTTAATATCAACGCTTCGTTGTCTGCAACAAGCCGATATAGCTTCTCCAGCTGCTGCTTGCGGAACTCGTAGGATCTTGTGGCGCCTGTCTGAAAATAAGCCCGTTGTGATGCGACAAGCTCGGAGTAGGATAGCATCTCGCCGCTAACCTCCATTCGGATATAATCATTTGGTATTCTTGGTCGCCTGCTTGGAATAGCTGTTCAAATACATGTAGCGCATCAGAAAACTCTCTAACGGATGGATCGGTTGGATCGATCCGAACAGGGATGCGCCGATTAGCGCTTTGCAGTTCTTCTCCATCACCATCGCCACCGCGGTCGCATCGCTTCTCGTGCTTCCGCAGCAAAGCGCGCCTTTCTGATGGAGCAGCACTGCAGAGGCACGCTTGAGCGCTGACCTGATCGCCGTCTTAGCATGTATCGGTACAGTCTTCGCAGAAGTACCGACCAGCTGAGCAAAGTCGTCCAGAAGCGGACGAACCGTTATGTCCGCATGCGACACAGCCGTGACGCTCGGCGTGTCAGAATGAACGATATAGTTAATGTCATTAAAAATATGATAAATGTCATTAAGTAACCTTGCTTCCTCTCTGATAGAAGCATTCAGCAGGTGCAGCTCTTCGCTTTTCACTTCCGTCACGACGCCATTACTTAACTTGAGCGTAAACCCTGATGACGTACGCTCGCTTTCAAAGTAGAAGCCAGAGTCGTAGTTGTTTTTGAGGTTGCATGATTCAGACTTCTGCGCTCTGCCAGATAATCGCGAGATCGCATATTGATTCAGCAGAACAGGGTCAACGCTGCTCCGTCCGCTTAGCTTCAAGTACTGTTTCGCGACATATTCCGCGCATGCAGCCTCCAGATCGGAAGCAGCTTGGAACGCCACTTCATTATTCGCTCCGAAGCAAAGTGCGCCATGCTTAGACAGGATCACCGCATGCCCGCTCGTTTGTTTCAACGCCTTCGCCGCCTTGCGAGCCAGCTTCTTCGTTGTCGGTAGAGCATAGTCCGCGCAGATCACTTCGTCACCGAGGAGAGGATACTTCCCGTATACCTTCATTCTCTCCACTCCAGCGGCACTTACAACAGATGCATTCTCCTGATGGGTATGAATGACGAAATTCACATTCGGATCGTGCAGATACACTGCTGCATGCATCGCTTTCTCGGAAGACGGCTTGATGTCGCCGCTATAACTGCAATCCGCTATCGCCACTTCGACGATATCGTCCGCAGTCAGCTGCATATAGTCTCTGCCTTTTGGCGTAATGACGAAATGCGTATCACTGATCCGGCAGCTCACATTTCCCCAGGTGCGGGCGATCAGCTTCGACTCTACGAGCTTTCTGCCCGCCTTTACGACAAGTTCTTTCGCTTCAAGCGTATCCATAGACGAGATCCTCCAGCCTCTAGCTCAGCAAAGGTTTAAACGTTGACGGCAACATGGCGAAATACGCGGTCAAATCTGACGAGTACATCATCGATCATCTCATCTGTATAGGCTGCGCTTGTATAGAGCCTGCTGCCTGCAAGTGTCACAATGCCCTCTGCCATGTATGCCGCACCCATATGCTCCATCTCTTTTTTGCGCTCCGAGGTTGCTTTGAGAACGCCAGGTATTCGCCACGGCTTCGACCAATCGATCGCGTAATGCAGCGTGCCGACCGTTTCCAAGTGGCAGATCGAGCCTTGGTTGAACGCGACAAAAGGCAGCTTATGCTTCGCGATAAGCGCTTTCAATCCTGCCGTGAGGACATCCCCAATCTTGCCCGCTCGCTGCACTGCATTCGTACGATCCAATTCTTCCAGCATATAATAGCCGGCGACGCAGCTCAGCGGATTGGCCGCCATCGTACCGCCGACGAGCGCCTTCTTATGCTTCTCACCTGACTGCAAGCCAGCCGACAGGTATTTCATATACGCTCTCTTGCCGCCGAGACCGCCTGCTCCCGGATAGCCGCCGGCAATGACTTTGCCAAACACGGTCAGGTCCGGTGAAACGCCGAAGTAGCCTTGTGCTCCTGCCATTCCGATTCGAAACGCAGTAACGACCTCGTCGAAAATAAGCAGCGCGCCATACTTGCGGCACAGCGCTTCGACGCCTTTATTAAACTCTTTATCAAGCGGTCTTGTTCCGCTCTCGGGACCGACCGGTTCGATTAGAACCGCAGCCGTTCCGCCGCGCAGCTGATTGAAGCGCAGCTTCCGTTCCAGATCGATCAGATCGCCCGGGAAGAATTCCTGCGTATATTTGAACATGTGACGCGGAACACCATGCGCTTGCGTCCACTTGGAGCCGGGAATCCGGATGCCATACGCAAGCTGGTCGCTCCAGCCGTGATAAGCGCCGCCCATCTTGAGGACATATTTCTTCTTCGTCGCAAGACGCGCCACACGAATTGCAGCCATGCACGCTTCAGTTCCTGAGCCGAGCATCCGGAACATCTCGACCGTTTCAACATGATCTGCGATCTTCTTCGCTAGTTTATATTCGTATTCATGGAATAGACCCGTTGAAGGTCCGCAATCATTCAGCAAATCGATGACTTTGCTTCTAACCGCGGGAGGATTGCTTCCGAGCACGGTCGGACCGCCTGCCTGCAGAAAATCATAGTACTGATTGCCGTCGATATCATAGAGATAAGCGCCCTCCGCCTTCGTGAACACGAGAGGGAACGGATGGTTGAAGGCAAGATTATGCTGCACGCCGCCCGGAATAACATCTACTGCTTCCCCAATCATCGCCTTCGACTTGGCGCACTTCTTCTCATAGTACTCCTGCTCGTACGATCTCAACGCTTCCGGCTTGATTGTATGGATCGGCTGCTTTATCAATTCATCCAGCTGAGCAATGATTGAAGCTGTATCTGGGTACTCTGAAATTGCATAGTTGTCTCTATCCATGGTAGCCCTCCACCCTTGTCATTGGAACCGGTTTCAGCATATTGTATAAGTGTGAGTGAACGTTCACTCACGATTTCAGTATAGTTGGCTATGCCGAATTGTCAACTGAAATGTATGCAGGATTGCAATAGCGAACTTGTGTGTTAATATTGTGAGTGAATGTTCACTCACCAACTGCCTTTCACACTGATTCGAGGTGCTTACCATGATTGACGACTACTTCTCCGATTCGTTCAAGAAGATCTCGCAAGAGAAACGGGACAAAATCCTCGGCGCTGCTATCGTCGAGTTCGCCGAACGCGGGTTTGACAGCGCTAATATTAACACGATTGCTCAGAAGGCTGATATTAGCGTCGGCTCGCTCTATAAATATTTTGGCAGCAAGGAAGATCTGTATCTCATGATTATTCGTATCGGCATCGAATCCACCAAGAAAGTGCTCAAAGAGATCATGCAAGGAGATGCCGATTTCCTAGGCCGCATTGAGAAAATCATCCGGACGATTCAGTTCCATTCCAGAGAGAATCTTCATCTGACCAAGCTCTATAATCTGATGGCTGCCGAGAGTAAATCCGAGCTGGCCGGCAGAATTGTGTCCGAGATGGAGAACGTAACTGCCGGGCTCTATGCTTCGTTCATTGGAGATGCACAGGCCTCCGGCAAAATTCGGGCGGATATTAATCCGAAGCTGTTCGCGTTCTTCCTCGACAACCTCTTTATTACGCTGCAGTTCTCCTACTCCAGCGATTACTACAAGGAGCGGCTGCGGACGTTCGCGGGAATCGATATTCACGAGCAGGATGATCTGGTTGCCGAACAGCTGATGAAGTTCATAAAAGGCGCTTTCTACTTGAATTAACCTATCCGTGCGAGAGGATGCTGGTTCATGGCAGCTTATGTGATTGCGTATGACGTGGGGACGACGGGGATCAAAACCTGTCTCATCGAAGTATCCGGAACGATCAAGCTGATCGCTTCCGCAACGGAGCACTATGAACTGCATGTATTGGAAAATGGCGGCGTCGAGCAAGACCCCGAGGACTGGTGGCATGCCATGAGCGTGACGACAAAGCGCGTTCTAGAGCGGTCGGGCCTCCCTGCTTCGAGCATTCAGGGCATCTCCTTCTGCGCTCAGATGCAAGGACTTGTTCTCGTTGACCGGCATGGCGTGCCTGTTCGGCGGGCGATGAGTTACATGGACCACCGGGCGAGACTTGAACTGAAAGAGGGCATCGCCAATGGGATACAGATTGCAGGCGCGAATGTGTTCAAGCTGCTCAAGTCGTTGGCAATTACAGGAGCTGTAGCATCCAGCGTCAAAGATCCGGTCTGGAAGTACAAATGGGTCGAGCGAAACGAGCCTGCCATCTTCAGCAAGGTCTATAAGTGGCTCGACGTGAAGGAATATCTCATCTGCCAATGCACGGGCGAGTTCGTCATGACGCAAGACAGCGCGTTCGCCGCTCTGCTCTACGATACACGCAAAGGCAAGGAATGCTTCAGTGAATCCGTTTGCACCATGTACGGCGTCGATATGACCCACCTCCCTCGCATCGTGCGGAGCACCGATATGGTGGGACGACTCACTGCGAATGCTGCAGCATATCTGCATCTGCAGGAAGGCACGCCGGTTTTTGGCGGCGGCGGCGATGTATCGCTTATCGGGGTTGGAGCCGGCGCGGTCGAGCCAGGCAGCACGCACATCTACTCCGGCACCTCCGGCTGGGTGTCGACGGTCGTGAGCCGGCAGCTCGTCGATGCTTCGGCGATGATCGCAGCCATTGTTGGCGCGAATGCGGGGACTTATAACTATTTTGCAGAGCTGGAGACGGCCGGAAAATGCTTGGAATGGGTCAAGGATCACCTTGCGCTCGATGAGATCAACATTTACTTGGAGAAGAAGCATGTGTCGGAGGCATACGAATCGCCGTATGAAAGTCTGTACGATTACATGATGGATGCGATCAAGAACGTGCCTGCCGGAAGCAACGGCGTTATCTTCACGCCTTGGCTCCATGGCAACCGCAGCCCATTCGAGGACGCGAACGCGCGCGGCATGTTCTTCAATATCGGGCTCGATACGGGCAAAACCGAGATGATCCATGCGGTGCTCGAAGGCATCTGCTATCACTTGAGATGGCATCTCGAGGCGCAGGAGAAGAAAGTGAACACCTCTCGGGTGATTCGCTTCGTCGGCGGCGGCGCTCTTGCCCCGCTCACCTGCCAGATTCTATCCGATATTCTCGGCCGCGAAGTGGAAACCGTCGAGAATCCGCACAATGTCGGCGCAGTCGGCGCCGCGATCGTCGCAGCCGTTGGCCTCGGCTGGCTCGGCAAGGTCGATGATGCCAAGCAGCTGATTCAAGCAAGTGCGCGATACATGCCCAACATGGCGAACAAAGCCGTCCATGATCGGAACTTCAAAGTGTTCAAGGCGCTGTACAAGAACAATAAGAAGGATTTTCTGCTGCTTAATGCAGGGAGATAGATGGCGTAGCTCCATATTTATTGCTGCGCGAGAAAGGCTGCTCTCGGCAGCCTTGGAACCGCGTTTTTGGCGGTTTCCTTTATTGAGAGAGCGTATTTGCTCTCTCAGTCCGGTTTTCCGCTCTTTCTGACGCTGAGAGAGCGTATATGCTCTCTCGTCTGCTCAATCCCCGTTCCCCACACGCTTGCTCCGCAGAACCAGCTCCATCACATTCTCACTCATAGAACCAAACATGCTCCTTCGTGTACCCGCCCCATGCCACGAGTTTATTGCGATTGATGTCATGGAAATGAAATGCCCATCCGCAGCCGATGTCGCCCTCAATCGGACTTACATTGACTCCTGCTTCCGATAATCGGCTGTGAAGTTGCTCAAGATCAGGAACCCGCAAGCATACACGCACACGGTAATTGTCCCTATCCTTCACATACCAGTAGCTCGTCTCATCCGTATGATCGGGTTGAAATAAACAGATTCGGCAGCCTGAACCCAGCCTCAGCTCTGCGATGCCGAGTACCGGCTCAACTAGCTCGAATCCCAAATAGTTAACGTACCACTCCGCCGATTGCTGAATGTCCTTGACCGGAATCTCGAGCGTAAAATCTTTGACAACCTGCTGCTTCACATGGACTTGATCTGCCAATTCAACCCTCTCCTTGATTGGAAAATATTTCATACCCTCTCTATTCGATCGACGACATCAGCAATCCTTCACCTGCCGCAATGAAATTGTCCGAACGAAAAAAGCTGCTGAAATTAATCAGCAGCCCTCATCGTATTCAGCCAACTCACTCAGTCGTGAAAATCCAGACCCGAGTGTACTTCCTTCACATATTCCGCGCGGATGCAGAAGTCGCCGAAATGCTCGCCTTCTCTGCGCTCCTTCGCATACCGGAGCAGGATCGGGCGCAGCTCGCTAAGAATCTCGCCTTCTCCGATATTTTCTCGGTAAAGCTTGTTCAGCCTGTTGCCGGTAAAGCCGCCGCCCAGGTACATATTGTACTTGCCTGGCGCCTTGCCGATGAACGATACTTCCGCCAAAGCCGGGCGGGCGCAGCCGTTCGGGCAGCCGGTCATCCGAATGACGATCTCGTCGTCGCGCAGCCCTGCTTCATCCATGACGAGATCGAGCTTATCGATCAGCGTCGGCAGGTAACGTTCCGACTCCGCCATCGCCAGACCGCATGTCGGCAGCGCCACACATGCCATCGAGCTGCGACGCAGCGCCGAGTATACTGCGCCATCGGTCAGCTTATAGGTCTCAATCAGCTGATCGATTTTCTTCTTCCGCTGGCTGGACACGTTGCCGATAATCAAGTTCTGGTTCGGCGTTAGGCGGAAATCGCCTTTATGAATCTTTGCAATTTCCCGCAGTCCTGTCATCAGCTGATAGCCTGCATCGTCCTTCACACGGCCGTTCTGGATAAACAGGGTGTAGTGCCAGTTGTTGTTGCTTCCTTTTACCCAGCCGTACCGATCGCCATTATGGTCAAAATGATACGTGCGCGCCTCTTGCAGCTTCCAGCCCAAACGCTGCTGCAGCTCATCAATAAACCACTCGATGCCGCGATCGTCAATCGTATATTTGAACCGCGCATGCTTACGAACCGCACGGTCGCCGTAATCACGCTGAATCGTGACGGTTTTCTCCGCAACATCAATCATTTGCTCAGGCGTAACGAACCCGATCGTACGAGCAACCTGCGGATACGTCTTCGGATCTCCATGCGACATCCCCATGCCGCCGCCAACCACAACGTTGAAGCCTAGCAGCTGACCGTTCTCATGAATGGCAATATAGCCGAGGTCCTGCGAGAATACATCGACTTCGTTCGCCGGCGGAATCGCGATACCGATCTTGAACTTCCGCGGCAAATACACTTTGCCGTAGATCGGTTCTTGCTCCACGCCGTCGTCGCTCGAAGCCACCTTCTCCTCATCAAGCCAAATTTCATGGTACGCCCGTGTATGCGGATCAAGATGCGCGCTGACGCGCTTCGCCCACTCATATACCTCTTCATGTACATCGGATTGATAAGGGTTCGGGTTGCACATGACGTTACGGTTAACGTCACCGCAGGCAGCGAGTGTGCTCAGCAGCTCCTCGTTGACCTCTTGAATGACCTTCTTCATATTCCACTTAATAACGCCATGCAGCTGGAACGACTGCCGCGTCGTCAGACGAATCGTATCGTTCGCGTATTTCTGAGCGATTCGGTCCATCATCAGCCACTGCTCCGGAGTCACGACTCCGCCAGCCGCTCGGACACGCACCATGAACTGATACGCGGGCTCCAGCTTTTGCCGATTCCGTTCATTCCGAACGTCGCGATCGTCCTGCATATAGCTGCCGTGGAACTTCATCAGCCGGTTATCATCTTCGGAGATCGAGCCGGTGATCCGATCTTTCAAAGATTCCTCCAGCGTTCCCCGCAAATAATCGCTTCGCTGCTTAATCGCCTCGACATCGCTGTGCGGTGCACTGTTCGGCGATAGCAAGTTATTGTCAGACATGCCGCTTACCTCCCTCAATAGACATCCCGTTGATAACGTTTCTCTTGCTGCATCTGCGACAAGTATGCCGCTGCGCCTTCTTCGTTCAAGCCGCCTTCTTGCATAATGATTGCCAGCAGCGTCGCGTGTACATCATGCGCCATTCGCTTCTCATCGCCGCAAATATAAACAACAGCGCCTTCTTGCAGCCATTGATATAGGTCTTTACTGTGTTCCATCATCCGATGCTGGACGTATACTTTCTGATCCGTGTCACGCGAGAAGGCAACGTCCATTCGGGACAGAACCCCATCCTTCAGCCAGCGCTGCCATTCCACCTGATAGAGGAAGTCCGAGGAGAAATGCTGATCGCCGTAAAACAGCCATGTCTTGCCTTCTGCGCCCTGCTCTTCGCGCTCTCCAAGGAATGCCCGGAAAGGAGCAACGCCAGTGCCGGGACCGATCATAATAATCGGCGTGTCTGAATCGGACGGCAGCTTGAAGTTCGGGTTCTCCTGTACGAACAGCGGCAGGTTATCTCCAGGCTCAAGCCGCTCGGAGACGAAGGTCGAGCAGACGCCGTAGCGGACTCTTCCCAAGTTCTCATAATGCACTTTGCGTATTGTCAGATGTACTTCGTCCGGGTATGCTTTCGAACTGCTTGCGATGGAATATAGTCTTGGCGGTAATTTGCGCAATTGAGCCGTGAAAGCCTTAGCGCTTAACTCCTTCAAGTCATAATCCTGCACAAGGTCGAGCAGATCCCTGCCTTTGCAATACGACCGGAGCTCTTGTTCTTGACCTGGCTCTAGCAGCTTCTTCAGCCCTGAGTCCGGGGCTACTTCCGCAAACTTTTCAATTAAAGCAGGCGTCAGAACCGTAATTTCATACTGGCTTGTGAGCGCTTCTCTGATCGAAGTACGATCCTTGCTCTTCGGCAGCGGAACTTGCGCATCTGCCTGCCACTCCATCGCTTCAATGATTTCATCTACGAGACGCGGATGGTTCTGCGGGTAGATGCCGACACTGTCACCTGGCTCATATTGAATGCCCGAGCCTTCCAGCGAAATCTCTAGGTGACGCGTTTCCCGGTCAGAGCCGCGTCCGTTCAAGTTCAAATTCTCCAGAACGGATGCTTGGAAAGGATTCGAGCGCGAATACTCTGTCGAATCCTCGCTCATAGCTGCTGCTGCATCGACGGAACCGCTGTCAGATGCCGGCGCACTCGCCGCTGCTGCTGCGGACTGTCCCACTGCAGCAAGCACGCTTGCGAGCCACTGCTGCGCCGAGTCTTCGAAGTCAACATCGCAGTCGATTCGCGGTGCAATCCGCGTCGCGCCAAGCTCTTCCAGACGCTGGTCGAAGTCTCGGCCTGTCCTGCAGAAGAATTCATAGGACGTGTCGCCGAGCGCCAGCACCGAGAATGACATGCCGCCAAGCTGCGGCGCGCGTTTGCTATGGAGATATTCATAGAATGAAATTGCATTGTCTGGCGGATCGCCTTCGCCATGTGTACTTACGACGATGAACAAGTTCTCTACTTTCTTGAGCGCGTTCGGCTTAAAATCAATCATCGATGACAAGGTGACCTGCATCCCCTGGTCCTGCAGCTTGCCGGCCAGCTTCTTCGCCAGTTTATGGCTGTTGCCTGTCTGCGATCCGAAGAGCACTGTCGCTTCATTGGACACCGCCGAGCTTGCAGCTGGTGCATTCGCGACTGGCGCGCCTTGCACGGCAGCTGCTCCTCCCGCTTGCACGCCGCCAACCTGCTGTAGAGCAGCCAAATAGCCGCTTAACCATATTTTCTGTCCTTCCGTCAGTGTAGGAAGCAAGCGGTTCAGCAGCTCCACTTGCTCTTGTCCGAACGGACTGTTCGTTACTTGCAGCATCTCCTACGTACACCTCGCTTTTCGCAGCTGGATTAATTCCGATTATTCGGATCCCAATTTCATCTAATCTTAATCATAACCGTACCACGCGCGGCTTGGGAGAACAATACAGATCATTTTATAGCATTTATAAGGTATTCCAATAAAGCGACAAAAAAAGCAGCCGATCCATGCGATCGACTGCTTGTATCTACAATTCCCTTGTTGTTATATCGTTTGCAGACAGAGCAGCTCGTATAAAGCAATCCCGTACAGCCAATACTTGGAGATATTTCAGATCTGCAAGGAGCAATCAGAATGATACCAGCAGCCGAGAAGATTTCGGCAACACAGCTTGGCTTGATTTTATTCACTTTCGTGATCTCAACGATCAACTTAACGGTACCAGGCCAAATGGTGATGTTCGCCAAACAAGATGCTTGGCTGTCCGTTCTTCCATCTGCCTTAACGGGCTTAATAACGATTTGGATCATGACGACGCTCGCACACCGCTATCCTGGACTTACGATCATTGAGTACGGCACCAAGATTATGGGCAAGTGGTTCGGGGCTTTTTTGGCGCTCAACTATATCTATTATTGGTACGTCTCGATCTCAACCATTACATTGCAGCACACGGCGTTCATCACTACATTGCTGCTGCCGAGAAGCCCCATGCTTGTCGGATGTGCAACGATGTTATTGCTGTGTGCTTTTGCCGCGGTTGCTGGCATTGAAGTCATCGGCAGATGCAATCAGTTTCTGACGCCGCTGCTCATGCTGTTCATCTTGCCGATCTTAATTCTCGCCATCAAAGACGCTAATCCCAATTATCTCAGGCCAGTCCTGGGGGATGGGATAAAACCGGTCCTTCAAGGCGCATTCCTGCCGGCTGGCGCTTATATGAATCAACTATTCATATTGGGCTGGCTCTTACCTTATCTCAACCAGCCCAAACTGGATCGCAAGCTCTCGCTTATGGCGCTCGGCAGCATTGCGTTCATCATTTTGTCCATTGTGTCGCTGTCCATCATGGTGCTTGGACCACTCACCGGCAAGCTGACCTATTCTTTCTTGAGCGTCATCCAATACGTCGGTATTGAGGGTTCCATCGAAAGGCTGGAAGCTATCGTCGTATCGATCTGGGTACTAGGCTACTTCATAAAAGAATCCGTATCCTTATTTATTCTCTGTCTTTGCATCAGCCAGCTCTTCCGCATTAAGAATTATCGGGATATTGTATTTCCCGTCACGCTGCTGTCCGTACTTGGTTCCGTATGGATCTTCAAGAATGCAGCAGAGCTGCTCAATTATATTGTGTTCACGTTCCCGCTTCTGGCGTTCATGAATCAGACATTATTGCCGCTAATATTGCTTGTCATTGACTCCGTTCGAAGAAGACTGGCCGGTTCACGAGTGGCGTAGCAGCTTCATTCCAATGGGTTCAAACAAGAGCTTGAACGGAATGGTAAAGCCCGGCAGATCTTTATGCGCGAGACAGAAGGAACCGAGAACAGCCCCCATAAGCATTATGACGCCATACAAGGCGGCTTCTCTTTTCTTCTTCCGTGCCAGCAGTGAGCGGATGCTGATGAATGACCATGCTCCAAGCATCAGCCAATAACCTCCGATTTGTGCGATCATTTAATAATCTCCTTGTCGTTAAACTGCAGTGGCGGACCTGCCATGCCGGATCCCAGGATGGACAACTGAACGGCAACGGAAACTTCCGCTTCAGGAAACTTGTCCTCCCAACTGTTCTGAAGCTGCTTCCATAGTTTCGGATGCTCTCGGTACAGTTCTTGCCCGATGCCAAGACTATCGGCCCGATACTTCTTCTGAAGCTGCGAGATGAGATGGCGGACTTGCTCTTCTATAGATTTCTCCAGCACTTGTTCAACGAGCGCTCGATTCTTCGGTCTGCTGACATCCAGATGGGTGTTATTCTCCACAATGCTCCCCTTGCCTTGCAGCTTCAGCTTCACTTTAACCTTGTCCCCTTGTACCTCTGTAACCATTCTCCGTTTCGTTGCGTTAAGAACGATGCCCACTATTCCTTGTCCATTCGGCAGAACGGCATTAATACGCCCTTGCTTCATCCGATCCGCTGCCCAGAGGAAACCGCTTGTTTCGTTACCGTTTAATATTCCGACGAGTTTGGCGTCTTTAAATATCGCCGTCCCGGCTTGCCTGTACAACTCGTTGCGCTTCTCTCCCCCTTGTGGATTCACTTCCGGCTCTATGACACCCATCACCGGACTAATCCCCTGGCTTGATGCAGATATATAGTAGTCTCTCAGCGTAACGGCCACTTCCGTATCCAATCCTTCCAGTTCCTTGATGGACTCCACCGACACTTGCTCGAAGGGATATCTGGTCTCAAGAATTCGCTTTCCCTCTCCGCCTTTTACAACCATGATGTATGTTCTTAACCGCTGCCTGGGATCATGGGCGAATACGTCAAGTACATCGTTAATGCCACGCCGTCCCAGAGATTCACCGATGAAAATAACGCTGCGATGAGCAGTAAACAACCGCCGGGAGCTCTTCTTCTGTATAAGCTCGAACGCCTCGCTCGCATTGCTGCCCTCGGCAGAGAGGACAAAGAATTTCTCCTGTTGGCCGGTATCTCCGCTTCCAGTCCCGCCCTGAGGAATGGCGATTTGGATCGATAAGATGTATTTCCCACTCTTCGATAAGTCGAATGCGGAGCCTGTGATGAACGCCAGGTCATTGATCTCCGTACGGTCCCAGCAGCCGCTCAACAGCAGCAAATTGGCGAGCAGACCAAGGCAAAGTAGTTGTTTCATGAGATGTTTCATGAGACGAGTTCCTTTCTATTCCGAAGGGGGTCGGAGAGTCCTTGCCCAGATCGGCGAACGAATCACGATATCCTTCAAGCTGCTTAGAGAGACTGGCGTAAAATAAGGAACGCCGAATGAGCGCAGCGACGAGACATGCAGGAGGATGGCAATGAAGCCAAGCACGATGCCGTAAAGTCCTAAGGTGCCCGCCAGAAATAACATCGGAAAGCGCAGCAATCGAATTCCGTTGGCGAAGCTGTATCTTGGTATTGTGAACGCCGCGATCCCTGTGATGGACACGATGATGACGACCGGAGCCGAGATGATTCCCGCCTGGACAGCTGCCTGCCCGATGACGAGAGCGCCGACGATGCTGACAGCTTGACCGATCTGTTTCGGCAATCGTATTCCAGCTTCTCGCAGCGCTTCAAAAATGATTTCCATGAGCAGCGCTTCGATCAACGCCGGGAAAGGGACCGCTTCTCTTGCAGAAGCGATGCTAAGCACGAGATTCGTCGGAATCATTTCCTGGTGGAAAGTCGTAATCGCTACATAGAGAGGCGGAGCGAATATCGCAATGAAGATGAATAGAAAGCGGATCCAGCGCACGAAGGTTGCGATCGGCCAGCGCACATAATAATCTTCGCTTGCTTGAAGTCCTGCCCACAGCGTCATCGGAGCGATGAGCACGAACGGAGTGTTGTCAACGAGGATGGAAACTCTCCCCTCAAGCAGCTCTGCGGCAACGACGTCCGGACGTTCTGTACTATGTATTTGTGGAAATGGCGAGTAAGGCAAATCCTCGATGAATTCTTCCACATACCCGGAATCGAGAATGCCATCAATTTGAATGCGATTAACACGTTTCTTTATTTCGTCAATTAATGAAGCATCTGCTACTCCGGCGATGTAAGCGATAACGACTTGTGTTTGAGTAAGCTCACCTAATGTGACGGATTCCATCTTGAGCCGAGGCGTCTTCATCCGATTGCGCAGTAGCCCCATGTTCGTCATGACGTTCTCAACAAAACCGTCACGCGGGCCGCGGATGACCGGTTCGGAAGAAGGCTCTTCAAGGCTGCGCTGTTTCGTTCCGTTTGCTTTCACCATCATCGCCGCTGGCTCTGCTTGAGCAAGCACAATGGCATACCCGTTAAGCAGCTGACGAACGATGTCTTTCATGTTAGTGGTGACTTCGATGGTTCCAGCAGAGAGGAAGGTCTCCGCAAATTCTTCGAGCGGAAGCTTCTTCTCGGCCTGCAGCGATATCATCGATTTCAGAATGTGATCGTCAATGACCTCTTCATTGACAAGACTGGATAAGAAGATGACCAGCCACTCCATAGTCTCGACGGCACCGCTCGCATGACGAACTTTACGAAACACAATGTCCGAGCAATGCTCGAAAATCGTATGGAGCGCTTGCTCATTTTGGTTCAAATCCGATGATACCTGTATGTTGACGTCGAGCTCTGGCATTGCAGGCTCTCCTATGCGCCTCGGCTGCAATCGCATCCATTTCCTCAATCGTTTCATGTCGTCCTCCCTGCCTTACCCTGCATGATCGGATATGTCATTTTCCCCTTGTGAAAAAGAACTTATTCGAATGGAACAAGAAAAAGCCCGCGGAAACCGTGGACTTATCGCCTGTTATCTGATTGTAGCTCAAGCAGCTCAGGCTGCCTGAACCTTCGCAAATTTACGGTAAAGCCAAGCACTTATGATGGACACCATTGAGATGACTGTTAGACCCCAGATGATATTATCGAATGCACGAACCTGCGGCAAGGATTGCTGCCATACGAGCGCGCTGCCCGAAAGCGCAACCCCGAATGCTCCGCTGAAGAACTGCAGCAATTGGAACAGCCCCATGCCAGAGCCTACGCGCTCCTTCGGAAGCATGCGTGACAGCTCATTCGAGACCGCACTGCTTATTGCAGTGAAGCTTACGCTTATCAAGATGTACACGATAGCCACTTCGAAATACGAATACTTCGCAGTCAACGCCATCAGAATGATTGAAATAAGCAGCATGAGCGGTGCGTAACGAATCAGACCTTTGTTGCCATAACGGTCGATAATGAGACCAACTCGGTTCGATACGACCATCGCAAGAATCGCGCCAGGGAACAGAACAAGTCCGGAACCGCCTGGATTCAAGCTAAAGACATGTGACAGAAGCTGCGGTGCGATGAACAAGAACGAGAAGCTGACCATATAAGCGCCAATACCGATCCCGACAAGCGTCAAATACCGTCTTTCGCGGAATAATGCTGGCATCACGAATGGATTGGCTGCAGTGCGAATCCGGATGGCGAATAGAATTAAGACGACCAACCCGGCAATCAAGGCGATGAAGCTTTTGTTCGTCAGGAATAGAAGCAAGCCTGTTGTCCCGCTGCCCAGCAGAATCGCACCGATGAAGTCGAACGAACCGCTTGTAGCCTTCTCTCGAGGCAGCATGAAGTAGAAGAATGGAATGAGAACCAGATTAAGACCCGTAATACCGAACAGGAAGTGCCAGCCTAAATACTGAACGACGAAACCGCCAACGACAGGGCCAAGTCCAAGACCGAGTGAGATGGATGAGAGTACGCCTGACATCGCCCGTCCTCTGCGGGACACAGGGATATACCGGGTCAAGAGCACCATGCCAAGGGACGGAATTGCGCCTGCACCCGCTGCTTGTATGAGTCTTGCACCAAGCAGTACATCGAATCCATTGCTGAATATTCCTATGACCGATCCGATACTAATCAATAAAAGTGCTGCCGTGAACAGCTTATGGATTGGAATAAAATCCGATAGCCGGCTGTACGTAATCGATGCGATCGCGAAAACAATCGAATAACCGGTAACAATCCATGACGTCGTAGATGGGCTAAGCGCAAACTGCCCCGCAACCTTCGGAAGCGCCAAATTGAACATCATCGTGTTCATAATGACAAGCACGATTGTTATGCCAAGTATCGTTCTTATAGATTTTTCATTATTCATAACACTTAATCCCTCCACCCCTAATTTGAGAACGATCGTTCTAGAATTAACATCATAAAATTAGCGTGTCTTTAGAACCGACATCGTCATATCCACAATATGGTTTAGTTTGTCTCTATCTTCGGTTGTTTTGACCATCACTCGCAGCCCGGTCAACGCATTGACGAAATACGATGCCAACCAATCGGCGTTTAAACTGGCAGCAATTTCTCCAGTATGCTGACCTGCTTCAATCAGCTCGCGAACATATATCTCTGTACGGTTCAGGCGTTGATTAACCATTTCTCTGCATTCGCTGTCATGCGTGGAGAGCTCGACAGCCGTATTCACGATAAAGCAGCCTCTCGGAGAATCGTCTTCTCTCTGTCTCACCGTTCTCTCGAACATGGAGCGAATCGCATCAATTGGTGATTTCTCCTGTTCCTGGCTCACGACATAACGATGAGCGATCATCTGATCATAACGTTGCAATGCTTTCATAAACAGCGAATGCTTGTCTCCGAACGTGTCGTACAAACTGCGCTTATGAATGCCCATATGCTCAACAAGATCGGACATCGATGTCTTCTCGTAGCCTTGCTCCCAGAACAGATCCACCGCTTTAAGCAGTACGGCATCTTCGTCGAATTCTTTCGCTCTTGCCATCGCAGGTCCCCCGCTTTCGACTTGATCTTAACATATTGAGAACGATCGGTAAAGAATAATGTTTGACAGCTTGTCCAAGGGAAAATATGTCATAACAACGGGACGATTCGGACATAATGTAAGCGATGCTGCTTTAATTTAAGACTTCATATCAACATTCACATAAGGAGAATGCCTGTGTTTACCTTGGATGCTGTAAAGGTCCACTTCTCTACAAATCCCGATTTTGTTCTCAGCCGGATTCATATTGGTGATGAAGTCATCTCCGTCACAGGACTGAAGTCGTTGATTAACTTCCCGCAATCGGTCCATTTGCTCCGCGAGCCGCTGCTTGCGTTAGAACCATTCACGGTTCAGAAGCTCGTCGAGATGGGACAAGAACTGCCTGCAAGCTCCGACCGAATCATTGATGAAATCCTGAATGGCATGTTAATTGCCGTTCATGACGCTACTGATGTTTGTATTAGTATCATTCCCGTCCCGCAGTCGCTTAGCCGTTCCATCTCGAATCCACTTACGGAGAATAATGTACGCGGCTCGAGCTCTGCATTCAACGAGGACATCGACACGAATCTCGGGTTGCTCCGTAAACATGTCAATTCAAGCGAGCTGCAAATTAATCACTACTCGTGCGGAAGCATGACGAAGAACACCGTCACGCTTTGCTTTCTGAATCAGAGCATCGACCCCAACCTGCTGCATTCGATCACTCAATTGCTTGAATCCGGAGCGAATTCTGACCTTTCAACGTTGAAAGATCTGTCGAAGCTATTTAAATTCCCCCTTCTCACGCTCGTAAGCTCCTATTTGGTATCCGAGCTGCCGCAGACGGCGTCCCGTGCTTTGAAGGATGGGAAAGTCGTCATTTTTATCGAACGGCTTCCTTTCGCCATTATTTTGCCAAGCTTGATCTCAGATATGTTCATGACGGAGGACGATCTGAACCATCCCATGATTTATTCGGTACTACTTCGTTCATTGCGTGTAATCGGTGCACTAATGACATTAATGGCGCCGGGATTGTACGTCGCGATCGTTTCCGTGAATCCGGATGTGCTTCGCTTCGAGCTCGCGCATACAATCGCCATAAGCCGGTTGGATGTGCCTTATCCCGCAATTATCGAAGCATTGCTGCTGCTGCTCATTCTTGAGCTGATTATGGAAGCGATCATCAGACTTCCTTCCAGCATCGGTCCGACAGTCACGATGGTTGGCGGAATCGTACTGGGTGAGGCCGTGGTGCAAGCCAAGCTGGTAAGCAGCTTGCTCATTATTGTCCTTGCAGCCGTCACCATCGCGAATGCGACTGTCGTCGGCTTCCAGAACTCTTATTTAATCCGTTTGTTAAAATACTTGCTGCTTTTTCTGTCGGCTCTGTTCGGGGTGACGGGCTTGCTCGCCGGAATTGTCATTATCTGTGCGTACTTGTCCAGCTTGACAACGCTCGGGGTACCTTATTTGCAGCTAAAACAGCCAAAGGGTGAATAACGATGACCAACTCTTTCAATGTCACACTCGCGTACATCATTACGCATATCGGATTAATCTTCTTCATCTATCCGACCGACGTGATTGAGAGCACAAGTCAGTCGCATTGGATGCCTGTGGTAACGGCTTTTATCTTCCATCTGGTCATTGTCTTTACCTATTTGAAAGGGCTCAGCTATTTCGAAGGGCGAAATCTTGTGATGATCATGACAAACAGACATCCATTGCTCGCTTGGCTTACACTGCTTCCTGTTCTGCTCTATTTACTTGACGTCATTATCTTAATGGTTCGGGCCAATGCCGAGATTATCTCGATTGTATGTCTCGCCAATACGCCCCTCTGGATGCTCATGCTGCTCATGCTGCTCATTCCAGGTTATATGGTCATCAGAGGAAATGTAAAAAGCCTGCTGCGATTAGCGCTGCTGATCAGTTTCCTGTTTGCACTGCCATGTTTGTTTGTTATATCGGCATCCTTTCAAAATATCGACTGGCGTTATGTGCTTCCGTTAATCCCCCGCAGAGAAGCCTTTAATTATCTGGCTCATCCTTCTTTCTACAAGAGCCTGTTCGCATTTACCGGCGTATTCCTGCTGCTGGGGTACTTTCCATCATTCGCCAAAGTAAAGATGAAGTCTATCTTTCTTGGCGGCTTGGTGCTCTTGCCGATGTATCTGATCTCGGTCTACGTTCCCATCTTGACGCTGGGGGAAGAAACGGCGCTGCAGCTTCAATATCCGTACATATTCGCGGTAGATACCCTCGAGATCGATTGGTTAATGTTCGATCGTGTGACTGTGTTCCTGCTCATGAGTCTCATTGCATTCGGCCTGCTCTTTATCGGCTTCACTATTTGGCAAATCATGTATACGATTAAATATAGCTTCAAGAAATGGAACTCCACATTGATTGTCTTGATTGTGCTGTTAATTGTGTATACCGTATGTCTTTGCATCCCAGATTGGCAGCTCGTGGATCAGTTCTTACAATGGAATACGTTTTTACGTATCTATATTTCGATCGTTACGCCTTCCATTATTTTCGTCCTTGGCTTAATCCATCACTCAAAAGTAAATCGCGAGTTGAACTCAATATGAAGCCAATTCTTGTTGCCGCAGCCCTTTCCCTGCTTCTGTTAACCGGCTGCTGGGATAATAAAGACATTAACCACAGAGCTTTGCCGATCGCCATGGGCATCGGTTATAAGAACGGAGACTATACCGTTTACTTGGACATTCCGAAGGTTAGCGCATCCGAGAAAGGAATAGAAGTTTATTCTGAGCATGGGAAGTCCATTAATGAAGCCATTGACCTAATCAGCATGAATCTCGAGAGTCAAGTCGACTTGCTCCATCTGAAAGTCATTGTGGTCGATAAGCCGTTCGCGCTGCATGGGCTCGAAGAAGGAATTGCCAGCATCATACGTTCGCGTTATATCGCGCCTAAAACGGTATTTGTCATCTGTGACCAGCCTCTTGATCGGTTCTTCAAGCGTATCGATGATTCCTCTAACGACGGCAAATCGATCTATGATTTCTTCCAAAAGGATGCGGGCTGGAGCCCTCAAATCGCATTCACCCAGGTTTGGAAAATATTCCGAAGCGTCCATTCCTACACGAACGACGTCGTTCTCCCGATCATTAAGGCCGGCGATACGACCATACTTGAAAGCACAGGCTCTGCCATCATGAAGAATGGCGTTATGGTAGGCCGATTAACGAATGAGCAGACCTTGCTATACAATGTTTTTAACGGCGACAATCTGATGGGGAAAATCGAAGTGATGAACCATGCCACTGTGCAAATCGTGAGCAACAGACTCCGCTGCCGCGGCCGCTTCCAACAAGGCAAGCCGATTCTGAAGAGTACGTTGTACTTGAAGGTCATCATTGTTGATACCACAGGCAACCCTTCGACGGAGAAAATAAAGACAGAACTTAAGATCCTAGTTACAGATCGGTTTAATGAGATTTTCAAAATCGTTCGGCGTGACAAAGCAGATATTTTTGGGCTCGGCCAGCATTTTCGCGACGATTTCTCCCGGAAGGAGCTGTCTCAGTGGCGCGAGAAATATTTGCCGCAGCTGCAGATCGAGCTTGATGTGAAGACGGTTGTCCGTAATACAGGCAACTTGAAGTCACCATAGGTATATGCGAAACCCTGGCCAATTGACCAGGGTTTGCTTGACTTGTCTAGCATCGTTGTGCAGCAGCCAGCTGATTCCCGAGATGACGAACCATATCCAGGAGTTGAAAAGAAGAAACCAGACAATCCCTTCCGCCGCCAGTTCGAGCAGAAACTCTACTATTGCATCAAGCATGAGGCCTGCCTCCCGCTTCGTGATCTGATGGTCGCAATAGCGCTACAGTTTCTTCATATGCGATAGATATTCATTTCACGACAACAACTATAGCGTAAGCACCGTAATCTGCTCGCCGTGTATCACTTCGCCATTGTCGCGGAAGCCGAAGCTTTCATAGAGATTCTTCGCAGGCAGATTCTCTTCTTTATAGGCAATCCAGCAGTACTTGGCGGGACCTGCCGGGAACGTACGGATGAATGCCATGATGCGTTCCATCGCTTCCCGGCCATATCCTCTTCCTTGGCAGTTCTTATCGATCATTAGTCTTAGGATGGTGTACCCTTCTTCTGCAACCGAAGGCAGATCATAACTCGTAATCTTGTACGTAATCATGACGAAGCCGACCGGCTTCTCGTCCGCATAGATCGCGAAAGGGAACGGATGCCCCCCATTCGTGGACAGGACATAGCATGAAGCAACGCTGGACAGATTGGAAGCGACGAAGCGCTTCTGATCCTCGGAAACCTCCAGATTAAAGATCTCGCGTCTGTTCTCCAGCGTAATCTTACGAAGTGTAATCATGCACGTGCTCTCCCTTCAATGCTCGAATTGGTGATGCCGCGGCCGCTTCATAAAGATACAATTATCACTGAGAAAGATATAGACTTATTCGGAATTTTTTTATAGACTATTATGTATCCATGTCATTTTTAGCGATAACAAATAAGCAGCTGCTTCCCGGTCTCCCGACCTGGGCAAGAGCTGCTTTTTTACTTCCTATCTATCCTCGTAACCAACCTAACACCTTACATATTTACGTTTAAAGCCGATTCGTTCTTTATCGATATCTTTCTGAATACTAACCATGGCTTGGATATGCTTGCTGGGACCCTTGTCCTTCTTCACTTCAACGGGACCTACCGCTGTCGCAGTTGCCACCGCTTTGTCATGTAACGGGACATACGATACGGCAACGGTATACATGAAGTTGTTCATCGCGTATTTGGCGCGCTCCGGCGCATCATGAATCGCCATGGCAACTTGATCAAGCATGGCGGATAGCTTGCTTTCGTCGAACTCGCTGTCCTTCCGGCTCCCGAGCAGCCAGCAATAACAGCTCCAGCCTGCCGACATTTTCAGCTCATCGCCGCTTGCAATCCAGCGATCCGCCACTTCCTGCGCAATGTCTGCCTCGGCCAGAGTCACGGCTACCACATAATCGGACAGCATATAGAAGTACGCATCTTCGATCCAGCGGTCGAAGTCTTCCCCCGTCATCGCCTTCGGATCGGCAATGACCCCTGCAAAATACATCGCATCATAATTGCCCGTCGCGTACAGCTGCTCCGCCAGCTCCTGATCCTTCTTGATCTTCTTCGCGAGCGGCTTCATCTCCCCTGTCGCTACGCCGAACACCGGCTCCTTCGCGCCATTTCCGCTGTACATTTTCTTCAAGCGCTCTTTGCCAAGCGCTTCTAATTCTTGCATGACGAGTTCCGCATTCATTCCTGGCACGTCCTTTCGATCGGGATATCCTTCATACGTATGTAAGCATGGATAGGTCTCATCATTCTTTGTTTTTCAGATCTGCTTTCACATGCTTAAGCTGTGCGACAATAATGACGCTGATGATGACGAGCAGAAACCATGAGCTGATCTTGCTGATATGCACCACATGCCACTCATGATGCTGATCGGGATACTTCCAAGCCCCGAAGAATGTCGCGATATTCTCGGCTAACCAGATGAAGAAACCGACGATGAAGAATGCAATCGTCAGCGGCATCCGGTACGTCTTGCTCCGTACCCGATAGATAATCCACGTCTTCCAGAACACGATCACGACAAGACTTGTCAGCCACCACCGGACATCGATGATGAAGTGATTCGTGAAGAAGTTCAAATAGATGCTTCCCCCCACGAGTCCCGCTGGAATGAGCCCTGGCCAGCCGGTCATGTCCATCCTTAGTCTACGCCAGATTTGGCACATAAAGCTAGCAACACTTGCGTACATAAACCCGCTATACAGCGGGACATGGAGCAGCTTCGTGAACGCATGCTCCGGGTACGCCCATGAACCAACGTGAACCTTATAGATTTCCAGCATTAAGCCGATGACGTGGAACACGCAGATCACTTTGATTTCGTCGCGTGTTTCAAGCCCGCTGAGATACATGAGGAGCTGCACGCCTAGCAGAATGAGCAATATGGCATCGTACCGATGGAGGAATGGGACTTCAACCATCCTCGACAGCGCAAGTGTCCCGAATATCGCGACAGGGAATATACAGCTCATGGCCTGGTGATAGCCGAACAGGAGCAGCTGTATGAGGGACTCCTTCGCCCTTTTCACGTTCAATCGGTCACCTCCATTATCGTCCTTCCTTACCCTTAGAATACTAGAACCATCCGAACAATAAAGAGAAATTTGCCGCGAAAAGATTTCGTATTTACGAGCATATGCTTGCACTGCGGGTGCATCATGTTACAATTCGCCACTGCTGCTTAAGTCGTACAAGCATCCCGCTTCTGATCCCAGCACTAGCCATTTACTACCGGAGTCATCTATGCCCTGCTACTCCTCCATTGGTCACCCGAATTGTCGACATACCTATTCCATCTGTAGATATGCATAGTACCAATCACCCGATTATGGCCAGAATCCTTTTCCTCCGCGCAATTTCATGTAATATGGTGTGTACCGATTCCGAACACGAAAGGAAGATTATTGTTGAACCCGAATTCGACAAACTCTAAATATGGTCCTAGATCCAAACGGGCTAAGAAAAATAGGAGCACCGCTTCCATCCTGCAAGTTTCTACGGGACTCCTGCTTATGTGCGTGGTATTGTATAGCATCTATGCAACGCAATCTCACTTCGGAGGCAAGCCGCTGGCTTCAAGCCCAGGTGTCCAGACTGCAACGGCTGATGTGACGAAGAGCAATGATCCGGGCCAGAAGCCGGCCAACAGTTCTTCTGTTACGACGACGAAGCAAACGGATAAGCCGGGCGTGACGAAGAACGATCAGTCCGAGGGCACGGCACCAACCACAACAACTGCTGATGCGTCTGCCTCTTCTGTAACCGTTACGAATCAAGCGTTAACAACGCTTAAGGATGCAAGGCCTGTAAGCACATCGTCGGCTTCATCATCGTCGTCAGAATATCCGAAGAAGTATGTGGTCCAGAAAGGCGATACACTTTCGAAGATCGCGTTGAAGTTCTATCAGTCCAAGCAGCAAGTGAACTTGATTGCAGAAGCGAACGATATTGTCTTCATCAACGATATGGTAGAAGGCGATACCATCACGATTCCGGCGCCGTCCAAGAATGCGAGCTCTTCCACTGGAAAACAGCGCAGCCTGGATTACTCCAAAGTCACGCTTCCAGCTATGTATCTCGTTCAATCGGGAGACACGCTGTATCATATTGCGAAGCAGTTCTATCGAACAGACGACTATGTCGGGCTTATCGCAAAGCAAAACGACCTCGATGTGGACGCAGGCTTGAAAGCCGGGACATCACTTATGATTCCTGCCCTGCCGAAGCATACCGTCCAGGCTGGCGAGACGTTAACGAGTATTGCAAGAATCTATTACGGCTCCAGCAAATATGTTGGTGCGCTTGCGAGCTACAATCAGCTGGACAATAACGATATCGTCAAGATCGGTGATGAACTGACGATGCCGCAGTTTGACCGGGATGTGGATTAATAGATCAAGATAGATGAAAATAAACAGCCCCGCTGCCGGAGTCCGATTAGAGACTCTAGCAGCGGGGCTTTCTTAAACTAAATGGAATGATTCGATTTATTCCCGGCTTGCCCGGATCGCTTGATCCAGATCATAGATAATATCGTCGATCGCTTCCGTACCGACCGACAACCGGATAAGACCCGGAGTTACGCCTGTCGCAAGCTGTTCTTCATCGGACAGCTGCTGATGCGTCGTGCTTGCAGGATGGATGATGAGCGACTTGGAATCGCCGACGTTCGCCAAGTGCGAGAATAGCTTGACGGCATTAATAACCTTCTTGCCTGCCTCTACGCCGCCTTTGATCTCGAACGTAAGAATCGCGCCTTGTCCTTTCGGCAAGTACGTCTTCGCAAGCTCGTACGACGGATGGCTCTCAAGCCCAGCGTAGCTTACCCATTCGACAGCTTCATGCTGCTCCAGATATTCCGCCACTTTCTGCGCGTTTGAGGAATGGCGCTCCATCCGCAGATGCAGCGTCTCCAGTCCTTGCAGCAGCAAGAAGGAGTTGAACGGCGAGAGCGCAGCGCCCATATCGCGAAGCAGCTGCACGCGTGCTTTGATAATATAGGCAATCGGTCCAACCGCATGCGTGAATACGACTCCGTGGTAGCTCGGGTCCGGCGTAGTCAGACCTGGGAATTTGCCGCTGGCAGCCCAGTCAAACTTGCCGCTGTCGACGATAACGCCGCCGATTGATGTGCCATGACCGCCGATGAATTTCGTTGCGGAATGGACAACAATATCTGCGCCATGCTCAATCGGTTTGAGCAGATACGGGCTTGGGAACGTATTATCGACAATCAGCGGAATTCCGTTCTCATGCGCGATGCCGGCAACTGCCGCAACATCGAGCACGTCGCCTTTCGGATTGCCGATCGTCTCCGCGAAGATCGCTTTCGTCTTATCCGTAATAGCCGCACGGAAGTTCTCCGGATCGCTCGGATCAACGAAACGCACCGTAATGCCAAGCTTCTTGAGCGTATAAGAGAATAAATTATAAGTACCGCCATACAAGTGCGTCGAAGATACGATCTCATCGCCTGCTTCGGCAATGTTGAGGATCGAATATGTAATCGCTGCTTGTCCGGACGCGACGCCGAGCGCGCCGGCTCCGCCTTCAAGCGCATTGATCCGCTGCTCGAACACGTCGGTCGTCGGGTTCATGATGCGTGTATAAATGTTGCCAAATTCTTTCAAGCCGAACAAGTTAGCCGCGTGCTCTGTGTCTCTGAAGCCATATGATGTCGTTTGATAGATGGGAACTGCACGTGAGTAAGTCGAAGCATCCAGCTGCTGTCCGCCGTGCACGGCCAGCGTCTCCTCCAGAAACCGTCTTTCCTCTGAAAATTGATTCGCCATTGACGTCCATCCTCCACAGTTTTAGGATTGTCATACTCTTCCAATATAACATAGAGGACTTCCGGCAGTATAATAGATTCGTTCTATCGTGCTTTCTATCGAGTGCTAATCCATTTCTCCGATCTTCGCGACAATCTTCCCCTGCACATGACGCTCCGACAGAAGCTGCAGCCCTTGCGGAATCTCTTCAAGCGCGATTACCTTCTTCACAAGCGGATCAATCTTCTTCTCCTGAATCAACTGAAGAAATTCACCAGCCATCGCGGCAAGCTCCTCTTCCGCTTTTCTGCCAGATCCATACGCGCCGCCAAGCATCAGCTTATGCAGCGTGAATGTCTTCGTGGACGGCTGGAAATCGGCAACCGTCTCCGGCGCG
Organism: Paenibacillus taihuensis; assembly: GCF_003386535.1. Lineage (GTDB taxonomy): Bacteria > Bacillota > Bacilli > Paenibacillales > Paenibacillaceae > Paenibacillus_Z > Paenibacillus_Z taihuensis. The sequence continues at coordinate 120,164 of NZ_QTTN01000007.1, forward strand.
CCTGCAATACAAGCCAATTGACCGCCGAAGGAAATTGTGGATAAATCCTTCTGCGAGGTTGCCCGGTTAACCGAATTCAAGATAAGGTCTACTCCTTCTCCTGCTGTAAGCTCCATCACTCTCGCATGAACGTCCTCGCGATTGTAATCCAGCACATGGTCGGCGCCGAGGCTGCGCACATAGTCCGCGTTGCCCGCAGATGCAGTCGCGATGATCATCGATGCGCCGAATAGCCTCGCCAATTGAATCGCATATCCGCCTACGCCGCCAGCTCCGGCATGCACCAAGATCGATTGTCCGAGCTGCATGTGCATTTTGCGAACAAGGATCTGATAAGCGGTCAAGCCTGCGCACGGGAACGCTGCAGCTTCAACGAATGTGACACCATCCGGGATCGCTGCCGCTGTATGCGCGAGGGTTACACTATATTCTGCGAAGCCGCCCGGCTTGGTGAAATCACCATGATAGACGACGCGGTCGCCAACCACCCACTGCGTAACCCCTTCGCCCACCGCATCTACAATACCGGCGGCATCGACACCGGAAACATGCGGATACTGCCAGTTCGGATGACCATTCATCGCTATTTTGTAATCGACCGGATTTAGTCCAGCCGCTTGCACGCGCACTCGAATTTCTCCAGCGCTCGCTTCAGGTATTTGCACCTCTGATAGCACGAATTGCTCAGGTTTACCTGGTCCGTTCAGTATGATCGCTCTCATTTGTTCCATTGTTCTACTCGCTCTCCTCGCTTATAACAGGTGGTTAACTTCCCTTATCCAATTGATTCTGCGTGGACGTCGAAGGCTCCTGCTGCGAATTCTGCTTGGCTAAGCCAATAATCCAGAGCAGCAGAGGAATGACGACTCCGAGAAGTATAATATAAGGTGGAAATATAATCGAGTCCCAGTACTGCATATAGACAACATCCGGATAAACGACGAGTGAAAATACGACTACCGCCATCGCACAGGGGAGTGTAACGACCTTATACTGCTTCAAGCCGAGAATTTCCGACAAGCTTCTTACTCCGGCATAGTAGTAGAAGGTTGTTTTCACATAGGTGGTAATGAACCATAAGCCTGCCAGAATCGCCTCTACCCGCTGCAGGAAGTTGCCAATATTAATTTTTTTGACAAGTGCGTAGCTGGGATACATGCTTCTCCCCGTAATATTCGGACCGAGTATGAGGATACAAAATAGCGTAACCAATATAACGCAGACTCCGCCGAGTAACGCAGAGACATACATGCCAATCTTCGTTTTCTCTGGGGCTTTCACATGAGGAAGCACTGAGAACAGAAACACCATAGGCATATAGGCTGTCCCTGCGAAGGATAACCCCGCTGAGAATATGGGCTTCCAGCCTACTTCGAACACGGGCAGTACATTTGCTGACTTGGCAGCCGGGACTAATGTCAGCACCAGCAGGACGAACAACATGAGAAACCACGGTAGCATCAGCTCCGAGGCTCGGGCTATCGTCTCCAATCCAAGACGCGCCCCCATCGCAACGACGACGGCAAAAAGCATGATCGTGCACCAGAGCGGGGTATGCGGAATGAACTGGGTTTTGAAGAAATTGCCGACATAGAACAGTACCGTGCTCGCCCCAATAAATGCATAGCACATGTAGATAACGCCCAGCGCTGTGCCCACCCATTTGCCTAATGCGCTTCGGCATATGTTGACGAACGATAGTCCGGGATAAACTGTCAACAAGCCCATATATAAACCGATTACGACAGTGCCGATCAGGACACCGGCAATCGCTCCGAGCCATGCGTCCTGTTTCGCCGTTGCAGCAAGCCCTGCAGGGATGACAAGTACCGTAGTCCCGATTGTATATAGAAAAGTGAGCACCATGAGCTGGAGCCCACTGATTTTCCCATTCTCGGCCATGCTTCCTATCACTCTCCTTACTTTGCTGGCGGAAGGACATTGTGGAGCCAGTACCCGATCGGCTTGAAAATGAAAGCGATCAATTCAAGCGGGTTCGGAATCGTAAGCTTCGACACATAGGCCATACCAAGACCCGTACTCAGAATGAGCAGCAGCCAGAAGGTCCATCGTTCCTTCTTCTGCCCTTTGAGCGAGGGCAGTTCGAGCGCAGCGAAAAAGCCCGAAAGAACGACGACTCCTGCTAAAGACCACATCATGGCGCTACTCCTCCTCTTCCATGAACGAATTCGTTATGGTTCCGGTCCGTATGATCTTAATCTGCACGTTAACGTCAACGAGAGCATCCTCGAATCGCTCGTCCCAGTCCTTCTGCAGCTGTTTCCACATCTTCGGATGACCCCGGTGAATCGCATTGCCGAAGCCAAAATAATCCGACTTGAATTTCTTCTGACCCGCATCTATGGCGTGCCTAATGATTCGTGTCAATGAGTTTTCCGCACGTTTCTCAAGCTCCTGAATCGTACTAATCTTCGTTAAGTCAATGCGGCATTCCACTTCCCCGACAGATTGCTCAACAGTCACATCGACAGAAAGATAAGGACGACCGCTAACCATTTTACCGCCTATCTTGGAATGAGCATCAACCACCTCAAGAGCAAGCTTCCCTCCGCCCGGACAGCTAATATGACCAACTGTGCTATGCACATTATTCGTGATATAGTTGTAGCCTTTGCTCTCTTCTTCACTCATCCAGCCGATCAATCGGTCTTTACGAAATACGGCGATGCCATCGTTCTCAAGCATGACTTTCGGACGAATGGTGTTCAAGTTCTTTGTAGATGCTCCCACCTCATCTGGGTTAACAATGCGAATGCCGCTAATGATCGGATTCTTCCCCTTACTCACAATGTCATTGACAAAGTCATCCAGCGATATCGATACGACAGGCGCCCAGGCTTTCTCCGACGTTTCAATGGAGCGGAACAGCTTGTTCGGTGGGGTTTTCTCCAGCGGCGTCAACACATTAAGCGCTTCTTGTGCAGTCGCCCCTCTGGCAATGAGCAAATAAAAATCCGTACGAAGCTCATAATCCCTTGAGAGCAGATCGAGCGCATTTCCGATGCCTTGCCTTGCGAGCGCTTCTCCGAACAAGAGAACACGAAGATGCGCGGCATAAATTTTACGCGGACTGGCAGTTGTCATTTTGCGAATGGCTTCGTAGATGGTCGGCCCTTCTGATTTGTACATCACAACGGGCGATTCCGCGCCTGTTGCCCCCTTCTGCTCGGCAACTTGGCCGGGCTTGACGACTTGCACGGTTACCACGTATTTGTCATCCACGCGGTCGATGCCCATTCCGAGTGCGATGCCGAGCTCATTCATTTCCCGCCGGTCCCAGCAGCCTGTTATCGGTAGCGTGAGCAGCAGTAGTAACAAGGCGGTCAACATTCGTCTAACCCTCATTATTGACCGCTCTTTCTCACAGCTTTACGCTGGCGAATCGGATTCAGCTTACTGAACATGCTTGGCCTTCTTGTCATGAGGGGGTGAGGCGCACGCACCAGAACATCCTTCTGATCCTGGATCGTTAAAGGACCTACTGGAGCCATATACGGGACGCCGAATGAACGCAGGCTGCAGAGATGCAGCAGAAGCGCCAGCATGCCTATGAAAATGCCGTACATGCCGAAGGCTGCCGCGAGCCCCATGAATAGAAACCGCGTAATCCGCACGGCAATCGACATATCGAACTCTGGAATGACATAGTTTGAAATCGCAGTAATGGATACGACGATAATCATACTCGCCGAGATGATGCCCGCTTCTACGGCAGCTTGACCGATGACGAGCGTCCCGACAATCGATACCGCTTGTCCGACGGCTCTCGGCATCCGAATGCCGGCTTCCCGCAGAATCTCATAAGTCGCTTCCATGATGAGCGCTTCAATAAAAGCTGGAAAAGGCACGCCTTCCCGCTGGGCAGCCAAGCTGATGAGGAGCTGCGTCGGAAGCATCTCCTGATGGAAGGTCGTGATCGCGATATAAAGTGCCGGCACCAATGCGGCGATGAACAGCCCGAAGTATCGCAGAATCCGCAGCAGCGAGCTGATATCGGCGCGCTGGTAGTAATCCTCTGCAGATTGGAGAAATTGCACGAACAAGGCCGGCACAATCAGGGCATGCGGCGTACCTTCGATCAGAATGGCGATGCGCCCTTCCAGCAATGCTGCTGCGACAACGTCCGGCCGTTCCGTATTTTGCACGGTCGGATAGAGCGTGACTGTCTCGTCTTGGATGTACTCCTCGATGTAGCCGCTTTCCAGAATAGCGTCGGTATCGATCAGGGAGAGTCGCTTATTGACCTCCTGCAAGGCGGTCTCATCCGCTATGCCTTTGACATACATGACGGATACGTTCGTCTTCGTCACTTTCCCGATTTGCTGATTCTTGAGAATGACACTCGGATTTTTAATGATGCGCCGAATAAGTGCTGTATTGACACGGATATTTTCGGTAAAAGCTTCCTTCGGTCCGCGAATAACCGACTGGTTCGCCGGCTCGTTAACCGCGCGATGCTCCCAGCTGATCATCGACATTTGGAGTGCAGCAGCACAACCTTCTACAAAGAGAATCACGTTGCCGTTAATAAGCGCATCTGCCGCATTCTCCAGTTTATCAACCTTCGTCACTTGTCCTGCGGTTAGCACCGATTGATTCAGGTAATCTAGCAATTTCGCCGGGTCTTCGTTATTATCTGCACTGCCTGCGGTGTCTGTGCCGGCTTGAAGCAGCGGTTCAATTATGAACTGTTGAATCGCCTTTTCTTCCGTAAGCCCATCAATAAATAAAAGGGCCATACCCTTTCGGACACCGCCCGCCCGGCTTTGAAGCTCACGAACGATCAGGTCGTCACTATCGCCTAATCGCTGCTTCATTGCAGCAATATTGTCTTGTACTGCGGTCTGCAGATTCGGGCCCAGTACCTTGTTATCGCCCACCAGCTTCGCCCCCTGTCGCTCTTGTTGTAATAGAAATTATTTCCTTGCCAGGTGGCGTTTAAACTAAAAAGTAGAATTTAGCGGGATATGCGGAAATGCGCAAAGAGGCCGCCGTTCCATCGGCAGCCCCTCTAAATCGTTATAATAACGGCCTATTAGCGGCTGTTCACTTGCTTCAGAAACTCCCGCATGAACCCGGGAAGATCCGGCCACGCATGACCGGATATGATATTGCCGTCCACGCAAAGCGTCTCTTTCGCATAGGTTGCGCCAAGGCCCTCGACATCCGGGCGGCAAGCCGAATACGCCGTCATCGTACGGCCTTCGAATGCCGAACGGTTCGGAACTACGCTAAGAATAAGCACTGCGTGGCAGATGGCTCCAACCGGCTTATTCGCTTCAAAGAAGTGACCGACAATACGAGGAATGTTGTCGTCGAGACGAATGTATTCAGGTGCGCGGCCGCCAGGAATGATGAGTCCATCGTAAGCCGCTGGATCAACCTCGGAGAATGCGACATGGGCGTTCAGCTGATAGCCCGGTTTCTCCGTGTATGTATCCCAGCCTTCGAAATCATGCACGACCGTGCGCAAGGTCTTGACGCTTGGGGCAGCAATGACAGCTTCGTAGCCTTCCTCCAGCACGCGGAAATACGGATAATACACTTCCAGCGACTCAGCGGCATCTCCGGTAATGATGAGAATTTTTTTGGACAACTTGATCACGCTCCATGAACAAATTAGAACCCGTCCTTATTGTCATTGAAGCGGCGTTTCCTGTAAATGGGTGTAAATTGTTGAAATATGTGTTCTTTCTGTATGGACCATGTCGAAATCAGCCTGGACGGCTTGCCATTCCCGCTAAGAAGCTAAGCATCAATTGCACCGCGAGGCGTGAGGTGGCGTTGCGCACATCAACCGTCGGATCGATACAGACGAAGTCGATTGCCATCACTTGCGGCAGCGTGCCGAGATGATACAGCGCATCAAGGGCATCCCACGGATTCAGCCCGCCGGTGCCGATTGCTGGACAGCCGGGGGCAAAAGCTTGATCGATGACATCGACATCGAAGCTCACGTAGATCGCATCCGTACCGTCTCCTGCGGCAGAGAGCGCCCTCGCAAGTACGGTGCTAATACCGCTATTGCGCACATTGCGTGACGTAAATACATGAACGCCTTTACTTTTTACGTAATCATGATAGGGTTTCGAATTCATGAAACCGCGTATGCCAATCTGCGCGATATTACTTCCGGAGACTACGCCAGACTCCAAAATTCCGCGAAATGGCGTTCCGTTCGTTGCGCCGCCGTCCTCGAAATTGCGGACATCATGGTGAGCGTCGAAGTGGATCATCCCTAGCTTCTTCTCTGGATATCGACTGGCAAAAGCTTTCACCGATGGGAAGCTGATCGAATGATCCCCGCCAAATACGATTGGAACGATCGTGGGCTGGCGCTCATACAGCTTGGCGAGACAAGCCTCAATCCGTCGGTGGCATTCATTGACGTCGGTCACATGCATTTGGATATCTCCAAGATCGCGGACGGCCATCTGCTGCAGATCGACATCGTATTCCATCGAGTAGGTGGTAAAAGATTTGAACGCTGCACGCACAGCGGCCGGTGTCGTCGATGCGCCGGAAAGCGAGATCGAAGCCTTGGACAGCGGGACGCCGATGACTCCAGCCGTAAGCTGCTCTTGCCCATCCCATTGTCTGATCCAATGGGCGACCTTCGTCTCCAGATGATCTCGAAACGCTGCCTGATCGGGCGATGCCAGGAATGGTACGGGGTCAAATGCTGCATGATCATTCTCGTGTTCGCTGTCTTTCATAGCCGCCCCTCCCCCTCTACCAGTCTGCCTTCCCAAACCACGATGCTGCCGCTCTTGATCACGCCAAACGTATGGTTGATGCCAAAATGGTACGGCAAATAGGCGAGGTTCGGAGCATCGAGAATCGTCACATCCGCTCGTTTGCGGGCCTCGATGGAACCGATCGCGTCTGCACGTCCGATCGCTGCCGCCGCATTAATCGTGCAGGCGGTCAGTATCTCTTCCGGCGTCATCCGGAGGTTCAGCGATGCGAGCATCATAATGAGCTGGAGCGACTCAGTTGGACACGATCCAGGATTGTAGTCCGTTGACAGCGCCACCGGCAGCTGATGGATGTCGATCATTTCACGAGCACGCGCGTGCTGCTTCAGCCCGAGGTTGAACGATGTGCCGGGCAGGAGCACTGGAATAACGCCGCTCGCTGCGAGCGAGCATAGTCCTTGGTCCGACGCGGCGAGCAGATGCTCCGCAGATATCGCGCCGATCTCCCCGGCGAGCTCTGCACCGCCGAGCGGCACGATTTCGTCTGCGTGGATTTTGGCTCGAAGTCCGTATCGCGCAGCTTCTTGAAGAATACGCCTCGATTGCGGAACGCTGAAGACGCCTTCCTCGCAGAATACATCACAACATTCAGCAAGTCCTTGGCGCGACACTTCAGGCAGCATGCTGCTTACGATGAGCTCGACATATTCGTCCGTCCGCCCTTTGTACTCCGGCGGTACCGCATGAGCGCCCATAAACGTCGTGACGAGATCGACCGGATGCTCCGCATCAAGCTGCTTCGCTACACGCAGCTGCTTCAGCTCATACTCGAGCGACAGCCCATAGCCGCTCTTCGCTTCAACGGTCGTGACTCCGTTCAGGAGCATGATATCGAGGCTTTTGCGCGCTTTCGCGAGCAGCTCCTGCTCGCTCGCCGCGCGAGTCGCTCGCACCGTGCTCAGAATGCCGCCGCCCTGCGCCAAAATATCCAAATACGGAACGCCCGACCTTTTGAGCGACAGCTCATGCTCCCTCGAGCCGCCATGGACTAGATGCGTGTGCGGATCGACGAAGCCGGGGACCACGAGTCTGCCTTCGGCACTAACCGATTCGGCGATTTCCACACCTTCGCCGTTCAGCTGCTGCCGCACTTCACTCTCGGGTCCGAACAACACAATGATCCCTTCGCGAATCGCGATAGCCGCATGCTCGATTTCATGAACCGCGCTCATCTCTGTCCCATAGCGCGGATTGCCGCCTGGCGGCGGCGTGACCAACCGACCGATATCGGTAAGAAGCAAATCAACTCGCTCACCTCTCGAACTCACTTCGGCTACCTCCTCTATTCCCGCATCGGAATCCGAATGCCATGCTTCTTAGCCGTTTCAATCGCTTCGTCGTAACCGGCATCCACATGGCGAACAACGCCCATGCCCGGGTCCGATGTCAGAACTGCGCTTAGCCGCTCGGCCGCTTCATCCGTCCCGTCAGCGACGATTACCATGCCGGCATGGAGCGAGTAACCCATCCCGACGCCTCCCCCATGATGGACGGAAACCCAGGATGCGCCAGCCGATGTGTTGATAAGCGCATTCAGAATGGCCCAATCGCCGACTGTGTCGGAGCCGTCCTTCATCGCTTCTGTCTCGCGGTTAGGCGAGGCCACCGAGCCGCAGTCGAGATGATCCCGGCCGATGACAATCGGCGCTTTCAGCTCACCGCTGCGGACCAGCTCATTGAGCGCGAGGCCGAACTTCTCGCGTTCGCCATAGCCAAGCCAGCAGATGCGGGCCGGCAGTCCTTGGAATGCGACGCGCTCGCTCGCCATCTCGATCCATCGGCGCAGCCGTTCATTGTCCGGGAACAGACGGAGCACCAGCTCATCCGTCTTGCGAATATCTACTGGATCGCCGGATAGCGCCGCCCAACGGAAGGGTCCTTTCCCTTCGCAGAACAACGGGCGGATATACGCCGGGACGAAGCCGGGGAAATCGAACGCAGCGGACACACCTTCGTCGAAGGCAACTTGGCGGATGTTGTTGCCGTAGTCGAACACGACCGAGCCCATCTGCTGGAGATCGAGCATCGCTTGCACATGGACGGCGATGCTAGATTTTGCAAGCTTCATGTACTTTGCGGGGTCACTTGACCGCAGCCTCGCAGCTTCCTCGAGCGATAACCCTGCCGGAATATAGCCGACCAGCGGGTCATGCGCCGATGTCTGGTCCGTCGTAAAATCCGGCTTCATCCCGCGCCGCACAATCTCCGGATAGATCTCCGCTGCATTGCCGAGCAGCCCTATCGAGAGCGGCTTACTCGAAGCAACCGCGTTGTTAGCCAATGCGAGCGCGTCATCTAGGGACTCTGCCAGCACATCGCAGTAACGCGTTTGGATGCGACGTTCGATTCGCGCACGATCAACCTCAACGGCAATAACGACACCGCCGTTCATCGTTACAGCTAACGGTTGCGCGCCCCCCATCCCGCCAAGCCCGGCTGTAAGCGTAAGCGTACCGCGCAAGCTGCCGCCAGCGTGCTGCCTTGCCGCTTCCGCGAATGTCTCATACGTCCCCTGCAGGATCCCTTGCGTTCCGATATAAATCCAGCTGCCCGCTGTCATCTGGCCGTACATCATCAGCCCTTTCTGCTCCAGCTCGCGGAAATTCTCCCACGTAGCCCACTTGGGCACGAGCACGGAGTTCGACAGCAGGACTCGCGGCGCGCGTTCATGGGTCTTGAAGACGCCGACTGGTTTCCCGGACTGAATGAGCAGCGTCTCATTGCTCTCCAGGCGCTGCAGCTCGCGAACGATCGCATCGTAAGACGGCCAGTTCCGTGCTGCCTTGCCAATTCCGCCATACACGACGAGATCCTCCGGCCGCTCGGCGACGTCGGGATCCAGGTTGTTCATCAGCATGCGCATGGCAGCCTCTTGCACCCAGCCTTTGCAGGTCAGCTCCGTACCGCGCGGGGCACGAATGACGCGTTTGGGCTCCATCGGTTGATTCGCACTCATCTGGAAGTGAACCTCCTTTAACGAGTTGAGAGTTGAGAGTTGAGAGCTTCAGAATTGCGAGTTATGAGCTAATACAGTGGACCAGACACCGCTTCAACCGCCTCCAGCCATTCGCCTGACAACAACGCCTTGGCAGTACGCTCGATATCCGCAGAAGTCGATCGATCTTCATCGACTTTCGGAACGATAGCCCGCAAGCTGTCATACAACACCCTCGTCGCTGGCGCCAAGCCACTCGCACCAACGAAATCAGCAGCTTCTGCCGCGCATATGAGCTCAATCGCCAGCACTTTTGCAACGTTACGGATCACCTGCTCGGCATGCCGCGCTGCGGTCGTTCCCATCGACACATGATCCTCTTGATTCGCAGACGAAGGAATCGAATCGACGCTGGCCGGATGCGCGAGCACCTTGTTCTCGGATACGAGTGATGCGCTGACGTACTGCGTGATCATAAGTCCCGATCCGAGACCCGGACTATGACTAAGGAATGCCGGCAACCCGCCGGACAATGCCGGATTGACCAGTCTCTCTGTTCGGCGCTCTGAAATGTTCGCGAGCTCGCTCATGCCGATCTTTAAGAAGTCCATCGCAAAAGCAATCGGTTGACCGTGAAAGTTACCGCCAGATATTACGAGCCCTTTCTCCGGGAACAGGAGCGGATTATCTGTTGCGGCATTGATCTCCATGTTCAGCTTGTCGAGCGTGTAGGCGAGCACTTGTCTTGTGGCGCCATGCACCTGCGGCAGACAGCGAAGGGAATAGGCGTCTTGGACGCGAAGCTCGCCTTGGCGCGTCGTATGTCGGCTCCCTTGCAGCAATGTTCGCAAGTTGCGCGCGACGCCGATCTGCTCCGGATAAGGACGCACGAGCTGCACTTCTTCTGCATAAGCATCGGGTATGCCGCGCAGCGTCTCCACTGTCATGGCCGCAATGACATCCGCAATCTTCGCAAGCCGCTGCGACTTAACATACGAGAGCGTGCCGATCGCAGTCATGATCTGAGTCCCGTTAATGAGCGCGAGCCCTTCTTTCGCTTGCAGCGTGATCGGCTGAAGTCCTGCATTCGCAAGTGCTTGCAGGCCGGAGACCCTTTTCCCTTGATCATACGCCTCTCCCTCGCCGATCAGCACAAGTACGAGATGCGACAGCGGTGCCAAGTCGCCGCTTGCGCCGAGCGAGCCTTGCTCCGGTATGACCGGATACACACGCTTGTTGATGCAATCGATGAGAAGCTGCAGCGTTTCCGGCGTGATGCCCGAATTCCCTCTGCACAGCGCATTCGCACGAAGCAGCATGATCGCGCGCACGACCGGTTCAGAGAGCGGATTGCCGACAGCGCACGCATGGCTGCGAATCAAGTTCACTTGCAGCTGTGCGCCGTGCTGCGGTGATACGACGACATCACTGAATTTCCCAAAGCCCGTTGTTACTCCGTACACCACTTGCCCGCTCGCCAAGAGTTCATCGACCATCTCGCGGCATTTGACAACCCGCTTCATCGCATCGTCTGCGACAATAACCGGTCGATAATGATAAGCGACGTCAGCAACTAATTCAGGAGTGAGGTTCGCTCCATCCAGCACGATTGGCTTCATGTCATGTCAGCACTCCTTTCCTGCTTTACCATAAGAAAGGGACCGTGCGGAAGCTGTTCGCTTCCACGCGGTCCCTGTTTTCGAAGGGTAGTAATGCGATTGTCCTGTATCGTGCTTCCCGCCAATACATCGCGATCACTCATTCCCTGATCATTTTTAGGTTTCAACATCATTTTTGCATGCGGTCCTTGATCAAGTCAATATCGTTCGCCCAGAAGGACTTGTCCTTTTTAAGAGGAGTTGTCTCTCTCCAGTACAGCTCTCCGGTACACCTCTCTACTACAGCTCTTTTGTAAAGCTTACCTACCCAACTCTCTCACTGAGCCATCCCCAAACCCCACAATTACTTTCGTCGCCAGATGGATGAACAATCCATTTTCCACAACGCCTGGAATCATGTTAAGCGCAACATGCAGCTCACTCGGTTGCTCAATCCGACCAAACTCGCAATCGACGATGAAATTGCCGTTATCCGTTATGAACCGCTTCTCGCCGGACATTCTCAGATGCGGGATGCAGCCGTAAGAGGCAAGCTTGCGCAGCGTCAGCTCATATCCGAACTGTACGATCTCCACGGGAAGATGGAATTTGCCGAGCTGCTCCACTTTCTTGCCCTCATCGGCAACAACAATCAGCTCCTTACTGGCAGAAGCAATGATCTTCTCCCGCAGCAGCGCGCCTCCTCCGCCTTTGATTAAGTTCCACTCATCGTCGACCTCATCTGCACCGTCAATCGTAACATCAATACCATCGATATCTGTAAATGCGATTAACGGGATCTGCAGCTCCTTCGCCAGTGCTTCAGATTGGTTGGAAGTGGCGACCGCCTTGATCTGCAAGCCGTTCTTCGTCATCTCACCCAGCTTCTGAATCGCCCAATATGCTGTCGAACCTGTTCCTAACCCCACGACCATCCCGTCACGTACATACTGCGCAGCCTTCTCCGACGCTGCTCGTTTTGCCATTACAATTTTGTCCATTGCTGCCTCCTGAGAATAATATGTATAATTATAACAAATGGCGTTTCGAAAGGGTGATTCTTATTTTGAAGAACGAAATGTATGAATCCCGCGCAGCCGATGTGCCAAGCTTTAATGATGTCACCGAACATAACCGATCGATCATGGGCGTACCAAGCAACAGCGTGCAATTCAGCAGTCTTCCGACTCCGATACGGTGGATAGGCTATATTTTGTTCACTGCGTTTGCGATTTGCAGCATCACATTTGTCGTTGTGTACGTGCTCACGAGATAATGATTATCCACTAGCCTGCTCCTTACTGGAGCAGGCCTTTTTATTAGAATCCAGCTCTCAGCAGCAGGATAAGCAGGAATTGCTGCGAGGCTGCTCTCCCAACTTTGCTCATCCCTCTCCGGGCAACAATAAAATGTGCGAACGGTTGTATGAGCGGCTATTTCGTGAAGAATGCAGTTTCTGGAAATCTAACGGTTGTGACAGCAGCTATTTCCTGCGAAAAGGCCGTTTCCTGAGAAAAACGACCAAATAGGCTCGCTGACAACCATTAGGAAAATTATAATGGGCATTTGGAGAACAATAGGCGCTGTGACAACCGTTGGGAATGGGGGGATCCCGATGCTAACGTTGACCCGCTCGGCTTCGGATTGCGCTATTGTTCGAGGAAATTCCAGCACGCTAAGGAGCATGCGACGTGGAACAAGATCTATCCGGGTTCTCTGAACATATACAAGATCAATGCTTTTACGATCAGAATTACGATAACAGCTGCCCAGCCAAACACGAACAGCCCCATACAAGTGCTCAGAAATTGCCTGTTAAAGCTCGCTTTCGATTTATGCTCCAGCGTTTTGGTGATGATCAAACTAATGAATAGCAAGAAGAACAGCGACCCCTCAAGCTATGCAATAGGAAGTAGCTGATACTGCCATATGCTAACGATCCGATATAAAAATAAATCCGTGTTTCTTTGTTGTTCATTCCGCTAACTCCGCTTCTGTTTGTAAAAATCGCAATTTCTATTTTACAGAGGCGGAGTCGCTGGTTATAGGAGTAAATTGTTCCATCGCGTGATGCGCTGGACTCAATCGAGGATTAACTTAATTTCATTAATTAACGCACCGAAAATCGCATCTCTATTGCTCTCATCCAAATGAATGATCCGCACCCCTGCAAGCTGCTTAATCGGATCGATGTCCGGATGGCTGTCCAGCGGTACAGTCCCAATCACGAGCTTCGAAGTGGCCAAGGACGTCAGGATGGATTGGACACGCGGCGCAAATGTCGAGGCATGCATCTGCATAAACCCGATTTCATCGATAAGAATGATCTCCTGCGTACTTGCTGCTTCCTCCAAGACTGCGCCTGCAAATCTCTCAAACAGCTCTGCTTCTACGCCATACCGCCCCACTCGAATCGGACTGGTACTCTCCACGTGTGCGATGCCCACGCTGTCTCCTTGAACGGATACACAATTGAACCCAATTCTATTATGTTCGTTACGCATTTCATCTGTATAAAACCCGCCGCAGCGGTCGGAACCAATCTCTTGTACCAGCTTCTTGATCAACGTGGATTTGCCCATTCTAGGCTTACCCGTGATCAGAATAACATTCGACATCGTACTCATCTCCTTCACCTCTCAACTACATTTTCGCCTCGCGGCTCTGTAATACCTGCGCCTACGAATTGCACCTGCTCTAGGCTTACAGGTAAAATAAGACTTAATAGACAGGAGGTCTTCCACACCGATGAAACAGAACAAATATGACGATTCCAGCTTCTTCGCCAAATACAGCCAAATGCCGCGCTCCATCGGCGGCCTGGATGCTGCCGGAGAATGGAGCACGTTCCGTGCCATGCTCCCTGAACTGCAGGGCAAGAAAGTGCTTGATCTCGGCTGCGGATTCGGCTGGCATTGCCGATACGCACGCGAGCAGCAGGCGAGCTATGTGCTAGGGCTCGATCTTTCCGCCAACATGCTGGAGCGTGCCAAAGAAATGACGAACGACGAACAGATCGAATACCGCCAAATCGCCATCGAAGAGGTCGACCTGCCAGCAGGCTCGTTCGATGTGGTACTCAGCTCGCTCGCCCTTCATTACATCGAGGATTTCGGCGCAATTTGCCGGAGCGTTCATGCTCATCTCGCGCCTGGCGGCAGCTTCGTCTTCTCTGTGGAGCATCCGATCTTCACGGCGCTTGCAGCGCAAGATTGGCATTACGACTCACAGGGCGAGAAGCAGCATTGGCCAGTGGACGGTTATCATTTTGAAGGCCCGCGCGAAGCCAGATTCTTGAACGATGACGTCCTCAAATATCACCGCACCGTGGCAACGTATATCAACGGGCTGCTCGCAGCTGGGTTCAGCATTACGAAGCTGTCTGAGCTTCAGCCTACGAAGGAGATGATAGAGAGCAATCCAGCATGGCAGGAAGAAGTCCGCCGGCCGATGTTTCTATTAATTGCGGCGAGTAAGATCTAGCGCTGAGCCGAAATATGAGAATGACAAAACGACGAAATGACAAAAAGACCGCTGGTAACAGCGGTCTTTGGACTATTAATAAACACCTATTTAATACTCTGAACCGGATAATAGGCCGGAACCGGCCTCGTGTAATTGTCGCGCGCGAACTTAATCTGGTTCGGCGTCCATTGCGAGTAGAACAAGCGAGTTTCATGATCATCGCTCAGCGCCAGCACCTCAGGCACAGTCGCCCAATTGGTCAGCGGATAGCTGGATGCACGCGAATGATAGTTATGCATGGTACGTCGGCCGTGTGTACAGTCCACAGTTCCGCCTTTTCGAGTGTGATAGGTCGTAATGTTGTACAGCACCGCGGTACCGGCTTTTCCCCGAATCGGAATTTCCTCGTATGCTTCTCCTAGCTTCGTCTTCGCCTCATCAAGCGATTCGTACGTGTGGCTGTTCGGAACAAGGCAGAACGCCGGGCAGCAATCATGCACATCCGACAAATAATAGATGACACACGTGTATGTGCTGATGTACGGGTTTTCCGGATCGTAGATTTTCCCGCCGATCGTCCCATAATAGCTGATGTCGCGATGAAACCGCATCTCACTGCTGCTCGCACGCTCGGCCGTTACATCTCGGAAGTCAAACTGTGCAAAACGAGCCTCACCGAGCAGAACCTCCTGAACGAACGGAAACGTAACCGGATGCCGGATGAAGCGATCCATCTCGAGCGGATGCATTTCCAGCAATCCTACCGTGCCTACTGCACCATCCTGAGGCTGATGCCACAGCTCCGGATTTTGCTGCAAGGAAGCTTCAACCAATTTATTTAAGTAATCAAGCTCTTCCTGCGAGAGTGCGTTCGGTATGACTGCGAAGCCCTTCTCTTTGTAGTGGGTTAGAATTTCCTCTCTCGAATGACTAGCTTGGACCTTTTGCTTATCCATAAGGTTACCCCTTCTTTCATTACATGGATAACGAATCAATGGTACATTATGCGGGATTGGACAGGTTTAGAAGTACATCAAGGTTCCATTGCGTCTCGCTAAACAATATCCTTCTTAAAATAATAATGTCTGCTGCCGCTCGGAGCATCCTCCAGTACGGCAATCTCCCGATAACCCTTCTTCTTGTAAAACTCCGGCGCTTGGAAGCTGAATGTGTTCAGCTTAAGGAAATTGCACTCTTTTTCCCTCGCGATGGTCTCGATCTGCTGTAACAGCTTGGAACCGTAGCCCGACCTTCTTACAGCATCATCCACCCACAAAATATGAACCTCGATCCAATTCCAGCAAAACTCCGCCAGCATGCCGCCAACGACACGTCCATCCTCGTCTTTGACCGTCAGATTGATTTCCTCATAGCGGTTGCGGAGATGCTCAGGCACATGCTGCGCATTGTACTCGATCAGCCTTCTTCTTATGTACTCGCTCTCTTCTTTCGTCGCAGCTTCGATTACCGGTTTCGTTGTCATTTTAGTTAGCCCCCTTTTGGCAGTCAGATAAGCGACCAGTCTACATGAGTAATTCCCCATAATTTCCAACTCCCCTGCCTGCCCAAACAAAAAAGAGCCTCAACTCGGCTCCATAAACTTAGCGATTCTATTGAACTACTAACGATCACGATCTACAGTCCACCTTGCACAAAAGCGATCATTCTCGAGCGCACGGTCATGGCCTGGTACAGATATTGAACGCTCTTCGAAGAAGTAACTTCCCCGTTAAAGTACGAGATCGCAGAAGCTATGTTCGGGTCCATCAATTGTATAGATTGGATTGCTTCTCGGATATACGCTTCATCCTGATAATAAACGGGCATCACAATGCGACTCGCGCCATACATGCACATCCCTTCCCCTTTTATTGTAATCTATGAAAATAGCACGAAGAGCGAGTTAGTCAGAGCGCACATTTTGTCCAACTTGTTTGTGAAAATCAAAAAAAGCCCGCATGAGCTGCGGGCTTAATGAGTGAAACTGGTCACCGACAGAAGACTTATGTAGTTGCGTAAACTTCTCTGATCGCATCCTCGATATCCGGCTCTTGGACGCTTAGATCTTGAATCGGCAGCTTCTGCGATAGATCTGCGATCAACTCCGCCGCTGTAACGCGGGCTTTCTCAAATTGATACCAGATGCGAAGACCGTCCTGCTTAATAATCTGCGCAGACTTGTGTCCCACATCAGCGCACGGATGCTGCAGGTCGACAACGAGCAGCCGTTTCGGCGTCAGCTTGCCGATCAGCTCGCCGATCGGACCGTCCTCGACAACCTTCCCATGGTTGACGATTATTAATCGGCTGCATAGCTCTTCAACGTCATCGAGATCATGCGTTGTCAGTATAACGGTAATGCCGCGCGTTCGGTTCATCTCTTGTATGAAGCTGCGAATGGCGTGCTTTGCCTCCGCATCAAGGCCAATCGTCGGTTCGTCCAGAAACAGCACATCCGGCGAATGAAGCATGGCCGCGGCCAAATCCCCGCGCATCCGCTGACCAAGCGATAACTGTCTGACCGGCGTATCAATGAATTGATCCAGGCGAAGCACTTCAGTAAGCACATTCATATTATCTTCATACGTCTTGTCATCCACTTGGTAGATTCGTTTGAGCAGCTCGAACGACTCGCCCAGCCGCAAGTCCCAATACAGCTGCGTCCGTTGTCCGAAGACGACGCCAAGCTTGCGCACCACCGCTTTCCGGTCAGCTTGCGGCGAGACACCGCATACTCGGATCGTGCCTGAGGTCGGGTGCAGAATGCCTGTGAGCATCTTGATCGTCGTGCTTTTCCCGGCACCATTCGGTCCGATATAGCCGACAATTTCACCGCGTTCGATAGAGAAGCTGATCCCGTCAACGCCGCGCACATTCCTCTTGTCCGGGAAGAACAGCCCTTTGAGCGCACCGCGAAGTCCCCGTTCCTTCTTCGCAATAACATATTCCTTCACCAGCTCTGTAACTTCAATAACTGCCATCGCTGTACGCCTCCCGCTTATGAGCCTGCACTTTCGTAGTTTCGTAGTCCGAATTTGAAGATCCGCTGCGAGAGCCAGAAGCAGAGTATGCCGATGATCGGCGTCCATAGCGCAATGCTCGTCGGCATCCCGAATTCCCCTGATTTCCCTAGAAATTCAATTGATGGATAGAACGTAATGAACCCGATGGGCACAAGAAAGGTGAACAACAGCTGGATCATATAGGGAAAAATACTCAGCGGATACATCGTTCCTCTCTCCAGCATCGAGAGCGCAAAGCCGACCATGGATGCGTTTCGTTTCGTCCAGAACGCGATCGTACCCAGCGTGATGAAGAGCGATGCGCGGATGAGGACGCCGCCGATGATGACGAGGATGATTTTGATAATATTCATCATGGTCCAATCGAAGCCTACGAGATGGCAGCCATAGATGAAGATCACCATGCCTGGAATCAGGTCGATAAGCCCGATAAAGTTGAAATAGCTCGCGATGAGCTGGAAGAACACGTTCATCGGCCTGAGCAGCAGCCGGTCGAAAGCACCGTCAATGACCATACCGTCGATGTGCCAAGTGTTAATGAAGAGCACAACCATGATGCCGTGACTTAGCAGACCTAGCCCGTAGATAAAAGCAAGCTCCGGAAAATCCCAACCACCCAGCGGCTGAAACCGATCGACGATAATCTTCAGCATCCAGATGCCGGAGAAGTATTGAATCGGGATCATGAGCAGCCAGCTGAACAGGAACAGCGGATATTCGAGCTGTCGTTGGATTGCAAGCCGGGCGAAGCAGGTCGCAACCGAGTAATAATGACGGATCGTCGCCACGTTGCGTTCACCCTCCCTGGATTAATGTTTTGGTTTTGGTGTGGCGCCAGAAGAACGCGAGTGCGAGATATAGAACGATGATCCAGGCGCCTTGAATCGCCATGGCACGCAGTCCATCAGCCGGCCCGGTCTCGCCAATGTAAATGCCAAGCGGTGTTTGGTAGGTATATTGAAAAGGTAAATACGCGGAGATCGTTTGAACGGATTGCGGGAAGAGCCAGAGCGGAACGAGACTGCCGGAGAGGACACGAACGATGGCGTCTTTGACGTTCCCCATGTTGCCGAGCTCCATCACCCAGAAGGCGACCAAGCCCACAAGCGCGCTAAGCAGCCACAGAATGGCGTAGCTTAAGAGGCAGCTCGGGAGGAATAACAGCATTCCGATCCATGTTGCTGGCAGCGGAACGCCGAACAGGATGGATACCACCAAGAAGAGCGGCAGTACTTTGTTTATTAAGGAGCTGAGCATCGAACCGATATCTTCTGCAAGGTAACAAGCGAGCAGCGGGACGGGACGGTAGAAATCGGTGACGATTTGCCCTCGCGAATCTTGTAGTAGATCGTGTCTTGTACGTCCGTGACGAACAGCGATGCCAGCAAAATCGAGACGATCGTATACGTGACCAAATCATGCAGCGTCATTCCTACGCCACTGCCTGAACCGCCGCTGTAAGCAGCTTTCCACAGGAAGACGGACGCCACCATGAGAATGAGGTTCGTGCCGACAGAGGCGAACACTTCGAATCGGTAGGCAAGCCCGGTCAATACGCGCAGCTTCGTCATATACCAGTAAGCTTGGAACATAGAAGCCCCCTCTTCACTAGTTGAAATCGATCTATTACAATTCACCATATATTACCACTAGCATCTTCCGTTTGTCATTCACTTTCATGACTAAATAGTAGTTTCTCACGATGAATTTCTTGACAAATAAATGCTATCATATGGCATGAGCAGCAGCTATGTAACATTTATATAGAACAGTTCTATCCCTCAAGCGCCTAAGCAGGACTGCCATATCACACAAGCACATAGACTACCGATATCAGATATGAAATTCAGATGTTAGTTCATGATCGAATTATGCTAAAATATGTCGTATCGGAGGTAATCATCATGAATATTAAACAGTTATTAGGCTTACCCGACTTACTGGATGTCAAAAGAATCATTTGCGTTCAACCGCATCCCGACGATAACGAGGTCGGGGCTGCCGGAACTTTGCGCGAGCTTGCGCTGCGAGGAGTTGAAATCGTTTACATTACCGTCACGGACGGCAGTGCCAGCGGCTCGACAGGCGCTTCAACCCCTGAGGAGATAATCCGCATCCGAGAGTCCGAGAAGCAAGCGGCTGGCCAATTGCTAGGTGTAACCAAGCAGATCAATCTCGGCTTCCCCGACATGGGCGGCTACTCGGAGGATGATGTGCTGAAGAAGCTCATCCCGATCATCCGCGATGAGAAACCGGACATGCTCATGACCGTCGATCCTTGGATGCCATATGAGGCTCATCCAGATCACATCAAGACTGGCAAAGCAGTCGCAACGGCGATGCTGTTCGCCGCGAACAGGATTCGATTCCCTGAAGGCGATCCGCATGATGTTCCGCAGATCGCATTCTATGCGACTTCGCACCCGAACACGTTTATCGACGTCACTGCTCAATGGGAGACGAAGCTGGCATCTATTTTGGCGCACAAGAGCCAGTTCGATAATGCGGAATGGCCGATGCTTCGAATGTATTTCGAGCATCAAGCTGCACAGCTCCACAGCAAGCTAATCCAGGAACAAGAGCCGGTGCAAGCGCCAGCTGGTTTCGCAGAAGCATTCAAAGTGCTTGCAGCACAGCAGCTCCACTTCTTCCCAGCGGCACTATATAGCTAATGCAGCTAATTCGCAGTACTTACTCCACCACCTTATTTAGGAGGCATCCCATCCATGGCATCCACGTCCAAGAAGCTTGCGTATTCACTGAACCAAATTGGACTTAGCGTCCTATGGCAGGCGTTCAGCGCCGTCGCCGTCTATTATTATGTGGACGAATTGCATGTATCCGGGACATCGATCTCGATCGGCATGATCGTATATGGACTCTTGAATGCCCTCTTCAATCTATTGGCTGGGCATGTCAGCGACCGTACGCGCAGCCGCTTCGGCAGACGGATTCCTTATATCATGTTCGGCAGCCTCCCGTTCGGCGTCGTGTTCTATCTGCTCTTCAGTCCGCCGGCGGTCGGTACGACGATGCTGCTCGTCTATTTCTTCGCCATGACCTTAATCTTCGACCTGCTCTACTCGTTCATCGGGCTCAACACAGGCGCCCTGTTCCCAGAGATGTATCAATCGAAGAAGGACCGCTACCAGGTTTCCGCATACCAGCAAATGTTCAGCATTATCGGCATGATCATCGGCATCGCGCTTGCCAAGTCACTCGGATTATCGATCGGTTGGAGCTTAACTGCGGGCATATTTGCTTTTATCGGCATCATTACTCTTTATGCATCGCTCTACGGTTCCTTTGAGAACCCTGCATATTCAGAAAACCCGCTCCGTTTCAAAGAGGCAGCAATCACAACACTGAAGAACAAGCTGTTCACGTCCTACGTAGTTGCCAACTTGCTGATCCAGCTGACAACGACAATGTTCGTTTCCTTGACTGCTTTCTACACTAAGTACGTTGTTGAGCTGACCGCTACACAGAACTCGATATTCCTAGGCGCAGTCTTCATCGTAGCGATTCCGATGTCGTTTGTCTGGGCCAAGAGCGGCCTTCGCTTCGCAACGGTCAAAGCTGCAATCCTCTCTTCCATTCTGTACGCCATCATCTCGCTCGGGTTCCTATTCGTGAGCTCGCCAGCTGATGTAATCGTCATTGGTGCGCTGCTAGGTATTCCGGTTTCTGGTTTCATGTTATCGCTGCACGTGCTTATCTCGGATGTAATTGATTTTGACGCGGAGCAGTCAGGTCGTCGCCGTGAAGGCATGTATTACGGCATCAACGGCTTCATCATCCGTATCGGCATGTCGATTCAATACGCGATTATGGGCATCTTCTTCGCGACCAGCGGCTTTGACGAGAACGCCGCATCGCAGCCAGACAGCGCGATCAATGGCTTCCGATTCTTGATCGGCGGTTTGCCATTTATTATTTTGCTAATCACAGTCATATATCTCTTCCAATATAGTCGCCGAGAGAAGCAGCTCAGAGGCACGAATTTGTAGAGTAGAAAGGCAGTTGGACATTCAATGAAACATTCACCGCCTTGGGGCGGCTGCACATTCAAGCACATCCGATTTCGCGGTCATCGCTACACGCTGTTAGCAACAGGCGGCGCATGACATGTGACGTGCGAGGACGATTCTGCGCACGAGCATCCTTTTATCCTCGAGTAATACGATAATAGACCGCACTCTCCTCGCGAGAATGCGGTCTATTTGTTTTGCTCCATCATAACGAGCTGTACTACTCCTCAACAACAAGCAGCACTTTCCCAGTGCTCGCCCTGGTCTCAACGAGCTCCTGTGCCTGCGCGGCAGATTCCAGCGGAAGCTTCTCATTGATTTTAATTCGCACCTTCCCGCTTGCCAGCAACTGGAACACTTGTGGCGCAGCAGCCTGCAATTGTTCAGGCCGCTCCTTGCGCGTTGTGCCGAGGCTGTAGCCGAGAATCGATCGGCAGCTTGCATGCAGCTCGCCAGTCGAAAGCTGCGCGTATGTACCGCTTGAGTTGCCGAATACAACGAAACGGCCGTATTTGGCAAGGCATGCCAAACTCTGCTCGCTAACTGCTCCGCCAACCGAATCGAGAATGATCGCTGAGCCAGTTCCACCGGTTAATGCGCTCACCTGTTCAACCCAGGAACCGTCCGCATAACAGAGAACGTGATCAGCTCCAGCGTCGTATGCCACAGGCATTTTGGACTCGGTGCCAACTGTGCCGATGACCATCCCCGCGCTTAATGCTTTTGCCACCTGAATCGCGGTCGTCCCGACGCCTCCTGCCGCTGAATGAACCACAACCGTCTCGCCTGCTTCCATCTTCGCAAGATCTGCGAGCAGCTTATACGATAGGAAAGTGACAATCCCGCTTGCCCCCGCTGCCTCCATCGTCACCTCGTCTGGTAACGAGAAAGTCAGATTCGCATCAGCGATGATATACTCCGCGTATGAGCCGTTGTGCGGAAAAGCAAGCACGCGCTGCCCAACCTGCACCGTACTTACTCGCTTGCCTACCTGCTCCACAACTCCAGCTGCTTCAAGACCCGGAATGAACGGCAGCTTGCCTGCTCCCTTATTGCCATATCTAGCTTTTATATCGGCGAAGTTCACGCTTGTCGTCTTCACGCGGATCAACACCTGTCCGGGTCCGGGGGTCGGCGTCTCCATATCGACAAGCTTCAAATGCTCGGTTCCCCCGAATTGCTCGACGATGATCGCTTTCATGATCTCGAACCTCCACGTTTCTTGTTTTGTACGCCTATCAGATAGAATAATAACGTAATGATGAAGGAGCATTGAATCGACAGGACTATACCAATGCAGATGAGCTCGTCCTCAATCCCAACTGGATTGATTGCAGCTCCAACGATAACATAAAGGATAACCGCAAAAAATACGTTAAGCATGAATATCGAGAACCACTTCACGATCTCTCTCCCTGCCTGATCAGCACGCATTCGCTCACCTTCCTCTCTGCCCATTTGTGGTAAACTATCCCTATTGTAACAGATTGGAGGGACGACTTTGAGAAGAACTGCGACCACATTCCAAATCGAATCCGTCCCGCTAGCGATGCAGCCCTACTTGCAAGGAGCTGCATTCTATGACAGCAGCTGTTCGAAGGATGCCCAAACTTATTTTATCGCAAATGCTGCTTCCACTGATGCTTTTCTCAAAATCAGCCGCAAAGGTACGCTTGTGCGCGAAGCTGCAATGACCGCGTACATTCATCAGCATAAGCTCGCGCCGAAGGTGATCGCATTCGATTCGGACGAGCAGCAGGACTTCTTGCTGACAGAAGCTTTGAAGACCGACGAATTCGATGACGTCTTCTTGGACGCTTACGGTAGAGAGTATATTCACCCTAATGGTATCTCTTATTATGCGAAGCTTATGGAGCTGATGGAATGATAAAAACAAACCCCAACGCACAGAAATTGTCGTTGGGGTTTATCGTTTTCATTAACCTTCAATAATCGCTACGGGACGCGCCCAGCCTGCACTGCCCTTCTCGACTTTCACCGGGAAGCAGCACACTTTGAATCCGAAAGGCTGCGGGATTTGATCCAGATTCGCCAGCTTCTCGATCTGGCAATATTCAAGGTCTTTGCCAACATAGTGCGCTGCCCAGAGTACGCCTTCTCTTGGATTCGACTTGAAGTCTTGCGCTTGCAGATTGAGCGGAATATCCCAGCCCCAGCCGTCCGTTCCGACGACCTTGATGCCTTGCTCAAGCAGCCATACCGTCGCCTCCGCGGACACGCCGGCATGCAGAAACGCGTAATGCTCCTGATAGAGCCGCTTGTCGGCATCGCTTCGGATGAGCACAATATCGAACGGCTTCAGCGTATACCCGATACGCGCAAGCTCCTCTTGCAGATCAACCGTCGTAATCTCATAACCAGGCGGCTTCCCGCTAAAATCGAGCAGAACGCCGTCGCTGTAGAACCACTCCAGCGGCAATTCATCGATCGTTCTCGCAGGTGCCCCCTCCGACGTCGGCCAATAATGCCAAGGGGCATCAACATGCGTTCCCGCATGCGTATTCAGCGTGACCGTCTCAGTCGCCCAAGCTTTCCCCTCTGGAAAATCGCTCTGCTGCAAGCCTAGTATAGCCGATGCTTGCCGCGCGCCATCTTCATGGCTTGCGTAGTCAATCTTCGCGGGCAGCGGCTCGCGGATCTTCGGGCTTAACGGAACACTCAAATCTATTAGTTTCATCGGTCTGCCTCCATCCTAAATCTACCAATTTCAATTCCAATTCCAATTCAATTCCAATTCCAATTCCAATTCAACCCACCCATTATATCACAGGTTCCTCATAGACTTGGCTAAATAAAAGCCTCCGTCCTATCAGAGGACGAAGGCTTAATCTTAATCTTAATGTACAGTTTCCAACTCACGATTGAGCCCCAGCGCAGCCGATGTCGAAGCATGAAGCTCCTTAATCAGCTCCGGATTCTTCACCAGAGACTGGCCGTACGAAGGAATCATTTCTTTAATCTTCGGCTCCCATGCTTTCATCTCGTTCGGGAAGCATCGCGACATGACTTCAAGCATAACGGATACGGCCGTCGATGCACCTGGCGACGCGCCGAGCAGTGCTGCGATTGTACCTTCTGCATCCGTAACAACTTCCGTACCGAATTGAAGCGTGCCCTTACCTCCGGCTTGCGTATCTTTAATAACTTGAACACGCTGGCCTGCTACAACAAGATCCCAATCTTCGCTCTTCGCGCTCGGGATGAATGTGCGAAGATCTTCCATACGCTTCTCTTTGGAGAGCATGACTTGCTGGATGAGGTATTTCGTAAGCGACATATTCTTAGCGCCGGCAGCCATCATCGTAACGACGTTGCTTGGTTTAACCGACGTAATCAGATCGAACATCGAGCCCGTCTTCAGGAACTTCGGTGAGAAGCCTGCGAAAGGTCCGAAGAGCAGCGATTTCTTGCCATCGATGAAGCGTGTGTCCAAATGCGGAACGGACATTGGCGGTGCGCCAACCGGTGCTTTTCCGTATACTTTCGCATGATGCTGTTCGACCACTTCCGGATTCGTACAAACCATGAACAGACCGCTTACCGGGAAGCCGCCGATGCCTTTGCCTTCCGGAATGCCGGATTTCTGAAGCAGATGCAAGCTGCCGCCGCCGCTTCCGATAAAGACGAACTTCGCAGTGTGACGTTCAACCGCGCCAGTGCCCATGTTGCGAACTTTCAGATCCCACTCGCCATCGCGCGTACGCCTCATATTATTCACAATGTGATTGTAATTTATTTCAACGTTCTTCTTCTTCAAATATTCGAACATAACGCGTGTCAGCTCGCCGAAGTTTACGTCTGTACCTGTATCGATGCGAGTCGCCGCGATCGGCTCAGCCGATGTGCGATCCTGCATAATAAGCGGAATCCACTCTGCCAGCTTCTTCGGATCATCCGAGAATTCCATCCCTTGGAAGAGCGGGTTGCTGGTCATCGCTTCGAACCGTTTCTTCAGGAAGCTTACGTTCTTCGTTCCTTGAACCATGCTCATATGAGGAATCGGCATAATGAACTCTTCCGGGTGCTTGATCAAATTTTTGTTGACCAGATACGACCAGAACTGTCTCGAGACTTGGAACTGCTCGTTAATCTTGATTGCTTTCGTGATGTCGACAGAGCCGTCCGGCTTCTCGTCTGTATAGTTGAGCTCGCACAAAGCCGCATGGCCAGTGCCAGCGTTATTCCATTCGTTAGAGCTTTCCTCGCCTGCCGTCGCAAGCTTCTCGAACACTTTAATTTCCCATTCTGGTTTCAGTTCTTTGAGCAGTGCCCCAAGAGTCGCACTCATAATTCCGGCACCGATTAAAATGACGTCTGTTTTCGATTGTCTGTTACTCATTTCTACCTTCCTTACATGCTCATATTTTGAAGAAAAGAAGTAGGCGCTTTGCTTGATGCCCAAAGGCTGATCAACTAGCTGTGCATGCAGCCGTACTTTTCTCGGTTCATAACCAGTCGTTCGTCGGTCAGCGCTATTAATTAAATTCTATTATATGATAGTTAGTTGCTATTTAAAAGTCGGTAAATTTCTGTGACAAAATCCTATAGATGTTAACACGTGAGATACTGCCCAATTCAGACGGAGTTTAACACAGTTGGAATGAAAAACAGCTCGACATATTCATATGCAGACTTTGTAACAAAATGTTACTTGGGCTCGCAAGCTAGGACAGCTCTCCAGACACGTGCTCGACATTCGCGTCGAAGAGAACGAAGAATAGCGCCGCATTGAACAGAACACCACCCGATTCACATTACATGGATCGGGTGGTGTTTTTAGGTTTTGCTTTCTTCGACTTAATGATCTTCGAAACTAGCTGAAGCTGAGCTTGCTTTATTCGTCGACTGCTGTTTCTTCTTGCTCTTCGTGTTGTTAGGAACAGTCGACCGCAGTTTCGCAACCTGTTTATTAGGTTGTTTTACTGCGGCCTTCTTCAGCGATGGTTTCTTTGCAGCGACCTTCTTCTTACTAGGTTCGCATCTGATCCACTGCTTTTGTTCCTTCTCGACGAATTGCTCTTCATCTTCACTTTCCAGTTCTGCGTCCATTTCTAGAAGAAGCTCCGTAATCTCTTCCGGTTCCGGTTCTGGCTCCTCGAACATCTCCGAATGCTTGATCGGCAGCAGCGCCGCTGAAGTCTGCTTTTTTCCAATCTGTTTTTCAGACTGTTTTTCGGCCTGTTTACCAGGTTGTTTACCAGTCTTCTTCCCCGTCGTTTTCTTGGCCGCGGCTTTCTTCTTATTCATGTTCGTGTTCTCGTTCTCATTCTTGTCCTTGTTCTCGATCTGCTCGCGAATAATCGGCAGCATATGCTCCAGATAGAATAGCTTCTCCTTACCCTCTTTTGCTGCGCTCGCTGCTCTCAGCTCCGTGATTTCTTCCGGTTCCTCGAACGTCTCCGAATCCTTGATCAGCTGCAGCTCCGACTGCGTAACCGGCTGCTTCACAACGATCAGATGCATCATCATCTGATTCGCCACATTCAACTGCGATTGCCGGAGCAGAGACAGCTCCTGTTGGTCGAAGCCGCTATTGTATGCCGGAAAATAAAAAAACTCCATCCGCATCAGTCGTAAATCGATCATGGGCTTCTCATTGCGGACTTCGATCTCAGGCGCGGACCACGACACATTTTGCGTAATGTTATATTCATCCTGGGTCAAAATCGTATCCGGACTCGGCGTCCAATAGCGAGGAGAGTGTTCATTGAAGAGCTGCTTGAATTGCGGATTCACCATATGCGTGCTTACATGCGCGTAGGGGACAATCATACAGATCATCGCTTTATGGCGGCAGACGCGGTACAGCTCCTTCAGAACGTCCATCAGATGATCCGCATACTCCAAGCTGTGCGAGGCCATAACGAAAGAAACCGAATGATCCTTCAGCGGCAGCCGTTCATTAAAATCATGTACAAGATCGACCCCAGGAAGATCTACCCTGTCGATTCCGTAACAGTCGTGGAATTTATGGGCACCGCAGCCCAAATCGATTCTCATGCCATTTCCTTCTTTCTGTTCACACTGTTACTCTCATTCTATTCATCTCGAAATCATCGGACTATGTGTTTGTTCGCTAGCATTAACCTATAATTGAATGCCTACACCTTTCAACCGCTTCACATTTTTCGTGCAAACGCTTGCCAGCTTGTACACGTTCGTGTTACTATTCATTTTGTGTTCAGAACACATCTTGAAATGCGGAGCCGTGGTGTAGAGGCCTAACATGCCTGCCTGTCACGCAGGAGACCGCGGGTTCGAATCCCGTCGGCTCCGCCATTCCTCTTCATATCTGACCCTATGTCAACTTTCGCAAAGAGCCGCTATGCTGCTCTTTTTTTGCATATTCAGAATCTTTGATTGTGGAGTGTGGATTCGATGATGGAACGACGCGGACGATTCGCCCCTACCCCATCAGGTCAGCTGCACATCGGCAATGCATTCACGGCGCTCTGCGCATGGCTGCAAATCCGGCAAGCTGACGGCAAATTTCTATTGCGGATTGAAGATATTGATAAACCTAGATGCCGTACCGAATATGCCCGGCAGCAGCTGGATGATCTGCGCTGGCTCGGATTGGACTGGGATGAAGGGCCTCTGGTCGACGGACCATATGGGCCTTACGAGCAAAGCAGCCGTGAGCCGCTCTACGAGGAAGCACTGCAACGTTTGATTCGCAAAGGTCACGTATATCCCTGCTATTGCAGCCGCGCAGATCAGACGGCAATCGGCAGCGCTCCGCACGGTCTCTCTTCCGAAGGTGCGGCTTATCAAGGCTTATGCCGCTCGATGTCACATGAGGAACGAGATGTGCGAGCGATCACGAAAGCACCGTCACTAAGGTTCATGATGCCCGAGGAAGCGCTCAGCTTCGAAGACGATATCGCTGGCACACAGGCGTATGCGAGCGGTGACTACATTGTGAAGCGCGCTGACGGCATGTTCAGCTACCAGCTGGCGGTAACCGTCGACGACGCAGCGATGGGAATCACGGATGTGTGGCGCGGTTCCGATTTGCTCGACTCGACGCCAAGGCAGCTTGCGCTATACGAAGCGCTCGAGCTCAAGCCGCCGAGATTCGCCCACGTACCGCTTATTGGAGATGCGGAAGGCAATCGGCTGTCCAAACGCGGCAGGAGCAACACGCTTGCTGCGCTGCGGGCAGAGAGCATTCCGCCTGAGCGGCTTGTTGGCCTCCTCTCCTACTTGGCTGGATGGAAGCAGCAGCTGGAGCCGGCTCAACCCCAAGAGCTTATACCGCGCTTCCACACCGAGCAGTTGAATCAACCAATCATTTCTATTCGCGATAACCAGTTGGAGTGGTTGCGATTTACATAACAAACCGTGTGCGATGCCGCACAAACGCACACGCACACAAACGACAAACGACAAAAAGCAGTGACCCCAGGTCACTGCTTTCGTCGTTATTTCCCCTTCGCTGGTTGATCAAGGAACTGATGCGTCCGCAGCAGAGTGAACTGCCTAGCCAGATAGGTTGGCGAATACGGCATATCGTTACGAATCCAAGAGACGATCGTGCCGATCAAGGCGGAGGAACCGTACCAGATCGCGATATCCTTCTGGATGCCTGCCTTCGAAATGGAAGAGTCCGCTCCCATCAGTTCCATTCTTGCTGCAACGGAGCCCGTTAACATTTTGAGCAAACGCTCTGTGAAGATCGGCGTCCGTTTCGTCCCAAGCACGACTTTGTAGAACTTCGAATTCGCCGCAATATGCTCGAGCAAGCTGATGAACCTGTGCGAGTCCGCGTCCTCTATGCTCCGCTTTGCATCCTGAGACTGCTCGATAACCTCCTGAATCTCTTCAATCATATCGTCCGCCATCTTCTCCAGCATATCGGGAATGTCGCGATAATGCAGATAGAAGGTAACACGGTTGATCGTCGCCTTCTCCGCAATCTTGTTCACC
Organism: Paenibacillus taihuensis; assembly: GCF_003386535.1. Lineage (GTDB taxonomy): Bacteria > Bacillota > Bacilli > Paenibacillales > Paenibacillaceae > Paenibacillus_Z > Paenibacillus_Z taihuensis. The sequence continues at coordinate 149,945 of NZ_QTTN01000007.1, forward strand.
GATATTTTCTCAATGTCCATCTCCTGCAGCAGGTCGATCAGCGCATCCTTCAACAGCTGCCGTGTCCGCAAAATTCGGGGGTCTGTCCGTGGCTTGGTAGGCTCTGTCATATCCATTTCCCTTCCTCATTCTGGAACTACAATTCATAATTGCTTTGTTGTTTAACTCGCAAGTAAACGACACTCGCTTCATTAGTGATAATTAGTTTACATATCGCCTTGATGTGTCGCTTGTAGAAAGACGCAAACTGACTATAATCTAATTCATATAATGTTAATTATCTTACACGTTGTAAATTAAGTCTAGACACTATTTTGGAGGAGATGGAGCAAGTTGAGTAATACGAAGACAGACACCAGTTCCATTAAGAAGGGACCTATTCTGTTTATTATGATTCTAGGCGCCTTTCTTGCGACACTGAATCAGACCATCATGAGCGTTGCGACGCCGGAGCTAATGAGCGACTTCAGCATTACCGCGACAACGGCTCAATGGCTCACAACGGGCTACATGCTCGTTAACGGCGTACTTATTCCGATTACCGCCTATTTCATGCAGCGGTTTTCAACGAGGCAGTTATTCCTCGCTTCGATGATTATCTTCTTCATCGGAACGGTCGTCTCTGCACTTGCCGGCACGTTCCCTGTCCTGCTCACTGGTCGGATGATTCAAGCAGCTGGAGCAGGCATAATCATGCCGCTGCTCATGAACGTAATCCTTACGCTGTTCCCGCCTGAGAAGCGCGGCGCCGCGATGGGCATGATGGGCTTCGCGATTATTTTCGCACCGGCTATCGGTCCTACACTTGCAGGTTATTTGCTCGAAAATTACGCATGGCAATCGATGTTCTACGGCATGATTCCATTCGCAATTATTGTTATCATCTGTGGTCATGTTTTCCTGCGAAACGTTTCCGAGCGCCGCGATACCAAAATTGATATTCTCAGTGTGCTTGTGTCGACGCTCGGCTTCGGCGCGTTGCTCTATGGCTTCAGCCGTGCAGGCTCTGAAGGCTGGTCGAGCGCAGAAGTTATCAGCTCCATCGCGATTGGCGTTGCAGCACTTGTCATCTTCACATGGCGACAACTCGTATTGCGCGAGCCGCTGCTTGAACTGCGTGCGTTCAAATTCAACATGTTTACGCTCACGACAATCATCAATGTCGCTGTCACGATGGTGATGTATGCCGATATGATGCTTCTGCCGCTGTATCTCCAGAACGCTCGCGGCTACACTGCACTTGAATCCGGACTGCTGCTCCTCCCTGGCGCGCTTGTCATGGGCTTCTTGATGCCGGTTGCGGGAAGACTGTTCGACCGTTTCGGCGCTAGATGGCTCGCCGTTATCGGTCTCATTATTACGATCGGCATGACGATCGGTTTTGTTGATTTGACGGACTCGACTAGCTATACGTATCTGGTTCTCATGTCTACAGGTCGCCGAATCGGTATGGCGCTGATGCTCATGCCAATTACTACGGCCGGTCTGAATCAGCTGCCTAACCGCCTCAATGCGCACGGAACTGCGATTTCCAATACGATCCGTCAAGTTGCAGGCGCTGTCGGTACATCGTTGCTTGTAACGATCATGACTAGCCGGACAAAAACTCATCTTACCGATATGATGATATCTGGCTCTGCTAAAGATACGCAGGAGCATATGATCATGGAAGCGTCCATCCAAGGCATCAACGACGCTTACCTCGTTATCATAGCGATCGGCATCGTCGGTCTGGTGCTCGCGTTCTTCATCAAGCGCGTGAAGCAAGCGACTGAAGAGGACACTGCTGCTCCGCTGACGCGGACTGTTGCGACGGAAGCTTAATATTTGTTTGTAAGAATACAGTAGAGCAAATGCTCAAAAAGGCTATTCCAATTGTTGGGATAGCCTTCTCTCTGCTACAGCTCATTCTTCGCAATAATGTAATAGCACGCAATACAGGCGAAGATGACTGCCGCCATCCAAAATGGCAATGCCTCGTTAATCCGCTCCGCCATCCACCCGCCGAGCGCCGGACCGGCAACGACGCCGATTCCTTCGATCGTCGAGATGAGCCCCCACCCTGCCCCCGCGTATTCTTCCGGTACGAAACGGGCAAGGTAGGCATTCCAAGCTGGAAGCAGCGAAGCGTAAGAAGCGCCTAAGATCATTGCAAACAGAATCGTCTCCGTGAACGAATCCGAGAACGTCAGCGCGAATACCGCGATGCCGAATATGCCGAAGCCGCCAATCAGAAACCACCTGCCGCCCAGCTTGTCAACCCATCTGCCAGCCGGAACCAGGATCAGCGCTGCGGTTGCCCCTCCTGCGATAAGCGACAGCGACAGCTCCGAATGGCTAAGGCCGATCTGCTTCGTCGCGAACGGCGAGAGCAGTGGAATGAGCAAGCCGCCAGCCGTCGTCTGAAGGATCATTCCGGGCAGCAGGAAACCGGTCTTGGTGAAGCGCTCCCAGAGCATTTTCAGCTGATTGGCAAATGACTTTCGGATGCTCGGCTGCTGATGCCGCACGTTCGGCACAGCCAACGACATCAACGTACACACGGCTAACAGTCCAACCAGACTGAAGAATACGAGATGCTCACCCATATCCATCAGGAAGTTCATTGCGACAGGCCCAAGTGCTAGTCCGCACATCCAGAATAGATACAACAAGCTCATCTGAGAAGCACGATTATTTTCCCGAATACTCCTCAGGCAGACAAGCCACACCGGCGATCCGCCGATGCCAAGAAGGGCAGTTGACAGCAGCAACAGCCCTTCCGATCTCGCGTTCACCACGAGCAGCATGCTTACCAGCGATAGCATCATCCCGGCGAACAGGATATTTCTGCTTGAGAAGCGGTCCAGCAAGTAGCCGGCGAATACCTTGACCCCGTTATCCATCAAGTAGTGCAGCGACACCGCAAGGCCGATAACCGACAAGGAGAAGTTCAATTTCTCTGAAGCATACGTCGGCAGGTATGCCACCAGGAATGCTCCGCGTACGAATTCTACGAGCAGCAGCAAAAGCAGTTGAACCGTCACGCCTGCTGCCCCGGCATTCGTTCTAATCCGGTCAAGTATACTCATCGATCAGCTGCCTTCCCTGTATCACCACATCGACATCGGAATTCTTCTTCGAACGTTTATGAACAAGCCCCGCAATTTCGTACAGCACCGTATCTGATGCAAGCCGATCCGCCCCAGCGGCAGCGTCGCCGACAGCCTGCTCTTGTTCCAGCTCAATCTCTGGTTTGCGCTCAATAGCTCTCTGAACAGCACTAACTAAGCTCGCTTTATCATTCACAATTTGAACGAACCCTTTGGACTGCCAATATTCCGCATTTCCCCGCTCCTGCCCAGGCAATGGACGGTACACGACGACCGGAAGCCGCATCTTCCGCGCTTCAGCCAGTGTAATCCCGCCAGCTTTCGTAATCAGGCACGAAGACATCGCCATCAGCTCTTCGATTCGCTCCACGTAGCCGAACACGCGCACATGGCCTGCTGTGCCGAATGCACCCGACATCGCCTGATAGAGCGAGCGATTCCGGCCGCAGACAAGCAGCACCTGAGCCTCCTCCATGCGCTCGATTTCCTCGACCATTGCTGCAGCATCGTTGATCACGCCATACGCGCCAGCCATGATCAGCACAATTGGCTTTGACACTTGCAGCCCATACTTCTGCTTCACGTCCGCGATGGGGATCGATTCATGGAACGCTGACCGAATCGGTATCCCGCTCACCACGATGCGATGCGGATGAACGCCAGCCGATGTCAATTGCGTCTTCAGTTCATCGGAAGCGACAAAATACCGATCCGTATCCGGATGAATCCAGCGGCAATGAGCCACGTAATCGGTCACGATCGTGAAACAAGCGAAGCTGTTTCCATCTTGCTCCTTCAGCTTCGACATCGCGAGAAGCGGGAAGGTATGAATGACCGCATCCGGCCGCTCCTCCGCCGCTATCGCCTTCATCTTGGACAATCCGAGCAGCTGCAGCCACCGGTTGATAGGACTGTTTGGTTTCAGCTGATTCGTTACCGTGTACAGCCAGCCATAGATATCTGGAAAGTAAATCGAGCCCTTATGAAAAATATATCGGGAAACCGCATTCCATACCGGATTCGTCTGCGCAAACATATCAATCAGCTTCACATTAAAAAGTCCGGTACGTTCCAATCGCCGCTGCATCGTTCGAGCGACCTGATAATGTCCGTCACCATACATCGCGTAGACGATTAACACTTTACGTTTTGGATTCATCGCTGATCCTCCCGATTCTGAAGACATGTCGCACTGCGCTCTCTCGCATCTTCAGTCTAAAGGCTGCATCTAAACTAATCGTAAACTGGGTATTAATTTTATATAAACTGGCAGATGACCGCTGCTCGAAACAGCAAAAAACCCGCCAATTGCTCGCGGGTTTCTACATCCTTCTATGAAAGGTTTGTAAACGACTGGAAATCGATCACAAACCGTTTACAGTAAGCCTTTTTCTTTCAGATTCAAGTAGCTCACAGTCGCTGTCTCAAGACCCGTCAAATGACGGAGTTGATCCTGCTCGACGGTCATCCACTCAACACCGATTTCTGCTGCCGCTTCAATCGATTCCTTAATCTGAACGACGCCCGTTCCAACCGCTGTCCATTTGCCGATCTCGTCCGTGCCGTACACGTCCTTCAAGTGGATCGCCGGCACACGGCCAGCCATCTTGCGAAGGATATGAGCCGGATCAGCGCCGCCAAGCGTAATCCATGCTACGTCCAGGCGGAAGAACAGGTTGCGCGGATCAGTGTGCTCTGCCAGAATATCTAACGCGTATACGCCATTGAACACTTTCTGGAACTCATGCGCATGGTTGTGGTAGCAGAAACGCAAGCCTTCCGCAGCAAGACGCGCACCTGCTGCGTTATACAGCTCCGCATCATGGAGCAGCTGCTCACGCGATTCGGCAACCTCCCACCAGAGCGTAACGTCTTTCGTCTGTAATGCTTGTGCCTGACGAATGACATTGTCCAGCAGCTTCTCATCCTTCAGCTGTTCCTTGTTAACGCTATGCGTCGCGATTTGCAGTCCCAGCTCGTGGAACCGCGCAACGTTCGCTTTCACATCGCCGTTCAGCAGCTCCGCGCCGCCTTCAATGCCTTCGTAGCCGATTTCAGCAACGCGCTGCATCGTACCCCAGAAGTCCTGCTTCGCTTCTTCATGAACGATACCGATAAGTCCAAGCTTTGGTCTTGTCATCGTAAGTACACGCTCCTATTTCGCAAATTGTCCATTCTCCAGCATCGTGATAAAAGGGCTGTCCGTCACGTCCGTCAGAGGCAGCGAGACGCGAGCATTGCGGCGCACCGACTCATAGGTAGCGAAGATAATCTCAGACGCACGAAGCGCTTTGCGATGCGAAACCTCAGGCTCCTCGCCCGATTGCAAGCAGTCGATCGCATGGCGGACATAACCGATCATCTGATCGGACATGCTCGTCAGCTCCATCTCCGGCTTCCAAGCTGGATCCGCATAGTTCACGCCACGGACGATTTGGCCATCCCACATCACTTCAATAAATCCTTCGGAGCCGATCACCCGAACTCCTGCCCAGATCTTCGATATATCGCCATTTGGATCCCATGTATCGATTGCACCCGAGTACATATTCGCTTGAACACCATTGGCAAAAACAACCTGGCCTGTCGCCCCGCACTCCGACGGTACATTGAACCAGTTGTAAATTTCCGTTGTATCAACCGCGCCTAGCACGGATTTCGCCGGCGTCTCGTTCATGAAGCTGATCGCCTGATCGAAAGTATGAATGCCGCAGTCCAGTAAATTCGGCGGCGAATAGAGATCAAGCCGAATCACTTCTCCGATACGGCCTTCCCCAATGAGGCGGCGTACTGTTTGGTTGCCCTTCGCGAAGCGGCGCTGCAGCGAGAATGTAAGCTGGCAGCCTGCCTCATCGGCGATACGGCTCATCTCCTGACATTCGCCCCATGTAGCCGACATCGGCTTCTCGCACAGAACGGCCTTCACGCCAGCCTCTGCGCAGTCCCGGAATACCGGAAGATGAAGCGGCGTCCAGAGACAGATCAGAACGACGTCCGGCTTCTCGGCAGCGAGCATTTCTTTATGATCCGTATAAAGGTTTGCTTGAAAACCAAATTCCGTATTCAATGTTTGTGCAGATGCTTCAGAAATATCCGATAATCCAACAACTTCAAGTCTGCTGTCGGCTTTAATGCCGATGGCATGTTCATGCGCACGCTTCCCGCAGCCGATAAACGCGACTCGATAAACAGACGAACTGCTCACTTCAACGATCCTCTCCTAAAACTGGATTTTTTGGAACCAATTGAAACGTTTCGATATACATAATAGAATACTCTCTTATTATAGCGCTTTCAATATGTGTATGGAGATTTGACAAAACAAATATATGAAAAGCCCGCTGCATCAAGCGATGCAACGGGCTGGACAGGAATAACTGCACAGGTCTAACTAACTCTACGCTTCTCTCGATTTGAAGTAGCTTGGTAGTTTCACAAGAAGCAGCTGCAGAACAAGCACACTGCAGGCGCCTACTAGAATCGCATTCGACAGCAGCGTTCCCCAGAAACCAGGCAGCGAGGCTAGATTCGAAGGTAACGCAATTGCAAGCAGCAGCGAAATTCCGGCAACCGTGAAGTTCGCTTCCGTCCGCTCCATCTTCATGAGCAGCGATATGCCAGACATGAACAATCCAGCTGCAGCTGGCAGGAACAAACCGCCGACGACTGCACCAGGTGTGAGTCCAAGCAGTGCACCTGCTTTCGGCACGAACCCGAGCACCAGCAGCAGCCCGCCCGCCCATATAACGGGGTAGCGAGAGCCGCTGCGAGTGAGACGTAACAAGCCGACGTTCTGTGCGTAAGCCGTAGTCGGCAACCCGCCGAGCAGCGAGGATACGATGGATCCGGCTGATTCGCCGATAAAGCCGCGTCTAATGCGGTCGTTCGTCAGCTCGATATCCGTTATCTCGGAAGCGGCTTGATAGACGCCCATCGCTTCCATAATTGCTGCCAGGTATGCGACCAAGAATGTAAGAATGACGGTAGTATCCCACTGAAAAGCGCCATGCGGCATAAACTTCGGCAGTCCGAACCAATCCGCCTCGCGCACGCTGCTGAAATCCATTCCGCTCATGAACGCTGCAATGATATCACCTGCTAGCAAACCGATCAGGAAGGCATACCGCTTCCACCAGCCTCGGCCGAAGACGGATAATAAGGTTACGATTGCAGCCGTCGTGATCGATAACGTCAACGTCGTGCCATCCAGGAAGCCTTCCTCGCCGGCGCTTCCGCCGAGAAACTCATACATCGTAAACTGCGAAAGCACAACGCCGACAATACAGATGACTGTACCTGATACGAGCGGCGTAAACCATGACCGCAGCTTGCCGATCAAACCTGTTGCGGATAGGAGAAATACAAGAATAGCGCTAATGAGCATCCCGCCATAGGAAGCGGCTAAACCTGGAGCCTTGCCTGTCGTAATCATCAGCGTATCGAAGGACGCCGATGGGCCTTGCACGATCGGCAGCTTCGCCAGCCGCGTCGCTTGCAGCAATGTGACAAGTCCGGCTACGACGAAGACCGTATTAATAAACGATGTGGTCGCGATCGGTGTCATGCCGATCATCGCGGCGATGAACAGCGGATCGAGCCACACATTCGAAACGAACACATGCTGAAGTCCAAGCAGCAAGCCTTGCAGCTTGCCGACTCGCTGCTCGACTTCCAGCTTCATATCTTCGGACGGCGCTGTCGTCATCTGCTTCCACCTGCCTTGCCGCTCTTGGCATTGCTGGTCGAGCCGCCAGCTGCATGAACCGCCTGGCGCATCTCCCGCGCCGCAGCGGTCGGATCATCCGCGTGCGAGATCGCGGTAATGAACGACACGCCATCCGCTCCTGCGTGAATGACCTGCCCAGCATTCGCAGCCGTTATACCGCCGATGCCGACGATCGGGATGTGAATCCCGCTTCCTCGCATCTCTGTCAGCACCTGCAAACCGGAAGCAGCCTTCGCATCTTCCTTCGTTTGCGTGGAGAACAAGGGACCAACGCCTAAGTAATCAGCGCCGGAGCAAATTGCCGCCCCGGCTTCGCCCATATTGTAAGCCGACACGCCAAGCAGCCGGCTGCCAATACGCTCGCGCACCGCGGATGCGCCTTCGTCCTCCTGCCCGACGTGTACGCCGTCAGCATCCACCGTAATCGCCAATTCCACATCATCATTGACGATAAAGGGTACATCGTGCCGCCGGCACAGCTCGCGCATCCGATACGCAAGCTCCACCATCGGTTCGCCACTAAGCGCACCGGTCCCTTTTTCCCGAAACTGGAACAAGGTGATGCCGCCATCGATAGCCTCTCGGAGCACGTCCATCGGATCTTTCAGACAGTTGTTGCTGCCCATGATGAAATAAACTTGCAGCGCCTTCCGAATCGCCGCATCATGCCACTTGAATTCGCTCATCGGCTGCTCCTCCGTTCCCGGTACGCCCAATGATTCGTCGGGCCATGCCCAAGTCCTAGGTGCAGCGAGTCTTCAATCGCCGCTTGAATGAACGCTTTGGCAACGGGCACTGCTTCCAGTACCGAGTGCCCTTTTGCCAGCTCTGCCGTGATTGCCGCTGCGAATGTACAGCCCGTGCCATGCGTGTGCCGCGTCTCTTGGCGCTCGCTGCGGAACTCATAGAAATCGCGCCCGTCATAGAGCAGGTCGACAATTTCATCTGCTCCCGCAGGATCATGCCCGCCTTTCATCACGACATGCTTCGCACCGTATGCAGCCAGCTTCCTCGCCGCCTCCTTACGATCCTCCATCGTCACGATCTGCATATCTGTCAATATTTCCGCTTCCGGTATATTCGGTGTCACCACATAAGCAAGCGGCAGCAGGGATTGCTTCAGAGCGCGAATCGACTCGTTAAGCAGCAGCGCTGCACCGCCTTTGGCGATCATCACCGGATCGACGACGACCTTCTCCCACTTGTACTGCTGCAGCTTCTCCGCTACGCAGACGATGATTTCGCTGGAGAAGAGCATTCCGGTCTTCACGGCGTCAGCGCCAAGATCCTCGCCGATCGCATCGATCTGCTGCGCCACTGCCTCTGTCGACAATGGATAAATACCATGAACGCCTAGTGTGTTCTGGGCTGTCACTGCTGTAATCGCCGACATCCCGAAGGCGCGAAGCTCCTGAAATGTCTTGAGGTCGGCTTGAATTCCCGCGCCGCCTCCGCTGTCTGAACCTGCTATCGTTAATGCGCGTGCTATTGTCATACGTTCACTCGTTCTGCTTGGCCAAGGCGTTCAATGTCTGCTTCCGTCACGCGAGCCAGCTGATTCAGGAACTCGATCTGGAAGCTGCCTGGTCCTTGCTCCGCGGTCTTCGCAGCAGCGATCTCCGCCGCAACGCCATACACGACAAGCGCCGCTGTCGCTGCTTTTACGAAATCAGGCTCTACCGCAGCGAAAGCCCCAATCACAGATGTGAGCAAGCAGCCAGTTCCCGTAACGCGCGTCAGAATCGCATCACCGTTGCGCACTACGCAAGCTCCTGAGCGATCGGCGATCACATCTTCTTTGCCCGTGATGACGACAACGCAGTTCAATTGTTCCGCCGCCAGCTTCGCAAGCTCCAGCACGTCGCCGTTTCCTTCGCCAGCATCCACGCCTTTGATGCTCCATTCGCGGCCGACCACATTCGCGATTTCAGCTGCGTTCCCGCGAATAATATCGACGCGCAGTGTATTCATAAGATCTCTAGCCGTATCCGTACGGAACGCTGTTGCGCCAGCACCAACCGGATCGAACACAACCGGTACTCCGCTAGCATTCGCAGAAGCACCTGCCAGCTTCATCGCTTCAATCTCCGTACTGTTCAACGTGCCGATATTCAGCACGAGCGCGCCTGAAATCCGCGCTACATCTGCCGCTTCCTCTTTGGCGTACGCCATAATCGGCGACGCGCCGAGCGCGAGCAGCCCGTTCGCCGTAAAGTTGGTCACGACCACATTCGTAATGTTGTGGACGAGCGGGTTCACTTGCTTCATTTTCGACCAAATCTGTACCACTTCTTGATTATTCATCTGCTGCACGTCTCCCTCTCATGATCAAGATTCAAACCCGTTTGGAGCAACAAAAAAACGCCCCGCCTACGACAAATCGGTCGCAGGCAGAGCGTTTAAATAAACGCACGCTAGTAGCAGTACTCTTCCTACGATGGCATTACCCAACAGGTTATACGGTCTACGACACCTTAGTCGTACTCTCAGCCTGCTTGCCGCAAGCTCCCGCGTTTATTCAATTGTGACAAGTGTATTGTACAACTGTAGAAAATGCAACCATTAATTCTCATCTGCTTCAACCAGCAGCAAACCGCTTCATTCCATTTCAATCCGTTTCAAACGTTTCAATTCACTTTTACAAGCTGCCATTGCTGATTATTGCCGCCAGTGTCCGTGTATTGAATAACATCTCCGCCGTCGGAAGTCGATTGACCGCTGACATCCATCACTTTGCCGCTGTTCCGATTGACGAACTTATAATAACCGCCTGACTGCACAGGCAGCCATTGCTGGTTCGTACCGCCGTTATCGGTGTACTGAATGACATTGCCGCCATCGGCAGTGGATTGCCCGCTAACATCCAGCACTTTGCCGCTGTTCCGATTCACGAGCTTATAATAGCCGCTGCCTGTGCTCACAAACTGCCATTGCTGATTATATCCGCTATTATCGGTCCACTGGATGACATCTGCGCCATCAGATGTCGAGCCTTGGGACACGTCCATTAGTTTGCCGCTATTACGGTTCACCAGCTTATAATATCCCGTAGTATCAATGCCGCTCGATATGCCGTCTACCCCCGTAATGACGAAGGTGCTGACAGAGCCTGCAGGCAATGTCACGCTAAATTGCTTATTCGACAACGTGAGGCCGGATAATGCGGCATTGTTCTCTGTCGAGCTTGTGCGAGTGCCTGTCAGCGTACCGGAAACGGTTGCAAATTGAGACAGGTCATACGTAATCGTATTGGAAGACGCAGAATCGTTCATGCCGACGATAATTAGCTTCTTCCCTACGCTGTCATAGGCTGCGATGGAGTCGCCGTTGTTGATATCGAGCATTTTGTAGCCGGGACGAATATATTTGCTCCACTGGCCCATCGTGTAATACTTCCGCGTCACCGAGTAAACAGAACGGTCACCGCTTGGATTGTTGAGATCCGTCTCGAGCATTCCCCAGCCGCTGCCTGCTGTTTCGACCACTTGCCAATAGACCCAGGCACTGTTCTTCATGTACTTGATATCCCACAGAATATTACGAGACATCGTAAGTCCAGTCGAATCGCCGTCACCATGCTCGGAGTTCCAAATCCGTTTACCGCCAGCCGCGGTATTCAAGCCGACACGGTCACTGCCGCCGTACGTATGGGAGTTGAATTGCACCATCTTCGCTCTGGTCGCTGCCGAGAAGCTGTTAATCGTATCACGAGCAAGATCGATGCTCGTTTCTTCCGGTCCGCTGATACCTGTAGAGAGCCCCTTCGAAGCAAGTGAATCATACAGATAGCCGATCATAACCTGCTGATTCGCCGGGTACATCCGGTTGCCTTCTTGCCGATTCCCATAGTACCAATAATCGGAGCTTGGCTCGTTAACCGGCGATAGCGTACGGAAGTCGATGCCCCAATTGTCATGGAACTGTTTCACAACAGCCGTGAGGTAATCGGCAAAATCATCATACATGTCATCCTTCAAGTTCTCCGCAGCATTGACGCCGCCAGTTACACTGCCGCTCTTCGTCATCCACCAAGGCGGCGAATTCGCGAATGCTTCCGCAATGAACTCGCTCGAGGCGATACGCGATTTCGCTGCATTCAGAATCCATCGTTGATTCGCGTCACTATTCCAGTCATACGAAGCTGCCGCAGACGCCTTATATCCCGGCACGCGCGCGCGATACTCCATATTGTTCGGGTAAGCGGGATTCTCGCCGCCGCCAATGTTGTACCGGACGATGTTCATACCGAGTCCGCCGCTTGCGCTAAACAGCTTGTTCGCATAATCATTGCGCACCGAATCAGGCGCTCCGCCGATAACATTCGCCCACCAAGCGAGAGACGTCCCCCAGCCTTCCCAGGTCTGGTACTGGACACTCGGGTTCACGACAGCGGTGTAGCTTGCTGCACTGGCTTCTTTGGCAGGCTGCCATTTGCTGCCCGGCAAGCCAAAGGAGAAAATTAGAAGCATACAACTCATGATAAGCCCCAGCCTCCTTAAAGAATGAATCATCAATTCACGCTCCGTTTCCACATGGATTGTAAGCGCTCGCGGTCGTGCAACCTATTCCGCTGACAGCACTTCTACCCATATTTACGAATGAAGCAGTGAATTCATGTCCAACACCCTATGCGCTTTGACTCTTCTGTTTCGCAAATGCGAACTTGAACGTTGTTCCCTTCTCACCGCTGTCAATGCTGATCTCGGCTCCATGTCTCCGCGCGATGTCATAGCAAATGGATAAGCCAAGGCCTGTTCCTTTCTCTTTCGTCGTAAGGAACGGCGTACCCAGCTGCGCAACGATTTCCGGCGGGATGCCGGGACCTTCATCTTTTACATAGAAGCCTATGCTCGCTTCATTCTCGAACATCTCCACGACTACGGTGGTCCCTTTTTCGGACGCTTCCAGACTATTGCGCACCAGATTGATAAGCACTTGCTGAATCTCCTTCGAATTCAGTCGAACAGGCGTGACCGACTTCTCGATAAATGATACCTTCTTCCCCATCATAAGCGCGTCTGCTTCCAATAAAGGCAGTATGAATCCTAATGTTTCGGCGAGGTCCTTCTCAAGCCTTTCAGCGGAATCATTCTGCTTCGATAGAGATAGGAAGTTGCCAATGATCTCATTCGCACGGTCCAGCTCGCTAATGATGAGCTTATAATAATTGTCATTGTAAGTTTGATTGCGCTGCATCAGCTGCAAGAAGCCTCTTACGGTTGAGATCGGATTACGAACCTCATGGCTAATGCTGGCCGCCATCTGAGCCACGAGACTGAATCGGTCCAGACGTTCCACTTCGCTGCGGAGCCTTGTCTGTTCCTCGATTTTCTCCGTAACGACATTCTCGAGATTTATTTTATCCAACTGCATCTCACGCTCTCGCAGGACATATCGCGTAATCTCTTCTGTTGTCGCCAGTACGCCAACCACTCGATCTTCCTTATTCAGAATCGGGATGGAATTCCAGACGGATACCGTTCGGAATCCGTCTGGCCATACAAACTCAAGCACTTCATCCTGGACCTCTTCTCCATCTACGCCGGAACGCTGCATCGGCATTTCATGCGGCAGAAGCTCGATTCCGTCGCGAAACACCTTTACGCTTGGCGGCTTGAAGGATGAATGTGAGAAGAACCCTCCGGCTGGAATGCGCAGCATGCGAGACGCTTTACGATTATGGATAATCGTTGTGCAGTGCGGATCTGTACCGATCGATACGCCACCTGGTGAGATCTCGAATAACTGCCAGAACTCTTCCGGGATATGATTATATTTGAAACTCCCATCATGTTCAGATTCATACGAATGGTTCATATACAATAAAAGCACTCCTTCTGAAAAGTTAAAGAATACGGGATCAAAAAAAGCCTAAACAAGAGCTCTAATCGAGGGCTCTTATTTAGGCTTATGTCCAGCGCTGTCTCTGTCTCATTAAGACCTATTATGAACTTGGATGCAGGATGAGGACGATGACCGATTTATCGAGATGGAAATCCCAGTCCACGAATACATCTACAACACCTGCATTTAACATCTTGCTGAATCGATTGTTCCGGTGAAGATGGCCTTTCTCTAAATTGCGTTTAGCCAGCTTCAGCGTTTCTTCTTGTCCAATCCGGATCAATTCTTTTTCGATGCTGATGAGAATTCCGTTTCGTATGACCAGAATGGTCCGGTCATTGATTTTGTACGAATAAGTTTTCTCAGGTTTCTTCTCCACGTTATGGCTGATTAGATCAATCTCTTGGTGAAGCTCCTCCTGGCCCGCATACGTTTCGTGCACGTTAACTGAGTGAGGATGCTCGTCATCGCAATCTATGCCAACCATAATTCCGGATTGATTGTGCAAGCCCCAATCATAATAGAACTCCTGGATATTGAGACCCGTTAGCAGCAATATATAAGCTTTCATTTCTGGAAATAACGACTTCATTAACAAATCTCTCGTACTCTGAATCGAATAGATCTGATCTTGTTGAAGTAAAATCTTTTCCGTTGGTGAAAGAAAATTACGAAGATAAATGACCACGAAAGGTCGGTTTACGCTGACGTAGATGGACTGCGGTCCTTTGCCGAATGCATCGCGCAGCAATCTGCCGATGTGGCTTGTAAGCTCGTTCTGAACTTGTTTGTCGTTAGCTTCCATAAGGTTCACTCTTATCTGGAGGCAGCAGCATCATATCTCCTACCCTACCTGTATTTTAATAAGTCTTTGCAATTTAGACAACCTTTCTTCACAATTATCTATATTTTTCTCCTTTCCTATTCATGGGTATAGAACAAAAGCCACATCCGAATTGGATGTGGCTTCCCTCGATATTCCTAATTCTAGCTGCTGCGGTACTTCCGAATCTTATCCGCATAAGAAGCGGCCATCTGCTTCGCCGCAAGCTGCGACTCCGCATTTGCATATACTTGGAAAATTGGCTTCTCATTATCTGGGAGAATGAGCGTCCAGCCTTCTTCGTGGAAGATCTTGATGCCGTCGATGAGCTCAACGTGCTTGCCTTTCGTCTCCTGCATCAAATGCCGCATTACCTTCCCTTTCTCGGACCATGGGCAATCGACTTTCTCCTTCAGCAGCGCAAAAGCCGGAATCGTCTGAATCAGCTCGGACAGCGACACACCCATGAATGCCATGATCTCCATCAAGCGAACAAGTGTATAAATGCCGTCAAGATAGACGTGGAAGCCGTTATGCTGGCAGCTCTCCAGAATGGACCGTATGTCCGATTTGGTACGCATCACCTTGCGGTTGCTCTGCGTGACCATCAGCTCGGCAATGTCCGGGAAATGAACCGGTACATGAATGACTTCATCCTTCGAGGCTTGCAATTGAATGCGCATTTGCAGCATATGCGTAAGCTCATCCGAGATGACCTCGCCAAGCTCCGTCACCAGTTGGATCCGCTGCCCGTTCGTGTCGAGCATCATTCCAAAATCAGCGCCATTGTCACGTACCCAGTGTGCCAGTTCCGACGGCTCCGTAATGACGCCGTTCAACTGAATAACGCGGCAGCCCAGCTCTTGCAGAAACTCCGGCAGCACATTATTCAAGTTGTGACCATTGTACACCGTGACCACTTTATAGGAATGGCTTTCGATGATTTGGGTGTCGACCGATTCAAGCAGATCCCGGCGATATAAGCGGCCCACTGCAGGGCAAGTGCGCTTTCGGCCGACCTCGCTTGGCTTGATGATGCGCTGATCCTCCTGGAAGTAGGCATTCTCGAGTTTGCGCTCCATCGCTTTCGTAATCGGCAGCCCCTGCTCATCCAGAAACTCGATGACCGCTTGCTCTTCGCCGTCTTCCTCTGTCATCCGAATATAGATACCCGCCGTGCAATCAAGGTGGCATGCCGCATAACGGGTGATCGAAGAAGTAACCGCGCCAAAATGGTACGTGTTGATGCCCGCTGCATGAAGTCCTGCCGCGAACGCTTCCGCCATTAACTCGGCGAAAGGCGCCGCGTCATGTCCGATGCCGACTGTAACGCCCATCGGAAGCGCCGTGCTTAGCGCCATCGACAGCCGATTGACGAAGCTGGTCGTCATCTGGACGTTGCATGCCCCTTTGACGCCGAACTCTCCGAAGATCGTCTTCGTCGCGTGCTCGCCCCAGATGAGCGAGTGCTTCAATACGGCATTGTCTTCGACTGACTTGTTCGGGAACATCTTGACACCGGAACCAACGACGCTGTGCACACCGACCACGCAATTATCGCCGAGCACGGCTTCTTCATTGATCGAAGCGCCGTACCGGCTAATGACATTGCGGCACAGCGTTGCGCCCTTCACTTCCACGTTGTTATCCAGCATATTGTGCTTCCAGAGCACCGTTCTCTCGACGGATGCACGATCCAAAATCATCGACCCGCCGCCAACAACGGTGTACTCTCCGATGATGGCATGCTTGCCGATTACGCTGCGCTCCCCGATATAAGCAGGTCCGACAATCGAAGCGGTCGGATCGATCTTCGCACGGTCGCCAGCCCATACGCCAGGCGCGATTTCACGGCCAGGCAGCTCGATCGCGACTTTGCCCTCCAGCATATCGAATTGCGTCTGGCGGTATTGCGTCAGGTTGCCGATATCCGACCAATAACCATCTGCCACATAGCCGTACATCGGACGGTTATTCTTCATCAGCATCGGGAACAAATCTTTGCTGAAGTCGAACTCCTGATTCTTCTCGGAGTATTGGAATACCTCGGTCTCAAGAATGTAGATGCCCGTGTTGACCGTGTCGCTGAACACTTCGCCCCAGCTCGGCTTCTCCAGGAAACGATTGATGCGGCCATTCTCATCCGTCATCACAACGCCGAATTCAAGCGGGCTGTCGACCTGCGTCAGGACGAGCGTCGCAACCGAGCCCTTCTCCTGGTGATAGTTAATTGCACGAGTCAGATCGAAATCCGTGAGCGCATCGCCGCTGATGACGATGAACGTTTCATCCAGAAACTGTTCTGCATTCTTCACGCTGCCGGCTGTGCCGAGCGGGCTTTGCTCCTCGAAATAGTGAAGACGGACGCCGAAATCCGATCCATCGTCAAAATAATTCCGAATCGCTTCTGGAATATACTGCACCGTAACCGCAATGTCGGTAATGCCATGCTTCTTCAGCAGCGCGATCGTATATTCCATGACCGGACGGTCCAAGAGAGGAACCATAGGTTTTGGGGTATTGCTCGTTAAGGGACGAAGACGGTTTCCTTTTCCACCAGCCATTATGACAGCTTTCATTGTAGCCCTCCTGTAGTTTCGATAGTTGCAGCCGCTTCCCGGCTAACTTGCAGCTGTGATTGTTCCAGCAACACTCGGCGATAAGTGCCGATCGTTTCTCTTGCAATGGTGTTCCAATCATAGTCATCGATTACTTTATGAAATGCGTTCAACGCCATCGCGTTCGCATTGTCCTCATCTTGCAGCATCATGATCAGGCGCGACGAAAGCGAAGGAATATCTCCCGGCAGGACGGTATAACCGTCTTCGCCGTCTTCGACGATCTCTGCGAGTCCGCCGACGCCGGATACGATAACCGGCAGCTGCGCTGCCATCGCTTCAAGCGCTACGATGCCGAACGGCTCGTAGAGGCTTGGGAATACAGCGGTGTACGCTGCGCGGAAGAGCCGATTTCTGGTGCTGTCGTCGATGAATCCGGGGAAGCACACTTTGTCGGTAATGCCGAGCTCGGCAGCGCGGGATTTCAGCTCATCAAGCATCGGTCCTTTGCCAGCCAGCACAAACTTTGCTTCCGGACATGCCTCGAGCACAGCTGGAATGCTCTCGAGAAGAATGTGGACACCTTTCTCGCGGACCATCCGGCCGACATAGAAAATGATTTTCTCATCCGGCGTTGCAAATTGCGCATGTGTTTCCGCAGCCATCTCTTCATCAGCCTGGAAATGCTCCGTAATGACGCCGTTCGGGATAATGTCAATCTTGTCTACCGGCAGCTGGAAGAGCGAACGCAGTTCCTCCTCCATGTAGCTGCTGCACACGATGACGCGCCACGCTTCGTACGTCATCTCCCACTCTTGATGATGGATCTGATGCTGCAGCTCCGTGCGAATACCTTGATTGCGTCCATGCTCCGTCGCATGAATTGTCGCAACGAGCGGTAAGCCGAACTTATATTTAAGTGCCTTCGCCGCTTGATTCACCAGCCAGTCATGCGCGTGGATGAGATTGAACACGCCGTAGTTGCTGATCAAATGGGAAGCGTAATCGGTCATAGCCAGATTCAGCTGGAGGATCCATTCCATGAATGAAATGTTGGACCCTTGATACGTCCCCACGCGGTGAACATGAACTCCGCCCTGCTCCTCATAGGACGGGTAGCCATCTACATGCGAGGTGACGACATGCACTTCTGTGCCAAGCTCAGCGAGCATCCGGCTCAGGTCGTATACATGCCTGGATAATCCCCCGACGATCATCGGCGGGTATTCCCATGCCAGCAGGAGAACCTTGAAGCCTGACGGCTTCGAATCAAGCATTGTCACGACGTTACTGCTGCCCGCATATCTGCCAGAAAGATAGACACGATAGTCAAGCTCCGGGAAAATAGCATCTCGCTTCTCTACTTCTGCCAGCCAGCGCTCGTCTATTAAACCGGAAATCATCATTTCATAGAGTCGACCGAAACGTCCGACATGGTTGTTCACCCGTCTAATGGCGTAGTCGACCATTGTCCGATTGTCCATAATGAACGGCCAATCGCTGCACTGTGCCAGCAGCAGCTCGCGAGCCGCTTGGTCGAGCGCTCTACGGGTCAAGCCATCTGCCGCCGGATAGCGATCTGCCAGCTCTATCATCTGCGCTTCCATATCGTGCAGATAACGATAGATCCACTGATTCGTATCGTTCAGCCAAACATCGCCATATCCGCCTCTTCCCCAGGTCGAGAAAGCGAGCTGGCACTGCTCATTAACGGGATATTCATCCAAATAAGCAGCAGGCGTGGAGAGCTTCACCGTCTGCTGTTCGGAAGCGATCTTGCGGAACAGCTCCTCCAGCCACATAGGACCTTCGTACCACCAGTGACCGAAGAGCTCCGCGTCATATGATGCGATAATGATCGGCTTGCGGTGCATGTTACCCGCGAGATGTTCGATTTGCTTCTCGCGATTAAACATGAAGTTGCCCGCGTGCTGAGCAGCTTTTTGCCGCGCCCAATCCAGTTGGTAGATCTGTTTCTCCATGTTCGGACCCGTGATCCGGTAGTATTTCATCCCAGTGTTCAATCGGAAGTCTTCGATCGGCATATGCGGATTGAGATAATCCATATCCAGGTCAAAGCCGATATCTCGGTAATATTCCCGATAGTCGTAATCGCCCGGATAACCTTCTTGCGCGCTCCATACTTGCTTCGACGTTTCTTGATCGCGCGCGAATGCGGCAATGCCTCCAGGCGTCACGATCGGCGCGTATACGCCCTGTATTGGCGACGGATCAGCGTTATGGAACACATGACTGTCAGTCATGAAGTACTGGATACCGAACTCACGCAGCACGTGATCGAGCTCCGGTTTGTACCCGCATTCCGGCAGCCAAATCCCGCGCGGCGCCTTGCCGAGGTACTTCGTATGAACGCGTACGGCGTTCTCAACCTGTGCCCGCAGCGCTTGTTCGGTGCGGATATAAGGCAAGAAAGCATGCGTTGCAGATGAGGTGATCAGCTCCAAATGTCCGAGATCCGACATCGCTTTGAAGCCATCAATGATGCAGCCATTGTACGCTTGCTCGAAGCGTCTCTTCGTATGGCTGAATTTCTCCGCATACATCATGACCACTGGCAGCAGCGCTTCATCTTCTTGAACTCTAGCAATCTCCTTATCCGCAAGCGCGATAAGTCGATCCATATGTTTGATATACCGCTCCTGCAACAGCGGGCTTGCGAGCATCGTCAGCAGCGTCGGTGTCATCGACATCGTCAGCTGAAACGCGACTTGATCGCGGACAAGCCCTTCCATCATGTCGAGCAGCGGAATATACGTTTCGGTAATGGCTTCGAACAGCCAGCGTTCCTCAATGAATCGTTCGCTTTCGGGGTGATGCACAAATGGCAGATGCGCGTGAAGGACGACGGAGAGATATCCTTTTTCCACAGTAGACTTCCTTTCCGATGGTTTATTCTGTAATGGAGTATCCGGTGAACGCTGCAGCCCATTCAGGCTGCTTAACCGGCTCGGCGCTTGCCCAGACGCTGCCCTTGTCAACAGTGTGGCGCTCGTCATTCAGCCTTGGCGTCTCGACCGCATTTGAACGAAGCAGCGTAATGAATCTGCCATCAAGCGACGTCGTGCCGAAATCAACACAGTAAGCCGTTCCTGCCGACATATCCCTCATAAACCAGTTGTCCGCTTCATTGCCCACTTGAATATCCCATGTCCGATTCGCGTTATCGCCATTGAACGTTATGTATGATACGTCATACACCCGCAGCCATTTGGGCAGCTCATGCCATGCACAGTGAAAATGCTGCTCGATCATCCGAATACGCCGCTCAGTCAGCTTCCAATATACATAGAGAGTCTTGGGATCCTTCGGGAGCAGCACAAGCCTGTCCTCATCGAGAGTTACAGACTCGGGTAAATAAGCGAAGTCCACATCAGGGAACCCAGCAGCTTCTTCCACTCTTCCACTTCCATTATTTCGGCTGCCTTGCGGTAATAGTCCATGCTTCGCCAAATGATACCTAACCTTGCTGCTGGTAATGCCAAGACGCGCTGCAATTTCCCGCTGAGACAACCCTTCATTCCTTAATCGAATGATTTCTTCCAAACGACAACGTACCCCCTTTTCTTCATTGCGGCCACTCTCAAACTCGCTAAACATCTACCGCACATTTACGCATTATATAAGGATCCGGCTGAAAAATTGCTCGAACGGTGCTGCATAAAAAAAATAGAGACATAGGCGCATCTAATGGCGATGTCCCATGTCTCTTCTTCCAATTACATGTATTTAATTCGTTAAAATCCAGCAATGAAATCGTTTGCTCTTCCAAATACACATACAGGTACTTAGAACCATGGGACTAAGGACCTAATTCGAAATTGACCGATGCTGTCGGGTAATTTCCTGAAATTGGCCGGTGTTCGACAAGGTTGAAAGAGCACTCGACAGTGCTTGTAACATAAAGGTCACTTTTGAGTTGGAATGACCAAATAACTGTTTGGTTCAGCTAGTTTCTCAACATGTTTTGGTCAGTTTTCACTCAGTTCAGAGTCGGTTTTATTCATTTCAAGGACCGTTTTTTCAGCTTCCAGCTTAGCCTAGCAGCTCTTGCCGATACTCCTTCAAGTGAATAACTCTGCCTTCCAGACGTGACTTTTCTGCTGCAAAAGCCATCAGATGACTTTGAACCGACACTTGCGCTCCTGTCAGTCTCGCCGTATTCCACCTCCGCTCACCAACTTAACGAAGTCGCGCATAATGCCATAATCACCGCCGCCGTGCCCTTCAATCGGCGCATCGATTGCGATCGTCTTCGTTTCGCCGGTCGAGAAGTTCGATAACTCAATGACATTCTTCTCCATATGTGGCGAATTTGCCCGCCGGTGCCCATCATATTCATCGTTCTGCCGCCTTCCATCGTAAAGGCGCACATCGTGAACACAATGGTCACGTCATTCGCGAACTCCAGATTGACAACCTGGTGATCGACGACATTATTGTCGCAGCGGTAGACGCATCTCCCATACGGTCCAACCCGCAGCTCGTGCATGACCGCTTCCCTGCTGATATCGTCGCTGACCACTTTGCCAATCGCAAGACCAGCCCAATCCTCGCGTTCGAGTACATTCTCGGCGCGTAATAAGGGCAGGTGTTCTCCACGGGACAGCCGTCCGTGCAGCGGAGCGGCGCCCCTTCCGGAGCATGCTCTTCGCGAAAATGCGTCAGCGACCCGAAGGACGACACCTTCGTGCAGTCCGCATCTGCGAGCCACAGCAGCACATCCATATCATGGAAGCTCTTGGACAGAATCATTGGGCTGGAGGTCTCGGAGTTCCGCCAATTCCCGCGCACGAAGCTGCAGCTCCTCTGGGAACTCGAGCCCGTACGGATCGTATGCGCGAGCAACTCGTTGACCAGCTCCGATAAGCGCGGCCGTCACTTTAGACATCAACCCGCAACCCCTTTCGATCAACTATCACACAATCTATTTAGTACCGATTATGCTGCCGCTACAGCCCACGGAACAAGTGACTAAAAAGAACAAGACTGCCTATATTGGCAGTCTTATTGACGTTATCCATGAAGTTGTTCGAATTCAGCCTTCGTAAGTCCATATATGTACTCATCATAATGGCGGCCCTTCGTATAAATCATATCGCGCAGTGTACCTTCGAGCTTGAAGCCAAGTCGTTCCTGGAACGCAGCTGACCTATCATTAAACGCATACACATGCGCATTTACTTTATGATACCGGAGCTCTTCGAAGTAATAGCGCAGCAGCGTCTTCACAGCATCCGTAGCGTAACCGTTGCGCCAGTGGTCTCGAAAGATGGAAATGCCGTATTTGAAGGTTCCGGTCCGAGCATTGCTGCCCCAAGTATTCATACTCCCTACGAGTGTTCCATCATGCGTTTCAATCGCCAGAAACACATTGTCTCCGTCCGTCACGTTATTCGATTGTTCCTCCGCCCACTTCTGAGTCCCTTCATCCGAACGAGGAAAATGAATCTCGTCGCATAATCGCGCGTTCTCGGAATCGAGATCATTGTTGTGGTAGTTTTCCCAATCCTCCGGCTTAACCGGACGCAGCCTGACCTTGGAGCCCGACCAAACATATTGAGTCGTCATTCGGAATCATCCTCCTTCATTAAACAAGCAGTTCTGGCCTCATCCTAAGCGGAAGTCTTCTTGTTGCTTCCTCGGGATGCATATCGCACACGACGAGCTGCTCTGCGCCAAGCTCAGAAGCACATATCTGTTCCCCTGAAGGTGCGATGATAACGGTGCCGCTGCCTTGATCAGGCAGCGCATAATTCACGCTCGCCATGAAGATCTGATTCTCGTTGCTGCGGCACATCATCGTATGCTGGAAGAAGGCAGGCTGCGACACCGCGCCTGTAAAATGCGGATGGAAGACGATGCTTGCCTCTCGAAGCGCCGCCCAACGTACAGTCTCTGGATATCTCCAGCCCTCGTGGCAGATGACAATGCCAACCTTCACGCCGCCAAGCTCGAAGATTTGTCTGCCTGCTCCAGCCGTATAACCGAACTGATCTTCATCGGGATCGATCTGGTTCTTCGTCTGATAGCCCCGCAGCTCCCCTTCAGCCGAGATGACGAAGGCGACCAGGTGCAAGCCTAGCTCGTCCTGCCATTCTGTCGGCAAAATGACTGCGATTCCATGCCGTTTCGCCAGCTCGCGCACCTGTTCTATGCTTGCTGTCATGCGCTCATGATCGTAAGGCTCAACCTCGTAACCGACACCTCGGAGCCCGGGCAGTATCGATTCGGGAAAACAAATAACGTCACATTGCTGCTGCGCCCCTTTGGCGAGCATTTCCGTTACAGCGGCTAATCCGTCTTGAAGGCTTGAAGGAAATCTCGTTTGCGCCAGTCCGATTCTCATTGTTATCCTCCTGCTGCGTTCATGCTGCTTGCTCTTGTACTTCCATTCTTCTACTAAGTTAGCATAAAATGAGGAGATGATCGACAGCTTTTTCCATGCAGCAAAAAGAACCGCTGCAGCAGCGGTTCTTCTTAACTAATTCGCAGCAAGTAGTCGCTCGCCAGCTTCATTGTAATACTTGCTCATGGCGACGAGCATATTGCCCATACGCTCTTCCTCCGGATACAAGACACGCGATACGCCTTCTTCCCGCATCGCTTCGGCGGTCACTTTGCCAATCGCCACTGCGAGCACCCGATCTGCAAAAGCATCACGAACCGCTTCTGCTACGCCCAGCCTCTCCGCACATCCCATCACAAAACGAACCTGAACCGTGCTCGTTAACGTGACCGCATCTATCTGTCCGTGAATGATCTCCTGCAGTAGCTGCTCAATAACCTCATCTGCAGGCGGAACATGCCGGTATGGCAGTAGCTCTTCGCATACAGCGCCCCGCTGCGCCAGCTCTGCAGTGAGCTTCGGCGCGGGATCTCCATACAGCTGAAGCGCAATTCGGCTGCCCCGTAGATCATAACCATCGTCGAGCGCCCGCAGCAGTCCGGCTGTTGTGCCGTCATCATCGCGAACTTCAGGCGTCAGACCAAGCTTGCGGAGCGCATTGACTGTCTTGTATCCGCGCGCTGCGAGCTTCATTCGGCCAAGCGCTGCCAGGAATGGCTCAGCTAAGCCGAGATTTTCCGCGGTAAGCATAAGCGCTTCTGTCCCGGCTCCCGTCGTGAGCACGAGCCAATCAGCTGGCTGATCAATGAGCGCCCGAAGCTGCAATTCAATCTGGGTATCGTCGAGAAAAACAGTGCCTTGAGCTGGACGAATAACAGCTGTACCGCCGAATTTGCCGATCATGCGGCTCAACTCCTCCGCTTTGCGAGGACCGGTCACCGCAATGATTTTGCCATCTAGTCTTGCCATACCCGCACTCCCTCTCTACGCTACGATACTTTGGACTCCTTGAGCTCGATCTGCAGAACTACGTTATCCCTCTCATCGATGAAGACCGGAAACGTCTGCACGCAACCGTCGTCCGGCGCTTGCACCAGTCCGTCATTCAAACTGATTTTCCAGTCGTGCAACGGACAATAGACGTGGCTCCCGCATACTATGCCCTCCGACAATTTGCCGCCTTTGTGCGGACAACGGTTCTCAATCGCGGCAACGGTGCCGTCGGATTGCTTGAACAGGGCAAGCTCGAGCTCGCCTAAACGGACGACACGCCCTCTGCGTTCAGGAAATTCGGACACATGTCCGATGATGATTTCATTCATCCTTGGCCGCCCCCCTTCTTATAAGCTGCACCCGATTCGCTGCTCGCGGCCGCTTCCGAAGATACCGGCGCTGTCAGTGCATCGAACGCATTACGGAGATCTTCGTTCTCCAAGATTTGCTTCCACGGATCCTGCGTCTGACCAAGCGTGACATCGATTCGCGCATTCAGTGCATCGCGGTCCTCTTGAGTCGCCAGCGCCTTCTTAATCGTCTCGAGTCCAACGCGGAGCGACCATTCACTCGTCCGTTCGCCGAAGTTCGCCGTCTCGCGGTAGTACTGCAAGTAAGCACCGGTCCACTTGAGTACCTCTTCTTCTGTCTTGACTTTCGTGAGCAGATCGGCTGCCCGAACGCGCATCCCGCCATTGCCCGCGACATAGAGCTCCCATCCGCCGTCGATTGCAACAACGCCGAGGTCCTTGATCGTCGCTTCCGCGCAGTTGCGGGGGCAGCCGGATACAGCAAGCTTCACCTTATGCGGCGTATTCAGTCGCTCGAATTTCTTCTCCAAATCGATCCCCATCTTGATCGCATCCTGCGTCCCGAACCGGCAAAAGGTATTGCCGACGCATGTTTTGACCGTCCGCAGCGCTTTGCCGTATGCATAGCCCGATGGCATGTTGAGGTCCTTCCACATGTTCGGAAGATCTTCCTTCTTCACGCCGAGAAGGTCGATCCGCTGACCGCCGGTGATTTTGACCAGCGGTACGTGATATTTCTCTGCGACAGTTGCGATCTTCTTCAAGTCCTCCGGCGTCGTCACACCGCCATAGATCCGGGGAACGACCGAGAATGTCCCGTCTTTCTGAATGTTGGCATGATTGCGCTCATTGACAAAACGGGATTCCAGCTCATCCTCGTGCTCCTTCGGATAAATCATGCCGATGTAATAATTGAGCGCCGGGCGGCACTTGGAGCAGCCCTCCGGATTGTTCCATTCGAGGACATGCATCACTTCCTTCGTCGTCGTGAGCCTCATCCGGCGAATGGCTTCGACAACATCATCGCGTGTAAGCGAGGTACAGCCGCAGATTCCTTCCTTCACGGGAGCGACCTGCTCCGAGCCGATGGTTGCCGTCAGAATCGCTTCCACGACCGGCTTGCATGTGCCGCAGCTGCCCGATGCTTTGGTGCATGCTTTAATCTCGCCGACACTGACGCAGCCTCGCTCCATAATCGCAGACACAATGGTGTCCTTCGCGACGCCGTTACAGCCGCAGACGATCTCGTCGCCGCTCATCGCTGCCGCAAGGTCAATCGGGCTAGCGCTTCGGCCGCCAGGGGAACCTGCGCCGCCGAATAAAATCTCTTTCTCGCGGCCCGTATAATCCTCGCCGCTTCGAATGGCTGCGTACACTTTGGAGCTTTCGCTCGTATCTCCGAACAGAACCGCGCCGACCACTTTGCCATGATCGAACACGATTTTCTTATATACGCCTTCAAGGTCATCCTGCACACGAAGCGCTTTCGTCCCCGGTCCATCCTCATAGCGCCCTGCTGAAAATACATGCACGCCCGAAACCTTCAACTTCGTAGAAACAACAGACCCTTTGTAACCGTCAACCGTAACGCCGGCAAGCTTCTTCGCGAGAACAGCGCCTTGCTCATATAGAGGAGCGACAAGCCCAATTGTCGTCGCTCTGTGCTCCACGCATTCGCCGACTGCATAGATATTCGCTTCACTCGTCTGCATATAATCGTCCACGACGATACCGCGGTTCACCTCGATGCCGCTCTTCTTGGCAAGCTGAACATTCGGCCGGATTCCAACAGCCATTACGATCAGATCCGCGAGCTCCTCCGTGCCGTCTTGGAAACGAAGCCCCCTCACTCTGGCATCACCGAGAATGGAGTCAGATTGCTTTTGCAATAAGAAGCGCATCCCTTGACGTTCCAACTCCTCTTGCAGCATGAATGATGCAGTTGCATCGAGCTGACGTTCCATAATGTGCGCATGCTTATGAACGACACTGACTTCCATATTCAGATGTATCAAGCCGCTTGCCGCTTCAAGACCAAGCAGCCCGCCTCCAATTACTATGGCTTTGCGGTAATGCTTTGCCGTTTCGATCATCGTCTCGCAATCTTTAATATCTCGGAAAGCAATAACCCCTTCCTTATCCGCTCCTGGCAGCGAAAGCATATACGGCAATGAACCTGTCGCAAGCACCAGCTCATCATAAGGAATGGCAGCGTCTTTGTCGGTGACGACTTCCTTTGCCGCCGAATCAATCTTGGTGACGGTCTCTCCCGTGTGAAGCGTGATATGATTGTCGCGGTACCAATCCCAGTCATTCAGGATAATATCCTGCATGCTCGCATCGCCAGCGAGTACGGACGAGAGCATAATCCGGTTATAATTCGGATACGGCTCAGCGCCGATAATCGTAATCTCATACCGATTCGGGTTCAGCTTCAGCAGCTGCTCCACGAACGAAACGCCGGCCATTCCATTGCCGATCATGACTAGTCGTTGTTTCATCGCTTTCCACTCCTCGTATAAAAACATAGAAGCCTACCCCGCTGTCATCATGACAAGCAGGATAGGCTTCATTGCCATAGGAAGCGGCACGCCGTTGTGCCATCCAATTCATATTCTTGGCTTAAGTATAGCTTCGGACCTTTTATGTGTCAATAAACATAACATGAATTTTCTGAAAATGGACATGTTCGTACAATTCACAAGAGATCATTCATTTGGCCATCGACTAAACCTGCGATTGATGTTATATTAGATTACATATTTTCTCTGTAACATCTGTTTGTCTGGCAATAATGCCATCTTTGCGAGGTGATTGTTATTCCGAAAACCATTCTTCTTATCGAACCAGGATCACGCGCCATCCCATCTCCTCCTCATCTTCAGCAAAGCTGCCATAAGCTGTACCGCGCAGCGACAACCAGCGAAATCCAGCATCATATTCACATCGCGGATGCAACCGTCCTTCACGTTCCGCATGCCAATCTCGTCGATTGGCAGTCAGCGATCATTAGTATGAGGAGGTTGCCTATCTACTGGCTATGCTCCGAGGAAGCCGCACTAAAGCAGACCGACTGGGGCTATTCACCAGATGGCGTCTTATTTCCTTCCATGACAGTGAGCGAAATGAAGCTCGCCTTGCAATGGGGCCTCCGCATCTTCCAGCAGCGCAAGCATTGGGCGGAAGAACGCGAACAGCTGATGATGAGGCTCGAAGAACGGAAGTGGATTGACCAAGCGAAAGCCGTGCTATGTGAGGTAAAGGGCATATCCGAAGCTGAAGCGTATGATTTTCTGCGCAAGCAGGCAATGAATGAACGGAAACGGATCGGCGATATTGCCGCTTCGATCGTCAAGGTGTATCAATTGATCCATGGGTAGCAAAATATTATGTTAGCTATATTGACATCAAGTTTTCATCACGCATATAATGCAACTAAGCTCACAATGATGTGAGTCTTGCGAATGAAATAGTTGGCACGCACACCGAAGTGCTGCCAGTGGCGATGAGGCCGTATTGCAGGTAAGACGACTGCAGTGCGGCCTTTTGTTTGTTTGGATAGCGGTAATTTAGAGAGGAGATTGATTGATTATGTCGATGAATCGAGAGAGTTTTTTGAAGAGCGGGCATACCCCCACGCTGACTAGTGCTTTCCTGTACTTTGACACGAGCTTCATGATTTGGGTGCTGCTCGGACCGCTTGCCGTCATTATTATGAACGATTACCAGATGGACGCTGCGCAAAAAGCAAATCTGGTCGCGCTCCCCGTACTCGGAGGCTCGATTCTGCGTCTTGTGCTCGGCTATATGACGGACGTCATCGGGCCCAAACGTACCGGACAAATCGGGATGATTTTAACGGTTATCCCCCTTATCTGGGGATGGAAGTTCGCCGACTCGCTAAGTGAACTGTACATCGTTGCATTGCTCCTTGGTATTGCCGGCGCTTCGTTCGCAGCTGCCCTTCCACTGGCGAGCCGCTGGTATCCGCCCCAATATCAAGGCCTTGCGATGGGCATTGCAGGTGCCGGGAACAGCGGCACCGTCTTCACCACGCTGTTCGCAAATCGGATTGCAGAACATTTCGGATCTTGGCATGTCGTCTTCGGTCTCGCCTTGATCCCGATCACCGTCGTGTTCGTCGTGTTCACCCTCTTCGCCAAGGACAGCCCGAATCAGCCGTCGCCGCGCAAGCTATCCGACTACGGCACTGTTCTGAAGCAGCGTGACACGTGGATGTTCTGTCTCTTATACGGCGTTACCTTCGGCGGATTCGTAGGCATGTCTAACTATCTCACGATATTCTTCAATACGCAGTACGGATTAAGCCCCGTGCACGCGGCTGATTTCACAACGATCTGCGTTATCGCCGGAAGCTTCTTCCGCCCGGTTGGCGGCTGGCTGGCCGATAAGTTCGGCGGCATCCGCATGCTGTTCGCCCTCTATGGCATGGCCGCACTGATGATGGCGTTCATCGCGTCCCTCCCTCCGCTCTACCTCATTCTGCCGCTGCTGTTTATCGGGATGATGGCGCTTGGCATGGGCAACGGCTCCGTATTCCAGCTTGTCCCTCAGCGCTTCAAGAGCGAGCTCGGCATCGTAACTGGCATCGTCGGCGCTGCCGGCGGCTTAGGCGGATACTTCCTGCCGAATATACTTGGCAGCTTGAAGCTTTCAACCGGCTCCTACACGCCGGGATTTCTTATCCTGAGCGGGGTCGCACTCGTCTGCATCGGACTCATCATGGCTGCGCAGGGTTCATGGAAACGGACTTGGTTCACCATTGGGCGCAAAGCCGCTGCCACAGATGCTGGGGGATCCACAATTGCGTCGTAGATAGTCGGTTCGGAATTGGGAGCTTGGGGCTCGGACCTTGAAGCTTGAAGCAAAAGGGGGAATCACGATGGCGCTGTTGCCGCTCGCTGCCGCTGCCTCCTCGAAGGCAGATCGGCTATATTCGCACTGCTGCTACTGCAGCATGCAGTGCGGGATGGATCTTATCCGCGCCGAGAACGAGATCGGCTGGGAAGTGAAGGCGAGCCAACTCTTCCCTGTTGCGACAGGCCGGCTTTGTCAGAAAGGGCTGAATGCGCTCGGCCATGTCGTCCACTCGGAGCGACTGCTGTCTCCGATGCGCCGCATTGCTCCGGCACCGGTTGGGAATGCTAGTGCTTCGTGGCAATCTGCAAGCTGGAACGATGCGCTGGAAGATATTGCGGTACGCATTAAGGCAATTCAGCAGAAGTATGGGAATGATGCCGTATCCGTGTTCGGCGGCGGCTCACTAACGAATGAAGTTTGTTATTTGCTCGGCAAATTCGCTCGGGTAGCGCTGAGGAGCAAATATATCGATTACAATGGGAGGTACTGCATGTCTTCGGCTGCCGCTGCGCAGACGCGTGCTTTTGGCGTGGATCGTGGCTTGAATGTGGCGCTCGACGAGATTCCGAAGGCGAAGTACATCATTCTGACCGGTACCAATATGGCGGAATGCCAGCCGACGATGGTCCCTTATTTGCTCGAAGCGAAGAAGCAAGGCGCCGTTATCGTCACCATCGACCCTAGGCGAACGATGACCTCCAAGATCGCGGATATCCATATCAACTTGCAGCCTGGTTTCGACTCTGTCTTCGCGAGCGGTCTGATGCATGTCATTCTGGAGGAAGGTTTATATGATAAACGTTTTGTGGAAGAACATACGAACGGATTGGCGGATGTCCGCAAAGCAGTACGCCCCTTCTCTCCAGATAACGTGTCGCATTATACCGGCATACCGATGGAAGTTATTCGCACAGTGGCTCGCGGGTTTGCTCAGGCGGAGACCGGCATGATTTTCACGGCGCGCGGCCTTGAGCAGCAAGTGAACGGGGTTGAACATACGCTCAGCTATATTAATCTGAGCCTCGTCACGGGCAAGATTGGCAAACCCGGCTGCGGCTTCGGTCCGGTGACCGGTCAAGCGAACGGTCAAGGAGGTCGCGAGCATGGGCAGAAAGCCGATCAGCTGCCCGGCTACCGGTTGATCGAAGATCCGGCAGCGCGGAGTCATGTCTCATCTGTCTGGGGCATCGAACCGGAAGAACTGCCCGGCAAGGGCGTCTCGGCATATGAGCTCTATGGCAAAATCCATGACGGAGAGATCAAAGCCATGATTGTGCTAGGCTCCAATCCGCTGGTCTCCAGCCCGAATAGCGCTCGTGTTGCAGAGGCTCTGAAGAAGCTCGAGCTGCTCGTCATCATTGATATGTTCGCGACGGAAACAGCCGAATACGCACACTGGATGCTTCCGTCCTCCTCTTTCCTCGAAGCGGAAGGGACGCTGACCAACCTGGAAGGTCGTGTATTCCATCGTCCAAAAGCGTTCGAGACACCTGGCGAGGCGCTTGAGGATTATAAAATCATCGGGATGCTAGCGGAGAAGCTTGGCCGAGGACAGTACTTTGCATTTGATTCTCCGGAGGCGATCTTCGAGGAGCTGCGCCTCGCTTCGGCTGGCGGCATCGCCGATTACAGCGGCATGTCTTACGCGCGGCTGAAGGATGAGAAGGGTCTATTCTGGCCATGTCCGTCGCCAGATCATCCCGGTACGCCGCGCATGTTCGAGCATGGCGCTTTCAAGCACGCAGATGGACGCGCCAAGCTGCATGCCATAACGCCGATGAAGCCCGCGGAAACGACGGATCGCGAGTATCCGTTCATATTGACAACGGGGCGGCTTGGCAATCACTACTTAAGCGGCGCGCAAACGAGACGAACGGCAGCGCTGCTGAAGAAAGCGCCTGTTCCGGTAGTCGAGATCCATCCGCATGCAGCTGAACAGATTTTGCTCCGTCCGGGAGACCGCCTTCGGCTGTCTACGCGAAGAGGTTCGCTCGTCTTCGACGTGAAGGTGACGGCTGACATTCACCCCACGAGTGTGTTCGTCCCCTTCCATTGGGGGGGCGAGCATTCCATCAATGTGCTGACGAACGACGCGCTAAGTCCCATTAGCCGGATGCCGGAGTTTAAAGTATGTGCGGTTAGACTGGAGCGAGTCGGCCAAGACGCCGCCGAGGCGTAGAAAAGAGGCGTAGAAAAGAGGCTGAGAGATCAAATATGATCTCTCAGCCTCCTTTTCGTGCATTTGCTTGGTTGAGAGAGCATATGCGTTCTCTCAGCAAAGAAACAAGCACGTGAGCTATCTGCGCGGAGCCGAGAGATCCAAATAGGCTCTCTCGACGGTCCATCCGAGTGAAAATGATGCTGAGAGACCAAAATCGGGGCTCTCAGTGAGGAATGCACACATTATGCGAGCAGGACCAAAGCCGAGAGACCCATATACTCTCTCTCGACAGTCCATCCGCGCCAAAATGAAGCTGAGACACCCGAATCGTCTCTCTCAGCACTCCACCGAGGGAATTCCATCAATCATCCCCGTGCTTGCCCTTCTTCTTACCCGGCCCATGTTCGCCATGTCCTTTGTGCTCATCTTTAGGCTTCCCCGGTTTCTGTTGACCAGGAGGTTGATCATGCCCTATCCCCGGTCCTTTGCCTGGTCCTTTGCCCGGTCCTTTGCCTGGTCCTTTGCCCGGTTTCAAGCCCGGCGCATCCTCGTTCTTATCAGGTTTTCCATTGGGCTTCTTCCCCATCAATCCAAGTGCCGGAGGAAACTCTAACACCGGCTCATCCTTCAACGCTTCACTCATCAGCGAATGAAAGACCGCTGCTGCTGCCTTCGAGGTTGTCGTTAAGTAATGTGACGCATCCGTATGATCATAGCCGAGCCAAACCGCGCCGACAACCTGCGGCGTGTACCCGACGAACCAGTTGTCTTTGATCCCTTCGCCGCCAGTTCCCGGCAGTTCAGTCGTTCCCGTTTTGCCTGCAATCGCGCGACCGTCAATTGCCGCGGCTTCGCCGGTACCTTCCTGCACAACGCCCTGCAGCATCGCCGTCATCGTCCGCGCCACCGCTGGCTCAATGACGGTCATCGCCGCAGGCGGAGCCGCTTCAGCCAGCAGCTCGCCATCCGCCGATTCGATGCGGACGATCGCGTGCGCAGCATAACGCTTGCCGTCATTCGCGAAGACGCTGAATGCATCCGCCATATCAAGCGGCGAGACGCCTTCCTGCAAGCCGCCTAACGCGAGTCCCAGCGTCCGGTCCGCGTCCGACAGCTTGATGCCGAACCTCTCGGCTGCTTCCATCCCGGCATCGATCCCCATCTCATTCAGCAATTCCACTGCTGGAATGTTGTAGGAATGGACGATCGCATCATAGATCGACACTTCGCCATGATACCCGCCTCCAGCATTTTTCGGTGCATAGCCGCCAAAATCAACCGGCTCATCCATTAGTGTATCGCCCGGTTGATAACCACGTTCGAACGCCGGCGTATACACCGATATCGGCTTCATCGTCGAGCCAGGCTGACGCTTCAGCTGAACCGCGCGATTGAAGCCGCGGAACGGCTGATTCCCTCTGCCCCCAATGAGCGCCTTGATACCGCCGTCTCGCGGATCAAGCAGCACCGCGCCGCTCTGAATCAGCTGGTCCTTGCTGCTAGTCGGGAACACGGACGCCTGCGCATACACATGCTCCGCTGCCTGCTGCATCTTCGTATTCAGCGTCGTGTAGATGCGCAGCCCGCCGTGGAGCACTTCATTTTCGCTTAGCCCATATTGTTCTGAAGCTTCGCGGATGATCTGATCCACAAAGTACGCATACTTGATCCCGCTTCCATTGCTCGCCGTTGTGCTGCTCAGACGTATCGGAAGCTTGCTCGCCGTCTCATACGTAGTTGCACTGATTTTGCCCTGATCTCGCATGAGTCCCAGAACGACATTGCGACGCTCTTTAGCCTCTTTCATATGCTTAACGGGCGACAGAGCCGATGGCGCTCGAATAATCCCCGCAAGCATCGCAGATTCCGACAACGTGAGCTTCTCTACGCTTTTCCCGAAATATACGCTTGCCGCTCGTTTAATCCCCCACGCACCTTCGCCAAAATAGATCTGGTTCAAATACATCTCTATAATTTGCTGCTTCGTATACGTCTGCTCGATCTTCTTGGCGAGCAATGCTTCGTTCCACTTGCGCGACCATGTCCGCTCCTGGGACAAGAACACGTTCTTCGCAAGCTGCTGTGTAATGGTGCTCGCACCTTCTACTGTTTTGCCGCTTGTCACGTTCGTGAACAACGCCCGGCCAATACCCCACAAATCCGTGCCATGATGCTCGAAAAACCGTTTATCCTCAACCGCAACAACGGCATCAATGAGGGGTTTGGGCAAGGTCTCATAGCTCACCGGCTCAATTGTCGTGTTCAATGCAATTCTGCTCGCTTCCTTCTCCTGATCGTCCATGATGACCGTTTCAACTGGGAGCGGCTTTGCCAGCAGCGATATATCTTGTCTATCTACCAATGTACGGAGCGTTACCCAACCTACGATGAAGATGAACGCCGCTGCAATTATGAGCGAGACCGTTATTTTCGTCCATCCGATCTGCCTTTTCTTCGTACTTTCTTTCTTATTTTCTTTCGAACGATTGCTGTTCATGTCTTAACCACCTGCTCTTCGAATCCTACTTTCACACTCAGATAGTAGTTCGCAGAGCATGCTTATTTTCGGTACGTTAGGCCATAAAACACAAAAAAAATCCGTTGGAAATTAACCCACGGATCTCCTTTATTGGTTCTTTTTTCAATTGACCGATTCTTATTTCTTCTCCATGACAGCGAAATAGTTCGATTCGTCATCACAGAAGTTGAAGACTCTGCCGAACGGCATCGTCACGAGCTCGCCGACCGTCACATTTTTATTTTTCAAGTCGCTGTAGAACTCATCCAAATGATCAGAGAAGAACATGAGAGAAGGCGTGCCCATATTCAATTCCGGCGACATCTTCGCGACGAATTCCTTGTTATGGAGGACGATGCTTGTTTCGGATTGCCCAGTTGGTGCCACCTCGATGAATCGGAAGCCCCCACCGTTATCCTCTTCGTTAATGACGGCAAAACCAAGCTTTTCCGTCCAGAACTCTTTGGCTGCATCTTGATTATTGACGTATACCATCACACTGCCGAGTCTATTCACAAATGACATAGAAGCTTCTCTCCTTATTTTTGTTTCGATTACCCTGCGCTATTATTTTCCACACGCCTGCCGCACTATCCTGCCCGCACAAATTAAATTTAGACGCCTGTGCCACTTTCTGTACGTTCGCCTACGCGTTCTGAACGCGATTCGCATAGGCTGTTATCATTGAACGATACAAGGGGCAATTCGGATGGCAAAGAGAATGAATGAAATTCCAGAAATTCCGGAGCTGAAGGAATTATCGGCCGATGACCTCGCTTTGCTCTCCGCGGTGATCGTTGTAATCGGCGATTTATTTGGATTGTTTGCTGTATTGAAAGCTCGTACGGAAAAAGATTAGTTCACCAAAGGGGCGATTACAGATGGATCCGAACAAAGAGGTCACTTCCGCCGATCTCGCGAAGATATCCTCGTCACTTGCCATACTTGGCTATAGCATTAGTCTGCTCGCATTAGAACGGGCCGATCAAGAGAAGCAGAAGAAAGAGTCCATGTCGGCGGCGATCAACTATCTTTTTAAACGCTTCAGGCGCTAGAGATGAACGTAGCTGAACAAAAATAATGGCTGCCCCCCACGGCAGCCTCTTAGCATTTTCAAATTATTCGGCTGCGTCAGCATCATATTGAAGCAGCTCATTCACCGTAACAAATCGATACCCTTGCTTACTAAGCGCATCCAGTATCCCTTCGACAACCTTCAGTTCATCGCCCGTCTTATCGTACATCGGATGAAGCAAAATAATCGAACCTGGCTTTACGCCCTCCACCGCGTTATTCACTTTATCCGCTACCGTCGTATAATTCGTGTCAGGCTCCACGGCTGGTATCCAAATTCTATTTCGTATTTTGCGCAAAATGATACTTCCTTTCAACACCGATTGGCGTTAAAATAAACGCTCCCGAAATGGCGTAACGAGCGATTGATAAGCAGTCCGCCGCCCCTCGTCCAGCTTGCTGATATACCCTTCCCGCCCTGCTGCTGCTGCCCCGACTTTCTCCACCAGCTTCTCAGCCATCAGCAGATCATCAGAGGCAATGATCCAATCAGCTAAGTCTAATCCATACATGTAGTCGAAGCTTTTGAACCGATAACCGATGCAGACAAAAGGCACATTCGCCACAGCAGATAACAGATTGGCGTGCAGCTTGAAGTTAATTGTCGCTTCGAAGCCAGCCAGCAGTTTCACATATTCCACGGCAGTATATACTTCGGGATCGACCGTTACGCGATCATCTTGGCCAAGCTTCCGATACAGCCGTGCCAGCGCCTCACCGTCCGGACCCCAGACCGCGTACAGGTGCAACTTATAGCCGAGTGCAAGCAAGGTGCGACCCGCTTCTGCCAGCGCATTCTCCAACCGTTCCTCGTTGCCGCCATAGATCCGATTATAAGATGTTCCCCAGTTGATGCCAATCGTTTTCTCTCTAGCCTGCATGTCATTCAAGGCGGATTGTGCTGCAGATGCCGGCTCCAGCGCGTTCATCAGCATCGCGGAATCTCCACTGATTACTAAATGCTTCGGCAATGCGCCAAGTGATTCGATATAATCCTTCGTCCATGGTCCACGTACACCGCAGTAGA
This sequence comes from Paenibacillus taihuensis, assembly GCF_003386535.1. Taxonomy (GTDB): domain Bacteria; phylum Bacillota; class Bacilli; order Paenibacillales; family Paenibacillaceae; genus Paenibacillus_Z; species Paenibacillus_Z taihuensis. The sequence continues at coordinate 186,320 of NZ_QTTN01000007.1, forward strand.
CGCTGTGTTCCATGATCGCTTTGAGCTTCTGACGATACCGCTCCGTCTCAACTGCTGCCTCCGGCTTCAGCCCATCTGGTGACGATGGATCCCATTTATGAAGCCGGTCGTGCCCGCTGCCCCAGATGATGATGGTCTTGCCGAGCTCCATTGCCTCATGCACTAGATCGACATAACCTGGAACGATGAGCGATCCGCCGCCGAGAACGATCGTATCGTACTCGCTTACTTTCTTCCACTCCACATTTGGGAGCGATGGAATGACACTGTACTCATCCTCCTTCAGATGCGCATTCGCCATCGTTTTGAACATCTCCCACATCCACTCGTCCCCAAGATTGTTGAAGCCAATCCACCCTAGATACAACACTTTTCGCATAACGCTTACGTTCACTCCATTCCTATCAAATATTTGGAAGCAGAGAGCTGTATAGCTGCTTCATCTGCAATGCTTTGTCGCGGATATGAAAATTCGCTCGCGCCCATGCTTGACCTTGCCGTCCCATATCCTCCAGCTTGTCAGCGGAAGCGAATGCTTCGCTGATCGCCTCACCGATTCGCTGCTCGGATGGCCGCTCCTTAGAGTCATGGTCGCCAAAATAATACTGCCAAGCTTCATCATAGAAAGGCTCATCGACAAAGCCAAAATATCCGTGATTGCCTATCGCCAGCACAGGCTTGCCGCACGCCATAGCCTCGAGCGCAACTCGTCCCGTTCCGACGACAAGGTCACCGAGATTGTAGTAATCGCGCATTTGCATCTGACTGCCGACCAGCTGAACGAGTGATGTGTCGCATTCGAGATTCACCGTCTCCGCAAGCTCAGCAATTGCCCCAGCCTGATTGCCTGATCCCGCAATGACAACGTGAAGCGGAATCGAACCGCTTAGGTGAATCGAGCGTGCCGCTCGCACGAGCATTGCACATACAGCCGCCTTATCCCATGCCAGCCTTGATGCGTAGACAACGATCTTCTCTCCGTCCGGAATCAGGAGGCGAGATCGCAGCTCGGCTGAAGATTCGGAGCGATATTGTTCAAAATCAACGCCGTTCGCAATAACATGCGACGAGATGCCTTGACGATCCAGATAAGCTTGTACCGGGAGACTCACGCTAACGAAAGAGCAGCCGGCAGCCTTCATCTGCTGAAGCTGATCCGGTGGATAATAAGCACCATGCACCGTGAAAACGACGGGGATGCCCAGCTTCCTTGCCGCTTCGGCTGCGTACAAGCCGGACGGTGTCTGGTGGATATGCACCAAGTCAATCTTGCGCGCTCGCATGATTTGCGTTAACGCACGTTCTGCTTTAATCTGCTGCTCCGGTTCCATTAGCTGTCCCGCCATCAGATCTACCCGATGAATCGGGCACCCGGCCCGGGCAAAAGCATCGTACATCACGCCAGTCCCTCCTGCGTAAACAGGCATGATGCCGAGCGAGGGAAAAGTTTTAATAAGGCTCAGTACATAGGTTTCCGTTCCGCCTACGGACAAGCTGTCCATGACCATGAGCAGCCGGATTCGGCGGTTATGTCTCATGTCCATGCTCCTTCTGCGACTTGCCAAAGTAGTTGCGCGAACGCTGTTTCTGGTGCTTGCGGTAGTAGTACAGCACCTCCCGTAAATTTTCAACGTTCCTCGCACCGGGTTTGATTACTTTTGCTATAAACTCGTAATCCTCCGCGCCTTCGATTCGCCGAGTATGACCGCCGATGCGATCAAACACTTGACCGCGGAACATCACCGTCCCGTGGCAGATACAGTGCCCGCCATCTGCATAGACCTTCCCGATCTGACTGCCGTATTTGAGCCAATATACAGGTGTCCGGCGCTCCGGCTTGCCATCCTCGAACACTTCGTAGTTCGTGCCGAGCAGATCGATATGCGGATTTTCGCTCATGTAACGAACCTGCTTCGCAAGACGCTCTGAATGGGACAGATCATCCGCATCCTGGATCGCGATATACTCGCCTTTTGCAAGATACATCCCCGCTGTTATCGCACCTGCATAGCCTGAATTGCGTGGAAGCCGCAGCGTATAAATGCCCTTAGCCTCACGCAGCAGCGGCTCGTTCTCGTTAAGCCAATTCAGTACAAATTCATATGACCCATCCGTGGATGCATCATCAATAACAATGAGCTCCCAGTTCGAATAACTCTGATTCAACAGGCTAGTCAAGCAATCCGTCAAATAAGGAACCTTGTTGTAGACGGTAATGACTATGCTCACAAGTCCTGGTACACGTTGAAAAGACACTTGCCTCTCCTCCCTAATGCTGCAAATATGCCGCTTGTTACAGCAGCCGAATATACGAAATGAAGCGCAGCTGAATGATGGCATAGCTGCCGCTCTCATAGCCGAAAAGCTCCGAAGTGCGGAGCGTCACCGCAGTGCCGTCTACCGACACAAGCGTACCTTGGATCGTCTCCAAGGCACTCGCGATTTGAATCTCCTTGTTCACAAGCGATTGCAGCTCTTCAATCATCGATCCACCTGCTTTCCTGTTAGTTGGAAGGAAACCAGCTGTTCCAGAGGCACCATCACGCTCGTCCCTCCAGCTTCACGTACGACCAGAAAGTCGCCGCCCACCTTCGAAATTGTCCCTTCCACTGTACCGGCTGGCGTTAACAGCTCTGCCGGCTTTCCTGTATATGGCTCAAACACGCGGCCGAGCTTATTGACACCGAGTGCGCCGGCGTCTAGCTGCGCCGCTAATCCAATTGTACTGAGCTCCTCTCGGATCGTCTGACGCAGCTCAGCTATGAGCGTTGACGAGTCAATCGGTTCCTCTGCCGGCGGCTGTACAGGATTTCGCCGCATCAGCAAATTAGCGAGCCCTTCAAAATATTCCTTCAACTCTTTGTCGTTTACGATTATTTTCATCGCTCCTCCATCCTCCACATCCATCTGAATCTATTAATCTATCTCCATCCTTACAAGGTATACATTTCATAGGGAACGCGAATGGGACAATGAACTAGCGAGGCATGAAATGTTTTCATGACACTGCAAGACAAATAGACACCGGTCCCGAATGGGTGGTGTCTGAGGATGGACAGACGAATGTCCTTATTTATTCTTTTACAACATCTTCTCCAGCTCAATCTCATCACGAATCGGAATATGGTAATACCCCAGCAATGGAATAGACGGCTTCGATTTCCTTGATTCCGTTACAGCGTCAATATAGATCGAACTAATCCGATACCCGAGGCGCTGATAAAATCGAAGCGCATCCATATTATCGTTCGTCGTGATGATGATGAACCGGTTCTCCCCCGCCTGCTTGACAAGTTGCTCAACAGCCGCAAGCAGCGCACTTCCAATCCCTTGGCCGCTAGTCATAACATTAAGACTCGTGAGCTCGCTCTCATCCCTGCGAACCTGATAGGTTGCCGCTCCTACTCGCACACCATCTGCCCAAGCGACGACCGCTTCTACATCCTGCAAGTAGAATTGTCTACCTCTACTGATCATCAGCTCGCCGCCCCACTCCGTGATCCACAAGTTACGGAGCCATTCCTTATCTTCCTCGTTCGATGGCGCAAGGAGTTGAATTGAACTGCGGTCCATGGATGGACTTCACCTCTATCCCTTAGGGTACTATTTCCGGACGCACTGGCACTCTCACATCGAACTGCGAAAGTGACCTCATCCCAATTTTATGTAAATATTCCAAATGCATACTCACATATTCTATCAGCTCGCCATATCGATCGGACTGCTCCTCATCCAGCATCTCGCGCAGCTTCAGGACAACCTGAAGCGACTCGGAGATTGGCAATTGCTTGATATCAGAAAGCGAATAGCCTTGCAGCAGCCTCACCTGTTCCGCCAAGTTCCCCTCACACGCAGGACACTGCTCATGAAGCGAGAACAGCTTAATCGCCCGCAATATTCCCTTACTAACCGTTCCTTTATCCCGCATATACTTCAGGTCGGTCACACATCCATTATAGAAGGCCGTCTTTACCACTTTCTTGTGAACGTAGGTGACAGGTTCATGAGCATACCCATGCAGCAAAATGTCTACAAATTGTTCTTCCTGCTGGGCAAGCGGCTTCTTGTAGTCGATCCCGATCCTAGCAGCCAGCACTTTAATCTTCGCCACTGGTCCGCAGTCCGTTCCCGCCCACAGCAGCACTGCTCCATTCCACAGCGAAAGTTCCGGCGCGATCATCCGGCGAGGATCAAGGTCACCAGTCACAATGCCTGTACCTCCGCATGCAGGGCATGCCGATGCCGATTTCGATGTCGATGTCAATGAATCCCCCGAATCTCTAGCACTCGCATACAAATTCGAGATCCCTTCCAACAGTTCAGAGATCGCAGCAACAAGAGAAACCTTCTTCAACGCAACCACCTCATAGCCCGGTATTTTACTCATCTATTTCGACATCACGAACGCCAAATCCTTGCTTTCGATTACCCTCCGAACCATTTCAACACCGGCACCATCAGTGCCCCGATAAGAATAGCAGGCAGTAAATTAGCCACCTTTATCCGCATTACATTCAAGATGTTGATTCCAATTCCCATAATCAAGATGCCGCCGATCGAGGTCACTTCGACGATCATCGCATCGAGCATCGTCTGACCGATCCACGTCGTAATCATCGACGCAAGCACCGAAAGCAGCCCTTCGTAAATCAAGATCGGCAGCGAGGAGAACAGCACGCCGATTCCGAGCGTCGACGCGAAGAGAAGTGCCAGAAATCCATCCAGAATCGATTTCGTGTACAAAATATTATGATTATCGTGCAGTCCGCTCTCAATCGATCCAAGTACCGCCATCGCACCGATGCAGAAGACGAGCGTCGTCGTCACGAAGCCTTCCGCGATATTGCTCTGTTTATCTTTGGCTACAAGCCGCTGCAATCGATCGCCCAGCTGCCGAAGCCTGTGCTCAATTGCAAGCAATTCTCCAACAATGCCCCCGATCGCCAAGCTGAACGCGACCAGGACAAAATTATCGGACTTGAGCGCCATCCCGATCCCAAGCACCAGCACCAGCATACCGAGCGCAGCCATGACGGTCTTCTTCATCTCTTCTTTGACCCGTGGGATGACGATGCCTAGCGCACCACCCCCGATTATTGCAGCTGCGTTAACAACCGCCCCTGTTAAAACCACCTTGCTTTCCCCCTATAAACGCATTAATGGCGATTTTAACATGCATACTCCACGTTGTACATAAAAAAAGGCCGCCCTCGTCGGCAGCCTTCAATCTATCCTATTTCTTCTCTTCTTGCGCCTTCTTGTCTACTTGCACTTTCTTCTCTTTCATCTCGAACATCGACGATGTATGATCCACGAAATCCTCGACTTCCTTCAGCGCTGCCTGCTTCTTCTGATCCACCTGCTCTGCAGTCGCGTCGCCGTTTGCTTGCACCTCAGCGAGCTTCGCATTCACGTCGGACATTAGCGCATCGATCAGCTGCTGGCGGGTTACGCCATGATCCTTCGCGATATCGGCGAAGGATTTGCCCCCTTGAACCTGCTCGGCGAACGTCGCTTTGTCGATGCCGATCAATTCTAGTGCAGCCTGCATGTTATAACCGCCGCCGCCCCGCTCCTTCTCATCCTCTTTGTTCAGCGGCGCCGTGAAGATCCGTTCTGCTTCCATCGAAGCCTTCTTCTTCACGTTCTCCTGCTCTTCCGCAGTAAGCGTCTTATCGCCCAGTTTCGACTGAATCGCTTTCACGATTTCCGCCGTTTGCGCATCGATAAGCGGCTGAAGCTCTATGCCCTTCTCTTTCGCGATATCCGCGAGAGACTTGCCATCCTCAACCGCTTGCTGGAAACCTGCTTTATCGAGACCGAGCTTCGTAGTGGCAATCACATAGGAATCGACGTTGATCCCCTTGTCCTTACCTTCTGCTGCAGCCATGCTCTCCTTCTTCGCAAACATCGTCTGCGTGTGATCGACGAAGTCACCTACTTCTTTCAGCACGGCTTGCTTCTTCTGCGTAGCCTGCTGCGCAGTGATTGTGCCTTTCGCTTTCAACGCATCGATCTTCGCGTTGATGTCGGATACGAGGGCATCAATCAGCTGCTGGCGAGTAACACCGTGATCCTTCGCAATGTCAGCGAATGACTTGCCCGCTTGAACCTGCTTGGCGAACTCCGCTTTGTCGATCCCGAGCAGCGTGAAAGCAGCCAGCAGATTGTAATCGCCAGCATCCTGCCTCGCCTTCTGCCCTTGCTCGCCTGCTTGAATTGTTTTCTGCGCAGCAATCTTCTTCTCTTGCGCCGACTTGCCGTTCAGATTGTCCGCCGCTGCATAAGCAGTTACCGGCACTGCAATCGCGATCAGCAGCGCTGCACCTGCGAGCTTCCAATTTCTCTTCATCGTGTATCCCATCCTTGTTCAAGTTTGCCCCCAACCATTATGGGAGGCTGCATCATTAAGATAAGTCAACATTCTGAAAAGAATCTGAAACCTTCGGCAGCGTCACACGAAAAGTTGTCCCAACCCCAGGCTCGCTCCAAACGTCGATTTTCGCGCGATGTGCATCCACGATCTGCTTCGCAATCGCAAGCCCAAGTCCAGTGCCTTCCGATCGGCGCGTGCGAGCTTTATCCATCCGATAAAATCGTTCGAATATCCGAGGCAGATGCTCCTCCTCGATGCCGATACCGGTATCCGTCACAAGGAATGAGGTTTTCTGCGGCGTAGCTGCGAGCGACACTGTGACCTTCCCGCCTTCACGATTGTACTGGATCGCATTCTCGATCAATATCAGGACGAGCTGACGGATGCGAACCTCATCAGCCTGGACCATCGCTTCATCCTCGTTCTCCTGAGTGCTCCCCCACTCCAGCTGAACTAGCTTCGACGCCGCGATTGGCTCCAGCTGCTCCATCACTTGGCGTATCGTGTACCGCAGGGAGAATCGGGAGACAACAAGTTCAATCCGCCCGCTGTCGCTTCGCGCAAGCAAGAGCAAATTGTCGACCAACCGGCTCATATGATGAATTTCCCTGCCCGATTTCGTCAACACGCCACGGTGGAAATCCGGCAGCTTGTCGCTCTGTTCCTCCAACACTTCAAACGCAGATTTCAGGATGCTGAGCGGTGTCCGCAGCTCGTGCGACGCGTCAGACGTGAATTGCTCCTGCCTGTTGAACGCTCGAGCAATCGGCCCCATCGCTCGCCCCGCGAGCACGAATCCGGCTGCTCCGCCAGCAGCAAGCAGGAGCAGAGCGAAGCCTGCGAATGCCCAGCGCAGTTGCTTCATAAGTACGATATCGCTCGTCACTTCCTGTGCGACGATAACTCGGTAATTCTCTATATCACCGGATGGAATAACAATTCCGCCAATGCGAAACGTCCTGCCGTCTGAATGAACATTATGGTACACATTATCCTCCGGTACTTTGAGCAGGCTCGGCAGTAAAGCAGTGATCGGGAAATTTGCCCCACCTGGGACAAGCTTGCTTGTAGGTTCTGACTGAAATATGACTTCCCCGTTCGGATCAAACAGCCAAGCCATCTGGTTCAGCTGCAACCCAGCTGGTGCAAAATTCGTATTGAACTTTTCCTTGCCTACCGCAGCATCGAATACGATCTGTCCCTTCGGAGACTCTACCAAGCTTTGCAGCTCCGAGACATATTGCTTGCCTAACGTTCGCAGCTGATTGTCCTGCGAAGTCGTCAGCATATGCTGCACCATCCATAAGCAGAAGATCGCAGAGATCATCAGAATAATACCAACCGTCAGCGAGAACTCTCGCGTTAACCGGGTTCGGGTTCGTTTGAACATGGCGCTATTCCCCACCTATCATGAACCGGTAGCCCGCACCATAGACGCTTTGGATACATTTTGACTCATAAGGCCCGTCCACCTTCTTGCGGAGCAGCTTGATCGTCGCATCCACTGCGTTGAGCGTTACATCCGAACCGAGCCCCCATACCTGATCGAGCAGCTGCTCCCGGGAGAGCACTTGTCCCGCATGGCGCATCAAGCAGACAAGCAGTTGAAACTCGCGCCGCGCCAGCGCAATTGCCGTGCCTGCTCTTGTGACCGTAAACTTGCTTAGATGCGCCGTTATATCGCCAAGACAGAGCGTGTCCGATGACTGGTAATCTCGATCCTGCCGCCGTGACAATGCGAAGAGCCTTGCTTCCAACTCCTCGAAGGCAAAAGGTTTAATCATATAATCATCAGCCCCAGCGCGAAGCCCTTCAACCCGATCTTGGACCGCATCTCTAGCGGTCAGCAGCAGAATCGGAGTGTGATCCTCCCTGCTGCGAATCTCTCGGACAAGCTCGAGGCCAGTCATCTCGGGCAGCATCCAATCAAGCACGTATACATCATAGCTGCCTGCTTTAATCGCTTCCTTCGCCTGCAGACCATCCTTCATCCAATCGACAACGTGATATTGCCGCTTCAGCTGATGCTCGGTTAGCTCCCCAAGCGTCTCATCGTCCTCGGCCAGCAAAATGCGCATAACCCTTTACCCCCTGTAAGTGCAGCCATAGATCTTAAATATACCAAGTAATTCTGAAATAAACATGAAAAGAAAAGAGCCGCACATTAGGCGGCTCAACGTTATCTCAATCGTCCATAATTCCGGCCATACCGCACCACTTTGCGATAGAAGCTCTTATCCTTCAGTGACTTGAGCGCGCTGTAGCTCGGACGCGTATTCACTTCGAGAATCCATAGCTTCCCTTCACGATCAAGCGCGACATCCAGTCCAAGCTCGTTAAGCTTCTTCGTGCGCCGGTCGAAGCAGCGTCCCGTCTCCATACCGAGCTTCGTCAACTGCTTCTTATAACTCGCAACCTGTGCCTTATTATAGCCTGAGCGCCGCAAAGTCGGTTCAATAAGCGCGAGCCTGCCGCCTTGATGATAGTTCGTCACGATTTTGCCCGGCTTGCCGAGCTTAACGAACATGACCGTCGGCACCCATTTGCGGCGCTTCGACCGCTGGACCGTCATTCGGAAATCGAACGGGCGGCCTTTGGATGTTTGCAATTTGATGCCTTTTTGGAGGAGATAGCTCCTGCCGTTCGCAATTCGCTTCAGCTTGCGATACAGCGCGCCCCTTGAAGAAACGTTAGCCGAGCGCAAATCTTTGCGCACATGGAAGCCTCCTTTGGAGCTCCGCATAATACGTGCGATTCCGCCGCCGCCTGTACCGCCTGTCGGCTTGAAATACAGCATTTTATATTTACCGGTCATTCGTTTCAGCGTTTTAAGTGAAAACTGCTTCGTCTCCGGAACGAATTCTCTTAAGCTGCGGTCTGACAGCAACCACTTGGTCTTCGTCCATTTGCTCTTGATCGAGAAGCCGCGGCCGCCTTTTCTAGGCATTCCATCATCTCCTTCGCATCTACCATGGATAGATTACTCTCCCAACTGCGAAACGGCACGGCGGATAACGGGATTGCTGGAAAAAGGGCTGGGTGCAGCACGTCACTTCACTTCACTAATTAATCACTCGGCGCGCTGTCACCAACCGATCCTTCCACTGCCCATCAAAATTTTCAAAGTGGACGCCCAGCTTGTCGGAGTATGTGTGCAGGATTCGTCCGTTACCCACATAAATGCCAACATGCCCAATATCGAGACCTCGCGCGCTGAAGAACAGCAAATCTCCTTTGCGCAAGTCTTCGAGCTTCACTTCCGTGCCCACCTTCGCCTGATCGTAGGATAGCCGAGGAAGCTCAATGGACAGCACCTCGCCGAAGACATGTTTGACAAAAGAAGAACAATCAAACGTGGCCGTCTGATTCGGATCCGCACCAAACTCATAATGCGTGCCAAGATAGGTTGCGCCGAATGCGATAACCGCATCTGCTTGCTTGTCGGCTAAGCTGACACTCGTATAATCCGTGTACTTCGGCTTGGCGGAAATAAATCCGATCCCGCCCTCCGCAGTTTGCACCTCCAGCCAGTTCGCATCGACTTCGCGAAGGACATGAATGCGTTCGCCTTTGGGCAGCATCCGGTCTACGGTTTTCGAATCATCGCCATTCGGAACTGTTCGGATGTTGACGCCATATGTAATCGTCGTTTCAAATGTATGGGCCGAAGAGATCGAGATCGCGCGCAAAGCCTCATGCCATTTGACCGCATTCCCTAGCAGCTCGCTTACGAATCGCAGTGGAACCATCGTCAGCCCGTTTATGAGATGTCCGGGAGCAGGAAGGTCCAACTTTTGTTGATTTTTGTACGCCGCTTGGTCCCCGAGCTTGTACGTAATAACAGCGCTATCCTTCTTCGCGGTGATTGAATGAGCGGTTTCATCCCAAACGACTTTCGCACCTTCCGCCTCGAAGATCGGGCGCATAGGTACGAAACTAATTCCGTCCTCAATAAAGACAGGAACATGAAGTGTCTTACCGTCAAGATATAGTAAAGGCGACTGGTCGGCAGTAGAAGCATCAGCAGCGTGTGCTGTGAAACTTCCCTGAGCCAGCATGGCTGTGGCGATTAGCAGCGGAGCGACAATTGTTTTGGTGCGTTGCATGTGTAGGTTACTCCTTCCAAATGAGGTACTCGTTTAAACGCAGCACGGGCGAATAAGTTCTGCTCCGCTTCGAACTTTCATCAGGTGACGCATTCGAGGTGAGCTCGTGCCATATAGATTAGTAAACTCGAACTAAAGGAGCGCAAACGCTGTGAAAAAACATTTTTCCGCTTGGCTGCTGGTCGCACTGCTGCTCATGTTAACCGCTTGTTCGAATAATTCCGCATCCACCTCGAATGCGAACAAGGCACCGAGTAACTCTACCAGCCAAACGGACAACGCGGGGACGAAAGACGAAGCCGATCCCTCTGCTTCCAGTTCGAATAACGATTCCACCCAAACGCCTGCAACGGATAACCAGCCTTCTGCGCCATCCAATGACGCCGGTAACACCTCATCGAATGACCCGTCAACAGCGCCTGCCGACGATCCATCGACGACGCCATCGGATGATCCAGCCACTACGCCGACGGACGACCCATCAACTACGCCAACCGATGATCCATCAACCTCGCCATCTACGCCGGCTTTCGAACCGCCGTTCAAGTTCCCGTATCCCGATGCCGTTCGCGGGATCTATGTAACGGGCTGGTCGGCTGGCGGCGAGCGCATGCAATCGCTGCTGAAACTGGTGGATGATACCGATCTGAATGCGATGGTCATCGATATCAAGGACGACGACGGTTATATTACATTCAAGCCCGAGGGCGATCTCGCCGAATTCGGTCAGCCGTACATTCGTGATCCGCAAGCCCTTATTAAGACCCTGCACGACCACAACATCTATCCGATCGCCCGCATCGTCGCGTTCAAGGATACGGTACTCGCGAAGAAGCATCCGGAGCTGTCTTATGTGATGGACGGCAAAGTGTGGCGCAACGGCAACGGCGACGGGTTCATCAATCCGTTCCTCGAAGCGAATTGGCAGCATAATGTGGATGCCGCCATTCTAGCCGCGAAGCTCGGCTTCCAAGAAATCCAGTTCGACTACGTCCGCTTCCCGGAAGGGTTCGAGAGCAGAGACAAGATCCTTCAGTACTCGATGGGCGAGTACAAAGACAAGAAGCCGAACAAATTCGCCGAAGAAGAGAAAGCCTATTCGGAAGCAACGGCCAGCTACGATTCGGGGCTTGCTCCTCTGCAAACGGCTTACGATTCTTCCACCTCTACGTACAATGGAAGCCAAACAGATGAGAACAAGAAAGCGATGGACGATGCACAGAAGGCGCTTAGCGATTACAAGAAGACGAAGCCGAAGTCGCCGGACTTCAGTGAAAAAGAACGCTTCACGCAGCTGCGCGTCGATGCGGTAACGGACTTCGTGCATTATGCGAGGGAACGGCTGAAGCCATACGGCGTGAAAGTGTCGGTCGATATTTTCGGATACTCCGCAACCCTGCCGGAAGCGCCGGGCATCGGGCAGAATTTCAGCCGCATCTCGGATAATGTAGACGTCATCTCGTCCATGATCTACCCGAGCCATTGGAGCGACGGATACTTCGGTATCAAGCATCCAGATACCGAGCCATACCGCCTCGTCACGGAGTATGCGAAACGTGAGAAGGAGAAGCTTGACGCGCTTGCTACACCGCCGATCTCCCGGCCGTGGATTCAAGATTTTACCGCATCCTGGCTCGCCAAAGGCAGCTACATCCATTACGGCAAAGAGCAGGTCGATGCCCAAATTCAAGCGCTCAAAGACTCCGGCATTCATGAGTTTCTCATCTGGAATGCGGGCAACAAGTACTCTGCGGGCGTAAACTATACGCCTTAATTAAGGCAAAGCGAAAGCCCCGTTCGATTCCCGAACGGGGCTAACTTGCTTGGCTGCGCTAAGTGCTAATCGCTATCTCCCGGCTTCTGGCGTTTGTTATAAACGACAATAAACCCGATGAACAGTATAACCGGTATCATAATGGCGACCGGAATAAGTAATATAGGTGTCATGTTCTTCTAATGTGCTCCTTCTCTAGCTAGATCGGTGGTGCAGCCGGATGATGAACGCATCCGGCGTTGTCGGATTTTCGCTGCCGCCCAGCGGCTCTACGGTTAGAACGATTATATCAATATTTGCGAGTGATTGCTTCTTGATATAGAGATGCGACCGCCCAGCCTCTGCATGATGCAGCAAGCCAAGGTTTTCCCGCCCCCGCTCATTCACCGCCCATGCTTGCACGTCATGGCTTTCGCTTGGCAGCATCCCTTCAAGCATGACGAGCACCTCGCTCGAATCATCGTTGAACCAGACATAGCCTTCTCCAAGCTCCTCGCTGGAAGGATGCACCTGATAGCTCGCAGTATGCGGATCGCTCATGAACTGCATCGCCTGTGGTTCATTCTTCTCTACGTAATGACTCCGTTGATTGGCAGGCTCATGGACAAGCCGGCTAAGCCCCATTAGACAAATAATCAGGACGAAACCGGTTGCTGCCGCCGTCATCCAGCGTTTCTTGCTTGATGCGAAAGAACGGACTCTTCGCTGCAAGCCTTGCTTACGAACGTGCATGATGAGGCTGCGCTTCACAGATGGCGACGGCATGAGGTCCACATCCGCAACAACGGCATTGCCATCTGCGATATCTTCGTCAGCACGGAGCAAATGCTCCCACTCCGCAGCTGCGCCACGGCAATACGCGCAAGTTTCCTTATGCTGAAGCATGGCGATTCGCGTCTCATAAGGCTTGCCGCTAACGTACAAATCGACCCAATCCTCTTCCCGATAGAACGGGCAGCAATCGCGCGACATCTGGTCAGGCATTGTCATTTGTGAACCTCCTCCTTCCCGTTTCCGCTCCGATTACGGGAACTCTCCGAATCGTGAGCCCACCCCCGTTTCTCCATCTGTTTTCGCAAATGGTTCAGCCCGTACCTGATGAGCGACTTCACCGTTCCAAGCGGCATATTCCATTCCTCTGACAGCTCGCGATGGGTTTGCGACCCATAGTAGCTGCCGATGACAGCTGTGCGCTGATTCGCGGGAAGCGCCTGCAGCGCATCGACTAACGCATCCTTGCGCAGTCTGGAGAACACCAGCTCCTCGGTCGGTGCCTCCGTCTCCGCGCCAAGCTCCACCTGCTCGGTCTGGACAAGCCTTCGTGTCTTGCGCAGCCGATCCAGGCATCGGCTTCTCGTCATGATCGCGAGCCATGACGTTATCGAGCCGCGGCGAGGATCGTAGCTGCTCCCCCGCCGAAGCACTTCCAGAAACACATCATGGCATACATCCTCTGCTTCCATGCGATCATGCAGCACGCGGAGCGCCACTTTCATGACAAGCGGAGCGTACCGTTCGTAGAACAGCTCGAACGCTTCGACTGAGCCTTCGCACATGCTTCGCAGCGTATAACAATCATCTTCGGGATGGTGCATGCTCGACCTCCTCACCATGCCTATCGGTTCAACTCTATCTACCTACGTTGTATCAGATATTGCTCCAAACGGAAACAGAATTTTTTTTGAACATTGGTAAATCCAACGACTCACTATGTTCGTACCTTGGGTGAATATTGAATTTCACTACTCATCAAGGAGGGATTCGCGTGCGTCAAGCATGCAGCAAGCCGCTGTTCAAAATGTTGTTCGCTCTCATTCTCGTTCTAGGAGTCTCAATCGCAGGCATCACTGACGCGAAGCCAGTCGCCGCCGCGAGCGCAGTCGAGCTGTATACGCCTTATCTGCAGCTGTCCGCGCCGCCAGGCGATTCGATTACGTATGCCATTGACGTCATCAATCATGGCAGTTCAACGGAAACCGTCGATCTAAGCTTCGATTCCCTTGGCAACAAGTGGGACTACGAGCTGACAGCAGGCGGTCGGGCAGTCAGCCGTCTCGCGGTCAAAGCAGGCGACACGCAAAGCGTGAATTTGCAGCTTAATGTGCCGCTTGAAGTGAACAAAGGCGTCTATCGTTTTGCGGTAAAAGCGGATGGAGCCTCCCTGCCGATTGCAGTAGACGTATCGGAGCAAGGCACGTTCCGTACGGAACTGACGACCGATCAGCCGAATATGCAGGGCCATCCGGATTCGACGTTTACGTACAGCGCGACGCTTCGCAACCGCACCGCCTCGAAACAAACCTACGGACTTAGCGCGCAAGCTGAACCGGGCTGGGATGTCACGTTCACAGATGGCGCGAACAGCGTAACCTCCGTCGACGTCGATGCCGGCGGCGAGAAAACGATCAGCATCGCGGTGAAACCGCCGGAAACGGTGAAGAAAGGGACTTACCAAATTCCGATCTCGGCGATGAACAATTCCACTTCAGCCGACTTGACGGTTGAAGCTGCCGTCACCGGCACGTATGGATTGACGCTGAGTACGCCGAACGATCTGCTCAGCACCGATGTGACTGCCGGATCGCAGCGCACGGTAGATCTGACCGTAACGAATACGGGCTCTGCGGATTTGAAAGGCATCAACTTGACCGCGGATACTCCTTCCGGCTGGGAAGTTTCCTTCGAGCCGGCGACGCTGGATACGATCGCAGCCGGACAAACGACGCAAGTGAAAGCCATTATCAAATCGGATAAGAAAGCGCTCGCTGGCGATTATGTCGTCAACCTGACGGCTTCCGGCGTCGAGAAAACAGCCAGCGCGCAGTTCCGCGTAGCCGTGAAGACAAGCGTGCTCTGGGGCTGGGTCGGCATTCTGATCATCATCATCGTTGCAGCAGGCATCTACTTCCTGTTCCGTAAATACGGGAGGCGGTAATCGTGGAGACAGCAACAGCACCAATCATCGAACTTAAGCAGCTGAAGAAAAAATATGGCGATCACGTCGCGGTCGGCGGGCTTAACCTGACCATCCGGCAAGGTGAAATCTTCGGCTTGCTCGGACCGAACGGCGCAGGCAAGACGACGACGATTCTCATGCTGCTCGGGCTGACGGAGCCGACGAGCGGCAGCGCGCGGGTATGCGGGCTGGACCCGACGAGGCAGCCGCTGCAGATCAAACGGCGCGTCGGCTATATGCCGGACGACGTCGGCTTCTACGAGGATCGGACGGCGCTCGATAACTTGATCTTCACCGCGCAGCTCAATCAAATCCCTCGCCAAGAAGCATACCGGCTGGCGGAGCAGCTGCTGGAGCGCGTCGGTCTTGGCGAGGTCGCCGGCAAGAAGGTAGGCGCCTTCTCCCGCGGCATGCGGCAGCGGCTCGGCATTGCCGATGTGCTGATTAAGCGCCCGAACGTCATCATTCTCGATGAGCCGACACTTGGCATCGACCCGGAAGGCGTTCGGGAGCTGCTTCAGCTCATACACGACTTGAGCCGCAGGGAAGGACTGACCGTACTGCTCTCCTCGCATCATCTGCATCAAGTGCAGCAGATTTGCGACCGGGTTGGTCTATTCGTGCGCGGAGAGCTCATCGCATTCGGCGACGTCCCTTCGCTCGCGAAGCAGCTCGATCAGGAGGGGCTCATTACGGTCGAGCTGGAAGCTTCGGGCTTCAGCGATGCAGCACTAAGCGAGCTGTCGACACTAGAGGACGTCGTCGAGGTCCGCGGCTCGGTGCAGCAAGGCGACACGGAGACGACAACCGTGACACTGCTCGGCAAGCGTGATCTGACGACGGAAGCGGCGGGCATTGTGATTCAAAGCGGCGCCCAACTGCAATCCATTCGCCGGAAGCAATACGGGCTCGATGAAATTTACCATCGCTACTTCGAAGGAGGGGGACTCGCGTGAACGCAAACGTGAACGGAAATGCTGCCGCAAAAATAGCGAGACTGTGGAACTGGCTGCCAATCAAGCACGGTGCAAGCTCAGCAACAGAAACAACGGCCAACCGCAGCGTTCCCTCCCCCTTCTGGATTATCGTTAGGAAGGAATTCGGCGATCATCTACGAAGCTGGCGATTCGGCATCCTGATCGGCCTCATAACGCTCGCATGCATTGGCTCCATCTACACCGCGGTCACCGCGCTGCAAGCCGGGGTAAAGACGCAGGAGACGGACACCTCGTTCCTCTTCCTGCAAATGTTCACGGCCTCTGACGGAACACTTCCGAATTTCACCACGTTCGTCATGTTTCTCGGGCCGCTGATCGGCATCTCGCTCGGGTTCGACGCCATCAACTCCGAACGGAACAAAGGAACGCTGAGCCGCCTACTCTCCCAGCCGATCTACCGGGACGACTTCATCCGCGCCAAATTCACCGCATCACTGCTGCTCATTGCGGTCGTGCTCTTCGCGCTTGGATTTCTCGTTATGGGGCTCGGATTGTTCACCATCGGCTATCCGCCGACGCCTGAAGAGGTGCTCCGGGTCATCCTGTTCCTGCTCGTCGCCGTTGTCTACGTCGGCTTCTGGCTGAATCTGTCCTTGCTGTTCTCCATTCGCTTCCGGCAAGCGGCAACGTCCGCGCTCTCCGGCATCGCGCTGTGGATTTTCTTCTCGCTCTTCTACAGCATGATTATGGGGCTGATCGACAAGGCGACAGCGCCGGGCGATTCTTCAGCCCTCAGCCTCTTGCTGCGGCATGCCAATATGATGCTGTTCTTGAACCGCCTGTCGCCGTCCTTCCTGTTCACGGAGCTGACGACGACATTGCTCACGCCAGGCGTCCGCTCGCTCGGACCGCTGACGACCGCCCAAGTCGTCGGCGCGATCGCAAGCCCGCTTCCGCTCGGCCAGAGCATTCTGCTCGCATGGCCGCAGCTGGTCGGGTTGCTCGCTGCCACCATGATCTGTTTCGGCATTTCGTATGCATTGTTCATGCGCCAAGAAATCCGTTCCCGCTCGTAAACGAACAGAAGGCTGCCAAGCGTTTCAACGCCGGCAGCCTTCTCTTCTATGTCTCTTCATTTGATCAATAAAGCTTATTCTTCTGGGAACTCAACGTTATGGTAAACCTGCTGCACGTCTTCCAGATCTTCAAGCGCATCGATCAGTCTCTCGAACTGAACGAGGTCGTCACCTTCGAGCGTCACGAAGTTTTGCGCAAGCATCGTTTGCTCTGCAACTGTGAATTCAGTGATACCCGCTTGCTTGAAAGCAGCTTGTACCGCATAGAATTGATCCGGCTCCGCATACACGATTGCCGATTCATCCTCGTCCTCGATGTCGCGAACGTCAACATCCGCTTCCATCATCAGCTCAAGCACATCATCGGATGATTTGCCATCTACGCCGATAACCGCAGTTGGGCTGAACATATAAGCAACCGAGCCGCTGACGCCCATGTTGCCGCCGCGCTTGTTGAACACCGAACGAACATCCGCAGCTGTGCGGTTTACGTTATTCGTCAGCGTATCCACGATAACCATCGAGCCGCTTGGGCCGAAGCCTTCATAACGAAGCTCGGAGTAGTTCTCATCTCCGCTGCCTTTAGCCTTCTCGATCGCGCGATCGATAATGGATTTCGGTACATTGTATGTTTTGGCGCGTTCGAGTACGAACTTCAGCGCTTGGTTCGATTCCGGATCAGGCTCACCCTTCTTGGCTGCCACATAAATCTCGATGCCGAACTTGGCGTTAACCCGGCTTGTGCTTGCGTCCTTCGATGCTTTCTTCTCTTTGATATTGTTCCACTTACGTCCCATGCTGTACCCACTTTCTAAAACGAAGATATAATGATCCTTGAACCATTATATTGAATAAAGCGACACGAAGACAAGTTTTTCGTATTATTTCCCTCTTACTCGCTACACTGCCTCTTGGTCAACTATCTTCTCTCTGATCATTGCCGCCATCATTTCCACTTGCTCCGCCTGCAGCGCTCCGGACGCCATCGACCTTGCAGCCATTGGCGGATACCACGCTCGGATTTCCGCTTCCGTCACTCCAGACAACTTGCAATACTCGTCAATGAAGATACGGTAAGCCGCTTGTCTGATGGTTTGGAAGAACTCGTCAACATCAGCAGGCGTCTCGGGCGGCAGTACCGCATATTCAATTGACACGCACACTTCCGCGACATCCGCTTCCGGGTTGCCGATCGAAGCATGCATCCAATCAATCATGACGTAACGGTCACCGTTCAGGATGAGATTGCTGAGATTGGTATCCCCGTGACACAATTGCCGCTTGGGCGGCAGCAGGTCCATATAAGCGTGCAATGCACCAACCTCTTCGGGTGAAAACGGCTCCGGATGGCCGATGATCCATTTCAAATTATCGCGCTGACTCGTCTGGATCCCTTCCGTGCTTGCCTGATGAATCTCATGCAGCACCTTCGCTAATATCCGAAGCTCATGATCCTCCGCTTCCATATCAAATGGCTCAAACGCGTACAAGCTCTCATATATCCGATTCACGAGCGTTTCTCCCGAAATGCGCTCATATACAATGCCGTGCCGCCCTCCCCAATTGACGATCTCATAGGGTCTCGGCACGGACAGACCATTGCTACAAGCGACGGAGCTATTGCGGAACTCGCGCTGCACATGCTCCAGCCTTGCGTGCGAGTGATACAGCTTGACAACCTTATCCGCACTTTCATCCCATTCATACACTTCACAGCTCGAGCCGATTCCCACGCATTTTCCAAGCATCATGTAATCTCCTATTCCTTGACTGGTTGAGCTGTCGTATTTACGGTTATATTCACACTTCGGCTGGCGCTGTCCCAAACAACGGGTAATCCGAACACTGCCGTAACTGCTCGAATCGGCACATATGCGATCCCGCTGCGAACGATTGGCGCAAGCTCTGCCTCCGCTTCCTTGCCGTTAATAAGCAAGCTTCGCGTCTTCGCGTCCCATGTCACCGACTGGCCGGACAGCTTCGCAACCATACGAACTGGAATATAGACCAGGCCTTTCTCAGTCAATGGCTTAGGAGCAGAAGCAGAATCAACGACAGGCACACCGTTCACAGACAAGAACACGCTGCTGGCAGGCTTCAGTTCAATGTCCGCACGAAGATGGGAGCCCGATCCGATGTAGGTATCTCCGGATATCTCAATAAAGCCTTTGCCCGGCGGGATTGGCCTCAGCGTTCCGTCAACAGCCGTCCCGTAGGCTGGCATGATGAAATCAACCGAGTACTTGCCATACTTCGCCTTGCTCTTATAAATAATGAGCGACGGATCGGGGTCAGAACTGCTATAGCTCATCCGAATCGGCACCCATCGTACCACAAGCGGAGATTCCTTCTCCGAAACGCCATTGTTCCCCGCAAATTCAAGCTTTTCGCCAAAATGTACCGGGTTCGGTTTGATCGCAAGCGGCGGCGGAAGAACCTTCAATTCGTTAACCAACTCATATGTTTCCTCATCACGGAGGACGAGCGCTTTGCCATTGCCCTGCTCAATCGTAAGCCCGGTCCCCTCCGCTATCTCCACCTCACTCACCCCGTCGGAGAAGCTGATGCTCATGCCATGGAAGAACCCCTCGGTCAAACCAGATGGAACATCCACCGTTTCGCCTTTCTGCACGAACTTGCTCAGTAATGTACACACTTTGCTTATTGAAGCACGGTCATCCGGATTAGCGCCAATCAGCGTCAAGTAGCCCATGTCCCCTTCTTGAACACCAACAGATTTCACCGTTTCCGGACTGCAGGAAGCGGCAAGCTCCTTGAGCGGCTTGCTCTTAGGAAGCTGTTCTCGCTCCTTCTCATACGACGGTCGGAAGTAGGTAAGACCCAATACCTCCGTATTGGATTCCAGAGGATTGGTATAAAAGAGGTCCAATTGCCCGTAACCCCTATCCCCAGCTATGCTCAATGTGTCGCCAGGATATGGCTCTTTGTTCGTATGCACATACTTCAGCTCATCACCGGTCAGCAGCTTATCTGCCAGGACGACAACCGAGTTATCCTTCTTGTCATAGAGCATTAAAAGACCGGTTCCCATCGGCCTTGCAGCGACAAAATCAAACCCGACGCCTTGCAGCCCATACACATCGTCTTTACCGAACAGCTTCGGCAAATCGTAGCTTTCGATTGGCTTCGCATTCTCATCGTACACCGTCACATCACGACCGTCCGATAAGAAGTACCGCGGCTGCCAAGCGCCTGAGATGAGAACCTGCGTTGCGTTCGCATTTGTCTCCAAGTGCCCTTGGTAGACTGCTTTCTGCTGAGCGACGATCTTGCGATTATGCACGAGAAGACCATACGACGTATATTGATCGCCAACTTTGTCGATGACGGTCAGGACGAGATTATCACTCGAGAACCCGCCTATGCGATAAGAGACCGTTCCTTGCAGCGTGCCTTCCAGCTTGCCAAGCAAGGAAACAGGCGTCTGCTCATCCTTCGTCATGTAGATCTCGCCTGTCTTGCGGTTAAGCCAAGATGGGTACCATAACCCTTGCTTGAAATACTCTTCACTTCGCGAAATACGTACTGTGTTTGCTTCAGCATCCCACTTCACGTCTGCCCCGGTTGCCTCGGATAAGAAACGAAGCGGCACATAGATGCGTCCCTCTACAACTTGCATCGGAGCGGGAAGCGCAAGTTCTTTGCCATTCACAATTGCCGCCTCTGAGCCTACCTGCAGCTTAATAGACAAATTCGGATAGTTCAGCAAGGCCGAATTCGCGGACGCCACCCAAGCTACGGTCGTGCCAAGCAGCTCGCCCATATCTCGCAGCGGCAAGTAAATCGTCCCGCTATCCATATATGGCGAGGACTTTGGCGTGAAGCTTTTGCCGTTCATCGTTACTTTAATAACGGTAGTTTCAGCTGCTTTTGCGGCAAGTACAGTCATCGGAAGCAGAAGGGCAATGGATGTAACAAGCAAGAACGCAATTAGTGCAGAGCGTAATCTTCGGCTTATAGGGTACAACGACTCTTCCTCCAATTCATATGTACATTTAACTAATCCCATAGACGGATGCGGTGGAGAAATGTTGCGACTTATTTCTTGTTTTTGGATGAAAAAAAAAGAAGCCCTCAGGCTCCGGCGTGCTGCATGAGGACTAAACGTCAATCACAGCAAGCCCATTCATAATTAAGTTCGTTAGCGCTGGATCTTGGCTTAACGCAGCCAGTTCCTCTCGAAGAGGTTCCTCTAAGCTACTCAGACCGGGATGTGACGCCAACGATAATTCCAGCAGCTCCATGCGCAGCAGCCAATCCGATGGATGCTTGTTGACTAGTTCTTGATGGATCGAGAATATAGCCTGAACGTTTGACTCATCCAATACATGCTGAGCTCGAATCGCAGCGACCTGCTGGTACAGCAGCTCTAGTGCGCTCAGCGGTGCGAGTTGAACGGGCTCTGGTTCAGTTGCCGCCATCTCAGGGTCAGCATTTGCCGAATTTGCCGATTCTGATTGATAAAATGCGAGCGGGTCAGCCGCGCCGGGGTAAGCAGAGACGATTCGGGAACCCACCGCCATGTCGAAGGTACCCCACTCTTTCTTGAACAGCACGTTTCCCGCCAGCGTTACGATGCAATCGTCGAATGAGATCAAGAGTAAGTCATTATTTTGCCTCAACATCTGTTTCACACGACCAGTCACAACGACCCCGCTTGCAAAAGCAAGCGCTGTATCGCTGCCCACGACGACGCCAAGGCTCGCCAACGCTTCATCGTCGCAGCCTTCGAGCGCGATACCACCTGCCAGCAATCCGATGGGCGTGCCGAAGCCCGATGCATGATAGTCGGTTCCATGTCCCGGCAGCTGCTGCTTCGAGGCAGATAGCGCAGTCTCCCCGGACGTCTTCACATAGACTGCCTCGCCGCTCTGATCGGTCATAATCTCGCTAACGATCCCGGTTACGCATAGCCCGGAATTGAGCTCGAATGTCGCGACTTGCTTGGAACGCTTCGCTTTCTGCAAGCTCTCGGTTCCCCCAACACGATATGCCATCGTGCTCGCTAACGATTCCGCGCCTGCCTTCAGTTCATCGAAGCTCTGGCAGACGAACAGCTTCGATTGCATCTCCGTCACAATCTTCGGACTCGCCGCGCAAGCCTCGACAGTGTAAGGCAGCTTCGCGACCGCATCTGTGAAGCAATGCTTGCTCTCTCCTACGGAAGACAGCAATCCTGCACCATATATTCGCGGATGGTCAATGTCTCCGATAAGCCCGTATTCGACCGTCGCCCAGAATAATCGCGACACTTGTTCGGCTTCGGACAGCAGGGCGACAGCCTTCTGCTTCTCTTCCACCAGACGCTGCGCAGCCGCCTTCTCTTCTGCCGTCGAGTTCGGATCCTCCATCACAATCGTTAGCTGCCGAAGCGCTTCGAACGCTTCGCCTCGCTCCTTCATCGAGAATGCCTTCGTCCCAATCTCGCCAATCTGCTGCACGTAAGCACGATACTCCGGATCGAACAGAATCGGCGCATGCCCCGCCGCTTCATGAATGATGTCCGGCGCAGGCGTATATTCAATGTTCGTTAATTTGCGAATTTCAGCGGCGATTGGCAGGATCCCGCTTGCCAGCAGCTCATAGAACACCGCGCCAGGAATGAGCCCGCTCACAATAACGGCGCCCCAGCCAATCTTCGCGAGACAGGCATTCATCTCGGATACGCGCGGGATCTGCTCCGTCACGATGCCTGAGCTTCGCAGTCCTTCCACGAAGGCCGGATGCGCTCGATCCTTCAGCGCGTGGTGATTCTGCCGCATGACATAGCGCCAGACAGCATGATTGATCGGCGTATACTGGTCGTAGTGCTGCTCCGCAACGTACTTCTTGATGTGCGGTGGAATCTGTTTCATGCGATCGACTCCCTCAATAGTTCTCATGATGGGAATGGTTATCTCGGTATCCAGCTGGTCGGATAATTCGGATCTTCCAGCTGCAATGCTTCTCTTGCCACACGAAGCGGCCTGAACGTATCGATCATGACCGCCAGCTCCAGCGTCTCCTTCTTCCCGAGCCCTGCTTCAATCTTTCCGGGGTGAGGACCATGCGGCATTCCGCTCGGATGCAGCGTAATCGAGCCTTCCATAACGCCTTTACGGCTCATGAAATTGCCCTTCACGTAGTACAGCACCTCGTCGCTGTCCACATTGCTGTGAAAATACGGCGTCGGAATCGCATCCGGATGATAATCGAACAAACGCGGTACGAAGGAGCAGACGACGAAGTTATGCCCCTCGAAGGTTTGGTGAATTGGAGGAGGCATATGAATACGCCCCGTAATCGGCTCAAAATCGCCGATGTTGAAGATATACGGGTACAAGTAGCCATCCCATCCTACGACGTTCAGCGGATGCTGTCTGTAGATGTGCTTGTGCACAAAGCCGCCCCGCCGCGTACGAACCTCAAACTCCCCTTCTTCCACATGCGTCTCCAGCTTCTCAGGCAGACGAATATCCCGCTCACAATAAGGGCTGTGTTCCAGCAGCTGCCCATGCTCATTCCGATAACGCTTCGGCGTCGTAATCCAGCTCGTTGTCTCTACCACGAGCAGCTTCGATTCCACTGCATCAGGAACGACGCAATAGATCGTCCCGATCGGAATGACGATATAATCGCCCGGACCATAGCTAAGCGTCCCGAACATAGACTCGACAGTGCCTGTTCCGTAATGAACGAACAACAGCTCGTCACCGTTCGCATTGCGGTAGTAATAATTCATCGGCTGCGTCAGGTTTACGACCGAGATGGCAACGTCTTCATTCCCGAGGATGCAGCGTCTGCCCTGAACGGCATCACCGCTGTCCTGTGCCCCCGCAGTCAGAAAATGCCGATGCCGCAGCGGACCTTGATCTTCAACCTCTATCTGAGCAGAAGCATGCAGTTCTGAGCTAAGCATCTCCGTAGGAGCAGTGTGATGATATAGAATGGACTGGATGCCGGAGAAGCCTTTTGTCCCCATTACCTGTTCCCGATATAGCGTCCCATCCGCGCGCCTAAACTGCGTGTGCCGTTTTCGCGGAATGTCTCCCATTCGATGATAGAAAGGCATATCATCCTTAGCCCCCTCTCTTCAAAATGCCGGCAGCACCCGCCCGGTCACCTCGCCGAAGCCTACCCGATAACCATCTCCTTGGCAGTATCCTGTCAACGTAAGCCGGTCGCCATCCGCGAGCCACACACGCTCCTCCCCATTCGGCATTTGAATCGGCTCGGTACCGCGCCATGTCAGCTCGAGCAGGCAGCCGCGAGATGGTTTGTCTTCGCCGCTTATTGTGCCGGATGCAAGCAAATCGCCGGACTGCAGATTGCAGCCGCCTACGGTGTGATGTGCGATTTGTTGTGCAATTGTCCAGTAGAGATGGGTGTAATTTGTAGATGTGATTCGATGAGGCTGTTCGGATGTGGAAGTTTGCAGCAAAGCTTCCAGCTGGATATCGAACGTCGTGGAGCGCGTGTCGTTCTGCGAAAGATAAGGCAGCGGCTCAGGTGTCTGTTTCGGAGCTGGAATGCGGAACGGTTCAAGCGCTTCAATCGGCACGAGCCACGGGGATATGGAGGTGGCGAAGCTTTTGCCGAGGAACGGGCCAAGCGGCTGGTATTCCCACGCCTGAATATCTCGCGCGCTCCAATCATTCACGAGGAAGACTCCGAAGATGTGGTCTTCGGCGGCATCGATCGGGATTGGCTCCCCGAGCGGGTTGCCCGCTCCGATCAGCCAGCCGACTTCCAGCTCAAAATCGAGCTGACGGCTCGGGCTGAAGATCGGATCCGCAGCATCCGGCAGTTTGATCTGACCTTTCGGACGACGCACATCGGTGCCGCTTACGACGATCGAGCTCGCTCGGCCGTGATAGCCGACAGGCAGATGAAGCCAGTTCGGCATTAGGGCATTCTCTTTGCCGCGGAATAAGGTGCCAACGTTAGTCGCATGGGCTTTCGAAGCATAGAAGTCCGTATAGTCGCCGATCTGCACAGGCAGCAGCAGCTCGACTTCGCTTTGCAAGTGGAAGGAAGCAGCTCGAAGTAATACATTATCGCGAAGAGTCGGTTCCTCGGCATCCAGAAGCTGGCTTATGGCAGCACGCAGCTCCCGCCAAGCCGCACGACCAAGCGCCATGAAGGCATTCAGCGTTGGCTGCGCAAAAATCTCTTTTTCCGTTAACGTAGGAACATGGCTGAAGCAGCCCGCTTCATCGAGCACAGCAAGGTCCAGCACATATCGGCCGATCGCGACTCCGATTCGCGGCCGCCCTCCTCGACGAGGACGGAACACGCCGTAGGGCAGATTTTGAATGGGGAAATGAGACTCCGGCTCTACGGGGACAAACGACTTTTTTAGCGCCATTTTATCCACTCCTCTACTTCAAGTGTCCCAGCTCCCGCAGCTCATCTCGGGGCTCATCGAAGCTGCAGCTGCCGTATGAGATTAGCGACGCAGCTCTATATCGCTTCACGGAATCGGGAGACATATCAAGCTGCCCCCACCTGATACCGCTACTATTGCTTCTGATTATAAAATTCGCCGGATCCTCGTCGGCCAATACCGCTGTAAGCGCGGCCTGATCCAACTGATGCTCGTAAGCGAGCAGTCCAGCGAAGAACACATTGAGGAAGCCGTGCATCTTCGTGTTCACTTCGTCCCGGAACATCCTCACCGGATGGTGCAGTCCTGCTGTAAACTTCATCGGAACCTGCCCTTCTCGGCAGGCTGCGAGCACCGCAGCAACCTGGCTTGGCGACGGGAATGCAGCTGCAGCTACGCCCCCTGTTCGGAGCTTGATGCCGAGCTTAATGTCTGATGCGGCATTGAAATCCGCAAACTGCTGGATCGCCTCGCTCATTGCTGACTCCCAATCCGCATCCAGTGGATACGTCAGTTCGCAAAAGGCACGCAAACCGGAAGCAGACGTCTCCTGTGCGATCGTGCGCAGAAGTTCTTGTTCAATGTTGGCCGGCGGCAGCGGCAGCGGCAGCTCCAGCGTATCAACCGTTGCCGCAAGCTGGTATTGATTGCGGAATTCTTCGATCCATTCCACGCAACCGTTTAAGAGCGACTGGCACTCCAGGGTGGTGCGGCTCCGGCTGCCGATTACCGAAAGCGTTAGCGGATGATCCGCCGAGAACATCCGCTTGAACGGAGCAAGCTCGACCAGCCGGGACACCGGGATAACGAACTTGCCCAACATCCAATTGTCCTGCCCATGCATGTAACTGTGATACTGCTGGATTGCCGCGTGCATCGGAAGCTCAGCGGGAGGGAATAAGCCTGCGTAATCGATGAGCTTCTCCATCAATGATCGAATGCTCGTTGTCATGATTGTGCAGCCTCCTTTGTCCGTGGAACGCCTCACTACGCTATCTTCTTATCCACCTGCTGCGAGTCTTCGAATAGCCTCCACTGCTTCTGGATTATCAAGCGATGTCAGATCGCCGAGCGGAAGACCGAGATAGGCCGCCCTGACTGCTCTGCGCATGACCTTCGCGTTTCTCGTCTTCGGCAGTGCGTCAACCTCGAAGATGGCTTTCGGCGTAAAACCTTTTCCAAGCTGATCGGCGACCAAGGCGCGCAGTTCTTCGTACATATCCGTTGATCTGATGTTGCTTGCGCGAAGCCGGTTAACGACGACAAAACAGACCGCCGCCTCTCCTTTCACATCATCGGGGACGCCAATTGCCGCTGCTTCCACTACAAGCGGATGAGCGGACAGAACGGATTCCAGCTCGGCAGGCCCGAGCCGCTTGCCCGCGATGTTGAGCGTATCGTCGGATCGGCCGGTAATGTACCAATTGCCGGTATCCTCGTCGATACAAACCCAATCGCCGTGTACCCACGTATCCGGCCATCTCGACCAGTACGTCTGCTCATATCGTGACGGATCTTGCCAAAAGCCGCTTGCCATGCCAAGCCACGGACTCTTCATTACGAGCTCGCCGACCTCTCCCAGCACCGGCTTGCCTTCGCTCGAATAAACATCCGCAGCCATGCCGGGAATCGGCGAGTTGAACCCTGCCGGAGCAATCGGCTTCAGCAGCACATTGCCAAGGATGCCGCCGGATATTTCGGTGCCGCCGGAATAATTGACGATCGGCACGCGTGATTGGCCGACCTGTTCGTAAAGCCATAACCATGGCTCGTCATTCCAAGGCTCGCCCGTTGAGCCGAACACTCGCAGCGAAGTTAGCGAACAATTGCGATAACAAGCATCGCCATACTTCATGATGCTGCGAATTAACGTCGGCGATATGCCAAGATGGGTAATCTGAAGTTTATCAACGAGCGAGAATATGCGATCAGGTCCCGGATAATTCGGCGAACCTTCATAAAGTGCCATAGCCGCGCCATTCAACAGAGTGCCATACACGAGAAACGGTCCCATCATCCAGCCCATGTCCGTCACCCAGAGCATGATGTCGCCAGGCTTCACATCCATGGCATAACCGGCATCGAATGCGGCTTTGATCGGGAACCCGGTATGCGTATGGACAATCCCCTTCGGCACGCCGGTTGTGCCGGACGTATAGAGCAGCATGAGCGGTTCGTCGCTTTCCATTGGCACTGTCATAGCTGTCGGTTCTGTCAACACAGATTCTGCTGGTACAACCCCGCTCGCCGCATCAGGCCGCCCAAGCTCGCTCCATTCCACATCTCGCCCCTGCCGCGATGGCGCAGAATCACTGCTCAGTCTGCGCACAACGACAACATGTTCAACCGAAGATGCCGTATCCGCCGCTTTATCGGCTTCCTCCTTAAGCAGAATCGCCTTTCCGCGGCGATAGAAGCCATCGGCGGTGACCACAACCTTGCAGCCTGCAACTTCCAACCGTTTCGCCGCTGCGTCAGCACGGTAACCGGAATAGATCGGGATGCTGATCGCTCCTAGCTTGGCGATGGCGAGCAGCGCGATGACCGTCTCGGGGATCATCGGCATATAGATCGCGACCCGGTCGCCTCTTCGTACGCCAAGCCGACCCAAGCCACCGGCAGCCGCGTTCACCTCAGCGGCTAGCTCGCTGTACGTGAAGCTTCTCGACGCACCGTCCTCGCCTTCCCATATAAGCGCTTTCCGCGCAGCTGTGGCTGGATCGTCGAGCCATCGATCAAGCGCATTCGTCGCCGCATTCGTCCGTCCGCCGGCAAACCAGCGCGCCCATCGGATACCTCGCGCGAGATCGACAGTCTGATTATAATCGCGTTCCCATACGATCCCCATATCCTGCTGGACGGCATTCCAGAACCAGCCGACGTCGTCTATCGACTTCGAGTAGAACGCATCGTAGCCGTCGAAGCCAAGCTTCTGCATGAACTGAAATAACCGTGTCTGCTCGATCGTTTCTTTTGTCGGGTGCCAAACCGGATTTTGCCGCATGTTCAGCATCTCCTTCACGCTTCAGCTGCAGTTACAGATTGCCTCTGCGGGCTTGTTCACGTTCGATTGACTCGAACAACGCTTTGAAGTTGCCTTCTCCGAATCCGACTGCGCCTTTGCGCTGAATAATCTCAATAAACAGGGTCGGCCGATCAACGATCGGCTTCGTGAAGATTTGCAGCAAGTAGCCTTCGTCATCGCGGTCGACGAGAATATCCAGCTCGCGCAGCTTCGTCAGCTCCTCATCAATCTCGCCTACCCGATCGGGCAGCATCTCATAATAGCTATCTGGAGTACTCAGAAACTCAATGCCGTTACCGCGGAGCGTTGAAACCGTGGAAATAATATCATTCGTGAGAACCGCAATATGCTGTACGCCTGCGCCGTGATAGAAATCGAGGAACTCCTGGATTTGCGACTTGCGTTTGCCGGTTGCCGGCTCATTAATCGGGAATTTGATCCGTCCGCCGCCGAACATCACCTTCGACATGAGCGCTGAATACTCGGTCGAGATATCCTTGTCGTCGAAGTGAATCATCTGCTTGAAGCCCATGACCTTCTCGTAATACTCCACCCATTCTTCCATACGCTCTACGTTGCCAACAACGTGGTCGATACCGATCAGTCCGGTAGGGCTATTCGGAATGTTCCAATCGCACGCTTCATACTTCGGCATGAAGATGCCTTTGTAATCGCTGCGGTCAATCAACGTGTGCACCGTATCGCCATAAGTTCCTACGACAGCTATCCGAACGGTTCCATTCGCATCGCTGACTTCCTTCGGCTCCATCACCGGAATGCCGCCCCGCGCCACCAGTTCGTGATAGGCTTTCTCTACGTCATCAATGCGCATCGCAATATCTTTGACCCCGTCGCCATGCTTCTTCGTAAACTCCGCGATCGGGTGATCCGGCGATAGCGCCCCGCTCACAATGAATCGTGCTTGCTGCTGCTCAAGCACATACGACACTTTGCTGGACTCTCCGGTTTCAAGACCCGCGTACGCAATCGGGCGGAAGCCGAAGCCTTTGCTCAGGTAATGTGCGGCCTGTTTCGCGTTCCCAACATAGAGCTCGATGTACTCGACGCCCCGTACGGGGAAGAAATCCGAACCACTTTGGCCAACTCGGCGTTGTTTCTTCATGCTGTCCTCATCCCTTTTTCACATTTACCGTTATCTTATTCAGCACCTGCGGACGATGCCCATAATAGGGCCTAGTTATATTTATTCGGTGGATGGGCGAACTTTCCAATTTATTGTCGAGAGGCTTGTTTCTATTCCAAGCTACAACGAAAAAACAGCAAGCCCCGAGTACACCCGGAATGCTTGCCGTTCTTTATAAATTCCTTATAACTTCCATATTGAAAAGCTTATTTAGCCACGATATAGCCTTCTGCTTTCAGAAGCTCGGCGATCAGCACCGCGCCGCCTGCAGCTCCGCGGAGCGTGTTGTGCGAGAGACCTACGAATTTGAAATCGTAGATCGAATCTTCACGAAGTCGGCCGACCGATACGCCCATGCCGTTCTCGATGTCACGGTCAAGCTTCGTCTGCGGTCTGTTCTCTTCTTCGAAGTACGTGATGAATTGCTTCGGCGCACTTGGCAGGCCCAATTGCTGCGGACGGCCTTGGTATTCGCGCCAGCGTGCGAGAATCTCTTCCTTCGCCGGCTTGTTCTCGAACGAAGCGAATACAGTCGCCATATGGCCGTCTGTAACTGGAACGCGGATACATTGCGTTGTAATAAGCGGCGCGCTTGCTTTTACAATCTCGCCGTTCTCTACAGTACCCCAGATCCGAAGCGGCTCCTGCTCGCTCTTCTCTTCTTCGCCTCCGATGTACGGGATTACGTTATCGAGCATATCCGGCCAATCGGTGAAGTTCTTGCCCGCACCGGAGATCGCTTGGTACGTCGATGCGACGACTTGCGTCGGCTTGAAATCGAGCAGCGCGTGAAGCGCCGGCACGTAGCTCTGGATCGAGCAGTTCGGCTTAACCGCGATGAAGCCCGTCTCTGTGCCGAGACGTTTGCGCTGTGCTGCGATGACTTCAAGATGGCTTGGGTTGATCTCTGGAATTACCATCGGTACGTCTGCCGTCCAGCGGTGCGCCGAGTTATTCGATACGACAGGCGTGCCTGTCTTCGCATAAGCTTCTTCGAGAGCTTGAATTTCATTCTTCTTCATATCGACTGCGCAGAATACGAAATCAACGCCAGCAGCAACTTCTTCCACCTTCGATGCATCCTGAACGACAATATTTTTCACGGAATCCGGAATTGGCGTGGACAGCTTCCATCTGCCCGAAACCGCTTCTTCATATGTTTTACCAGCCGAGCCGCTGCTTGCAGCGATCACTGTTACTTTAAACCATGGATGCTGATCGAGCAGTTCAACAAAACGCTGGCCGACCATCCCTGTTCCACCGACAATACCAACCTTGAGCTTATCCGTCATACCAATTCAATCCCTTTCAGCTTGAGTGTGTCTTCCCTTATTCAATCTCATTCATTTGGTGTACCTTATGCATGCGTGAGCCGAGTTGCAACTGCGTCTTCTGATAACAAAAAAATCCCACCCCCAAGACTCCGGAAAGTCTTAGGGACGAGATTTGCATGCTCGTGGTACCACCCTAGATTCGCTAAAATGTCGCCATTTCAGCCTCCTCGAGTACGGCTTTGCTTCCAGCAAGGCTTATACTCTAGCTCTATAACAGGAGCTCCTGTCACCCCATCCCCCGCCGATTGCGTTAGTTCCGGTGCGCTGCTCTGAGCCTTTTTTCAATAAAGCTTGCTTTGCCCCTTTCCAGCT
Organism: Paenibacillus taihuensis; assembly: GCF_003386535.1. Taxonomy (GTDB): domain Bacteria; phylum Bacillota; class Bacilli; order Paenibacillales; family Paenibacillaceae; genus Paenibacillus_Z; species Paenibacillus_Z taihuensis. The sequence continues at coordinate 217,747 of NZ_QTTN01000007.1, forward strand.
GCCAGGGCTCTCTGTAAAAGCAATTCTTTACTTACTCTTCTCTTCATCGCATTTGAATGTTGCGTTTATATTATCAGATTACGAAGAAGAGGTAAATCATTTTTTTGAAAATTCGAAGCATATCGACGATGCCCGAGCTTATGGAAATGTTTGTTATGGATACGAGCAGCGCAAACATACTTTAGTAGACAGCTGCTTTAAAGCACAAATTACCAGCTTGTACCGGATAGGAGAGTTGATTCAACTGAGATGGCTGATAGCTACCGTGCTTGCAATTGTAATGTTAGTCAGCATCGCCGGCTGCGAACAGCAGTCAAACAGCAGCAAGGCAGCCACGCCTGAAGAGCCCCAAATTGAACTCTCCAAGCATATGACGGCGCATCAGAAGGACCGGTTTCAAATGTTCGTCGCTCGTGTCGTGCGCGACCGAAACAACTTGACGCCGGAAACGATCAGACAGTTCTGGGAGCTGGTCGACGAAGTCAAGGCGACGGATGAAGAGGTTGCCACGATGAAGGATTTGCTTGCTGGACCGATCGTCATCTACATGAAATTTTTCTTCGATGATGCACTGATCGCGCTGTCGCAAGGCGTTCCTTACAAGTCTCCGGAGCGTGCCGAATACGAGCAGCATCTCAAATCCATCCATGCCATCACGGACGATAGAATCCGGCAAAATGATGATCTCATGTCGCGGATTGCCCGCAAAGATCCCCTCCTGAAAGGCGATAGGCCAATCGACGAGCTAATCATCCGGGATGCGCTCATTAATGTATACGAAGCAATTGATTCGATCAATATTCTGTTCACGCGGCCAGCATGAAGAAGGCTGCCGAGTCGCGATAGCGGCGGGCAGCCTTCGTTTATTTATGGATCGTTTTATTGGCTTCAATCTCCGCCGCCGCAGCCAAATTCCTCAGCATGATCGCATCGTGCTTGCCGCTGGCTTCTGCGATGACTCGCGTTAGCTCCGAATAGCGCTCTTTCATTACGGAGATGCGCTCTTCCAGCTTCTGAATGTCTTGCTGCATTGTAGCAGCTAATGTTTTACTAGAGTACGCCTGCTCCAGATACCGCTTTGCTGCCTCTGCATTCTGCAGCGAAGCTTCTTGCTCGGCCTGCTGGCGGAATTGCTGCTCCTGCTTCTTAATCGACTGCTGTCGTTCCTTTGCCGTGAGCAGCTCAGACTCCAATCGACTGACAATAACGGCAAATTCGCGAAGCCGCTCATTCGCCGCTTCGAGATAAACCTCGAAGGAAACAGGCTCCTCTGTTTTAGACGTTCGCGATCGGTAGATCTGTATAATTCGATTTACAATTCCCATAATTGCTCTCCTGCCAGTCTAATGGTCCTCATCTTCGCAATACTTTCGCTCATCTGCGGATTGGAAGGTACGCTGCGTAATAAAGCGGCCCGGCTCGCCGTCATCGCCATATTCGAACACGAATACATGATCTCTTGGAATAACGTTGCCTAGCACGCTTACACTGTTGGCCAGCACGCGGTAAACCGCCGGGAACGGACAGCAATACCAATACGAATCTTCCTTGATTTGGCCGCGCTTCAGCAGCTCCTCCACCGTCGTTTCATACTCTCGTTCTACCGGCGTTTCCACGAAGTTCTCCCAATGTTCGATCAGATCGCGCTCCGCTTGGAAAAACTCTCCGGCTTTGCGAATTTCGCGAATCGCCGTCTTCGATGTCACTTTCCAGATGTCGTTCGAGTCCAGCTTGCACGGAATCTTGGCAGCAGCAGCGACAAACGGAGAGTTCTTCAGCAGCTCTGGATCCTTCAAGCCCTGCGCGACTAGGATGTAGCTCGATAACGCCATCCAGTACTGCTCTTCAGCGTCCTCGTGGCTCTCCTCCGAGACGCGGCGACCATTCGAGATCGTGCCGACGATAGAGTCGCCGGCTTGCTTGCGTGTTCTCGCTTCCTCGTAGAGCAGAATCGCATCCTTGTAGGTGTCCTTCTCATTTCGCGCGATGGACACCTCCAGCGCGAGGAGCTCCTCCATTCCCGCGGCAGCTCTGCGAAGTCCTGCGATGTGCTGTTCAGGGCATGGCTTCGGTCCCTCGATCTGCGTGCCAAGCCGAATTGGCAGCTGAATGCGAGCGGAATTCGCGAATGCCGCTTCCTGTCTCGCTGCGACCATAATGTCTGGCAGCATGCCGTACCAGACGTCCGCCTGATCATGCGTTACAATCGGTACCGGCTTAGGAACAGCGCCATCGAGTGCATCTCCAAGCAGCTCATCCGACATGATCTGAATGCTTCGCGCTGCTTGCACAATCGCATTGGCGCGAGCCGACTTGCTTTCCGCCAGCTCGACATGAAGCGAATACACTTGCTCGCCTAGCCTTTTGTAGCTTTCCAGATGTTCGATTGGACATATCTTCTGCCCGGTTAGCTGTTCTCGGAACCAATCCATAACTCCCATTGTGTACAACCTCCATAACGACTCAAGTTAACCTTTAGTACGCATAATTTCACACAGATGTTTCAAAACATTGACAAACTTATCTTATTCGATCAACGTCCGGATGCATAGAAAAAATATTTATTAAAAAAGAACTGGCAAGCCAACCTCGGTTAGCTTGCCAGTTCTTCTTGTTGATCGCGTATAGCCGATGCTGCTCTGCTGTAGCTCTCCTGATTCGTGCTCAGCATGGAGCGTCCTGCCGTGAGTGCCAAGCCCAGCAGGACAAGCCCCATACCAACGCTGAAGCCGTAGTGTTCCACCCATGCCGGCATCGTCTTCAAGTTCCGATAAATCTCACCGCCGAGAATCGGGCTTAAGAATCCAGTGAAGCCGGTCAACGCTGCGAACACAGCCACGTAGATTGTCCGTTCCGAGCTAGGCGCTTCTTCGATCGTGAAGTTGAACGTCAACTGCGTAAATCCGCCCGTGCCGATGCCAAGCAGCATATGCACCAGAATGAGTACCGGAATCGCCGGTATCCACGCAATTCCGCCCCAGAGCAGGCAGGAAGCTGCGATAATCGGCAGTGTCCAACGCAGGACACGCTTCGTGCCGTACTTGGCGTTCAAGTTGCCCCACACATAATAACTCGTCATCATGACGATCAACTGAACCGTCGTAATGACCGATACCCACTGGATGCTGATGCTGAGCACTTCCTGCATGACATAGGAGAACAATGGAATCGCCATGTTTTGGAAGAAAATCCATGCCGCCAGAAATAAGGTCGCACGTACGAAGCTGCGATCCTTGAGCGGTTTGACGAGCAGCTTAAGCTTCTGAGATTCCTGCGACCTCTCATACGGGAGATTCGGATAGCTAAACAGATGATAGCCGTTCCATACCATGCATACCGCCGCGATGATATACAGAATGATGAAGCCGTTCTGCTTCGAGAAAAGCTCCAGAATTTGACCGCCAGCGAGGACAGCTGCGGCGGCAAGTCCGCCAACAATCGTATTTCTTATGCCCATGTACCTGCCCCTCACCTGGGCGGGAACCATGTCTCCGATGAGCGATGCCCAGATAACGCCCGCAATGTTCGAGCATAGATACGAGAGCAAATAAAGCGCGATGAATGTATACACCCAGTAGCTCTGGGGTAAGACGAATGGGATAAGCCCGGTCAGTACCCATAGTACGCGGTAAAGTACACCGTAGCCGAACACGTAAGCTCGCCGGTTATCGACGTTGTGCGTTATGATCGCAGTGAAGATTTGCGCCAGGTTGGCGAAAGCTGGAATGGCAAGCGCGAAGCCAATCTGCGCAGACGATGCGCCGAGATAGAGCATGAATCCGGTCAGGAACGGACCGCCCAGCATGCTCCCGAGCAAACCGCCTGAAATCCCCTCGCTCGTGATCAATTTCAAATATTTTCGACTATCAGACTGTTTCTTGCTTTTGGTGAATCGTTTCGTCCAAAGCATCATTTACCCCTAATTTATAATGTATTTATCTAATTTAATCGATTCACCTAGATTTGTATACCAAAACAAAAAGGGCCGCCCCGCGAGCAATGTCATTAAGTTAAGGTGTTGAACCAAATATCTATGCAAAGGAGCAGGTTATCGAAAGATAGCCTGCTCCTTTTTTGCGTGAAAAAGAGT
>NZ_QTTN01000008.1 GCF_003386535.1 Paenibacillus taihuensis
ACGGTTTCGAACAAGGGTTACCGCTTCTTAGCGGAGACGATGAGATCTCCTTGGGTCACGTCAACCGACTTTCCCCCGAAACCAGTCCTCCTAACTTCCAGAGCCACTGGTGGTATTGGACCTCCCCTTCTTTTGCAGGGTTATCCGGCTCTGTCAGCCAACTTGGTATGCCGCCTGTTCCGGGTTTTGCCTTCGCATCCTCCGCACCTCTCCTCGCGGACAAAGCACTATGCGTCAGCTATGCACTTCCGCCACCTCGCGGTGTGCTAGAGACTTTCACTCCTTAGTCGATTGCGCTGCCAAGCGCACAAAAGACGCTCCAGCAATTAAGCTGAAGCGCCTCGGGACGCAGAAGTTTACTTCACATTCCGATAGATATCCGTTTTCTTATGAAAGCCATCGGCAATGATCGTAGCATCGATATTGCTCTTATCGACGGCGATCGGCTCGAGGAGAATCGCAGGCACGTCGATTTTCTTGTTAAACACCTTCTTATCGGTGCTCACTTCCTCGCCCCTGGCCATCTTGACCGCGAGCTCAGCAGCCGCTTCCGCCAGCTTTGGGATCGGCTTGTAGACGGTCATCGTCTGCATCCCTTCCACGACCCGCTGTGCCGCGGCAAGCTCGGCATCCATGCCCGAGACCGGAATCTTGCCGGCCAGTTGATGATCCGTAAGTGCGCCGATTACACCGCCAGCGGTTCCGTCATTGGCTGCAATGACCGCGTCAACATGGCCTTGATTCGCTTTTAACGCAACTTCCATATTGGCCATTGCATTAGCCGGAATCCATTCCTTCGTGAACTGGTCGTATACGATCTTGATGTCGCCTTTGTCGACGAGCTGCTTAATGATGTTCATCTGGCCTTGCTTGAACATATGCGCGTTATTGTCCGTATCCGCGCCTTCAATCAACACATAATTGCCCTTCGGCACCTGCTTCACAATCGCCTGCGCCTGCAGCTCCCCCACCTTCTCATTGTCGAAGGAGATGTACAAGTCGACGTCGGAATTCAAGATGAGCCGGTCATAGGAGATGACCTTAATGCCGGCTTGATGCGCCTTCGCCACGATCGCCGCGCAAGCTTCCGCATTATGCGGCACGACGACGAGCACGTCGACGCCGTTTGAGATCATATTCTCCGCTTGGGCAATTTGCTTCGCATCATCGCCGTTCGCGGCTTGCACATCGATCTTCGCGCCTAGCCGCTCCACAGCATCCTTGAACAGATCGCGGTCCTTCACCCACCGCTCCTCTTTGAGCGTATCGATCGATAACCCGATCACAAGCTGGTCATCTCCGGGCGAGCGCTGCTCCTTTGCCTGCTCCTCTTGCTTAAGCGTCTCGCCAATCTTGGCTGTACCATTGCCGGAGCCCGAGTCTAGCATGCAGGATGAGGTAAGCATCAATGCCGCGATGATCGAAGCAGCGCGTAGCATCTTATGAAGTTTCAATTTAGGCTTCACATACACAGCTAATCTCTCCTTAGCTTTGTTTCTTCACGGCCGGCCGCAGCAGCTGCTTCCGGTAATCGGTCGGCGTGCTGCCGACGATCTTCCTGAACACGCGGCTGAAGTAATTCGGATCATTGTAGCCGATCTCGAACGTAATTTCTTTCAAGCTCTTATCGGGATCTTGCATGAGCTGCTTCGCAGTCTCTACACGGCATTCCGTCAAATAATCAATATAGTTCATGCCGAAATATTCCTTGAATAGCTTGCTCACATAGAATGGATTGCGATCCACATGTGCAGCGATTCGCTCCAGCGATAGATCCTCATGCGCGTGTTCTCTTATATAACGCTTGAGCGTCAGCAGGAGATCGGACTCCATCTCGCCTTCCAGTGCCGCTGCCGCCCCAGCTAATCGGTTGAAGATGCCCCGCGTGTCCCCTTTCAGCTGCACAAAGCTAGCCGCTTGGTTCGGGTAATACGGCTTATCAACCCCGACGCCCATCTCATGCAGCATCCGCGTTACGATGATCAGCACCTCGAAAATACGCTGCTGCGCCATGCCAATCTGCTCGCCTGCGCCTTCGTAGGCATCGATCATCTGCAGCGCTTGGTCAGAAGCCGCTTCCCAGCTGCCGCGACGCACCTCTTCGAGCACGTTCTTCTCCAGCTCCAGCGTCTCAATCCGTGCAGCGGCTCCTTCATGATGAGGCAAATCCTCGTACAAGCGGAATCGTGCAGGAACGTTAAGATCCACAGAAGCAAGAAGCGCCTCATGATACGACTTGCGCATCGCGCCGCCGATATCGATGCACAGTCCGCCAATTCCGGCGAACGGTTCATAGTCGCTATTCCGATGTACTAGCTGGACCAGCTTCTGTCCGATCCCAACCGCGTTATTGCGGTAGGACAGTTCACCGGAGATGAACACGATGATCGGCACTTGCTTGCCGGACAGCTTGCCAATCCAATAATGGATGGAAGCCTCATTAAGCTGCGCGATAATCGTATCGTACAGCTTCTCGAGGTCGCCGTGACTGCCTTCACTCTTCTTCGGCTCCGAGAGGAGCAGGTTGACGACGAAGCCGCCACGTGAGCCCGGCACGCCGAGAAGCTCAATATTTTCGCTCAAATGTACAGATTGTACATCATCGAATAACAGCTGTGACACGATGTCTGCTTCAACGATCGGCAGCATCTTCCGCAGCTTTTCCGACTCCAATCGTTGACGCTCCTGCTCTTTGCGCTCTGCAAGAATATCTTCAACGACTTTGCCGATCGTCTCCAGGATGACCGCTTTCTTGCTTGGCTTAAGCAGATAATCGCTCACGCCGAGCTGCAGCGCTTGTCTCGCAAATTCAAATGTATCAAACGCCGTCACCATAATAAACTTCGTGCGAATGCCTGCTGCCTTGATGCCTTGAATTGCTTCAAGACCGCTTAATCCTGGCATCTTGATATCCATCGTAATGAGGTCCGGAAGCAGCCGTTCAGCCTGTTCGATCGCTTCTCTGCCATTCGAAGCTTGTCCAACAACTTCGACTTCCGCGAGTCCCTCTGTAATAATCTTTTGCAGCGCGATGCGCTCAATCGGCTCATCGTCTACTATTAATACGCGTATCATCGCTTGTTCCCCCTCGGAAGCTTGAGCGTAATGCATGTTCCTTCACCGATTACCGACTCAATGGCAATAATATCGTCTACGCCATAGAACAATTGTAGCCGGTGCAGAACATTGCGAATGCCGATGCCTGTGGAATGGCCTTTGTAGGCAGAGGTGTCGGCATCTGACAACAGCTTCTCGATTTGCTCCTCGCTCATCCCTTGTCCCGTATCTTCCACCTGGACGATGACATTCTCCTCGTCCTGCATGATGCGAAGCGTGAGCGTGCCGCCATCCTCAGACGGCTCAATGGCATAAATAAATACGTTCTCCGCCAGCGGCTGCAGAATCAGAATCGGCACTTCAATGTTCAGCGCCGCCTCGTCAATCTCGCGTACGACGCGCAGCCTGTCATCGAACCGAGCCTTCTGAATCGTCAAATATTCTTCCAGCACGTTCACTTCATCGCGCAGCGACACACGGCTATCCATTCTGCGCAAGTTGTAACGCAGCATGCCCGCAACAGAGCTGATCAGTTCACTCGTCTTATCGGCACCGGCGAGAAAAGCTTCCTTCGAAAGCATATTCAGCGTGTTGAACAGAAAATGCGGGTTAATCTGGCTTTGCAAGCTCTTCAATTCACTTTCCTTCAGCATCAGCTTATGCTTGTGCAGATCATACTCCAGCTGCGCTTTGCTCTGAATTTCATCGAATAGATTCCCGATATTCAGCCGCATGTTATCGAGTGTTCTCGCAAGAAACGCCATATCATCGTTATTGCTGATCTCAATCGGCTTCTGGAAGTTGCCTCGCGACAGCTCTCTTGCCGACTGCGTCAGCTTCAGAATCGGCTGCGTAACGCTGTTGACGAACCGGAACGAGAACAGCAAGAGAAGGAGCGATACAAGGGCGAGCGTCCAGAATCCCATGCGGAACAACTCGTTGCTGCGCTTGATGATTATGCGATAAAAGGTGTCGTATGTCTTCTGTTCGCCGCTGATCAGCGCCAGCGTCGTCTCTGAAATGTACTTCGATATGTTCGATGCCTCGTCGAATTTCTTCGCTACAGAATCTTCGTCGTTATCCTTCTGGAACCGAACGACGAGGTCCATCGCTTCCGATTGGCTCTCAATCATATTCTGAAAATTGTCCAGCTGCATCTCGTTGTTCGGATTGCGCAGCCAACTCAGCTCAGATTTCGTGTGATGCAGCGTAATATTCGCATCCTCATAGAGCTTAAGGTTCGATTCCGTCGGCGTAATCCGATAGTTATTCAAGGAAGTCAGCGTCTGCTGGCTTTGCTGTGAAGCCTGATTCATGAGCAAGTAGCGCTGCAGGATTTGGTTGTACTGCTCAACCGTCTTCTGATTGAACGCGCTCATGGACAGCCAGATCAGCGCCATAATGATCCAGATGAGAATGGATAGAAGCATCATTTTACTACGAATCGTCTTCATGAGCTATTCGCCGCCTCCTTCATTCGCCGAATCCACGACGCTGATTGGAGTAAAATAGCTGTTATTGAGCGGCAGGTGATCGCTGTCCAGCCAACGCTGAACGAGATCGACGCTCATTTTGCCCATTTCCTCATAGTGCTGCGACAGACCGGATTCAACGATTCGGTCCTGAATCAGCTTCATGGTCTGCGGGGAATCGTCGAACATAAACACTTCATAATCGCTTGTCCGCGAACGGGTAACCCCAGCTTGAATGATACTTCTGCCGGACTCTGTCGGGAGTCCAATGAACGCCTTCGCATCCGGATAATGATTGAGGATATCGAAGGTTTGCGTATTCGCAGGCGCGTTCTCATTGTCCTTGGAAGCAGTCACGAGCTTAATGCCCGGATAACTCTTCAGCGCTTCGTGCAGACCTTGCTGCCGCAGCTTGTCCGTATCCGACGCCTCCATATTTGTAATAACGCCGATCGTACCTTGCCCGTTAAGCTTCAGCGCGATATGACGCCCCATCATAATGCCTTCTTGATAATGATCGGAGCCGACATATGACTTGCGCAGGCTGCCCGGCGAATCCGAATTGATGGTGACGACTGGAATGCCGCTGTACGTCGCCTTATTGACAATTTGGACAAAATCCGGCCGGTCAACGCCTTCAATGATGATGCCGTCGACTTTGGAAGCGATTGCAATATCGACCTGCTTAATGAGCTCTTCCACATTCGAGCGGTAAACGCCCCAGAATTCGATCGCCATGCCGTGCTTAGCGGCCGCATCCCGCGCACCGCGCTGAATCTCGTTCATCATATAACTGCCCTGCTCCTGCGATATGATCACGATGTGAGCTTTGGACGTGGTCATTACAGGCTCCGGATTGCTGGACATGCCAAGATCATTCGAATAGAGCGTAAACATGGAATATAGTGTTACGGCCAGTGCGGCCAAGCTTACGCCAATAATAGAAAAGAAAATAGACTTCTTCATGTAGGCTCCCTTTAGCAGCAGCTGATTTTTGGTCACGTTATTCTATCATGTTTATAGTCTTTCGAAAATGGTTATAAAATATGTTCGCATTTCGTCGCGCCGCACACTGGAAACATGTTCTAGCCGATACAGTTACTGTGTTAAAATAAGGACATCTTTGTTGACCTCGTGTCAATTTCAGGAAGGTGTATCGATGAGAAGAGAAGAAATAGCGGCACTGATTGAGAAGCGTGAAGAAGGCCGGGCCAAACAGGATCAGGCGATGTTAAGTGAAGTACGAGCGCAATTATTGGCCTTATTAGCTCATTATCCGGATGATGCAGAAATCAACTATCAAACCGGCATTGCACATGATAATACCGGCCTTGGCAAGGAAGCGATTCCTTTCTATGAGAAGGCGCTTAGCCTCGGCTTATCCGGCGCAGACCGAGAACGATGCTTAATGGGGCTAGGCAGTACATATCGGTATTGGGGACAATATGATAAAGCGGTAGCGACACTTCGTACAGGTCGAGAAGAGTTTCCTGAGAACCGGGCGATACAAGTGTTCCTCGCAATGGCGCTTTACAATAGTGATAGCTACAAAGAAAGCGTGCAGCTGCTCATACAGAATTTGATGGAGACCACCAGCGATGAGAAGCTCCATTATTTCAGACGCGGTATATTGGCTTACAATGAGGATTTGGATGAGACTGCACGTTAGTTCGAGCAGTTTCATCGCAGGCGTGCGACTCCTCTCGATTGGATTCGTTATTTACTTTAATTATAAACTACAAAATTTGCATTTACGATCGGACATGTTAAAATATTGGAGGTACTTCCGTACCAAAATCTACTAACCCTTTGGAGGCGTGATCGTTATGGCAATCAGTGCATACCTCAATTTCCCAGGCAACACACGCGAAGCAGTCGAGTACTACGCTGAAGTGTTCAATGTTGAAGTTACAAACCTGGCTACTTTCGACAGCGTGCCAGCGCATCCGGACTACCCGCTTCCTCCAGGAACTGAAAAACATATTATGCATGCTCGCATCCATGCTTATGGCAGCGACCTCATGTTCTCTGATACATTCCCTGGCATGCCGCTTACAATGGGCAACAACATTACGCTTGCACTCATCATCAACGATGCTGAAGAGCTTACGCGTGTATACAACCGCATCAGCGGAGATGGCACGGCAACAATGCCGCTGCAAGAAACGTTTTGGAGCAAGCTCTATGGACAAGCGACAGATAAATTCGGCATTCTGTGGCAGTTCAACATGGAAGTTTAAGCTAAGCTTTGTAACAGGACTAGCCAATTGGCTAGTCCTTTTTTATAATGCCGGACATGCGCACAAGTCTCTTCTCTCATAGATTCATATCGTAGAGCAAAGTGTTTAGGAGGATGAGAGATGGGCAGAAAACAACGGTGTTCCTGCAAAAAAGTAGTCAACATCTACAACATTTCGATTCACTACGGCAATAAAATCAATAATCGTATCAAAATCATTCAAAAGGCCGAAAGCGGCGGCATGATCAACCGTCACGTCGGATTCGCAGCTACCCAAGGCGGACAAAACGCGGCTTACCACAGCAGAAACGAACAAATAGGTGAGCGGAATCCACAACCGACCAGCAGCGTCTGGTTCAACAAACAGCTGACAAGGCGGGTGCGGACGAAGAAGCGTTAATATTAGAAAGATTCGTGAACAGCGCCCCGATTTGGGGCGCTTTTTTATCCCATAAATACAAAAAAAAGCCGCGATTTAACGCGGCAGATATCTATCCAACGATTCCCCATTTGCGGATAATTTCTAGGGCTATCTCGTTCGGCGACTTATTCTCCGTATCTACGACTACATGCTCCAATTTCTTGACGGCGAGCTCCTCAGCGAGCTGGGTTGAGCGTTGGAGGTGCCAATTCAACGAATCGATACTCTTCTCCCTGCCGCGAATCCGAGCATGATTGACGTCAAGTGATGCAACGAGACGAACGATAAATATATCAGCTCCAGGCACTGCTCTGCGAATCTTGTTCAGATCCTCATTGCTTTCCATAACACTAGGAATGATCAGACATTTCGCTCCAAACGAGCGATAGTTGCTCCAGACGCTAGCTAGATTTTGAAATCCAAGCTCCTTGTTGAACGGATCATCCTCTGGCGGAGGGAATCCACGCCTTACATGATCAAGATCGACTACCGCATGCAGATGAGCATGGTCATATTCCAGAACTTCCGATATGGCATTTGCGGTGCTCGACTTTCCGATGCCAACCGGGCCAATGATATTTAATACAGGAACTTGCGTGTTCATAGCATCCACTCCTGAAATCATCTTATCTATCCCTTATGAGGAATAAGCGCATCCAGCAATTCCTGCCTATACTGATTCGCTATTGGGTCATATACGCCGAAGCCCGAGCAAAATTCCCAATATGCCCAGCTGAAGCCGCGCTTCTCCGCTGCCTCTCGCACAAAGGTGGTCCAACGTGCTCTCGAAGGCATATCGGCCTTGCTGTATACGCCGAATTCACCAAGATAGATCGGTCGATTGTGCTCCTTGGACCAATTGGCCACCTTATCAAATGCTTCGTCAATCGAACGGGGACCTGCAGGATTCGTTTCTGCCGGATTCGCATTATAATCGCGGAACCAATCGGCCACCCACTGCACCTGCTCGGCTTCAGGGAGCGGCTCAACCTTCTGCGCCGGCGGACCTGGCCAAACGACGCCAACCGTTCCGATCTCCGGCCCTGCCCATTCCGCTCCCTGGTGAGTGAAGGGGAAAGGATCGTAATAATGAAACGTAACGATGACGTTGCGTTCAGTATCCGGAATATCGAGCGACACAAGTTCAGCATAGTTGCTCCAGCTGACGGAACCGATAATGACTGTATGCCATTGATCCTCGCTCCGAATGGTATCAAGGGCCTTCTTCAGCAATTTATTCCATTTCGACCAAGTCAGAGAACTGTTTGGTTCATTGAGCAGCTCAAAATACACATTGCCGGGAAGCTCCTTGTAACGTGCCGAGATTTGCTTCCATAACGCCAGAAAACGAGTCTCTTGCTCATCTGGATTCTGATGGATCTCATCGTAATTGTGCATGTCAAGAACGACGTTCAGCCCCTGCTTCAGCGCTTGGTCGATGACCCAATCAATGCGCTCGAAGAACGCAGCGTCAATCGCATAAGGAGCATTCGTGTCCGCGTGTGCCGACCACTTGATCGGAACGCGAACCGATTCGAAGCCAGCGTCCTTGATCGTCTTGAAGTAGCTCTCCTGTAAAGTGACTCCCCATTCCCCTTCAGTCGGCGCCTCAAGCGCATTGCCGAGATTGACGCCCCTCCCAAGCAGTTTGGCTTGCCCAAATACGTCAAGCGGCGCCGACTGCGGGTCGCGTTTGGGCAGCTTCGGGTCCGGCGTAGTCTCGGGCAATGCCGCCGGAGTCGGGTCCGGAGTCGGCGTTTTCTCTTCCTCTTTGCTCGCGGCTGGCGCAACATTCTCTGCCTTGTTCGATTCATTGTTTGATACCTTGTTTGATACCTTGTTCGATACCTTGTTCGATACCTTGTTCGATACCTTGTCAGCTTGATTTTGTGCGTCATCCTTGCAACCCGTTGCCAAAACGAACAAGAGCAGTGAGAGAACGAGCGCAATACTCCATCTATTCAATGTCGCGTCCCCCCTTGATGTAAATTCATTCTACATGTTTTTCTAAAATGAAAATGACTTCCTTTGGGTTGTATTTACGTCTTCGTTCTTCCCTTCGTGCAATCCCGCTTTCATAGTCATCCACTCGGATTCGCTCGATTTGCTCCGAATTAGCACCGATGACGACCAATTCCGTCGGGTTAAATCCATTTTTCAAATAGAAAGCTTCTACTTTGGGATCATCCGCCGAGCCTACACCAATAATTGAATAGCCTTTATTCTTCACCGCAGATTCAAAGCTCCTCAGCATGCCCGTTCCGAGCCCAACTCTAGCATAGTTTTTGGTATGATCCAGATTTACCGCGATCCCATTCAAATTCATGATGGACTCATTTTTCTTAGACGGACTTCCATAGCAAACGCCAACCACTTCACTGCCATCCACCGTTATGAAGTACAAGTCTGGAGCACTCTTTACTCGATTGAGAAAATCCTCAAAGGTCTCTCTGTCCAAATACTCGCACTGAAATGCATGCGCTTGTGCATAATCCATTTCCTCGATTAATCGTATTTCTCTTTTCACCTGGATCCCTCCGTGTTGATATTGACGGAAGCCCGGATGCTTCGCTCGAGCGGCGAATAGCCATCGGATCCTTCTCGCTGCAGCGATATTCTCTCCTTCAGCGGCGACGTCCGGTTGCACATGAATCGGACCTTCCCGCTATGATTCGGAGACGCGGCATGCACGAGGAATGGATGACACAGGATGACGTCACCCGCTTCCCCCGTCGTCTCCAGAACCCGCAGCTGCGTACCGTCTGCTTCGATATATGTCTGCTCCATGAAATAAGCATTTCGCTCCTCTGGGCTCAGCTGTTCGCCGTCCCGTCCCGTCAGCTTGGCGAAATACGGATGCTCGGCATGCAGAGATCGAATGCCTTCCCCAATCTCAACGCCATCCGGGAACTCGGTCAAGTGACGCGCGACCGTCTTGTGCGAGCCTTCGACGACCAATGTACCGCCTCCGTGAGGCGCAATATCCGAGAAGAGGCACAGGCAGAGCAGTCCTTGATCCGGCGAATCCACATAATGGCGGAAATGAATGCCATCCCAGTGCCAGCCGTTCGTCGGCACGAACCAAGGCTCGCCCTTGCCGACGAAGAAATTGACCGGCCACCAGCCCCAGCCAGGCAGCTTGTCGTCGGCCGTCTCGCCGGCGACGAAGCGGTGGATCGTGCGATCCACGCCAGTCAAATCCTCGACGGCATCGGCGAATTTCGGCGAATTGCAGACGTCGAAAGCGGCGCTGCGGTAATTTTCGCGGATGTTGACCATCGGCTCCCGCCACGTCGAGGGATCCTCGCGCACGACGCCGGCCTTCTCCTCCAGCTTGCTCCACAGGAACGACTGCGCTTCCAAAGCCGCTTCACGCGAGAAGGCGCCTTTAATATGCACATAGCCTTTGTCGATGAACTGTTCGATTTGTTCTTCCGTCAACACTCGCAAACTCATGCTCTATCAGCTCCTATGCTAGAATTGGAATCTCAACTTTTCAGTACGTCGGTCTCAGAGCGCTCCTTGCATGGTCTTCGGTTTCGCGTACCATTCCTTCACGATCCGTTCAGCTTTCTTGCCGTAGATATCGAAGCCGACGTTCGAGCCCGCAGCCTCTCGCTCGTAGAGCTTCACGCTCCAATCCCACCAGAAGAAGCCGGCGAACCAAGTCTCCTCCCAGAACACCTTCATGACCGAGCTGTAGAAGTTCGCTTGCTCTTCCTCGCTGAAGGGCAGCTCCGTATGCGTGAAATCCCACGGCATCGTCGCGCAGCCGTGGGCACTGCGGCAGCCGATTTCCATGAAGATGATCGGCTTTTTGAACTTGGCATGGAGTGCTGCCATCTTCTCCCGAACCGGCAGCCAATTCGCGATCATCGCTTCCTCGCCATCGCCTGGCTGCTTCGCGACGGGGTAATAAGCGCTCGTGCCGATATAGTCGACGCTGTCAAACCACTTGATCCGCTCTTCCGAGCCGTGATTGGCATTATAGACGATCGGACCGCTGTAGAGCTCTCGAACGCGATCGATCAAGGCGATCCAATGATCGGCCTTGGATTCGGTCTTCACCATCTCGCAGCCAATGCAGAACATGTCACAGGCAAGCTCCTCGGCAAGCTCCGCGTAATGAGCGAGAAAATTCGTATAAGAGCGGAACCACGCGTCCCAGTATGGTTCGGCTCCCGCTTCCTCCGGAAACCCGATATGCGCCCGCCATATCCCGTCCGCGGAATTGACGACGGGCTTGAGACATACTCTCAGCCCGAGCGCTTTCGCTTCCTTCACGGCGTGCTCGATGTCTCTATCGGTCATCGTGTACCCGTAATCGAAAGGGATATCCGTCGCATACACGTTCGCTTGATGCGTGTAGAAAGATAACGCGATCCATTCGCTTCCCGTCTCCTTGAGCTTGCGGAGCGACTCGGTTGCATACGGCTGCCTGTAAGCGCCGCGCCTGCTGTTCCAGCCGTACGTCATGCCTTTAACGAACATCATTGTCGGACTCTCCTTTGCGCTGTCTTAATCTTGTCGCCATCGTTATTTCCGCGTAATCGTAAACGATAGATCCGTCTCCTTCGATGCAGGCGCTTCCACGACGAGCGAACCGCCCGACGCTTCCGCATTCCCTTCAACGAGCGTCGTACCTGTCCACGGATCGTACCAAGAGACGATATAAGAACCGTCTGCGACGTTCGTCATCTTCAGCGATCTGCCGCCTGCCCCGCCCTTCTCAGCCAAGAGCCAGCCGAACGAAGTTCGCGCTCCCTGCATGACCCAAGCTTGCGATTTCGAGGCTTGATCAACACTGACATTGACGGGAACACGGGGTTCGCGAAAATCAATTTTCGAAGTGAACGCGGCCAAATGGTTCATCTGCACAAACATATCGTCGCTGACATGATCGAAATCCCACCAGACCGGAATCGACGCAAGACCGTTCGTCAGCGACACCCAGATCGCCTGATGGTATTTCTCTGTATCGGTGATATTGCCGGTCTCGCCAATCATCAGCGGTTTCTCATAACTGTCCCAACGTTTGCGAATGTCGCGAGCGTACGCGTCGTAGCCGAAATTATAGTAGTTTTCCCGGTCGGCAATATCGAGCGTGCGATAGGCATAATCCCAGTAGTCCTGCCTGTTCCCGGCCATTGAGCCCATCGTCGGATGACCGTACGGATCATGCGCCTTAAAGTAATCGTGTACTTTCTTTATCCAGGAATCCGTCACTTCGGTCGGATTTTGCGCCCATCCGTCCGTGCCGTTGATCTCGTCGACCAGATCCCAAATGCCGAGCGCGGGGCTATACCCCCAGCGTGCGATGATGTACCGGTAAAGCTGTTCCTGATAGTGCCACATCTTGTCGCTCGCATAGAAATCCTTCGCGGATCCAAGCGCGGAATAGCCGTTCTGCGACCATGTATTCGGCCAGCCCTCCAATAGCTCGGTCAGGGAGTCGTGCGGCCAGATGACGAAGCTCATATGCAGTCCGCGCTTCTCGAACGCCGCGAGCAGATCGTCCACCCGCTGGGCTTTCAGCGGATCGATCTTGTCGACGCCGGCTTCGAACGATTGCAGTTGATTTCTCCCGCCGCCGTTGCCTTCGCCGTCGTAATTGCCGTTCCAGTAGGTAATCAGATTGCCGCCGCTTGCCGCGATTTTGTCCAGGTTCGCGTCCGTGATATTCCACGGATACGCAAGACCGATGCCGTAGAAGGTCGAACCGTCGCGGTATTCCATGTACCGCTTGTTCGTCTGAGACAGCTGAATCCAGCCCCGGCTGTCTCCTGCGGCCACTTCGAATTCGCCTTCGACCTCGATGCTTTTATCCGCGCCGCCATGACCGGCGGCACGGAACCGGTAATGCCACTTCCCCGACTCATCGGGCGTGAATCGAAACTTCCATTTTGATTCGGTCGCGTCATAGAAACCGTTAATGGTCCACGTCTTGCCTGAAGGCGAGGCGAGCGCCATCGTTAAGTCGATCTGATCGGGATCGTACGGATTGTCGTACTCGCCGTCCACGTCGAAAGCAAGCTCGAATTTCTTGTAGAGACCGACATCCGCTGAATTCGCTTTCACGTTGCGGATGAGAGGCGCTTTTCCTGACGATGTTAAAGCCTCCCCGGCCCGAGCGTCTGGCGCAGACCGCGGAGATTCGTTATGGTCGTTGAAAGCCGGAATGAACAGCAGAAGTGCCGCTCCAACCAGCAGGAGTCCTCCAATGGAGACGAAGGCAACCATTCGTTTGCTCATGCCGCACTCCCTTCTGCCGCTGCGGCCTTAGCCGACGACGCCGGAACGCTCGACGCTCTCGACGAAGAAGCGCTGCACGAAGAGGTACATCGCGATCAACGGGGTGATCGCTAGCAGAATCCCCGTATCTACGATCATAGACACTTGGTTCGGGTCCACCTTCACGTTCGTTCCGCTGCCGATGCCCATGATGCCCGGTAAATACTGGTTCACATCGGCAGGCAGCGAGGATACCTTGATCGACATCAAGTCGCTCGCGCTATTGAACAGCGAAGCGTAGAAGATATCGTTATACTGCCAGACGAAAGCAAACAAGATGACGGTAATGAGCGGCGGAACGGCGTTCGGGAGCATGATCGCGAAGAAGGTGCGAATCCCGCCGGCGCCGTCGATGAGCGCCGCCTCTTCGATTTCTCCCGGCATGCCGCGGAAGAACTGCCGGAAAATATAAATGTACAAGCCGGATTTCAAACCATTGGCGAATGCGGCTGTAATCAGCGATGGGCCGTACGTATTTAGCATGTTGATGCCGTCCTTGCCGGTGGTTAGGTGGATGATACCGAGCAAGTCGAACGAGCGGAAATGAATATACATCGGCACCATTAGCGTGCTTGAAGGAATCAAGATGGTCAGCACGACCAGCGTGAACAGGATGTTCTTCCCCTTGAAATTAAACCGGGCGAAGCCATAGCCTGCCAGCGAGCAAGAAGCAGCCTGAAGAAGCGTCGTCGATGCCGCGAAGATGAGCGTGTTCTTGAGCAGCGGCCAGTAATCCAGTACGGCCATCGCATACCGCAGGTTCTCCATCGTGAAATGCACCGGAATCATGTAGATCGTCGGATTGTAGATATCCGTCTTATCCTTAAAGGCGACCGACAGCTGCTGCAGGATCGGATAAAGAATGACGAACGAAATCCCAATGATCAGAATGTAACGGAAAATGAGCCACAGCAGTGATGCCGTCTTGTTGCGCGCCTTTTGCATCCGTATGACGATCACTTCGTCTTGCAAATCGGGAAATTTCAATGCTTTCGCCCTCCTATCCCGTCAATTGTAGTAGAACACTTTCCTAGACACGAGAATGCCGACGATAATGAGCACGACGCTGATAACCGCAGTATAAATCCAGGACATTGCGGCGCTGAGCCCGAAGTTCTGCGCCTGGAACGCCGTGTTGTAGATCGTCGTCGTCACTTGGCTGTTCGTGAACGAGTCGATGATCGTATAAATGATGTTCGTCAGAATTAATGGGCTTACCATCGGAAACGTAATTTTCCAGAACGTCTCGTACGCCGTCGCGCCTTCCATCTTGGCTACCTCGTACATGGAAACGGGAACCGATTGGAGCGCGGCCAGGAAGATCAGAATCTGCACGCCGGAGCTCTTGATGATTTCATAGATCCGCTGCACGGCGCTGATGATGTATTCGATAAACCACATCGGAAGTCCCGCATCGGATAACATGAAGGCGAGCGACAACGGATCGAAGCCGTTCTGCTGCTGCCCCAGCTCCTTCGCCATCTCCGAGCTGCCGGTCAATTGAATGAGGCCTGACGTCTGAGCTGCGGCAATGGCGCCGGATGCCAGGATGACCGGCAGGAAGAAGATCGCGCGCGCGAACGGGCGTCCGACGAACTTGGTGTTGAGCAGCGTCGCCGTAAATAAGCTGAAGAAAAGGATCATCGGCACGTTCCAAGCCATCTCGCTCAAGGACTGCGTCAGAATGCGGTTGAAATTCGGATCGATCGACAACGCGTTCTTGAAGTTATCCCATCCGATGAAGTCGAGCGTATAGCCGCCTCCCGGCGCGATCTTCATGCTGCTGAAGCTGAAATGAACGGATTGTAACAGCGGCGTTGCGAACAAAAACACGAAGCCAAGCAGCCAAGGCATGATGAACAGGATGCCGAGCAGAGAGCGTTTCTGCGTCAAGGTTAATCGTTTGATGTTCACCGTTTGTCACCACCCACGATAAAATTTTTCGCGCCGACTTGAACATCTTGAACGTTCACAGGCTGATCCGTATAGTTCACATAAATCGATGTCCCGTTGCTGTAACTTACTTTGACGACGCCAGGCTTTACCTGTGCGTGCTCCGTGATCGTTTCACCCTGCAGACCTGCAAGCACTTTGTTCAGCTTGCCATACAATTCCGCCGCGCTCCCCAGCCAATCCGAGTAATGCGTCGAGAACAACGACTCGTAAGTGGTCAACTTCAGCTTGGACGATGACTCGTACGACCAGAAGAAATGCGGTGCGGCACCGTATTCCAGCGAATGGAGAAGATGATACGACAAGTCCTGTTCATCATCCAGGTTGATCGGCGCACCGGCGTAATTCTTGTAACCGTGGACGACCATCTCGTAGAACGGAACGACCTCATCCTCAATGCTGAATGCGCTGGAACCCATCGGAACATTCACCAGCTGATCGGCATACTTCAAGGCGTACTCGTTCCCCCCGGTCAGCATCACGTTCGGATAACTCTTTTCGATTTTGCCGAGCTGATCGGTCACGATATTTTTGGCGACGTCCCTGAACACGACGCGATTGACGCGATAATCGGCCGTAAGCGTATCGCCCATGTCGCGAAGCGCGACCGAATCCATCTTGTACTTCTTATAGCTGTCGACAAAATGGTCCACGAAGTAAGGCAGCTTCGCCGGCGACAATAGATAAAAGGAACCCCATTCGGTGTTCATCGCGTTAAGCGCGCGGTCGAATGGCTGCAGCAGGGCTTGCTCTCTCGTCACGAAGCGGGCTGCGTCCGAAGCCGGTTTGAAGTCATGGTTCTCGCGCAGCACATGCTGAAACGCGACGTCGGGATACAAGTTGCCGCCCATGTCCTTCAGTTGAGCCTCAAGATTGGAGAGCTCTGATTTACTTCCCAATTCGCTGTCGAGCTTGACGGTCTCCGGAATCTTATGGTCGATTCCTTCATTAAACCAGCCGACGTAGCGCATCTGAACGTTGGACACGCCGGCGTTCTTGATATCCTTGGCGATTTGGCTCGCTTGGTCGATCGTCGTCATCGGCATGAGACCTTTGTAAGGCACGCCGAGGAATGATTTGCGTTTGTCCACTGCGCCGAGCAGATCGACATAGAATGGCAGCTGATCTTGCGCTTTCAGTGGCTGCAGCACGCCTTCCTTCACCAGATTGTTCCGGTACAGCGCTGCCATGCCCGAGTAAGACGCTTGGTCGCCTGAAAGGAAGTTGTACCGGAGCTGGATGTCGCCCGCGAAGCGATCTTCGGTCAGCAGCTGGAATTCGTCTACTTTATTGCCTTTGTACAGCTCGAGCTCGTCTTCGCCGCGAATGGCGAAGCTGGCGTAGGCACTGTTGTAGGAATTTTTGCGTCCGCTGATGTCCGCGTTAATGCTGGCGATGCCCTCGCCTTTCTCGATCGTTGCAAACCACGCCTCATCGCCGGCTTTCATGCCGAACACCGGCAGCCGCGCGGCCTCGACGATCTGCCCGCGCCGCCTCGAATTATCGTTCTGGTCGTCGCCGTACACCCGCTGGACGTAGACCTCTTCGCCGACTTTGCCATTATTCAAGTTGATTAAGCTGCCGGAACCGTCGGGAACGAGCATGTAGCCTTGTTCATCCTGGCTTGCTGCCCCGAAGAAGTCGAGCAGCTCGACGGAACGGATCTGGTAGCCTTTGCTCTCCTGGATGTCCTTCACCGGAACATGCACGAGCAGCGAATCGCCGGAGAGCTGGTATTCGATCGGTATCGTGAAGTTCGGCTTCGTTTGCGCGCTGCCGCCGGACATGCCGTTCTCGTCGTTGTCTGCTTTCAAATCGTCCGCCGTGTACCCGGCTTTGGCGAAGGCATCGAGCACCCGCTTCAGCACGAGCGCTCTCGATACTTCCGTATCCAGCCGTTCCAGTACGTTCGGATCGCTGTCAAGCGGATAATACCTATTCGATACGTAAGCGGCCAACTTATCGTCTAATTTGCTCAGCACTTTCTCTTCGAACCGTTTCTTGCTGATCCGCTTCGGCAGCGCATCGATCCCGAGCGACGTATCCCCGATCGTATACGTAATCCGAACGCCGTTCTCAATCCCTTCCGCCTTGAACTGCTTCCGCTGGATGCTGTCCGTAAAATTGGTGATTGCATTAAGCGTTCCGATTGAATCGCGATAGTTGAGCGTTACTTGTGCGGCCAAGCGGTCCTTCTCGAATGGCGATGCCTTGGCATCCGAGCCGATATCCCCCGGATTGCTATGCCACGCCTTGCCGCTTGCCCGGTTAAGGACGGCGATTTCGGTCGTTTCCGGATTCATGTAGAGCGCAAGCGCATCCGTCTGTGCAACAAGCTTCATGCCAGGTACGGCTTTGCTGCTGTCCTTCATATATTTCAGTTCGGTCGTCGCAGCAGGCTTCATGTCCGATTGTGCGAAAGCAGCTATGTCGGCGGAAGGGGCGCCTCTCGTATACAAGCTATAGGCGAAAGCCCCAATGCCCACAATCCCGATACAGGCCAGCGCCGCATACCATTTTGTTCGTCTTTTCAAGGGTGCGGCCTCCTTTAGGTCCGGAATATGATTTCACGGTAAACGTCGTAGATGAACCAGTAAAGCTGCGAACCGAGACTGAACGCCAAGGTGGCGATAAAGACGACGAACCCCATGGCGACGACGGTCAGCACCATCGTCAGCACCGTCTTGGCCGGCGTATATTGGTGGACGGTCATAATCCCCACGAATAGCAGGACGAGAAACCATATGCTTGAAATGCTATTCAACAAATAATAGAAAGCCGTCTCCTCCTGCGTCATGAACCGGCTGATGAACGTCATCGGCAGATTGATGAGCACGATTGGCAGCAGCGCGTATCCGGCCGCCATCACGATTTCTTTGAACTTGCCTTCTCCTTCCATCAGCGTCGTGATCGACCAGTTGGCGATGCAGAACAACAAGAATGGGAGAATCGTGAATTCCAAATCGTCCAGGCTGTTCAACGAGCGCGGATCGACCATGTTGACGAGAAAGCCGGCAAATTGCTTTTGCAAAATTGTCGTCAGAATGAGCGCGAGTACGATCAGCAGCGCAACTTTCAATTTGCCCTTGCTCTCGTACTTCATGTCCCAGAATCCGTCGAATGGACGCACGATAAGATGGAGCGGAAATTTAAGAAAGTCCTGCTTCATGTTTCACAGCCCTCCTTCTGATGACTAGTCTTGCAACGCGATAAGCGATAAACGCGATGATGAGGGCTAGCACGACGGTCATGAACGTGCCGAATTGTTCCTTCAGCACTTCCCGGCGATAGCGCTTGTAAGCGACGGAAAAGTTTTTGCGGCTCATGCCCAGCTTGAAATATTCCATCGCCTTCTCGTTGTTCTTCTGCATCAGAAGCGATTTGCCGATGCCGAGGTAAGCGATTTCATAGTTTGTGTTCAAGCGAAGCACATCGCTCCATATGGTGACGGCGACATCGTCGTTGCCGTTATAGTGCTCCGTCGTAGCCTGCCCAACGAGGGTTCCGAACTTCGTCGGACGGAAGATGACGATGTTCTTCTTGCCGCTGTCCAGCACCGCAAGCTTATCGCCGATCTTCTCGACAGCGACCGGTGTATTGAAAACCCCGAGCTGGTTGCCCCGGCCGCCGAAGGCGTACAGCAAATCGCCTTCATCGTTGTACGTGAACAGACGCGCGCGGTTGGAATCGAGTGCTACATACATGCCGCCGCCCAGCACCTTGATGTCGGTGAACTTGGACGGACCTGAATTGTTCCCGAACATCCGGAAGCGGATATCGCCCTTGACATCCCAGTAGCCGAGACGCTTCAGAACGTCGTCGCCGGACGGATTCAGACGCTTGATCGGCGTGCTGGATGTGATGTCAACCGCGGTCGCATACACGAAACCTTTGCTGTCGATGTCGACATTCGAGAATTCGGTCGGGATGAACAGCTGCATCTGCGCCTTCTGTGCCTTGGTGGACAACGACTTCCATAACCGATCCCATACGGTGGGCGACACATTGATCGTGCCGACATAGCCCATGAAATTGTTCTTGTCATCGAATTGCATAATGCCTTCAAATACGCCGCGAGCGATGACGAACACGCGATCTGCCGAATCGACCGTCACTTTAAGCGGCACGAACTTGAAACCCGCGGGTAAAATATCCGATTTCGGATTCGCGATAATGCGAATCAAATCGCCCTTCTCCGATAGCACCACGACGCGGCCATTGTCGGTGTCCGCCACGTACAATTCATTCTTGTCGGAGACGAACAGCCCCTGCGGTGCCGCGAATCCGTCCTCTTTGCCATTATTCGTGAACGTCTTGATGATGTGGTTAACATGCATATCTGCATCCAACACAATGATCCGTGCGTTGCCGCTGTCCAGGATATACGTGGTATTGTTCGGCGTGACATACATGTCGCTCGGTTCTTTGAAGTCGCCGACCCCCAAGCTTGCGCCCGTAATCGCGGTATCCGGCACGTACGGAGCTGGCAGCGGCGATGAATCGCCGTAATAATCGTACGTGTAAGCTTCATATGGCGTAGCTGCCGATGCAGCCGGAATGCCGATCGAAGCGACCAGCGATATGATGGCGACCAGCAGCAAAACTCTCTTCAATTGCACGCTTCCACCTCCCCTAGTCCTTCATGCCGGATGTCGTCATCGTTTCGATAATGCGACTTTGCGAGACGACGAACAAGGCAATCGGCACGCTCATCAGAATGAGCGCAACGGCCGAGCCGACACCTGCGCGCGCAATGCCGCCGAATATAATCTGGTTCGAAGCATAATGAAGCGTCTTCAGCTGCTCGCTATAGATGAAGCCATTGCCGTCCGTTCCCCAGAGCATCTGGAAGAGAAGGATGACCAAGGTCAGCCATGCAGGCTTCACGTTCGGCATGACGATTTGCCAGAAGATCCGGTATTCGTTAGCGCCGTCGATCTTGGCCGACTCCAGCAGCGCGTCTGGAATTTGCTCCATGAATTGTTTCATGAGATACAGTCCCAGAGAGAATGCGAATGCCGGAACGATAACAGCCCAGTACGTATCGATGAGCCCAATCCAGGACATCACCATGTAGTTCGGAATCGCCGTTACTTGAGGCGTGAACATCAGAGAGAGTACGACGACGGTGAAGATGAGCTTCGATCCGGGAAACTTGTGTTTCGCGAGCGGATATGCCGCTGCCGAAGCCAGCAGAACGTGACCGACCACGCCCATCCCGGTAATGAAGAAGGTGTTGAAAATATAACGGGAGAACGGAACCCACGATTGTCCGAGCAACGTCATCAGATCGATGAAATTGCTCGTCGTCGGATGCCTAACGAAGAGCGTAGGCGGGAAAAGGAAGATTTCGTCGAGCGGCTTGAACGCCGCGTTGATCGCATAGACGAGCGGCAGTGCCATGAAAGCGGCGACGGCAGCCAGAAACACGAACATCCAGAACGTTCCGGCAAACGAACGGTTCACTCGTTTCTTGCGAATGGGAATCGCTACCCTCATCGTTTATTCCCCCACCCTCCTGAGAAGTCGCTGCACGACCAGGTTCGTTCCTACCATCAAGGTGAACAACACGGTCGCGATCGCGGAAGCGTAGCCCATCTCGAATCGGATCGTTCCGAAGTCGATCAAGTGCGTTACAATGGTTTCGGCCGCGTAGTTGACGCTCGGGAAACCGGCCAAGTAGATAGACACGTCCGCGATAGCCAAGGATGAGGTGATCTGGATGACGGCGCCGAACATCAGCTGCGGCTTCATCGAAGGAAGCGTAATGTACCATAGCTCCTGCCAGCGGTTCTTGATGCCGTCGACCGCGCCTGCTTCATACAGCGTTTTGTCTACGGTTTGGAGACCTGCGATGAAGGCGAGGAAGCCTGTTCCAAGACTGAGCCAGAGCTGAACAAGGATGATGATCGGCATAATGTATTGCTCTGTCTTCAGCCACTGAATCGGGTCCAGCAGGACGCCCATCTTGATCAGGAAACCGTTCGCGATGCCGTAGCGGTCTCCCGAGAAGATCATCTGCCAGAGGAAGTAAACGTTCCCCGAGATGGAAGGCGCGTAGAAGATCAGCGTCATGACCGCGCGCAGCTTCGGACGAAGATCGTTGATGATCCAGGCGAAGACGAAGCAAGCCATATAGCTGAGCGGTCCGGTAATGACCGCGAACAGGATGGTGTTCTTGATGGCGATCAAGAACACGTCGTCTTCCAAGAAAAGCCGGGAGTAGTTCTGCCACCCGATGAAGCGCGGGAATTCAAGCATGTTGAAGTAGGTAAAGCTGATGATGACAGACATGACTACGGGCAGCACGGTGAAGACGGCAAACAGCAGCATGTAAGGCGACATGAGGATATAAGAATGCTTCTGCGCCTTGATTTCCTTCCATTTGATTTCCCACCAACTTGTCGTTTTTACGGCTGGCTTCCCGGCGGCTACCGTCACTGATGTTTGACTCGGTGTATCGATCGTTGACACGTGGATCCCTCCTTATTCCGGCAGGCCGAATTCTTTGCGCTTCGCTTTGATTTCGTCTTGAATGTACCCGGTATAATCCATAATCGATTCGCGCGCTTCCGTATTCTTCTCGACGACCACTTTCAAGAACGCATTCTGCAGATGACGTCCGGTGAAGTAGCCGCCAGGCACTTCGGGAACGCCTCTGACGTATTCGAACTGTGCTTTGAGGTTATCGTAATCGGCTACTGGCCAAGGTAAGCTGTCTAGCGCTTTGATGTTCGCCGTCGGATACCGCGCGGAAGCTCCCATCAGCGCTTCCATCTCCCGGCCGAAATTGGTTTGGGTCTTCTCGCTCGTCCACCATTTCATGAATTGCCAAGACGAATCTTTGTCCTTCGCGCTGCTCAGCATCAGTGTGCCGTTACCCGTGCTCGGCGTATCTCTGCGTATGGTGCCGTCTTGCTGCTTCGTGCCCGGAATCGGCGCGAAGCCCCACATGCCGCGAATTTCCGGCGCGAATACGGTGAGCTGATTGTACGTGGTGTAATCCACGATGCCGATCGGCATTTCGCCGGTGCGGAACCGGTTCGCGAAGTCGAATTCGCGCTCCAGCTTGTAGTCGCTGTACAGATCCGTCCACGTTTTGAACGTTTCGACGCCAATTTTCGAATCCAGATCGGACTCTTTGCCGCCATTGCGGTAAAATTGACCGCCGTTCTGCATGAGCAGCGAGCCGTAGATCGAGTTCGGCGGGATGTTCTGGCCAGGGACCGGCACCGATGTCTGCGGTACCGTAATTGGCATGCCGAATTGCATCCGGTTCTTGCTCAGGACGGTGAGCAGCTTATAAACGTCGTCCCAGGTTTGCGGGACTTCTAGCCCCAGCTCCGCCAGCACGTCCTTGCGGTAGAAGAGCATATTGAAGGTTTGCGTCTCGGGCAGCGCGTATACGCCCTTCTCGTACGTGTAGGGAACAAGCGCGCTGTCGCGGAACCGCTTCGCCACTTCTTGATAATCGGGGAACTGCGACAAGTCGGCAGCCGCACCGCG
Source organism: Paenibacillus taihuensis (assembly GCF_003386535.1). GTDB lineage: Bacteria > Bacillota > Bacilli > Paenibacillales > Paenibacillaceae > Paenibacillus_Z > Paenibacillus_Z taihuensis. The sequence continues at coordinate 22,940 of NZ_QTTN01000008.1, forward strand.
CATCGCGTAGTTGACCGGAATGTCGTTGCTGATCTGCATCGCGATGTCAGGGCCGCGGCCGGCTAATGTTGCCGGAAGCAAAGTGTTCATCTGCACAAGCTTCAAACTCACATTGATCCCCGTCTGCGGCGTGAACGTTTCGTCAATCATCGCCTTCAGCGTGTTCGCTTGGTCGCGGCCGCTGCCAATCCAGACGGTTATCGACTTCTGGTTCTTCGCATCCGAATCGTTGCCGATTTGGTTATAATCGATTACGAAGGAGTACGCGAACGTCGACAGCTCATGCTTCAGCTTGGAGAAGAAGCCTTCTCCGGACGAAGGGAATTTCTTGTCCGGCGAAGCGATGTAAATCGCATCGAGCTGAAGCGGCATCTCGATCGCCTTCTGCAGCCATGTTCCGAGTCCGCCGGTGTTGCTCTTGAATGCGGCAAGGCGACGCGGAATTGTATCGGGATTCTTGACCAATTCTTTCAGCTGCAGCGACATCGTCTTCAGCAAGGCTTCGGAATCGCTGCTTCCGCCCGACAGCCGCTTCAGTTCAATGCTGACGGCCGTAAGTCGGTCGCTCTCCGATTGGAACGTTTCCAGCATCTTCGGCACTTGTTTGTCCAAACGGTAGTCGCGGTATTTATCCGGTGATGCGCCTGTAATCATGATGATCTTGCGATACATGGCATTGAGATTGTACAGGCTCTCTTTCACTTCGCGAATTAACGGAGCGAATTCGCCGAGCGTATCTTCCACGCGAATGATATTCTTGCCCTTCTCGAGCTTGAACAGGTACGGCTCGTCGCCGCCCATAACGTCGATGCGGTAACCGTTCTTGTAGCGGAACGGTATTTGCTCGGCTTCTTTGAATGGAACCTCGCCGTTAATCAGGAGGCGGCGCGTCGAGTATAAGCCGCGTACGAATTCCTGCTTGGATTTCATGGCGATTTTATAAAGCCCCGTTTCCGGCACATCGACTTCCCACTCGATCCACTGCCCCGGCAGACGCCAGTTATAGCCGCCGATGGTATTGACCCGAATGAGCTTTGGACTGTAAGGCGTAACCGAGGAGGTGGAACGCTCCGTCTGCGGATACAGCGTCGGCGACGACTTCGCGACGGCCGCTTCGCCTTCAACGGTAACTAGCTGACTGTCCGCCTTCTTCAGTCCGGCTTTCTCGTACTGCTTGAGCGTTGCTTCATAAGGCGCAGGCTGTTGCTGCTGATACAGCTTCAGCTGATGGATGACCATCGGCTCTCGCTGCGAGACGAACGTAAGCGTGTGATGGCCGGCGCTTAGGTAGAACTTGAACGGATCGGCGTAGTAGCCGTCCGAATCTTCGAGCAGCGCTTCGCGCCATGCCGGCTTCTCGATTTGCTCCGGACGCAGGTCGTTGCCCAAATTATCCTGCTTCACATGATCCAGCTCGTTGTCCCACACGCGATCGAATTGCAGGTATGATGCTTCCGTGAACGGAACGACGCCGTCAATTTGCAGCGAACGCTCGATGCTCGAGCTCTTGCCCGCAATCGGGTAATATTGAAGCGCAATGTTGAAAAAGCCCTCTTGTGCCACGTCGACGTCCCAGGATACGCTGCCTTGCTCGCCGGTTTTGAGCGACGTGCCCGTCTTGCCTTCATAATCATTAAGCTTCTCGAAGCCATTGCCTTCCGTCTTGGTAAAGCTTGCGGCATCCAAGACAATCTCCTGATTGGCGAATCCGGTGTTCTCATGCTTCGTCAGATACTCGGCATAATCACCGCGGCCATTCTGAAGAGTTGACCAGGTGCCTTCGGCAAACGCCGATTGGCCTCCTGCGGCTGCCGTGCCGTCATTGCCGGATCGGGTCCATACGACGAGCAGTACAACCGCGATGACGACGTATGCCGCCGTCATTCCCCATTTCTTAAGCAGTTTTCTACCTTTCAATGTTAGCCCTCCTATGCGGCGGCTTGTTCTGCGGATTACGCATCCCGCTGACGAAAGCGCACTCGCGTACCATCGTCCAAATGCAACATAACGAACCTATTTATATACCAAACAGATTATCCTAATGTTTGATATTTGTTATCCGATTTATTTGCTGATTGTTATGCTTAATTTGCATAAAAAAGGAGGGTTGTACCGGCACATCCGGTCTCCCCTCCCTTCAATACCAGCAAGTGTCAATAAATTATTTCAATTTATCAAGTGCGGCTTGTGCAGGTGCTTTATACTTCTCTACCGTTGCGGTAACGGATTGGTTCTTCTTGATGATATCATCCAAGACCGAGAACCAAGGGTAGTCGGCAACGCCTTCTTCAAGCGAGATACGGCCGGTATTGTTGATGTGCTGAAGCGCCATATCGATGTCCGCTTGGTTTTTGAAGAGGGCTTCCAGACCGTTTTGGCCGAGGTACTCTTCCGTTGAAGGCACGTCTTGCAGTTCTTCATAAATTTGATAAACCGTTTGCGGATCTTTTACGCCTTTCGGAATGACCCAGCCATTCTGAGCCGTGTTCGCGTAGGTGTATTTGCCATCGCCGCTTGGACCTTGAGGATTCGGTACGACGCCGACTTCGAACGGCAGACCGCCGACGTTCCAGTCGAAGTTCGAGGACATCGCGACGTCGCCGTCTTTGAACGTGGACGTTTCGTCCCAGCTGTTTTTGTCGCCTTTTTTCACTTTCACGACGTTTTCTTTGTTGTACAGCCGGTTGATGAATTCCAAGGTTTCGATCATTTTCGGATCTGTGAAGCCGACGGTCAGGTCGTCGTTGACGAACAGCGCACCGTTCGTTGCGCCGAAGTCGCGAGCCGCGCCTGGCGCCCAGTCCGAGAAGCCCCATGTATCCGGCTTGCCATCGTTATTCGTATCCGTCGTCGCTTGCTTCGCGACTTCAAGGAATTTATCCCAGTTCCATTCTCCGTTAGCATAAAGCTCTTGCGGATCAGGCAAGCCTAGTTTCTTGAACAGATCGCGGTTGTAGAACATGCCTACTGTCGATACGCCTTTGCCGCCGAAGAAGTATTCGTCGCCAAGAAGCTGCGGAAGCTTGACGGTATGTTCTTGTTCGTTGTTGATATCGCTGGTTGCTTGTGTGTATTCGCTGAGAGGAAGGATTAAGCCTTGTTTGATTGGGGCAAGCGCGCGCTTGAACTCAAGGATGGAGATGTCGGCCATTGGGGTTCCGGAGAGTGCGGCCGTCGTGAACTTATCCATGTATTTATCGAACGGGATGTTGTCGTATTTGATTTTGACGTTGTATTTCTTCTCGACTTCGTGGAGCTTATCGAGCGATTTCTTGGAATCGGCCGTGTCGCCCTTTGGCGTTCCGTCCCACCATGCGGAGATATGAATTTCTCGCCCGCCAAGATCGACTGGAGCAGGTGCGGCATCGTTTGTCGCTGCCGCGTTATTGCCGGAAGCGTCGTTGCCGGTCGTTGCATTGTTTGCTGCCGCGTCATTGCCGGTTGTCGCATTCGTGGACGCGTTGTTGGCAGGTTGATTGCCCGCCGTGTTACCGCCTGAGTTGTTACTGCTGCTTCCACAAGCCGTTAACGTAAGCATCGTTGCCGCAAGTAAAATTGTAAGTGCTTTCATATTTTTCATTTGCAAAACAACCTCCCGCTTTTTAGTGAGCAATACTTGTTTGCTCCGGCAAGGTCCACCGGTTTCCGAGATGTTTTTATTCGCTTCTCTTCTTCGTAACCGTTTTCATTCTTTGCTTTAACGTACCCCCATCACCACCGGTTTGCGAAGTGTTAGTTGATTACATGCCAATAATAGCATCGACAGCCAAAATCAGTCAATTTATTTTTTTGCAAGTTTCACAACATTTTTGCAACTTTATTTCTCTTTTGTTTTCGTTTTGTTATTTTTTTAGGTCTATTGGAGCCTTGTCTACGCACAAAAAAAAAGAGCCCTGCATCTCATCGTTGGCATTTGCAGCTTTATCTACAAACGAAACGAGAAGGCCGAGACTCCTGGAACAATCCGTGTTTTATCCAATAGGATGGTCAAGTATGGACTGAGAGAGGGAAAAGTGAGTGTAATTCAGTCATATGATGAAGAAAACCGAAAACAAAAAGAAGCAATAACAACAAAATTTTAACAAAACTTTAGGCTGGCACCTCAAGCTATCAAGCTTCCGCATCGGCTTCCTCTCGCTCAACTTCGCCGTTCAACAGGTAGGCATAGTTCTCCCGGAGGATAACGTCCGCATAAATCAGTTTTTTCTCATGCGCGGTTTCCGGATTCTGGATGCGCCATAGCATCTGATCCACTGCACGCATGCCGAGCAGCTCCTTATTCACGTTCACTGTCGCGAGAATCGGATGGGAATGGCAGGTGTTGTCGAAGCCGGTTACCGCGACCTGAGCAGGCACTTCGATCCCCAGCCCGTACAGATGATCGATGAAGAACTGCGCATGGACGTCATGCACGCATACATAAACTTCCGGCAGGTCAACCGGTCGGTATTGCTTGAACAAGAGGAAGATATCCTGCGCTTCGGGGCCGATCAGCACTGGATCCTGCTGCAGTTCGATCTGGCAGCTCTCCAGCGTGGAACGGAACGCAAGCCAACGGTCAAAATAGCTTTGGGCATCCTTGATGTTACCGACAAACTGAAATTTGCGGTAGCCTTTGCTGATTAGCTTCATCATCATCTGCTGTATGCTGTTGAAATTATCCGTGAAGATCGTATCGCATGCAAACACGGGATCGCTATGGTCGACCATGACGACCGGAATGTCCATTTGCTTGATTTTGAGCAAAATTTGCGTCGAGACGGTTCCGATCGTAATAATGCCTTGGATCGCTTCCGGATTGAGCAGCTTGAAGACATTATCGTCGGAAGGCTCCGTTATGGTAATGATATCAAGGCCGCGCTGACGAAGGCGCGAGGATACTCCTTCGAATACTGGCCCCCAATAGATATGCTCCCGATTCTGATACCGCAAGTTCGGAAACATGACCACGATCGTGCCGTCCCACTTGATCTCTTCGATTTCTTGCAGCTCGCTCGTGAAGCGCTGCTGAGGTTGTTCGTTGTTCTTGAAGTAACCCAATTGGCCGGCGACACGCAAAATTTTCTCCCTCGTTTGGGCGCTCACGCCACTCTTCCCTGACAATGCACGAGAAACAGCGAACTTGGATACACCTGCTAAATCGGCGATTTCTTGAATTCTCACTTTTCCTCTCATGATGACCCGTCCGTTTCTCTTTATATTTTTCGTTTAGTCGTCATGCTGTTCGATCGCTCCGACTCCCCAGTTGTGCCTGCAGGCACAACTGGACGCAGAACGATATGATCCTCTTCCAGCCGCAGCAGTACCTTGTCCGCGTCTTTGGCGCCTACGGCTTCCAAGTAATGCTCGGGCACTTGAATCCGGCCGGAACGATCCATGACGGCATATTCAATATGGGTATCAAGACCTGTCTCTTCTCCTGCCTCGTCCTCTGACTCATGCTCTTCCGTTCGCCGAATCATCTCCGACGAAGTCCGGCCGTCCCTAATGAGCACGACTCGCTGCACTTGTTTGGCCAAATCCAAATCATGCGTCACGATAACGATGGTCAAGCCCATCTCGGCATTCAGTTTGCGGAGCAGCGCCATGATCTGATCCGATGTCCGCGTATCCAGCGCGCCCGTCGGCTCATCGGCGAGCAGCAGCTTCGGCCGGTTAGCCAGTGCGATTGCGATGGCCACGCGCTGCTGTTCGCCGCCCGAGAGTTGTTGAAGCTTGTGGCCGCTCCGAGAACCTAGCCCGACTGCTTCGAGCAGCTCCATCGCCCGAAGCCGTTTCTTCTTCCGGTCATGGAGCAGCATCGGAATTTCAACATTCTCTCTCGCTGTCAAGTAGGGGACGAGATTTCGAGCTTTATTTTGCCAAATAAATCCGACTGTTTCACGTTTATAGACGTTCTGCTCGTTGTCGGTCAGCTTCAGCATATCCTTGCCAGCAATCGTCAAGCGGCCAGCCGAAGGGCGGTCCAGACCCCCTAGCATGTTCAGCAAGGTTGATTTGCCGCTGCCTGAATTACCGATGACAGCGACCATTTCGCCTTGGTTTACCTGCAAGTTCAATCCTTGCAGCGCAACGACCTCGATTTCGGCAGTTTTATAGATTTTAACTAGATTCTCGCATGTAATCAATAGCTAATCCTCCCCGAGCTTGACCGCTTGGTGAATATTCATTCGCTTGAGCAGCCAGGTCAGTATGACGAGCGCGGCAGCAAGCATGAAACAGGTCGAGATGCCGAGCCTGAAGATGTCCGTATGATCCGAAATGACTTGGAACGGCGGCACAATTCGGCCAGGATCGAACGAGAGCTGGAACAACGGCACGTAAATTTGCCCAGCGGCGAATCCGGTCGCGATGCCGATGAAGAAACCGGCCCCCGTCGTCAGCAGCTGCTCCAGCGTTATCATGCCAAGAAGCTGCTTGAAGGAAATGCCCATGGCTCGGTATATGCCGAACTGCAGCATGCGTCCCTGGAGCGAGAGCAGCCAGAAGAGCATGAAACCAAGGAAACTAATCGCAAGCGAAATGATGAACCCCAGCGTCATGACGCCGTTGATCGCCATCCGGAACGGATCCATGCGGCTCTCGGAAATTTGGCCGATCGTATCCTCGAACTTCTCAAGCTTGATCTGGCGTTTGTCCATCTCGTCTAGCATTGCCTGTCTGTTCGCGCCTGGCTTCAGCTTCAACCAGACGTCGTACGGCTCCATGCCGAGCTCGTTCTGGATGGTATCCAAATGTCCGACGATCAGCATCGGATTCCGCGGCTTCCCATCATCACCTTCCTTAGCTCCGGCGACCGGATTGGGGTTGAATGCCGGAAAATAAGGAATGATGCCGTATACGACGAGACGCGTCGGCCTGATCCCTTCCCAGCCGACATCCAGCGTATCGCCTACTTTGGCGCCGTAATAATCGGCGGCGGTTTTCGAAAGCAGCACCGCATGCGTATCCGAGGCAATTAAATTCATATATTCATAGAACGGGTACGGCGTCAGACTGTCCTTCATCCACGCGGCATTGCCGAAGGCATCCGTATCGATGCCCACCAGCTTGACCTTGCCGCTCTTCGTGCCCAGCCAGGCTTCCCCTTCTTCCTTCGTAAACACCTTCGCGGCCGTATCTACGCCCGGCAGCGATTCGATCAATTCGAACGGCGGCTCCAAGTAGTGGATGATGTCCGGCGGCGGCGCTGACTGCACCGGCTGTGTCGACTGCGGAATCGGCGAGGCGGCAGGCGGCTTATCGTTCTCCCAGTGCTGGCGAAGCACGATGTCGCTGCCGGCGGCGTACCAGATTTGGTCTTCCATATTCGTGTTCAGCGTTCGTGCCGTATTTGCATTGTAGATACCCGTGCCGACAGTCAGAATCAGAAACAGCATGAGCCCGTGATAGATGCGATTCCGGCGGATAACCAGCAGCAGCGTCGTGTAATATTGCGGCGCCCACAGCTTCCTGCCAACCCGGTAGAAGAGCGCCACGAACAGTGGATACAGCCGAATCATCAGAAGGCCGAAGCCGAGTATGAACAACGTCGGGATCGTATAGAGCAGCGGATCGGCGGACAGCGATTTACCGTCGAGCCCCAGCTTGACGAGGTCCGACATTCGCTGACGGAACACATATTGTCCATACAATGCGACTGCAATCAGCACGATGTCGACACCGAAAAGCTGCCAAATTGGCCTTTTTCCTTCGCGAGCCTTCGCACGTTTCTGGTCGACGATCGAATTTTTCGTCGCGATGAAGACCGGAATCAGATTGAGCACCCAGGCGGCGATTACCGCGCCGGCTGCATATTTCCAGCTCTCCGCGTTCATTTCCACCTTCATCGATCCTCGGTCAACGAAATTCAGGAATGTGCTCGTCGATCCGAGTACTCGGGTAAAAGCGACGCCAAGCCATGGACCAATCGCGAAGGCCGCGATGGCGAGGAGCCCGAATTCGGCCGCATACATCAATACGAGATGAAATCTCGACGCTCCGCGGCTGCGAAGCACGGAGATTTCCGATTGCTGGCGCTCGACGAGCATGCTCGTAACCATGTAAAAGTAGAACGTGATGAGAATGAACAATGGCACGTTAAGCGACCAAAGCAGCGTACGCAAAGTCTTCTCACGCTCGCTGTATGCGATCATTGCCTCGCTTCCCGGCACAGAGACGGCGGAGCTGACAGAATAGTTGTACGCCCCCATCATGTCCGGCGCCAGGTTCGACTTCAGCTGCAGGACATAAGCGGCCGTATCGAGATCGAATTGCGAATAATCGCCGATCGCCGTCCCGCCTAGCTTGCCGATGATGATCGGACGCTTCGCAATGAAATCCTGTTCGAACAACCGAGCCGGCAGGAAGAGCGTGTTCTGATCGTTCTTCAAATCCTGCATGCCCCAGAACGGATCGCTCAGATCCTTCTCCACGATGACGGCGACCGGCTTGATGCGGATCGTTTGCCCTTTCACCTTCGGATCCTTGATATCGTACTCCTGCCCGAGCAGCATCCCGAGTTGTCCGAGCGCGCTGTCTGTGACCATGACCTCGTAAACGCCGCTTACCTTCGATGTCGAAGGCAGCTTGCCGTCAATTAATCGAACATGATCTTCGATGCCGGAGCGCATGGCAAGTTTGGCGCTGCGTTTTACTTTAGGATCAATGCGCGTAGGATCGGCAGGCGTAAGACCGAATCGAACCGTCTCGACTAACCTCTGATCCTGCGTGACATGGAGCAGCGGGCTGCCGGTGATATGCGAAGACCAATAAGCATCAAATCTGTTCAACACGTTTGCCTGCACCTTTGCGTTGTCGGTCTGCATGGTGAACTGCGCTGCGATCATCCCTGGGTGATCCCCTGTCTGTTCGTAGCTACGTTCCAAGTCCTGCACGAGCATATGATGCAGAACGGCATTTTTGTAGATCGGCATACTGGACGTTAGCGCGATACATAAGAGCATGCCGCTGAATAAGCAGATGACGAGCCAGTAGTTTCTGGCCATCTTTCGAAGAAGCATGATGAGAACGGACATAATCTCCTCGATTCCCCCCGGTGGCTTACGGAAGAATAATCTTCATTCCTTCCTGAACGCCTTTCACAATCTCGTATTCCGTCGCGGTTGTGAGACCGGTCTCGATATCGATCTCCTTGCGCCGCTCTCCTTCCAGCACTTGAACGAACGTACGGCCGAAATATGCGCGGATCGCGCTCTTCGGAAGCACGATGACGTTATCGCGGCGGGCGGCAATGATCCGAGCTTCCGCATGCGCGCCGAACGAGGCGCCTTCGGGTTGCTTGGCCAGCTCGATGTACACGGTTTTACTGTATTCATCGCGCAGCCGTTCGTCAGCCGTCTCCGGAGCGGAAGCTGGCGTTTGCGTCACCTTGCCCTTGTACGTTTTGTCCTTATAAATGACATCCGCATCCATTCCGATCTTTATATCGGCAAGCGCCGAATTGGCGGTTACCTCGAGAGAGAGCCGCATGCCGCTAGGCTGAGCGACTGCCACCAGCACCCGCTCTGCGTCGAAATGATCACCTGGCTGCAGATCGGTCGAATAGGAGACGACGCCATCCGTTTTGGCACGTATGACGCTGCTGTCCGCCTTCGACTTCGCCTTGTTATACAGCAGCTCTGCCAGCTCTAAATCCAGCTTCGCAATATGCGTGTTCTCCTTGTCCCCGGCTTTAATGGCATCGCCTAGCGTCTTCTTCTTGCGTTCGTAATCAATTTGACGTTCAAGCAGTTCGATGTCGGACCCGCTATTCTCAAGCGTTACGAGCACGTCGCCTTTCTTCACGGCACTCCCCGCCCTAACGTCCACGGAATGAATGACGCCGGCGTCCTGCAGTTGGTAGTATTCGATCATTGTTGGCACAAAGGTCGCTGAGCCCGCAACCTGCTTGACGATGCTGCCGTTCTTGGCGTCAATCGTCCGGACTTCAGCCTGCGCCGGCTTGACGAGCGGAGGCTTTAAGGGCGTTTGCTCATTCGGCAGCAGACTGCAGCCTGCCGAAGCGGAGCTCGCGAGGAGCAGTACTCCGAGCGCAAACGCCCGGGTTTTATGCACGCTTGATGCTTTCCGAACCAATTCGTCCATCCTCCAATGCATGAACCTGATCGACAAGATCCATGATGTGCGGGTCGTGGGTTGTGAGCACGACGCTTACGCCTAAGGTGCCAACCAGTTCACGGAATACTTCAATGATTTGTTTGCCCATGCGGGAATCCAATTCGGCTGTCGGTTCGTCCGCCAAGATCAGCTTCGGCTTGTGGGCGATAGCCCGTGCGATCGCGGTCCGCTGCTGCTCGCCGCCCGACAGTTCCTGCGGGCGATGGTGCATGCGCTGCGCCAGCCCGACAAAGGCAAGTGCCTCCTCGGCTAACTGTTTGCGTCCTGCAGCAGGCAATCCGGCAATCCGAAGTCCTAATTCGACGTTCTCAAACGCGCTCAAGTACGGCACCAAAGCAAACGATTGGAAAATCAACCCGATTTCTTTTTTTCTCATCTCGTTCTTCTGCTGTTCACTCATTCGGCTTCCGTCTCTGTCGCCGTAGAAGATCGAGCCTTCGCTCGGCGAATCCAGCGCGCCCATAATATTAAGCAAGGTCGTCTTGCCCGAGCCGGACCGCCCCTTCAATGCAATCAAAGAACCCGTGCCGACGCTCAGCGAAGCGCCTCTTAATGCGAAAACCTGCGTTTCTCCTCTTCCGAAAACGCGCGTCACATTGCGGACATCCAATATCGGAGCTCTTGAAGCATTTAATCCACTCAAAATCAATCCCCCTTCGTCAAGCGGCATTGTTTCAGTAAGCGATTACATTTCTACACCACTACTATAGCAAACAGTAAAAATTTAGTATATCTGTTTTGCAAACTTTAGTTATTTTGTTATTCATATTTTTAGGGAAACCCTAAAATTTCGTTCGGATCATTATCTGAATAACCGAGCCCGTCTTCTGCGCAGATGCAAAAAGCCCAGGAATCTCATCCTGGGCTTTCGCATTTAGGCTACATTAATTCTGAGCAAAACAAAAGGATAACCAATCATACATACCTGCAAAATCAATTCAAGATTGTATTGGTACAAGATCTTCGGTTAGATATTCTGGTATTTATGTCAACAGTAAGAACTACCTTGGCTGCAATAGGCTTCCCTCATTGGCATTATCCTCGTTACTGCTTGCGAGTGGAATCTTAACCACAAAAGAAGTTTTACCCTCATTACTCGCAGCGGAAATTGAGCCATGATGAAGCTCCACGATGTTCTTGGCGATTGCGAGACCTAGCCCAGAGCCGCCGGTATTCCGTGAACGAGACTGCTCGCCGCGATAAAACCGTTGGAACAACAATGGAATGATCGCCGCTGGCAGAGGCTCGCCATAGTTGGCTACCTCAACGACTGCCTGAACTCCTTCGCTCTTGACCTCGATATCGATCCTTCTGCCATCTTTGCCATATTGAATGGCATTGGCGATTAAATTCTCAAATACCCGTACAAGCTTGTCCCCGTCTGCATCGATTATGATGGAATGTTCCGGTAGTGCCAAGCAGCATTTCATCCCGGCCTGCTCAAATTGGAGACGGAATTGTGCCGCCAATTGGCCTACCATCTCTACAAGATTTATTGGTGATGGATGAAGTATCAATCCCCCGCTGGTCCTCGTATATTCGAACAAATCGTCGATCATCGTTTTCAGTCTGATTGATTTCTCGTAGGCGATCTGTGCGAAATGCCGAAGCTCCACTTCGTCTCGGTAACGGTCCGCTTCGATCAACCTCAAATACCCGACAATAGACGTTAAAGGTGTCCGCAAATCATGGTTAACGTTAGTAACGAGCTCGACTTTGGTCCGCTCCGCACGCCGCTCTTCCTCAATCGAGAGCTTAAGTTGAACAGTCATCCTATTAATGTTTTCTGCCAATCCCCCAAGCTCGTCATTTCCTTGTACCGGTAACCGCGTATCGAAATCCCCGCCGGCGATCTGTTCGATTCCTTGCGAAATGCGCAACAAATACCGGATTGCCGAGCGGCTGAATATGTAGAAATACATAAAAAAGAAACAAAGGCATGCAATAATAAACGTGGCCAAGAGGCCGAGCTGTCTCAGAGCCTCACTCAATATAGGAGGGAGATCGAGATATTCATTACTATACGCGCTGGCCGCAGCCAGGTATATCAAACCGACTGTCAAGACGGAGGCTAGTATGCTGATGCCGAATAAATATAACATCTTGAAACGAAGGCTCTTCCACGGACTAAGAATCAATTTTGTACCCTACTCCCCATACGGTCTGTATCAGCTTCACGCCGCCCAGCTCGCTATCCAATTTATCCCTAAGCTTGCTAATATGAACCATTACGGTGTTCGTGGAATCCAGAAACTTGTCCTTCCATACCGCTTCGAATATCGCCTCCGCACTAAACACCTGACCAGCATGGCTCGCCAGAAAATAGAGAATATCGAACTCCGTCGACGTCAAATTAATGCCGCGGTCCTCCACAGTTACGGTGTGCGATTTCTTGCTTATTTTCAGAGGATGAATCTGAATGATGTCTTGCTCCTGTGCAGCATGAAGCTGTGTATTTAAGTAATTGGACCTGCGCAGCAGAGACTTCACCCTTGCAATCAGCTCAAGCGCATTAAACGGCTTCACCATATAGTCGTCAGCGCCTGTCGTCAACCCCATAATCTTGTCCATGTCCTCCGCTTTTGCGCTCAGCATCAAGATCGGAATGCCATACTGCGCACGTACGGCCCGGACAACCTCCAAGCCGTCCATCTCCGGCATCATCACATCGAGGATCATCAACTGGACATCCTCCTTGGCGATCACCTCCATTGCCTCACGGCCGTTGCCAGCTATCAAGACTTGATAGCCTTCGTTTGTCAAATAGATTTTGATCAGCTCCGCGATCTCAATGTCGTCATCCGTAATCAAAATTTGAATGGTATTCATAAAAAACCCCCATCTATATTCCGGTTAATGAATGTGGCTATAGTCTATCAGAAATCTTCTCCATAGCGGATCACTCCGAAACACAAATAAGAAATTCTTAAGGTTTCCTTCAGGTTGTATTACGAACTGCTGCGGGCTCGTAAGTTATCCTTGGTTATAGAACAACGGACAAGAATAATACCCGGAGGCATGAACATATGAGAACAAAGCTATACGTGCTATACGGCGGAAAATCCGTCGAACATGAAATATCGCTCAAAACGGCCGTTACGGTTCTTGGTTCCATTGACGAAAGCCGCTTCGAGATTTATCCCGTTTATATTACCCGAGAAGGCTTGTGGTGCACGCCGGAACAACTTACCCAGAAAGAATTGACGGCCGAACATTTGATTGCAGAGCCCAAGTTTCACGATCCTGCCAGGTCCATCGGCGAAATCCTATCCGGCGTGATGGCAATGTCTGGTGCCAAGGTCGTATTGCCGCTATTGCATGGCCCAAACGGAGAAGATGGTACCGTACAAGGCCTGCTTGAACTGCTGAATGTCCCGTATGTCGGGAATGGAGTGCTGGCTTCCGCATTAACTTTGGATAAGGCGATGTCGAAGCATGTGCTTGCACAAGCCGGCATTCATCAGACGGAGTACCTGGCATGCCGTTACGAGGAATGGAGAACGGATGAGAACATGCTGCTGCTCAAAGCGGAAGAATCCATTGGGTATCCATGCTATGTCAAACCTGCCTCCCTCGGTTCCAGTATCGGTATTAGCAGATGCACGAACCGCGTGGAGTTGATCGCCGGTATCCATGAGGCTTTCTCCTATGATCAGAAGCTCGTTATCGAGCGCGAGGTGATCGGCCGGGAAATCCAAGTAGCTGTTATGGGCAATGGCAAGCCTGTTGCCTCATTGCCCGGCGAATTCATACATGATCACATCTTCTTTAATTACGAATCCAAGTACATGGACAAACGGCTTACCATGTCAATTCCCGCTGAGCTGCCCGAGGATCTAACCCAGGGAATCCGCACGTTGGCTATACAAGCCTATCAAGCGCATGGTTGCGAAGGTCTTGCGCGCGTCGACTTCTTCCTTGACGGAGAAGGTCGATTGTATCTCAACGAAATTAATGCGTTGCCCGGATTCACGAATTTCAGTATGTATCCCGTTATGTGGGAACGCACTGACGGAACCTCCTACTCCGAGCTGATTGAACATTTAATTGGACACGCGATCTCTAGGCACGAAGATAAACAAACCATTCAATATAAGAAATAAGCGAGGTGTACGGGATGTTACGAAACACTTGGGCTGAAATTAGTTTGAACCGTATTCGTGAGAATATGCTGAACATCCGCCGATCTCTTCCAAAAAAAGTGAAGCTGATGGCAGTCGTAAAGGCAAACGGCTATGGGCATGGCGATATAGAGTCGGCTATGGCCGCGATTAGGGGCGGTGCTGATTACTTAGCAGTTGCCTATCTCGAAGAAGGGATCAAGCTGCGCGACGCCGGGTTGAAGTGTCCTATTCTCGTGTTGACGCCTATCCAGGCTGAGCATGTGCAATTGGCGCTTGAGCACGACTTAGCCTTAACCGTTACAAGTGCCAAATGGTTTTCCGAGATGCGTGCCTTTAAGCCGTATGGCTCCGAGAGCAAGCTTCGGGTTCATGTCAAAATGGATACAGGCCTTGGGCGAATCGGCATTCGCACGAAACAAGAATGGGATGAGCTTGTTCCGTTGCTGCGGTCCGAAGATATCGAAGTAGATGGTTTTTATACGCATTTTGCAACGGCCGGCCAGGCCGATACCAGCTTCTTGAATCAGCAGGCTTCCCGCTTTATCGAGATGAAAGCTTGGGGTTCTTCATCCGGTCTGGACATCCGTCATTATCACTGCGCTGGCAGTATTGCCGCGTTAAGGTTTCCAGAACTGGCGATGGATATGGTCCGAATCGGCGCGGCGATGTACGGATTCTATCCTTTGAATCTTTCTTGTCCTGTTAAGCTCAAGCCGGCCATGAGCCTGCATAGTCAACTCATCCAGGTGAAGAAGCTGGCAAAAGGCGAAGTGCTCGGTTACGACAATTCCTACCGAGCCGAAAAGGATGAATGGATCGGAACAGTTCCGATCGGATATGCAGATGGCTGGACGCAGCGGATGCAAGGCACGGATGTATTGGTCGGTGGGCGGCGTGCTCCTATTGTGGGCAAAATCTGCATGGATCAGCTAATGATTAAGCTTCCAGGGCCTTGTGAGGAAGGGACACCTGTTACTTTAATCGGTTCTCAAGACGAGCAGTGTATTACTTTCGCGGAGCTTGCTGTCCATATCGGAAGCGTGCCGCAAGAAGTATCCACTTCGCTTGGAGTTAGAATTGCAAGAACTTACAACGATTGCGAGGAGGCGCGCGCAGGATGGGACAACCAAACTTGGCCAAGCAAAATCTATCGGGCCGTCATATAACGAGTCGTACGATTCAGGCTGCTAATTTCGGAATTCACCAAGGACATCTGGTTCTGATCAATCCCGGGAACCCTATTCAACAGACGATTTCTCCCGATCGTTTAATCCCGCTATGCTCGATTCCGGCTATCCATACAATGAAAGAAGATATACTGCTGGAGCAGACCTGTTTAGGTCATTTGACTGCCCTTCTCGAGGCATCCCAAGGAATAGACCATATTATTGCTGTAAGCGGCTATAGGTCCAAGCAAGATCAGGAGCAAATTTATAACGATTCATTGGCCGAGAACGGCGCAGATTACACCGCACGCTATGTCGCATTGCCTGATCGGAGCGAGCATCAAACAGGCCTGGCCATTGACGTTGGCATGTTGCGCGAGGATGTCGATTTCATCGCGCCAGCTTTTCCGGACTCCGGCGTATATATGTCCTTCAAGCAGCTAGCTGCACGCTTTGGTTTCATACAGCGCTATAAGCAAGGAAAAGAAGCTCTCACGCAAATCTCATGCGAGCCATGGCATTTCCGATATATCGGTTATCCGCATGCCGAGATTATGGAGCGGCAAAATTGGTGCTTAGAGGAATATATTGATGTACTCAGAAGCTACATCTACGACAACGACCATCTTCTCTATGAGGATGACCAATCCTTCGTTGAGATTTATTACTTTCCGGCTGACATTGGAGCTTATACAACAATTCCTCTTGTATTATGCGATCGATACCTCTTATCGGGGAATAATGTAGACGGGTTTATTGTGACAGCATTTCTTGATAAAAGCAGGCGCGCTTATGGCTAGATCGAATTACGGCGGGCTCGATTGGCTTAAATTCATTGCTGCTCTCCTGGTTGTTGCCAATCACACGAGCCCGCTTAAATCTTTCAGCGCTACTGCAGATTTTCTCGTGAGCAATCTGCTTACCCGCATTGCCGTTCCCATCTTCTTCATGACTGCCGGATTCTTATTGTTCCGCAGGCTGACAGGAGACCCGTCAACGGATCGGATGGCTCTGCGCAGCTACCTGTTGAAAATCTTAAAGTTATATACAATCGCAATTGTGCTCTATCTTCCGCTGAATTTGTATATGGGTTATTTTCACGATTCCTGGTCTCCGTATTCATTCTTGAAGGACATCGTATTCGACGGTACCTTCTATCATTTATGGTATTTGCCTGCATTACTTATTGGCCTCATCCTCACTTTTATGATGTACAGGATCATGTCGTTCAAAGCCATGCTTGCTTCGGCAGGCTTCTTATATATCATCGGACTGCTTGGAGACAGCTACTATGGCATCATGCACAATAGCAAAGGGCTCAACCAAATCTATGAGGGCATGTTTACGGGATTTGATTACACCCGCAATGGACTGTTCTATGCCCCAGTTTATTTGTTTCTTGGCGCTTGGGCCTCCAAGAAGAACACACCGGCGAGACCGGGAATCGTCAATGCATCCTTATTCGCTATATCGCTCGGATTGATGTTCGCAGAAGGGATGCTCCTGCATTCGGCAGACATACCTCGGCATGACAGCATGTATGTGTTCGCGCTGCCTGCAACTTATTATTTATTTCGTTGGGCTTTGCAGTGGAAGGTGCCGGCAAGCAGAAGGTTTCGGGAGTGGCGGACATGGGTGTATATTCTACATCCGTTAGCCATCGTTCTTGTTCGGGGAGCAGCTAGAGCGACGCATTTGAAACGGCTGTTTATTACGAACAGCTTGCTACATTTCATCGCTGTATGTGTATTCTCGATCGGCATTTCCGTAGTTTCAGTTTGGTTGTTATCCGTTATCCGGAAACGCCGCCTTTGGCGAATATCTAACGCTATAGGTTAGCCAGCCATGAATGGTTCTTTATAAAAAACAAGCGATTGAGCAGTTCTGCTCAATCGCTTGTTGCCATATTTAGGAATGACCGCAGATAGCGCATTACCTATTCTTCATACCTATCTTACAGAGCCAATACGATCACGAGTGCAATCAAGGCAGGCATCCCTTGAACAAACCAGATTGAACGCTTCGCTGTCGCTCCACCGTAAAGCGCTGCAACTAGAATGCAAATCAAGAAAAAGATTTCGATCGATTCCCCGGTCTGATCGTTCGGATGTACCATTCCCCACACCAAGCCAGCTGCAAGAAACCCGTTATATAAGCCTTGGTTCGCGGCAAGCGTTTTCGTGGCCACCGCCTCTTCCTTCGTCATTCCGAATGACTTCATCGCACGCGGTGTCGTCCACAGAAACATCTCCAATACAAGAATATAGAGATGCTCCAAAGCTACAAGTCCAACCAGCAGTGTTCCAACCATGTATCGTTCCTCCCCAAAGGCTTACTATTCTAGCGTAGTCTATTAATGATTCTGTTATCCAATCGCCATCATAACATCCGAATGTTATGTCAGTGTCTATAAATTGTCAATGATAACATTTTCGCTGCGTTCCTGTCACAAGTTGGCCATATCTATCCTTTATTCTGAACTTCGGACAAATACAATTTTCTGAGCGATCAGATGAAGACGGCCGTAATGAAATATGAATCCATGCATCCCAACGTACATATACAGCTCCAAGCAACACCCTCTTATGGGAAAGATTTGGACGAAGCAGCTGCTTACAGGGAGAAGTTCTTGACCACCACGAATACTGCAATTTTGGCGGATAAAGGTCCCGATCTAGTGGAATTGGACATCTTGCCTTTAGAAGCTTATGCGGATCGTCATCTGCTCGTTGATTTGCAAGACATGATCTCAGGAGATGCATCGTTTCGTTCGCAAGATTACTTCACCAACATCTTGGACAATGCGAGAATGAATAATGGTCTGTGGGGCATACCTCTGTACTTCTATCTTGACGGTTTGCTTGGCAATGCAGAGGTAATCGGCAAAACCGGGATATCGATTAACGACAGCGAATGGACGTGGGACGATTTCATAGATACAGCTGAGCAATTGCAGCAGAAAGGCGAGTATAAAACCGCGCTAATTAGCGAGCCTTCCATCCTGCTGAGCGAGATGGTCGCTGATAATTTCACTCAGCTCGTCAAGGAGGAGAGCGGAGAGCGAAAGTTTGATTCGGATTCGTTTGTCGATCTTATGCATCAAGTGAAGGCTATGATCGATGACGGCCTGCTGTTCGACATGGTCGCGGATGGCGGCGGAAGAGGCAGCGCGATCACCTTAAGCACGAAGGCTTACTTCAACGCATGGCCGATCGATTCGTTTGAAAGTTATTTAATGAACGGTTTTGCCGATCAAACGAAACTATATACGAAGCCGCATCCGCATGAATTAGGCGCTGGAGGTTACTATTCCACTAAGGGCACGATAGGCATTAACGCAAGTTCCACCCACAAGCGGGAGGGTGGACTTTCCTTAAATTTCTCATGGACGACGAAGCGGAGTCGTTGACCGATTATTCCAAAGAAAGCTACGGTTTTCCAATCAACAAGCTTGCATACGATTTGCAAGTCAAGAAATTGGAAGATGCGGGTACCTTGCAATCAGAATTGCACGCTGAGGTGACCGTTGACACCGAAATACTCGATCCGTTAAAAGAAGCTTTGACGGGAGCCGTCCATTGGGTGCGGGCACCTTCAAAAATAGAAGAAACGATTCGGAATGAATCCAAAGTGTATTTCAGCGGCCAGAAAACCGCCGAAGCCGTCGCAAAGCTTGTTCGGAGCAAAATCAATCTCATACTTAATGAATGATCGTCATGCCGTGTGATACGAAGGAAATACAAAGCTTGCATGAAGCGTTAAGGAAAAGCCGCGATATTCGCGGCTTTTTCTAATGAGATATTTGGAACCTATCAGCTGCACTATTACCCCTTATTCCAAGTTTTCCTTAACTGCGTAGCAATGAACATAAGCGGGATATATCCATAAATAAAATAAAGTCCGACGTCTGAATAAAACTCGGCCATCCATCGAAATGAGCTGCGGTCCTTCAGAAAACACTCTAATATCAAAAATCCGACCAGAAAAGCAAGCAAGCTCATTCGCGGTTTTATCTGTAAGACGACGCTTTTCATTCCACGGCATGCCGCCCATAAGCTCAAACATATGCCTGATAAATTCTTTAGCAACCACAAGGAAATCGCTAAATATTCTACTCTCTGGAAAACGGGTGTCTCAATAATCTTGAGCATATTAAGCGTTGGCCAAGAGATTTCGCGCAGCTGCCCTTCACTGAAATACATAAACGTTACGATTAATACCATCAAATACAGTAGTGTCACAAAGAACACCATCGAATGTGCCCATTTTTGAGATTTTTCCGGTGATTTAATGAATGGGTAAAAGAGCAGAAGTGCTTCAAATCCCAGGAATTGATATAGCATGCTTTTAGAGGAGAGCAATATGTCGGTTATTGAATGGTTTAAAAGAGGCATCAAATTTAACGGATGTAAATACGGCAACAGTGACAAATTCTCTGGAATAATAAAAATAAGTGTCATAAGGAATCCCAAGAAACATAGTCCGGTAACAGTCCGAAACCCGCCTGATACGGTATAGTATATAAACGACACCAAAACGACGCTTATAGGTAAAATTTTCATTGCTGGAAAGAGCCAGACTCGAATAACTTCAATATAGGCTTTATATTCAATATAAGCTCCGAAAAAAAAATAAAGAACGATTGCGAGATTGATTATGTTCCCTGCAATTTTCCCGAAACATGCATTGTTGATTACAGTTATATCTAGACCTGCTTGATTAGAACTTAAAATCTTATAAATCATCCATATGATGAAATGAAGGCTGATCCCCACTAAAATAACAGAAATATAAGCATTATATCCAGCATGCTCGGCCAATTCTCGTTGGAAATTCAGAACTCCGACCCCGACCATACTGACATACATTAGAGGTACAATTAGGAAGGGAGATATTAAGTATTTTTCGTCAACAGCATTTTTCATGTACGAAACACCTCACCAAGCTATACTTCCAGACTTCGTTCAAGCACTACCAGTACTGGCAATCTTAACCTGAACGCTTACTGTTGTTTTTATTCGTTGATAAATCTTTTCAAAATCCTGGGCATTCCATTCCCTAGACCGACCTCTTACTAAGTCGCCCAGGCCGACTGGATCAACCTTATTTTTCTTCAATAGGGAAAGAAATTTTTCAATTTCTGTTCTAAAATAAGAACTCAACGCTTTTTCAAGTTGTGTAAGCTGCTCTTCTGATCTCAAATCCACCCATTCCGGGACATTCTGAAGTTCCGTCACCAATTTCAATCGAATTGAAATTGATGGGACTGGATTAACAGTGCTCACAATATAGTTTGCCTTTGAATGCATGCTTCTCAATAAAATAAAATCTTCACTCGGTTTGTTTGATGCTTTTCCTGCAAGCGGAACCATAAGGCTTCCATTCTTCGAGTTCTGAATAAGCATTTTTAATAAGAAAGCGTCCTTCATGCTAATTTCGGTTATCTTTCGATCCCTTCTAAATAAAGCCAGACCATCGATTATTACTTCTCCGTGCTCTATTCTTAAATACGGTAAAAACATGTCTCGTCCTTCACCATAATAATTAAACAAGGATACATGAAGGTTCATCAACGGTAAATTTCCGCTTCTCATGTTTTGCTCAATCATATCCGATAAATAAAACGGTTCTTGGGTTTTTTTGGTGATTTCCAACAATTCCGAAGCATCCCGATCCGCGACTGCAAGCTGAATCCGCGATGAAAATTTAGGATCGCGGAGAAAATGATGGAGTACAGTCCCAGTCCCTTTTTCTGCACTCGTTTTTCCGAATAAAACCATGCTTATCTGTCCCCTTTCAAGGGGATCATTTGTCATCGTATTTAGTCGTGGCAGAGAAATATTAGAGTTGGAAACCGTATGTAAAATTTGCAGTTCTGTTTTTCCCTGTTCTTTAAAGTGAGAAATTAAAACAGCGGTTTTTTTGCCATTCGAAACGGTATCAAAGCTAATCGCATGGACAAGACAAATCTGATTCACAATTCTTTGATCGGAACAAGCCGATAAAACGGCGAACAAAATGATAACCGAAAAGGTTTTCCATCTGTACATAATGGCCCTCTTTCATCATTTATTCTTCATCGAGGTTATTTTTCTGTTTAACTGCTTTTTTAGGCAAATACTTAACTGAAGATTTGGGTCTTAAACGTTGAGGTCTTTTATTCAGAATTTGAAAGGATGAACGTATAAAACTGTCGCTAAATTCCATAATCCTTAAGGGGAAAATCGGAACAACGTAAGGAGAGCCTAATGATCTTAAACGAATAAGATGGACGAACAGAAAACCCACCCCGATAAATATGCCAATCCCCCCCCATAACGCTGACAGAATGATAATCGGAAAGCGTAAAAATCGTATCGTATTTGACATCTTATATATCGGTGTCGTAAATGAGGCTAAAGCCGATAGCGCGACAAGAATTAATAAAATATTACTTGTTAAAGCGGCTTGAACGGCAGCTTCACCGATAACAATTCCTCCGACAATCCCTAAGGTTTGGCCAATTTTTGTAGGTAATCTGGCCCCTGCCTCCCGAAGAAATTCAATGGTTATTTCTAAAAAGAGCACTTCAAAGAAGGGCGGAAATGGAACGTATTGTCTGGAAAAAATAAGCGGGCTAAGCAAATCTTTTGGAATGACCTCATAATGGTATGTGGTTATTGCAACATACAATGCCGAGGCAAACATCGAAAAAATGACACCGAAGATGCGAATCAATCGAAAAAAAGAACCTAATATCCAAGGCAGATAATAATCTTCTGCGGAAATGAAAAAATCATACAACGTAGCAGGGCCTGTAACAATATAAGGTGAACCATCGGAAACGACCGCGACTTGCCCACTAGTAAGTGAGTAAACCACTCGGTCCCTCCGTTCTGTGGAAACAAACAATGGAAATGGCGTGAAAGAATTGTCTGATATCATTTGGTCCAATAACGACGAATCAAACACGACGTCGTAATCAATTTCAGTAAGTCTTTTTTCAAGAGTTTGAATGTTCTGTTCATTTGTCACCCCATTGATATAAATGATTGCGACTTTTGTTTTTGAATTTGTTCCAACGATAATTTCTTTTATAATCAGGTTTGGAATATTGAGGAGTTTTCTGAGCAAACCGATGTTTGTATCCAGATCCTCTACGAAACCGATTTTAGGGCCGACGACGCTAAACTCGTTTTCCGTATCATTGTTTTCTCGCAATCCATGATTGTCGGCTAAATTAACCAATAAACACTTTTGATCGTTTTCATGAAGTTGAACGATCGCATAACCTTTCAGCAGTTTAGATTGAATAGTGGTTATCTCGTCGGTAATCTCTACATCATTAATGGGAATCCAGGCCTTAATATCTTCGATATCCTTGATTTCGGAATCCAATGACCGATTTTGCAATACAAGAATCAAATGCTGCTGCATCCACTTCGCATCGATTAAAGTACTATAATAGAAAATACTCACTTCTTGTTTACCAAGTAAAATCACAGTTGTCTTAAAGTCACTCGATTGTCTGGATAATTGTAATAATTCACCGAGGTTTTTAAATTCTGAAGTCATTGCGATATAAACCCTTCCTGGCTAAAGTCTCTAAATAGTTTTGGACTGTGTTATTTTTTGGTAAAAGCCTCCTTTTTATTCACACCACAACGTTTTTCCCTAGCCCTTGTTGAGAAGTTCAGGATGCGTTGACATCATGAGCTTTATCAAGCATGATGAATCGACAGAGACTTCTATATAAATGATTGATACCTTTTTCCTAAAATGGAGGAATTCATACATGGAGGAATACCAAATGAATAAACTATGGTATTTATCTCAAATCAGCATTTTTGAGGAAATGACCAGCGAAGAAATGAAGGAAATTGATTTACTAAATACCATTCATCATTTCAATTGGATAGCGAAAGAAGCCTTGGTTCAAACTCCCGATACGATTCGCGAAGGTCTTTCTTTCGTCAAAGAAGGCAAGCTTAAGGTATACAAACTAAACGAAAGTGGGAAGCAGTTTACTCTAAGTATATTGACTCGTGGGAATATGTTTGGTGAAATTAATGCCATCTCGTTTGGTACTAAAGATGTTTTCATTGAAGCCATGGAACCTACACTAGTTTGCTCTATATCGGAAGCAGAATTCGACCGGCTTATGCTAAGCAGACCGATTCTGGCGTTGAAACTTCTAAAAGCAGTTAGTGAACGGTTGAAGGAAAGAGAAGAACAATTAGAACAAATTGCATTCAACAGTCTCCGCGATCGGGTGATTCATATGTTGACGATGCTTAGTTCAAAATTTGGTACGATCATAGATGGTTATGCTTTAATCGATCTCCCTCTTTCGCACCAAGAGATAGCTAACATGCTTGGTGTAACTCGAGAAGCCGTCAGTGGAGTCATGAGTGGGCTTGTAAAGGATGGGGTTATCAAAACGTCTCGTAAGTCTGTTCAGGTAGATGCTGAGATACTAACCCGATCTGAATAACCTCGACCAGAGCTGCTGCAGACTGCAAACATCCCGAGAAAAGTTTTGCCAGCGATTCAGACCGAAATAAAGACGACCGGAAGCGCGTTCGCTTCCGGTCGTTTTTTTAAAGGGTTTATTGCTGTGAAGACAGGAATCAAATTCATCGTCATGCCGGCCTAGCTTGGCCACTGTCCATTCAGCAGGATATTCAATCAATTCCCCAAATCCCCATCGCATTTCAATTCACGAAGAAAAGGCCGTAAACAAATCTCTTAATTCATGAAGGATAACTTCTTGATATTCGTTGCTAACTTGATAGAGCTCTCCGATCTCCCCATATGTCTGATTCAATTTCTCCATATAATCGGCTGCCTGTTTGTCTGGATTGTTCTTTTTAAACCGATCCATCACGGCCTGAATGTAGGCTGGGCGTGCTCCCCATCTGCCTAGTACATCTCCGGACGCATTCAAGAAAACCGCGATCGGCTGATTTCGCCCGCCATTTGTAAGAAAGTGATCCATGGTTTCCAGATGCTCCTCCATGGGCAACACTTCAGTCGGAATGCCGCTCTGCTCCA
This sequence comes from Paenibacillus taihuensis, assembly GCF_003386535.1. Lineage (GTDB taxonomy): Bacteria > Bacillota > Bacilli > Paenibacillales > Paenibacillaceae > Paenibacillus_Z > Paenibacillus_Z taihuensis. The sequence goes on from NZ_QTTN01000008.1 coordinate 47,382, forward strand.
TCACTCGAAACAGCAAAGGAACGTTCCAGATGACGTCTGGACACCAATCTGTGCATAGTATCAAACAGTGCAGGTCGGAGCGATTGTTTAGAGCGGTAAAAAATGATTTCTGATCTTCTTGCGCCAATGTGAAGTTATCGTAGATGAAGTCAAACTTTTCTTTGGTATTCAGGATTTTGCTGTTTTCCATATTCCGATTTTTCATTCCATCCGCGAACTGCTGCGGAGAAATCCCTTGACCGATTTTGTGTTTTAGATTCAATTGTGCTTCCATTTCTTCACGCACCTTCTTCATTATTTTGGGGATACTGCAGACCGCTTTACCGCAGCTTTTACTTGATAGCATGATTATAATTCTAAGAAAATCGGAGTTCTGTAATGTAGATGACAGTTGCCGATTCTATTGGCATGTTAGCCTTTAAACTAAACTGCCAAGCCATTGAGTGATCAGTCAATCTTAATTTGTCCGGGATGGCAGGAGTAAATTCGCTCAACGAATAAACTGAGATTGCAATCGTGAGAGGAGATTTAAGGATGGAGAAACGGGAAAGAAGCTTAAAAGATGAATTGGATGCACTCCAAGCCCGTAATATGTCGCCAGAAGCCGCTGCGGCATTTGCCAAATTGATTCAGGACCTTCGAGTTCAGGGTGCAGGCGTAGGACTGAATATCGGAGATAAAGCTCCCGATTTTACTCTGGATGACGCTGCGGGCAAATCAGTCACATTATATGAAGAACTAGCCAAGGGTCCTGTCATTATCGTGTTCTATCGTGGTGAATGGTGTCCGTACTGCAATTTGCAATTGAAAGCCTATGAGCGCATCATCGATGAGATAAAAACTGCTGGTGCTCAATTGATTGCCATTAGCCCGCAAACACCGGACCATTCGCTTTCCATGCAAGAAAAACATGAACTAAGTTTCTCCGTCCTTAGCGATACGAACAACAAAACAGCAGAAAACTACAATCTTAAATACAAGCTGCCCGACTTTCAGCAAGAAATTCTGAAAAGATCTGGCATTGAGCTTAATCAATATAACGGTGATCATACATTTGAACTTCCTGTCACAGCCACATTTATTATCGATAAAAATGGAACCGTCATAGCCGGTGCCTCTGACGTAAACCATAGAACGCGGATGGAACCGTCCGAAACCTTAAAAATAGTCCGGTCATTGCAGTACTATTATTCGGAGAGTCAAATTCATTCTCGTTCGGAACCAAGAGGGTTATTTAAAGATAATATTTCTTGAAACCTGCACGTTGATATGGTTTGAAAGAGGACCGAAACGGCGAATGCCATCCGGTCCTCTTTCATTACACCAATTGGTGCATTCCATTCGCTTGCTGTGACCAAGTCGGGGAGTGTTCTTGGTATGAAGAAAATTGGTTGTTTTTCAATCTTCCAGATTCCTATGTCCATGAGACATCATCTACTACAAGAGAGTTAAAAATTTATGTGAAGAACAGGTGCTGATGAGGCAATCAAATATTGTGCTGAAGGGGTATATTTAGAAATTTTTGGGTGCTATATGAATATTACTTCTCAGAAAGAAGACAACGATATGGACATAGGCAGTAACATCATCGAGAATGAAAAAACATTTAAAACCGTATTCCAAGATTGTTCTGATGTTGTTTTCCGTGACATTACGATTCATGGAGAGACTAGAATTTTATTAATCTATGTCGATGGCATGATCAATTCCGATATTATAACTGCAAACTTACTAAAACCCTTGATTTACGATGGGCTCCTGCAAGGACTAGGGACAATCGACAGCGTCGCCCAAATGTGCGCCCAACAGCTCTTTCCAGTACTATCAACCAAGAAACTTTCCAACTTCGAACAAATAGCTGAATTCATCTTGAAGGGTAACGTTGCGATATTGGCCGATGGTGAAGAAACGGTCCTTCTAGCGGATGTCTCAAATTTTAAAACCCGATCCCCAGAAGAGCCTTTTAATGAAGCGAGCATTCGAGGTTCTAAAGAAGGATTTACGGAGTCACTGCGAATAAATACCGCCATGCTGCGAAGGATAGCTGCAACTCCGAAACTGAAGCTCGAATCGATGACGATCGGAGAACTGACTAAGACCGATATTGTTATAACTTATATTGAGGGAATTGTTTCAATGCCCGTGCTGGTTGAGGTACGTGAAAAACTGAAAGGGATACATATCGATAAAATTCTTGAATCGGGCTATATTGAAGAAAGCATTGAGGACACTCATCTATCTCCCTTCCCGCAAATGATGGTCACGGAGCGGCCTGACGTAGTAGGAGCCGGATTGCTTGAAGGTAAAGTAGCCATACTTACGGATGGCGACCCATGCGTACTTATTGTTCCAACGACGTTCTGGGAAGGCCTTTTGGCGCATGACGATTATTATGAACGATTTTTGTTCGTAAGCATGATTAGATGGGTTCGCTTTATATTTGCTTTCTTTTCCGTATTATTCCCCTCCATATATATTGTATTAACCAATTATCATATAGAAATGGTCCCATTGGAACTGATGATGACGATAGCATCGCTAAGAGAAAGGTCTCCCTTTCCGACAGTAATCGAAGTATTCATGATGGAATTCGTATTTGAGGGCCTTCGTGAAGCCGGCATCCGTTTACCAAAGCAGATAGGGCCTCTCGTAAGCATTGTTGGAGCACTGATTATAGGGGAAGCGGCAGTCCAAGCTGGAATCGTTTCCGCTCCTATTGTTATCGTCGTAGCCGCTGCGGGAATCTCATCATTTATCATTCCGAGATTTCGGTTTGGTTATGCTCTCCGGATATTAAGATTCCCCTTATTGATATTATCCGGAACATTCGGCCTATTCGGATTGGGGATTGGAATGATGGCGATATTGATTCACTTGATCCATCTAAGTCCATTCGGTACCCCCTATTTAACCCCCGTTGCTCCGCAGATCGCGCGTAAATTCACGCACCTGATCCTCCGAAGGCCTCGGAAGCGTGTAATAGAAACTTCTTAACAATGAGGCAGATCAACCATGATTAAGGTAAGCAAACTTTGTTTAGTCGTGCTTCTAACAGTATGGATCACAACCGGCTGCTGGAACTTAAAGGAACCGGATCAACTCGCATTCTCTTTAGGGGCAGGCTTGGATTTATTAGAAGACGGCCAGTTACAATTGAGCTCTCAAATCGTTATACCCTCTGGCATGGGCGGTCAAGAAGGAAGCATCGGTAAGAAAAATAAAACCTTTCGTGTGGTTAGCGCGACTGGAAGGAACGTTTACGATGCAGTCCCCAACATCCAGTTACAGCTGCCGAGAAGTCTATTTATCGGGCAACGCAGGATTATTCTCATCGGACAACGTTTGGCGGAGCATGGAATCGACGATCTGTTCGACGAGTTTATTCGTAATCCTCAATCAGAAATGCGTTCAAGGATATATGTCGTGAAAGACGCCGATGCGAAAGACATCCTTGCTGCAACGCCTATTTTCGAATCATATTCATCTACGGAACTCGTTGATAAACAAGAGGCAATAGGTTTAAAAAGCTATTATTTCCGAAATTTCTTATCAGATGCTTTGAGACCGAGCCTGCAGCCCATTCTTCCTGCTTTAAGCTTATCGGCCTCAAAACAAACCGTGTATTCCGGTTCTGCGATATTCAACAAAAATGACGGTTTGAAACTAATCGGATTTCTAAACACCCAAGAGGCGGCATATGCCAATTGGATCACAGGCAGACAAAAGCGTTTGGTCGTTACTTCCTTCGTCAAACGGGGACAAGGAACGGTTAGTTTGAAACTGCATACGTTAGATCGACGAATCCGCGTGAAAATCGTCAATCATGAAATTAAAATCGAAGTTCGACTCAAAGGAAAAGGAACACTGGTCGAGAACAATTCAAACTTGAATCCAACCAAAGAAAATGATCTGCGAATCATTCAAGTCGAACTCAGTCGAATAACTCAAAAATCCGTACAACAATTAATTGAAAAAGTACAAAAACAGTATAAGACGGACATATTCGGGTTTGGCGAAAGCGTTCATCGACATTATCCTTCCCAGTGGAAAGCATTGAAAAAAAATTGGTACGCTACTTTTCCCGGTCTTGATGTTAAGGTCAAAGTAGAACTTCAATGCAGTGACCCGGGCGAAGCCAATTCTTCAATCAAAATCATACCTTAATGAATGCCTAAATACGGTTAGGATATACATCCTCGTATAAGAGAAGGAAGGAAAGATGAGCCTTTCAGGCTGGCAGTTGATATGGATTATCATAACGGAAGTCTGCGCGATAATTGGGATTAGAATTTCACCGGCAATTGCCGCATCGAACCAAGATGCGTGGCTTTCCATACTCATTGGTGGAGTATTCGGAACTGTCTTGACACTTCTTGTCGTTCATCTCAGCATGCTTCACCCTAATCAGACTTTGACTCAATTCAGCCGCGGTATGTTGGGCAATTGGCTAGGGAGAATGATTACGCTGCCCTACCTCATAGCCTGGTGCTTATTTTGCGCGGGGCTCCTGCGTGAGTTTTCAGGGTTTCTACAGCCGATCTTAATTGATCGAACACCACTGTGGATCATGATGCTGCTCATATTAAGCCTTATGATTTTTTTGACCTATTCCTCCGGAATGAAGGGAATCGGTCGATTCTGCGAGATAATAGGACCTCTTATTATCTTTGTGTTGATTGTCAGCTTTATCTTAAATGTAAGCAACGCGGATTGGCATAATCTGCTCCCTGTCTATGTGGATTCCGGATGGATCAGCATTATTAAGGGATCAGTTGGTCCCGCATTTTGGTTTCCAGGACCGTTCACTTTATTGGTTCTTATCGCTTTTATGAAAAATCCGCAACAAGCGATTTCAAAATCTATGATTGGCCTGGGCATCACCGTTTCAATGGTTCTAGTTGCCACGCTTATGGTGTTAATGGTTTTTGGGCCGAATTTTGCCTCTAAAATAAGGTTTACTTATTTCATGTATGTAAGAACCATTGATATATTAAATTTCATTCAAAATGTGGATATCTTCTTTATGTTTATTTGGCTTTTCGGAGTGACCGCCCAATTATCCTTATATTTGTTTATCGCCAGTTACGAGATGGCGCAGTGGTTCAACGTGAAGAATTGGCGAAGAATGATTTGGTTCATCGCACCGGTTATTTTTATTTTGGCAATTTTGATCCCGAACGAGACGGCATTTACATTCTATGACAGTTTTTGGATGAATGTGATATTCCCCGTTTGCGGTATCGGTATCCCCTTTCTATTATGGATCGTTTCAATCGCCAAAAGAAATGAATCGAATAAAAAGATCGACAATAATTGCAGAAAAGGATGAAGAGGAGCCTGGTTATGACAGGCTCCTCTTCATCCTTCTTTCTGCTAACCTTCTAGTTATTAATCAAGACATGGACTTCATCATAAATGGCGCCAGCAAATACTTCATCACAACGTCTTTGCTAACATAAACTTTTCCATCCATAAGCATAGGGGCATGCTCCATCATTTTATTATCCATGCCAACCATTATGGATTTCGAATCGAACATTAATTTTATCTTGTACATAGCATTCATCGCCATTTTGTCGGATTGTGCGGTCATATCCATATCCATATCCATTCCCATAGTCATGCCGTCGCCCATAGCTCCATCCATAGTCATGTCCATGTCCATGTCCGTTCCCATGTATGTCAACGTAATAGAGCGATCCGCTTTGTTCCACATAATTGTATAACCGAGCGTTTCTGCAAACATTCTCAAGGGTACGAGATTATTCGTATTCATCATCTGACCCTGATCCATCATCGTGCTTGACTTCGATTGCATCGGCATCACGTCCTTCGCTTCTGCGATGCTTGGAACAAGTAGAGACATGGCTAGCACGGATACGGCAACTGCTTTGTTCATTTTGAACATTGAAAATTCCTCCTTAAGGTTGTTTGGCTCTCCGGTAATAAACATACCGAAATGCTCTTAAGGAAGACTAAAGCAATGATTACAAAAGAATTAACAAATTCATACGATTCTATTCGGAGGTAACGTTAACCAAAAGCGGCTCCCTTCCCCAAGGCGGCTCTCTACGCCGAGTTCACCGCCGTGACGTCGCACAATCGACTGGACGATTGCCAACCCCAGGCCCGCGCCGCCCCCTCCTTCCCTCCCACGCGATGGATCCGATCTATAAAATCGATCAAACACTCTCTCCAACTCCTGTTCGGCTATACCTGGGCCTTGGTCTTTTAACGAAAGCTCCACAAAATTGCTTGAGCGTTTACTAGCTTCAAATACAATTGTTGATGAGTGTGGCGAATACCGAATTGCATTTTGAAGCAAGTTGCCCAGAGCGCGTTTCATTTCAAAATCATCAACCCAAATACGTCCGATGTCGTCAGGCACTTGTACCTTGACCTCAATACGTTTCTCGGTCAGCAGCATAAAGTGGCTTTGCAATACTTCTAAGATTAAACTATCAACAGCAATCGATTGCTGTCTCAGTTCGATTACGCCGGAATCAAGTCTGGACAGCTGGAATAAATCTTCGATCAAAGCATCCAACCTTTGGGTTTCGAGACGAATGGTCTGGAGGTATCGTTCAAAGGTCGCTTGATCCTGAATGACATCATCTTGCAATGCTTCCACGAAAGATTGAATGGATGCCATCGGCGTACGCAAGTCATGCGACACGTTGGCGATGAGCTCTGAACGTGCTTCCTCTGAAGCTCTCAGCTTCTCAAACATATTACGCAACCTACTGGACATACGATTGAATTGCCCCGCCAATTGTTGAAATTCCCGAGGACCAATCTGCGGCACGTCGATATTGAAATCGCCTTGGGCAACTCGCTCCGTATCGTCTGATAACACTCTCAACCATTTTGCAAGAGGATGGATCAGAAGCGCATGTACGCCAAGGGATATGATTGCTGCGCCAATTGTAATACTCGTAATGATTCTGTACTCGTTCCATGAAAGCAACATATAGCGGTAGATGATGAAGACGCTCACTAAAATAATTAAAATACTGATACCGTTTAGAAGCATTAAATAGGATCTAAAGTGCAATTTTTGTTTCAAGGAGCGTCACGTCCTTCGAACTTATAGCCAATACCCCAAACAGTCTTAATAAACATAGGTTCGGACGGGTTGGTTTCAATTTTCTCCCGAAGCCGCCTGATGTGAACGGTTACCGTTGTTGTGTCTCCATAATAATCAACGTCCCATACCTTGTTCAGCAGTTGGCTTCGCGAAAAAACCTGCTCTGGATGAGTCGCAAGTATAGTGAGCAGCTCAAACTCTTTAACGGTCAATTCCATCTTAACGCCATCCACCTCAACACTTCTACTTGGAGGATGGATGACTAGCCCTGGAAATTGAATCGTATCTTTCTTAGGAACTGTAAACGATTCAGCTCGCTCGGGTGGAACGGATCGGAGTCTGCGAAGAATAGACTTCACGCGCAGTACCAATTCCCTAGGACTGAATGGCTTCGTTATATAATCGTCAGCCCCCATCGTAAGCCCTATAATCCGATCATTCTCCTCCCCTCGTGCTGTCAACAGAATAATGGGAACCTCATGTTTATTTCTTATTTCCTCACAAACTTGAAAACCGTTCTTCTTCGGCATCATGACATCGAGAATAATAAGATCGGGTCCATCTTCTGCCCAGATTTTCATCGCTTCTTCCCCATTACATGCTGCGATAACTTCATAACCTTCTCTTTCCAAATATCGTGTGCAAACATCTCTGATATTGGATTCATCATCTGCAATTAATATTTTAATGGACATCTCTCGGTCCTCCTTTATTGCTTGTTGATCGTTGCTTTATTGCGATTATAACCCATTCAGAAAAAAGCAATGCTTACAAAAGTATTAATTCAACCACGGCTACATGAGGATTCTCTTGGTAGTATCCCTGTGTAAGGCGAATAGTTCCCTATTAAGCAACCTAGCGCATAAAAAATATAGACCTGTCATTAATGACAGGCGTTACATTTATCAAAAAGATTATTCCGCCTTCGTAATCTTTCGAATGGTAGAGAAGCTCGTCCGAGCGCTGGATGCTCATTCTTCTAACACCTCCAACATCGAAGGGATAACTTGATTTTAAATCCAATTAAACCGGAGTTCTGTAGAGTAATTTACAGTTCTCCATTCTCTTTTGAAATACGAGATACAGATGACTACTGTAAAGTAGATTACTGAGACCGCTTCGGCCCGCATGTTAATCTGCATAGACAAGGCAGCCAGTCATGGACAATGGGTTATCCATTTATTAAGGAGCTGAGTCGGTATGAAAAATAAATTAATTGAATACTGTCTAAACAAAAAAGATGCGAATAAGGATTATCCCTCGGGTCCCGATCCAATCGCGATAAAACTCGCCGGTAAAATATTCGCACTTTTTTTCGAGAAAAAAGGATACTTGGTATTAAAATGTGACCCGGTGATTGCGGAAAACTTGAGAGAGCAGCATGAGGACGTTCGACCGGGGTATCATATGAATAAACAGCACTGGAATACGATTATTCTCGAGGGTTCTTTACCAGAGTCGGCTATTTTTGAAATGATTGACCACTCTTACGATTTGGTTGTTAAGAGCCTTCCTAAGAGCACACAGAAGTCTATTCGAGGATAGTTTCTTGTGTTATCGATTATCAAGCCAAACGACAATCCCGCATTCCTATTGTAAGCGGGATTGTCGTTTGGCTTGTGAAATTGTGATTGCAACTCGCGTTCGATGCGTTACCAGTCTGCGGCAATCTTGACGGCCTGTTCCATTGCTGTCCGGATGATCTCTTTCGCGCGTTCCGGTTGAAAATCATGGCCTTCCACGTACAACGCTTGTACGTCACCAATCCCGACGATGACGAATGCGTCGATGAACGCCTTGAGCCGAGGGGCTCAGTTCGGAGAATTCTAGGCTCTCTTTTCTTAATTTCTCCCATGCTCGCATATGGATTCAATTATGACTGCATTGTCACATAATTACTGATTCAAGATATTCCCTCACTTGAACAGGTTTTTTTGCATGTTTACTATGTAATGTCCCAATTTAACTCCGTCGCTCCTTAATAAGTGATTACATCTTACATATAACTAGACCATCGAGCAGCCATACATAATACTCGTCTGTTTCTTGATTAGCCTATCGGATGCTTTTTCCAGAAACCGCTCGCAATCCATCGCAGCAATTGCTCCGCTCCCAGCAGAAGTAATTGCCTGCCGGTAATGAGGATCCTGTACGTCACCGCAAGCGAATACACCTGGAATACTGGTTTCCGATGTTCTAGGCTTTACAATCAAGTATCCTTGTTTATCGGTCAGAAGTTGTCCGTCAAGAAACTCGGTATTCGGACGATGGCCAATCGCTACGAAAATACCATCCGCTTCGAAGATTTCCTCGTCGCCGGTTTGGTTATCGCGTACCCTAAGTCCAGACACTCCCTTCTCGCCCGGGATAACCTCGAGAGGTGTTCGATCTAAACTCCATTCGATTTTTTCATTATGCCGTGCTCGGTCCTGCATAATTTGAGAAGCTTTCAGCTGGTTTCTTCTGTGCACGACACGGACTTCTTTGGCAAACCTCGTCAAGAAATGCGCTTCTTCCATCGCGGAATCGCCTCCGCCTACAACGATTACCTTTTTGCCTCTAAAGAAGAAGCCGTCGCAAGTAGCGCAGGTACTCACCCCTCTTCCGACATACTCATGTTCGTTCGGTATGTGAAGTAAATTCGGCGTAGCCCCTGTCGAGAGGATAACGCTCTCGGAGATAAGCGTCTACCCGCTTTCCAAGAACAATCGATACGGACGGCTCTTTAGATCGACTCGGCTCACCCGACCGGATTTAAACTTGGCTCCGAATCGCTCTGCTTGTTTTCGCATATTATCCATGAGTTCCGTTCCCAAAATACCGTCCGGAAAGCCGGGGAAGTTTTCAACTTCTGTTGTCGTAGTCAGTTGTCCGCCAGGCTGGGTACCTTCGATGACAAGAGGCTCCAAATTCGCCCTTGCCAGGTAGATCGCCGCAGTTAATCCAGCTGGGCCGGTACCGATTACAATTGTTTTGTACATAATAAGCAACTCCTCATAATGGGGTCAAAGATGTATAAGTATGTAACGACTTTTAGGATTGCAAGACCTGCGAACCCGCCTTGGATGGAAGACCTTCCGCGAGTGCATGCGTTCGGTTTCTAGTGGCATAGTACCGCGCAAACCCTACAGAATAACCCAACATAAAGAGAACTAGAAGGGAAGCGAGAACATTCAGGACGATCAGAGACACGTACAAGTCAAACAAGCGGCTTAGGAGACCGACTCCCACGATGGGAACAATGAATCCGATGTAACCGGCAAAGTAATAAGTCGAAATCACCTTCGGCCGCTGCGATACATTCGGAAGTTCGCCGGCCAGTCGCAAGCTCATCTGGAACGTCCAACCGCTTCCTAGCGCTTGAACGAGCACCCCGATCCACATCAGGCTTATGCTTTCGGACTTCCCGGAGAGAACGACAAGCCATGCTCCGCAAGCCAGTAAGGCGATGCCGATCCGCAGGCGTACGACTGGATGTTTGAACCATGGCAGCATTTGCATCATCGTGCCGCCCCCCATAAGCAGTAGAATCAGGAGACCGGACACGGCAAGGTTTGAAGTATGAATCACGTTTTTCACGAAGGAAGGAATCAAGGAGAGAACGGTTCCGTTCAAGGTAAACAACGTGAAAACGGGCAGTGCACTGAACGACCAGAAATGAGGCTTAATGTCGTTAGACACCCCGAGCGAAATCGATGCCGGCGCTGATCGACGTCGTTCCTTCCGAGCTTGAAGTTCCTCATCCTGCAATGTTTCCAGACTGATTCCAGCGCTAAGCAACATAACGGTCAACAACCAGAAAGGCGCGCGCAGCGGCATTAGTTGCAGATACTGGATGATTAAACCGGCCAATGCGGGTCCTAGACCGAAACCAAAAGAAACGGCCATACCTGACAACAGAATCGCGTTGGCTGATTTCTCCTTGGAAGTTTGCTTCAGCAAGAATGCGACTGCGGTGCCTGTAAAGCATCCATAAGCGATTCCTTCCAGCAGTCTCGCCCCGTAAACGAGCCAGGCCTGCTGGCTTGCCATAAAGAGCAAGGTGGCGATAATCGACAACAGGATGCTGGCGCGAAGAACCCGCTTCAGCCCCCAAGCGCTCCCTCTTGAGCTTACGATGAGCAAAGAGGGAAGCAGGAAGATCGCATACATAGCGAATAAAATGGTGATTTGAAGGCTGCTTAATTGATACTGCTCCTGATACAACGGAAATATAGGCGAGGTGAAGGAAGTGCCGGTGGACATCATGAAGATGACCCATAACATTTTTTTCATAGCGTACGGGCCTCCTTTTAAATCATTGCTTGCGAATAATTGATGTGCGAAACCGGAGTTCCTGCTAATCTGCGAAGCATCGTCAATTGGCCGAGATGGCTAGTTACGTCCGTTAACGGTCCCTGAACAAGAGTTTCGATAACGCTTTGATCCGGTAAACATTGCAAGATGACTTGATCCAATTGCTCGATTTTATCAAATAAGCGCGCCGCTTCTTCATACCAGCCTTTAGATTCAAGTCGTACGTGCGGCGAGCCTGAAATTGTTGAATAGCAATTCTGTAACAATTGCGATATGTGGCATACAATCTCGATCGGTGTCCTGACGCCGTAACCTGCATCAAATGCAGCAAAATTTCGCTCTGTTTCGGAAATGGCAGTCATGAATCGGTACTTTATAGCACCTAGCCAATGACGAAGCAATATTTCGGAGTTTATGGCCTGAGGTTGAAAATTCTTTTTTTCCATGCCTCTATCCCCTCCTTCACAAATGAATGATGTAACGTCTTTACAGCTTTTTTAGTTCTCGCAAAATTTCTTCCGGGCTTTGACGCTGCATGAAATTCGGATTGACATAAGAGGAGCGAATAATGGCGCTCTCATCAATCATGAACGTAGCAGGAACCGGCAAAATCCATTTCGATGTATTGTTGTACTCCGCAAGATCAAGGGGGATGCCTTCCATAAGTTCCCTTACACCCGGTGGAACATCGAAAAGCAGATTGTACTTGGCAGTTACCAAACCATTCGAATCGCTAACGACTTGAAATTCCAATTTTTCCTTTTCCTGAAGCGACAACGAATGATCCGGCTTTTGCGGGCTAATCGCTATTAGCTTTGCTCCGATCGCCTGGATCTCCGGCAATATCCGCTGGTAAGCCCTTAATTGCATATTGCAAAAAGGACACCATCCGCCTCGATAGAAGACCAACACGACTGGCCCTTTCGAGAGCTCTTCATATAGAATCACATCCCGGCCTAGTGCGTTTGTTAATTTAAAGTCCACTGCCTTCTCACCTGTTTGCTTCCCAGAAGCTAACCCCGATTTCTGAAGTCCCTCAATCATTTGACCGAGTTTGACCTGCGCATCAATCGGTGAATTAGCCTTGAACTGCTGCGTGGCCAATTCCAGTTGTTCGGTTAAATTTTGATTGTTCATCATCCATAAACCTCCAATGTCTAAAGTGTAGCTTGATTATAAATTCAAATTATGTGGACTTCTGTAAAGTAAATTACAGTTCTCACGGTATTTGACCTTAAAGTAGAAGCAAAGACCACCGGGGATCCGGTGGTCTTTGCCTTTCAATGTGTAGCGTTCCGAATCCTATTTTCTTCAAGGATTGGAACAGCAAGTTGAACAGACAGGCGTGAAGTCTTAACAATGCCCTCCTTGGCAAGCTCGCTCATCAAGTTACTGACCGCTTCGCGGCTAGCACCGAGCATATTCGCAATCTCTTGATGCGAAAGCGGCAGATCGATCAATGCATATCCGTCTTGAATAATGCCGAATTGGGCACTCAGTGTTGAAAGGAGATGGAGCACGCGCCTTCTAAGACTATGAAGTACAAACTGTTCCAATTGATCCTCTCGCTCCTTTAAGCGATCGCTGAGTGCTTTAAGAAATTTGAGCCCAAGTCGAGGCCGATTGATCATCAGACGTTCAAACTGAGGCTCCGACATGCTGCAAAGAAGTGATGATTCCATTGTCTCAATAAAAACCCGCTTGGTCCCGAACGAGAATGAATTTAACTCTCCAAATATATTTCCTCTTGTGAGAATGCCGAGCGTGAACTGTTTTCCGCTGTCATTCAGTTTATAGAGTCTAAGCTTGCCCTCCTTGACGAAATAAAGTCCCTCGCGCGTGAAATCAGGGGTTTGGACTAATGTGTTTTTTGAGATCCAATTGTATGACGGATGGTATCTGGCTGATCAATCTCATCTATTTCTTCTCGTGACATTTCTTCAAAAATGCTGATTTCTGATAAACACCAGAGCTTGTTCATTTAATATCGATCCTCCAAATGCTTTAGCCAATGAGGTACTTTGAAACATGATTCCTCTTCACTTTCCTCGTTCTCCTTGTTTGAATTGCAGTACGAAATAAACGATAGCCGCAATAACGAGCGGAACTATCGTCCACATTAAGATACTGAAAAAGTTATGAATTGCAGAGCTTGAGCCCATCATCCACGTCGCCGCCATCGTTAAGCAGGCGATACCGATAACTACTAACGAAACAGCGACTAACCAGTCAAGAAGTCTCATTCTCCGCCCTCCGTACGTTCGCAGGGAAATCCACCTCAAACCGCGAACCTTGTCCCGTTTGACTATATACCCGTATTTCCCCGCCGAGCAGCTCCACTAGCTTTTTCACAATAGCCAGTCCCAACCCCGTACCGGGGCACAACGAAGCCAGCAGGCAAGCTTTCAGAACCCGTAGACGCGATTATTTTCCCTTCACGGTTGATCGCAAAAGAATTGATCTGTGAAAATTCAGCCATCATCATAATCATTTGGACATTCACTGTGCCGCCTGATAACGCTTCGGCATACCGATCCGATAACTGGGTCATCTTCTCTTGCGTGCTTTTGTAATAGAAGCCCTTAAAGACCTGATTGATGACAAAACCCATCGGAAGCATAACAACGAGAAAAAGCAAAATAATCATCCCGCCTAGTTTGGCTACAATTCGGTTCCATTTCATTGGCGTTCATCAATTCCTTCTAATTTGTATCCGATGCCCCATACGGTCTGAATAGGGATATGAGCGAGCCCCGCTTTGCGCAGCTTATCTCGAATGTTCTTAACATGAGTATCAACCGTGCGTATATCACCAAAATAATCTGAACCCCATATTTGGTCCAGCAGTGTTTCCCTGCTAAATACTCTTCGGGGGCGAGTGATGAGAAAATACAATAGATCGTATTCCTTCGGCGTCAGTTCGACCATTTCATGACAAACCCATACTTCTCTGCTGTCATGATGGATACTCATATTCTGATAGGAATGAATGGCTGATCTCTCATTTGAATGATTGAATAAATTAACCCTTCGCAATAGAGCGACGACACGGGCAGCCAGCTCATCCATTTCAAACGGTTTCACCAGATAATCATCGGCTCCCATTTTCAGTCCTTGCACCTTATCCTTCGTATCCGAGCGAGCCGTAAGCATTAATATGGGGATTTTCTTCGTATCTCGAATATTCCGGCATACTTCCCATCCATCCAAATCAGGCATAACGATATCCAATATGATTAAATCGAACGGTATTTTCTTCAGCAGATCTAAAGCTTCGAATCCATCCTTGGCTTCAGTAACTTCATACCCTTCTTGAGTCAAACAGAGACGAAGGAGATTCCGCATATTGGTTTCATCGTCAACAATTAAGATATGACCCTGGATCATGCAACCCCCCTATAATTTACAGAACAATTTTCCTTTCCTACTGCGCGTTTGCAGAAACCCGCTATGCTTCTATTAGGAATCGCTAACCTAGACACCTGAGCATGATATAGCATACAAGATAAATTTGTTGAAATTGTGATGGTAGTAATCCCAAGTCAAAAAGAGGAGGAGAGATGTGTTATCTCTCCTCCTTGTTTCAGCACAGATTCTAATGCAATTATCTCCACTCAACAATCTCATCGAGGGGTTGTCTAGTTTGTGGACGTTTGGGATCCTTTTGACGATATCCGAAAGCGACCATACAAGCTACTCCGAAATCGTCGCCGTTAATGATACCTTCATTTTGTAAAATAGCGGTCACCTGCTTCTTATCAAACCCTTCGATCGGGCAAGAATCAATACCGATTTGAGCCGCAGCTGTCATCATGTTTCCCAATGCGATGTAGGTTTGTCTGATTGACCACTCAAAAATGAGGCGGTCATTATCTTCGAGTTCCGTTTCGACGAAGGAATTGTAGAAATCGGACCAATCTTGCACAATTTCTTCAGGCATATGATGAATGTGTTTAAACATTTTGTTCACGTGATCTGAGCCAATCCGTAAACCTTCTTCTCTTCTGGCCAATATAACTACAAAATGGCTGGCAGTCGGCAGTTGTCCCTTGGCACCTCCAGATACAGGTATTAATTTTTCGCGAAGAGTTTCATTCTGAATCACGACGAACTTCCACGGCTCAAAGCCAAATGAACTTGGAGATAATCTTCCTGCCTCCAAAATAAAATGAAAATCTTCATCCGAAATTTTTTCGTTGGTATCAAATGCCTTGCAAGCATGTCTGAGCTGGTAAGCTTTTAGAATTTCTTGTTTTTTACTTTCCGTTCCTGTCATTTGAAATCATTCTTCCTTTCTATTTTTAAAATCGTTACAGCTTTTTTAGATCTCGCAAAATCTTCTCAGGGCTTTGACGCTGCATAAAATTCGGATTTACATAGGAAGAGCGAATAATGGCGCTCTCATCAATTATGAAAGTAACCGGAACTGGTAAAACCCATTGCGAGGTATTGTTGTACTCTGAAAGATCAACTCCGATGCCTTCCATTAGTTCCCTTACATCCTCCGGAACATCGAAGAGCAGATTGTACTGAGCTGTTACCAATCCATCCGGATCGCTAAGAACTTGAAATTCCAATCCTTCCTTTTCCTGAAGCGATAACGAATGATCCGGCTTTTGCGGACTGATCGCTATAAGCTGCGCTCCCATTGCTCGGATTTCCGGCAATATCTGCTGATAAGCATTTAATTGCATATTGCAAAATGGACACCAACCACCTCGATAAAAAGTCAGCACAATCGGCCCTTTCTGGAGCTCTTCAAATAAAATCACATCCCCGCCTAGTGCATTTGTTAATTTAAAGTTCACTGCCTTTTCGCCTGTTTGTTTCCCAGAAGCGATCCCTGATTTCTGAAGATCATCAAACATTTGACCGATTTTCATTTGTGCTTCAATTGGTGCGTTGGCTTTAAATTGTTGTGTGGCTGCTACCAGCTGTTCGGTTAATTTTTGGTTACTCATCGTCCTGATTCCTCCAATATCGAATTTGTAACCTGATTATAAATTCAAATTTAAGAGGAGTTCTGTGAAGTAGATTACAGTTCCCCCCTTCCTTCCTCCTTCCTTTAGACTTTTAAGTGAAATCTCATGATTGCTTTGACACGTAGAGTAATCTGTGTTAAATTTACTCCATCAGATAGAGCTATGTCAGATAGAGCACTATGTAACAGAGTACTCATGGTCGCACACAAGAGACATAGGATTATGATTTTCAGGAGGACCTTGCATGATTCGAAGTGACATCATTCGCGGACATCTCGATGCGATCATCCTGCGGCTCATTTACGAACAAGACCGCTATGGCTACGAGATCTCCAAGGAAATCAGCGAGCGGACGGATGATCGATTCCAAATTAAGGAAGCTACGCTGTATGCCGTCTTTCAGCGGCTGGAGCGCAAAGAGCTGATCGAGTCGTATATGGGCGATGTATCGCATGGCAGTAAGCGACGCTACTACAAGATCACGAAGCTTGGACGCGCGTATTTGAAAGAAACGGTTGAGGAATGGAACGAAATTAAAGAGATCGTCAATATTTTCATGGAGGGATTATAGGATGAAGAAGATTAGAACACATGTTGAGGAATGGTTCCGCGATATTCCGGACAGCGAGCAGAAGCAAGCGATTCAAGAGGAAATTACGCAAAATCTCGAAGAGAAAGTGTTCGACCTCATGCGTACTGGAAAAAGCGAAGAAGACGCGACGAACAAAGCGATCGTCGAATTCGGGGATATCTCCGATATTAAGCTGGAGCTTGGCGTCAATAACGGCAGCGGCATCTCAGCGAAGGATGTACGCAAGCGCTTCGGCTTGCATTTAGGCTTCTCGATCTGGGGCAGCTGCCTTATTATCGCCTTCTTCATCTTCATCAACTTTTACTACTCGCCTGACACGATTTGGTTCGTGTACCCTACCTTCGCCGTCTTATGGTGGCCGCTTGTGATGTTCTACAAGTGGCTCGGCTGGAAATGAGGAGGCGGCGATATGAATAGATACCGCGCAGGCTTCGCAGTGTCTGGCAGCCTTATGACGATCGTATTCTTTATCATCGTGAACCTGATCACATCTCCGGATTACTTATGGTTCGTTCACCCTGCCTTCGCGCTCATCCAGTGGCCGCTGGCGATGTATTTTGCTAGTACGGGACGAATTAAGCTGTACTCCGTCGTAACGACGCTGCTCCTTATTCTATATCTCATCTGGGAAAATATCGCTCACGGCTCAAGCCATCCTTGGTTCTTATACCCTTCGATCGCAATTATCTGGTGGCCGATCATTATGTACGCCGGCCGTTACGCAGCAACGCTTGGCATGGCGATTATCGGAAGCATCCTCATCATCGGATCCTATGGCTTACTCAACGTGCTCTTCTCGCCGGAGTATCCTTGGATTATTTTCGTCGCGTACGCTGTACTGTGGTGGCCAATGTCGCTCTATTTCACACGCTCACGCAGATGGTTCGATTTCTCGCTTTGCGCCTCCCTGCTCACCAGCGCACTGTTCATCACGGTGAACGCGCTTTCGACTCCGGATGAGATCTGGGCGATCTATCCGATCTTCGCCGTCATTTGGTGGCCGCTTAGCATGCATTTCTACGTCAAACGCCCGCCGGTTTGAGAGAATCCTGCCCTGAATGCTACAATAGAGCTGTCTTAACTATAATTCAACTAAACGGAGAGCTCATCTATGTTAGCATTCACTATGAAACAAGAGTACCTAAACGACCGCATTCGCGTCGTACAAGCTCAACCATCCGATTCAGATGATATCATGAACCTGCTCGTCTCCATAGCTCGTTGGCTGCAAAGCAAAGGATCTACGCAATGGAGCGGCCTGCTGCATGGCAATGACCATCATAATGTGACTGGCCATATCGAGAAAGGCGAGCTCTTCATGTTCAAGGACGGCGACACGCTCGCAGGCATCGTGCTGCTCATGCAAGTGCCTGGCGAGTGGGATCACGGTCTGTGGGGCCCAGACGGACATGAATCAATCGTTTACCTGCACCGACTCGCGATTAGCCGCGAATATGCCGGAACGGGACTCGGCGCTGACATCATTCGATGGACGGAGCAAGGCATCTCCTTCCCAGGCAAAGACCGTATCCGCCTCGACTGCATTGCGGACAACGAGTCGCTGAACAAGTTCTACAGCGGGATGGGCTACGAGTTTAAAGGCACCTCGCCAAGCGGCTTCTGCTTGTACGAGAAATATGTATAAGAAAACAAGGACCGAGAGCTAAGCTCTCGGTCCTTGTGATTTTAGAACGCCCAGTTGCCGCCGCGGAACACCGGTTCAACGGAACCGTCCTGGCGTACGCCGTCAATATCGAGATCTGCGTTGCCAATCATGAAATCGACATGCGTCAAGCTGTTGTTGAGTCCGCGCCCAGCCAGCTCTTCCTTGCTCTGGCCATTGCCGCCCTCGATGCAGAACGGGAAGGCAAAGCCAATTGCCAAGTGGCAAGCCGCATTCTCGTCGAACAACGTGTTGTAGAATGTCAAGTTCGTATCGGAGATTGGCGAGTGGAATGGAACAAGCGCGATTTCGCCAAGGAAGTGCGAGCCTTCATCGGTCTCGACCAGCCCTTTGAGGGCATCGTAGCCTTGCTCTGCTTGGTACGCTGTGATGCGGCCATTCGTGAACGTGATCGAGAATTTATCGATCAGATTGCCGTTGTAGCTGAGCGGCTTGCTGCTGTACACCGTGCCGTTAATGGTGTCTTTGTGCGGCGAAGTGAATACTTCCTCCGTCGGCATGTTCGGAATAAACACGCTGCCTTGCTTATTCTTCGCGCCTGCGCTGACCCAGATATGACCGTCCGGCAAGCCGATCGTCACGTCTGTGCCCGAAGCAGCGGAGCGGTAACGAAGCTCCTTGTATCTGCGCTCATTCAGACGTTCAGCCTTACTGTGGAGACCTTCCGCATGTTCTCGCCAAGATGCGATTGGATGGTCTGCATCCACACGAGTTGCTGCGAAGATCGCTTCCCACAGTGCTCCAACTTGCTCGCCTGATGACGCCAGGTCTGGGAATACTTTCGCCGCCCACTCCGGTGTCGGTACCGCTACGATCGACCAAGCACAATCATTGCTGAGCGTATATTTGCGGAATGGCTGAAGCGCAGTCTGCGCCGGTTTCGTCACGGCAGAGATACGCGATGCGTCGATCCCGTTCAGCAGATCAGGATTGTCGGCTGTAATCCACAGGAACGCCGCTCCTTCTTCCGCCAGCTTCACGCGACCGTCAACGATCCACTCCGGATAGAAAGTAAGACCTTCATCCGGCGATTTCTCCAGGCGTGTGCGAACGATCTGTTCGTCCGTCCACTCCACATGAACGTAGCTTGCTCCAACCTCATACGCATGTTTGACGACGAGACGCACGAATGGCGCCGCCTCTACTTGGGTCATGATGCACAGCTTCTGACCTGGCTGGATGTTAACGCCTACTTCTACGGCCAGCGCCGCATATTGTTCTAATCGATGCCCGAATGAGTTCATTATGTATCGCTCCTTTTAATTGCGGTTACTTGAAACGGCTTCCAGCAAAATATTATACCAGCGAGTTCCATCCAGATGCAAAAAAAGCGAGAAAGGTCGCTTGCCTCCGCCCGTCAGCTATTAGCATCTGGCAGTAGACAAGCCTCCTACTCGCTTCAATTAAAATCATTTATGCATGCTGGAACTGTGCGTAGTGCAGCCTGCTGTAGTGTCCGCCTGCGGCAAGCAGCTCTTCGTGCCGTCCTTGCTCCGACACTCCGTCTTCGGTTACCACAACGATGCGGTCCGCGTTCTTGATTGTCGCGAGCCGATGCGCGATAACGAGCGTCGTACGCCCCTGCGACAGCTCTGCAAGCGACTGCTGAATCGCCGACTCTGTCTCTGTGTCTAGCGCCGAAGTCGCCTCGTCTAGAATGAGGATCGGCGGGTTCTTGAGGAACATGCGCGCGATGGCAACCCGCTGCTTCTGACCGCCGGACAGCTTCACGCCCCGCTCGCCGACGATCGTATCAAGACCCTCCGGCAGTGACGAGATGAATGCCTCCAGCTGCGCTCTTCGCGCCGCTTCCATGAGTTCCTCGTCCGTTGCGTCCATTTTGCCATACTTGATATTCTCGCGGATCGTCCCCGAGAACAAGAACACATCCTGCTGCACGATACCGATGTTCTTGCGAAGCGAAGCCAATGTCATGTCTCGAACGTCGGCGCCATCTACCGTAATGCTGCCGCCGACAACATCATAGAAGCGAGGGAGCAAGCTGCACAGCGTTGTTTTGCCTGCGCCGGATGGACCGACGAACGCCACTGTCTCCCCTGCGCGGATCGACAGATTGATATGCTCCAGCACGCTTGCTTCGTTCTCATAACCGAAGGAAACATCGCGGAATTGGATATTTCCTTGCAGCTTGCTCACCTCGCGCGCATTCGGACGGTCCGCCACTTCAGGATCTGTATCAAGCAGCTCGATGTACCGTTTGAACCCGGCAATGCCTTTCGGATAGCTCTCGATAACGGCGTTGATCTTCTCGATCGGACCGATGAACACGTTCGCGAGGAGCAGGAAGCCGATGAACTCCCCGTATGTCAGCTCGCCGCGAATGACGAACCAAGTACCGCACACCATCGCGAACAAAGTAACGAGACGTTTCAACATATAGTTGATGGAAGAGTTGAACGCCATGATTTTGTAGGAGAGCAGCTTCGTTAACCGGAACTTGCCGTTGCTCACTTGGAATTGCGCCTGCTCGAACGGCTCGTTAGCGAACGCTTGAACGACGCGCATTCCGCCCACGTTGTCTTCGACGCGGGCATTGAAATCAGCAATATCGGAGAACAGCTGGTGGAACGCTTTGGTCATCTGGCGACTGAAGAAAATCGCGATATAGATCATAAACGGAACGACGACGAACGTAAGCACAGCAAGCTTCCAATTGATATAGAGCATAAGTCCAAAAGAGCCGATGAGCGTCATCACAGCAATGAACAAGTCCTCTGGTCCGTGATGCGCCATTTCGCCGATTTCCATCAAGTCGTTCGTCAGCCGCGACATGAGATGGCCGGTCTTGTTGTTGTCGAAGAAGCGGAATGAGAGCTTCTGAATATGTTCGAACAGCTTGCGCCGCATATCGGTCTCGATGTTGATGCCGAGCATGTGACCCCAGTATGTAACGATATAGTTAAGCAGCGCGATGAGTACGTACACAAGCAATAGGCCTGCGCACGCCCATGCGATAAGCGACCAATCTTTGCCCGGCAGCAGCTTATCGACAAATTGGTTGACCGCCAGCGGATAGCCGAGCTCTAGAAAGCCTGCGAAGATCGCGCAGAAGAAATCCAGGTAGAACAGCTTCTTGTACGGCTGGTAGTAGGAAAAGAATCTTGCGAGCATGATCGTAAATCCTCCCTCGAAGATTAATTTTGGCCTTTCGTCCGCATAAGCAGATAGAGAAAATATGGTGCGCCCAGCACCGCGACGACGATCCCCGTCGGGATGTTGTACAATCGCGCGAACGTGTCGGAGATGATCAGCAGCAGCGCGCCGGCAAGTGCTGAAGCCGGCAGCAAGTATGGATGCTGCGGGCCGACGAGCCTTCTCGCGACATGCGGGCCAATCAAGCCGACGAAGCCGATCGCGCCGCCAACGGCAACTGCCGCTCCTGCGAGTCCCACGGCAGAGGCGTACATGATGAGTCGCTCGCGGCTTAACGCGGCGCCAAGCCCTCGTGCAGTCAAATCGCCGAGGTTCATGACGTCGAGCACGCGCGCTTTGACGAATACGAGCGGCAGCAGCACGACGAGCCACGGCACAAGCGCGAGCACGAAGCGCCAATCGGTGCCCCAAATGCTGCCGGCGAGCCAGACCTGCACGAACTTGAACTGCTCCGGATTGAGGCGGAGCGTCAGCACGAGCATCGTGGCCGAGATCCCTGCCGCCACTGCAATGCCGACGAGCAGCATGCGGATCGTGGAGATGCCGTGATTGCGCCGGTACGAGAGCGAGAAGATAAGCGCGGCTGTACCGCCCGCGCCAAGCAATGCCAGCAGCGGCAGGAGGAAGATCGTGCCGCTGACAGGCACGACGCTGATGAACAGCACAACGACTAGCCCTGCGCCTGCGTTAATGCCGAGAATACCCGGCTCTGCGAGCACGTTGCGAGTAACCCCTTGCAGGATGCAGCCCGACACTGCAAAAGCTGCGCCAACCAGCAGCGACATGACCATGCGAGGCAGCCTGAACTGAAACAGGATAAGCTCTTGCTTGGCATCGCCTTTACCCAATAAGGTGTTCAGCACCTCATGCGGCGTCAGCTTCAACTCGCCGGTATCCATGCTAATGATAAAGACGATTACAATAAGAGCGAACAATATTGTCATTACGGAGAATGCCCGTTTACGGCGGGCAGATTCCACTGATTCAGCAATAGATGATGACATGATTTACAGCTCCCTCCTCTCGTTCATAGCGAGGTAGAGGAAGAAAGGAACACCGATCACGGCGATGAGTGCGCCAAGCGGCGTCTCTGCGAACGGATTGAACATCCTTGCGCCGATATCAGCGAGCACGACAAGGAGCGAGCCGAGTACTGCAGAACATGGAATAATCCAGCGATAGTCAACGCCAACAAGGTAGCGTGATACATGCGGGATGATCAAGCCGACGAAGCCTACCGCTCCGACAATCGATACCGATGCGCCGGCTAGAATAAGAATGAGCAATGCCCCTACTGCCTTGACCAGCCCCGTCCGTTGACCAAGTCCTGTTGCGATATCTTCGCCGAGGCTAAGCAGTGTAATTGAGCGAGAGATCAGGATCGCAATCGCGATACTGCCAAGGATCCACGGCGCAATTATTTTCACCTGGGCCCACTGGACGCCCTGCATGCCGCCTGCATACCAGAACGCGAGTTCTTGGCCTACATTGTAGTGAATCGCAATCGCTTCGCTGATCGCTAGCATGAGCGCAGATACCGCTGCACCTGCGAGCACAAGGCGAACCGGCGTCAATCCGCCCTTCACCATCGAACCGGCGCCGAACACGATACCCGCGGCTAGAGCAGCTCCGATGAACGAGAAGAATAGTAAATGAACGAACGACATGCCTGGGAAGAATGCGAAGCAAATCGCCAACAACAAGCCTGAGCCTGCATTAATGCCAAGCAAACCCGAATCTGCAATCGGATTGCGCGTCATCCCTTGCATGAGCGCGCCTGCTGTAGCGAAAGCAGCGCCTGTAAGCGCTCCAGCAATTACGCGCGGGATGCGCAGCTGATGAATGACCTGATGAGAGGTCAGATCCGGATTAAAATGGACGATCGATTCCCACACCGTGGCGAGTGAAATGTCTGCCGCACCGACGGCGATGGACAGCGCAGCGCTCAGCACGAGCAGCACGCTCCCGCCGATTAGGAGGATAACGGCGGCAATCGGACGAGATTGAATCGATTCGGCCGACTGCCCCGATTGGGAGAATGGATGAGACTGCACAATGATAAACCACCTTTGCTTATGTACCTCTGGACACATGTCAGACTTCAATTGAGAATTATTTTCATAATAAAGAGTTCCAGTGAAGTTGTCCATCCATTACGCGCATCTTTTCCTCTTTTCCTTGCAAGATGGAGCGAATTGTACTTTTTTGTCCCCATCTCTCCCCTATAAACGAATGAACGAAACCGTTAGCGTCATAGACTTATACCCGAAGGATTCTGGGCCGTAGATCCCGTTCCAACGAGCGGCTTATGCAGCCTGGGAAGGAGGTGCCGCTGTGCAGCTAGAGCTCAATCAGGTCCAAGCGGGCATCAATCTGCTCGTCAATCGTTTACTCCCAAGGCAACAACTCGATGGCAGCTGGCGGCTTGGCTTCGTCGATGCCGGAACGTCCACAGATACAGCGGCCATTATGCTGCTGCAGAGCATGCAAGTACCGAAGCCTAAGCTGATCGCGGCACTACGGGAGCGTATTGAATCGATGCAAGGCGCGGACGGCGCATGGCGCATCTACCCGAACGAAGCATCGGGGAATGCAGCGGCTACGGCCGAGGGCTATTTTGCCCTTCAGTTCGCAGGCAAATCGCCGAACGAACCGCTTATGAAGCGAGCACGCGCCGCGCTGCTTGAGCTTGGCGGCTTATCCCGCATCGACAGCTTGTTAACGAAGTTTCTGCTCGCCACTGTCGGACAATACCGCTGGCCGCGCTGGTTTCCCGTTCCGCTGACACTGATGCTGCTGCCGAAGTCGGCTCCGATTCACTTTTTCAGATTTTCCGGTTACGCACGCGTCCACATGGCACCGATGCTTATACTCGGCGACCGTAAGCCTTCGTTCACATTGCCTTCGATCGTTCCGCTCCAGACCGAGCGGAGTGCGGATGAGGAAGTCAGGGTGCAGCAAGGCAGTTGGCAGCGTCATTTCCACTACAGCCTTCGGCGGCTTGATGGAGATCGCCTTCAGCTGAATCAACAGGCGACCGATCGCGCTGTCTCCTTCATGCAAGAGCGGATTGAAGCAGACGGTACGCTGTACAGCTATGCGACAGCAACTATTCTGATGGTTCATGCGCTCCGAGCACTAGGGTTTAAAGCAGATCACCCTCTCATCGCCAGAGCGATTCAAGGGCTGGAATCCTACCTCACTTCAGACTGGTCGCAGCATAATAGAGTGACCACGCTTCAAAATGTCACATCCGCCGTCTGGGACACCGCGCTCATCAGCCATGCACTGCAAGCAGCCGGACTATCCGCGGCTCATCCGGCTATCTCCCGGGCTGGACAGTACCTGCTCTCGCGGCAGCATCAGAAGCTCGGCGACTGGCAGCTCGGTGTCGCGGAGCCGGAGCATGGCGGCTGGGGCTTCTCGGAATTCAATACGATAAATCCCGATAATGACGACACCACCGCTGCTCTGCGGGCGATTCATGCCTTGCCTGAGGACGCTGCCGCTGCGCGTGAGAGAGGGCTTCAATGGCTGCTCGCGATGCAGAACAGTGACGGCGGCTGGGCGGCGTTCGAACGGAACACGAACAGCAAGCTGATCAGCTGGGTGCCGCTCGAAGGTGCCGATGACGCGGCAACCGATCCGTCCACGCCGGACTTGACCGGCAGGACGCTGGAATATCTCGGCCGTTACGCCAGACTGACGACCGAGCACCGGTTCATCCGCCGTGCCGCAAATTGGCTGTACAGCTATCAAGAACCTGATGGCTCCTGGTATGGTCGTTGGGGCGTCTGCTACATCTATGGCACATGGGCCGCGCTAACCGGCCTCGCAGCGGTGAGTGAATCGCCGCAGCATCCGCAAATCCGCCGGGCGGTCAATTGGCTGCACAGCATCCAGCACGAAGATGGCGGCTTCGGCGAATCCTGTGACAGCGACACCAAGAAGCGGTACGTTCCCCTGCCCGCTTCCACGCTGGTGCAAACCGCATGGGCGCTAGATGCCCTCATCGCGGTGCATGACGCGCCGACCGATGCGATAGATCGCGCATGCGCTTATTTGCTGCGAGAGCTGCCTACCGAGCATCAGCAGCAGCTATCACTAGCGGTGCGCTACCCGAATGGCGGTGCGCTGCCGGGCTATATGTATACGGCTTATGAGAGTTATCCGCTCGTCTGGCCGCTGCTCGCGCTGGCACACTATCGCAGCAAATACGGCGGATAATCCAACTAGCTTTGACCAGCTTTGACTAGCTTTGACTAGCTTTGACTAGCTTTGACTAGCTTTGACTAGCTTTGACTAGCTTTGACCTGACCTGCTCTGCTCTGCTCTGCTCTGATATATTTTCGCCTGTCTCTGCACCAACCTACTTGCCTTCTCTCGCATCATTTGCATCATCGATCTCCTCAAGCACATCTCTGCCCTTACCGTCTATCGCTGCTATCGATTCAATCTTCCACGGCTCTGCCGGTGACTCTCTGACGAACAGCAGCTTAAGCTTCAGCTTCAGCACCTTCTTGTTCACAGCAAGCATGTTCACATTCTGCGAGAGATCGAGGGCGAGCTCGTCTTCTACAGCGCTCGCTGCGATCTCCCTTCGCTGCTCCGTTGCAGCAATGCGTTCCACATTAGCAAGCAGCCGATCGAGCTTATCATTAAAAGGGTCATCGAACAGCATTCTCGCCGCTTGGGTTTCCCTCAAATTGAATGTTTTGAAGAAGGTGGCGACAATCTTGTCGGGGTTCATTGCACCAACATACTCCGGCAGCTTTCCGGCAGCTTTGAACACCATCAGCTGATGCTCCGGATCGACACTTTGGGTTTTATGCGTTGTACTGCCGAGAAAATGAACACAGAAGTGGCCGGGAAAATCATTATCCGGAATCCCGTCTCCGCCATGCGGCTTGCCGTGCATCGATGCTGCAAGTACCATGCCGTCTGCCCGCACGAGAACCGCTTTGCGCTTCCAGCTCCATCTGCCATTGTAGATACGCTTCATAATTTCCGTATCCTCGCGCGTCAGCGGCTGGACATCCGCGTGGCTGCTTCCGGCGCGGCGCTGCACGTTGAAGGTCATGCCGGTATCAAGATCGGTAAGCGCGAAGCTCGCCATTCTCGGGACATAAACTTCTGCCTCGTCCCATGTCAGCAGCTTGCCATAGTAGGACTGCCGGAGCTCGCGGACCCGCTGGAGCAGCAGCCAACGATCTTGCTCGCGCAGAATCACCTTCTCATCCGTGCTCGCGTCGTACACCATTCCGTAACGATCAACCGGAAACGACAGCAACTCGCTCCCTTTTCGCAATGTGATGAATGTATCTGTAACAGGTATCGAATAGACTCTGACTCGAACGCCGCTATTCAACATTTTGACGATGGCTTCATCGCTCCCGATGGCCAGCTCTGATGCTCGAACGGATTCAGGGGTAGCCGCCACGCGCAGCTTTGCCCCTACATCCTCCGACGCAACCTGTTGGCCACCGAGCACGGAGCCGAGCAAGAGAACACAGACAACCTGCAAGATGTACCCTACTTTATGCATGTTATTCCTCCACCATTTCTACGCATGTATCAACCTTTACAGCGTTTGCTAAATGCACAAGCATTATCCTTTGCCCATACAATGGCATAGGCATATGAACTGCTTAAGGAAGGTGGGAATGAGATGAACTTCGAACCGGTATTACGGTCGAATATTTTGGTTGCGGCCAGAAACATGCATGACAGCGATGTGGGCTTCGCATCGTTTCGGAACTCGTATTGCAATAAGAATTATTGGAATTTAACAAGCGAGGGCGGCTTCGAGTTGAAGCGCGACGTCACAGCGGCGGATGCCATCCGCGATATCTTCTCGAACGGGAAGAAATATGGTTTTGAGTGCGCGACAGCGGTCATGATTATTGAATATAAAGCCGTACTGGAAACACTCGGCGATGACAAATTCAATCCGTTGTTCCCGAAGCTATATCTGCACTCGTGGCAGTTTGACAACAACCTGGGCTTAACAAGAGAAGATGCCCCAAGCTCTTATTCGAAGCCTGGCGATGTCCTCTATTTCAAGAACCCTGAGGTCGATCCGGATGAACGGATCTGGCAAGGCGAGAACGTGATCAAGATGGGCGACGATCGATATTTCGGGCATGGGATCGGGATGGACGACAGCGAAGGCATCATAGCCGCGCTCAACAAGCACCGCGCGCAGGGAGCGACGGAATCGGCCTATCTGGAGGACCAGTTCATCTATCCGAATTTCTACTCGTTATCCAAATACGCGCCCTCTGACATCAGGTTAGTGCCGATGAAGGTTACGCCTGGTTCCGTAAGTGCGAGCATTGGCGTACGGCGATATATTATGCGGTGACAGAAGAAGGCCAGGCAGAGCTCATGCTCCGCCTGGCCTTCACACTTTAACTAATGGCTTTATCTTTTCGAATCGCTTGGAGCACCGCTGATTTGGCAGCTGCCGATAATCTGGCGTGTTCACCAGCTCGATAGAACAAGATCGCACTCATCGCCACGAATGCCATGGTCGTGAACAGTACCGATCCACTAAACCGGCTAAGCAGAATCCCGCCTATCCAAGGACCTATGAAATGTCCCAGATTACTGAAGGATTGGGCGCCGTAATAAGAACCTCGCATTCCTTCAGGAGCGATCCCGTCAACAAGCATGCTTCCTGCTGGATACGTAATGATTTCTCCCAGTGTAAAAACGATCATCGATACGATAAACGAAATCCAGCCTACTGAAAAAGCAAAGCCGACATTGCCGAGTGCATATAAGGAGACGCCCAATGTTAGCGCACCGATCACTGAGAACTTCTCCATCCACCTGCTGACCGGAATTTGCAAGGCGACGACCGTAATTGCATTCACGCTCATCATGACCGCGAAGAGAGTAACGCCTTCAGCGAATTTATTTTCCACGAATTGCGACAACGTGACCGTCATTTGAGAATAGCCGATGGCAGTCACTATGCCGCCGATCAGATAATAGCGGAGCACGTAATCACGTTTGACCGCTTCCCATGCCATCGAGAAACTGCTGCCTGCTTTCTGCTCCCCTTCGATTTGCTTAATGCCGAACCGATTAAGCAGGCTATACAGGCTGCATAAGTAGATGAAATAGATTGCACTCGTGATGATAAAAGGCAGCGTACTGCCCATTGCAGCAAACAGCGCGCCGAGCAAAGGCCCCACCGATACCCCAATGTTGATGGCTAAGTATCGCAATGAAAATACGCTCATTCGACGTTCTTTCGGAGTCAGGTCGGCCATAAGTGCCTGCGAAACCGGTTCATAGAACGACCGGCACAGGCCATTCAACAAGCTGAACACGAAGAACAGCGCAGCACTCTTCGAGAGAGCGAAGCCGAGAAACACAACGGTCCAGCCGAATAGTGCCGCGAGCATTATTTTACGGCGTCCGAACTGATCTGACAGTGCGCCGCCAACGAACCCGCCTACGGTCGCCGCGAGTGAGCCTGCCCCAATAATGAGGCCGATCATGCCCGCGCCGAGCTCGGTATGCTTGGTTAGATAGATGGCAAGAAACGGTAAGCTCATCGAGGAAGCTGCGCGTGCCAATATCGTACCGACTAACAAGGAATGTACGATAGGATGGTAATCTTGCGCGAACTGTTTGCTGCGGTTCAATAAATTGGCGATCATGATAATCCAGCTCCCCTCTCGTTGTAGTTTCATAAGATGAAACCAAGTTTCAAATTATTTATGTTATCCCTATTTTAGCGAGGATTGCATAAAAAATCCACCCTCATTTCAAATTCCGCTTGACTTGATACAATTTGTATCATAAAATACACAATAGGACATTTTGTATCAAAAATACGAACGAAACACGTGGTAAGGAGATTATGATGATGACGATGGGAGATCGATTACGAGAGCTGCGGCTGCGCGGCCATTACTCGCAAGAAGAGGTGGCAAGGCAGATCGGCATTACCCGCTCCGCCTATAGCCATTATGAGATTAACAATAGACAGCCTGTTTATGAGACATTGATGAAGCTTGCCACTCTGTTCGGCGTTTCGCTCGACTATATTATTGGCGGAGAGCAATCGAAGCGGGAATCAGCTACGCTGACGCCTGAGACGATAGAGATTATCCGGCTCTTGAGCAGTATGGATCAGGACAAACGCAGAGCATCCATTGATCGGATGATGGCCGCCATCAAACAAGTCGACTAAACCGCCTTCCGAACTTCTGCCGGGAGCATGAACCAAATCATCGTCCCCTTATCCACCGTACTGACCGCACCTATCGCACCTTCGTGCGCCTCCACTATTTCTTTGGCAATCGCGAGTCCTAGCCCGCTTCCGCCATCTGCGGAATTCCGCGACACGTCTTTCTTGTAGAATCGGTCGAATATATAAGGCAGATGCTCTTCCTCGATGCCGCTGCCTGTATCGCTTACCGTTACGATGACCCGGCTGGTGTGCTCTTCGAAGAAGAACGAGAGCGTAATTTCGCCGCCCCTCGGCGTATGCTTAATCGCATTGTACACGACGTTCGCCATCACTTGGTCGATTCTCGCCAGGTCCAGACTTAGCAGAATGCGGTTCTGCTGTTCTTTCTCATGCGCGTGGCCTTCCTCCGTGGAGTTGACGCTGTGGAAGTCGCAGCTGAACCGCAACCCGCTGCTAATTACATCGATCTCATACATGTCATGCAGCTGTTGAATCCATTGCCCAAGCGGCACCTTCGCAAAATCAAACCGCGTCTGCCCCGCCTCCAGCTTCGTCAGCTCGAATAGATCGCGAATGAGCCGATTGAGCCCGCCAACCTTGCCGAGCATCATCCGTATGTATCGCTGCTGCTGCTCCTCCGTCTGAACGACGCCATCCTGAAAAGCTTCCAGATACCCTTGCAGCAGCGTAATAGGCGTTCGTAAATCATGCGAAATGTTCGTCATGAGATGGCGCCGCGACGTCTCCGACCGCTGCAGCTCCCGATTCGTATGCGCCAGCGTTTCATTCGCCTCGCTCAGCGCGACCGTACGCTCTATGATCCGCTCCTCCAAGTGCGCGTTCAGCTCTCGCAGCTCAACCGATACATGCTCCACCTGGAACATCGCGTTCGAGAAACGCCTTGAAATGATGAACGATTGCATCAGCATGAAGAAGAAGAGGCCGAGCGGCACCAGCTGTGCGTAGACAAGCCACTCGTTGAAGAACAGCATGTCGTTCAAGACGGTAACGACGAAGACGGCAAGCCCGGTGAGGACGAAAGCGGATCCGATTCTTCGGTGCAAGCGCGCCGTAATGAGTACGGCCAGCGAATAGACAGCCACTCCGACGACGAAGAGCTGGAACAAGGCCAGCTGCTTCGAGAATATGATTGCAGGAGTTGCGAGCACGAATACGCATAGCGACAAGCCGATTCCCGTCACAAAATGAATGACTCGTCTGGAAGCGTCCAGCGGGAACAACCGATACACGTAGAGGAAGCCCGTAACCGCGCTAAGCGCGAATGATATGTATTCAATCTTGAGGCCCGCTTCCCATGAGAGCGGAAATAACCGCAGCAGGAAGTTCTCTCCTGTTACGCTTGCCCTAGCGGCAACGAACAAACAGAGCAGGCCAAAATGCATCGTAAACTGCTCCTGTCTCCGAAACGCATACAGGCCGATATGATAGACGCCGATAATGATGAGGCTGCCGAGGATAATCATTTCCTTGGCGGTCGTTTTCATCTGCGCATCCACGATCGAATCGCTGTCTCCGAGCTGAATCGGTACCCAGATCCCGCCTTTGCGATGCTGGAAGTTCGACACTTGTATGACAATCTCGAGCTTGTCCGAATCCG
This sequence comes from Paenibacillus taihuensis, assembly GCF_003386535.1. Taxonomy (GTDB): domain Bacteria; phylum Bacillota; class Bacilli; order Paenibacillales; family Paenibacillaceae; genus Paenibacillus_Z; species Paenibacillus_Z taihuensis. The sequence goes on from NZ_QTTN01000008.1 coordinate 79,024, forward strand.
TGCTGAACGAAACGATTTTCGGAAACTGCTCCGCTCTCGAGCTGTCCCGGCTTGTGCCGACATGCCCAAGCTCCAGCAGCTCCTTCCCATTCACCCATAGCTTATAGCTGCTGAATATATTCGGCAGACGCATCGCAAGCACATGATCCGTCGGCTTGATGAGCGCAGTCAGCTTGTACGTTGCATAGCCCTGACCCTCATCGATGCCCGGCACATTCCGATAGCTGTTCCATGACCGCGGCACTAGCGCCGTTGCCGCTTGCTGCTCCAGCGCTGGATCGCCGGGCTGCAGCAGCTTGCTTGCATAGAAGGACCATTTTCCGGAGAGTTCGATCTGTCCGTTCTTCTCAAATTGCCAATTTCGCAGGTCCATGACCCCCTGCTTCGCTGTCGGCTGCAGCTCCTCGCTCTTAACCGAGCAGCCCGTTAGCAGCATAACTGTAATCATTAGTAGCAGAAAATAAGATAAATAACGCCGAATTGTGCTAACCTCCTGGAAACGCGGATTGCCCACCCCTGTCTCCTTTCGTTATAATAGCCTAGGAAGAGGGGGAAGAAACGAAGATGAGTGGGAGCAAAATATTAGTTGTAGACGATGAAGCAGACATTACCGAGCTAATTACGCTTTATATGGAACGCGAAGGATACGCAGTACATACAACAGACAACGGTGAGGATGCCGTCAACATGGCGGAATCGATATCTCCAGACATGATCCTGCTCGATATTTCGCTCAAAAATTGGGACGGCTACGAGGTTTGCAAGCAAATTCGTACCGTTTCCAACGTTCCCATATTGTTTATCAGCTGTAAGAGCGACGATACTGACATTATACATGGTCTTACGGTAGGCGGCGACGATTATATGACGAAGCCGTTCAGCCCAAGCCAGCTCGTCGCGCGCGTTAAGGCACATCTGCGTCGCCAGTCCGTTAATGAGCAGCGTTCCGTTGAACGTCTTACTGGCGAGATACTTAGGTTCGACGGATTAGTGATCGATATGCCAGCAAGAACGGTCCATGTGCGGGATAAGGAAGTGTTTCTGTCCGCGAAGGAGTTCGAGCTGCTCGTTCGTCTCGCTAGAACGCCAAACCGCGCTTTTGCACTGGACGACCTCTATACGATCGTTTGGGGTCATGACAGTATGGGCGATACGCGCACGCTGATGGTACATATCAGCAATCTTCGCAAAAAAATCGAGCCCGATCCAGCTAACCCGACTTACATCGTTACTGTACGAGGTGTAGGCTACAAATTTAACGTCAAGGAAGGAAATCTTCATGTACAACGCTGATTTATGGAAAGACTATGAGCTTCTCGATACCGGGGGCGGCGAGAAATTAGAACGTTGGGGCCGTTTCGTGCTTCGCAGACCGGACCCGCAGACCATTTGGCCGATTGAGAATGAGACCGGCCAATGGAAGACGGCTGACGGCCACTATCACCGCAGCTCCTCAGGCGGCGGCGAATGGGAGTTCCGCACGAAAATGCCGGAGCGGTGGACCATCACTTATGGCGAGCTGAAGTTCCACATTAAGCCGACGAGCTTCAAGCATACCGGCTTATTCCCTGAACAGGCGGTCAACTGGACGTGGATGATGGACAAGATCCGGAATGCGGGACGTCCGATACGTGTTCTGAACCTGTTCGCTTACACGGGCGGCGCAACGGTTGCTGCTGCAGCTGCTGGCGCAGAAGTCTGTCATGTCGATGCGGCGAAAGGTATGGTTCAGTGGGCAAAAGAAAACGCTGAGCTGTCCGGCCTTGCATCCGCTCCAATCCGCTATATCACGGATGATGTGTTCAAATTCGTTCAACGTGAAGAGCGCCGCGGCAACAAGTATGATGCAATCATTATGGACCCGCCGTCTTATGGACGCGGACCGAACGGCGAGATGTGGAAGCTGGAGCAGAACTTGTTCCCGTTCCTTGATTTCTGTACGAACATTTTGTCGGAGAACCCGCTGTTCGTACTGATCAACTCTTATACAACCGGCATCTCTCCGACTGTGCTGCACAACATGCTGCACATGACGGTCGGCCGTAAGTATAATGGATCGATTCATTGCGGAGAGATCGGGCTTCCGATTACGGCATCCGGACTTACACTGCCATGCGGTATTCTTGGTCGCTGGGAGGGCAAGTAAGATGGCGATGGACAAGGAAGCGGAGTTAGGGCTCGGGTTAGAGCATGGGCCTGAGCCGCTCCTGCCCGTTCTTTACGAAGATAACCATCTGCTCGCTGTTGTGAAGCCACCTGGCGTGTTGTCCCAAGCTGATGATACAGGCGAGCCGGACATGGTAACGCTGCTCAAGGAAGACTTGAAAGTGCGTTATCGGAAGCCTGGCAACGTCTATGTCGGGCTTGTACATCGCTTGGATCGTCCGGTTGGCGGGGCCATGCTGTTCGCTAAGACGTCGAAGGCCGCTAGTCGGTTGTCGGAGTCGGTGCGGAGCCGTAACTTTGACAAGCTGTACTTGGCTGTCGTACACGGAGCTCCAGAAGCGAGTTCTGGACGGTTAAGACATTTCTTGCGCAAAGATGCGGGACGAAATATCGTCACTGTGCACACGAAGCAGGTGCAGGACGCCAAGGAAGCGATTCTCGACTATGCAGTCGTCGCCGCGCGAGGCGGTTACTCTCTCGTCGCAGTGAAGCTGCTCACCGGGCGCTCGCACCAGATACGGGCACAAATGTCCTATATCGCCTGTCCGCTCGTTTACGACCGCAAGTACGGCGCTCCTGCCGTGCAAGGCGAGCAGGACATCGCGCTATGGTCTGCCATGGTCGGCGTGGCGCATCCTGTCACGAAGGAATGGCTGACGTTCGATGCCGCTCCACCGAAGGCGGAGCCTTGGAGCCGATTCAGCGAACAGGATTACGCACGGGCAAGAACGATACTGCCGCAGAAAGGAACTGACGGCTCATGACCAAACAAATTCGATGGTTGTGGCTGCCGCTGCTGATCTTTCTGCTCTGCAGCTGCGGCAACGAACCGTCGCTTAATGGGCAGGCTCCGAACAAGCCTGATACGAGCGTGACGGAACCGGGAAACAACGCAGACAATAGTACTGGCGATAGTGCAGGGAATAACAATGGAGCTAACACGGAGACGCCTTCGGGGAATGCAGGCTCTGTCGCGGATGGTAATTCTGAAACGGATACTGGTGCGGATGGTGGCGCTGATGCCACTCCTCCCCCTCCTGAGCCTGAGAAATCGGCCGATGCGACTTGGGTAGCTGTTGGCGATATAATGATGCACATGCCGCAGCTTCCAGGCGCGTACAACGAGAAGACGAATACGTATAACTTCAATTCGTTCTTCACTTCGGTTAAGCCGATTTTGGAGCAAGGGGATTGGACTTTGGCGAATCTGGAGACGCCGCTTGGCGGCAAGTCGCTTGGATACTCCGGCTATCCACGGTTTAATGCCCCGTCGGAGCTCGGCGATGCTCTGAAGGATGCGGGATTCACGACGGTTACGAATGCGAACAACCATGCGCTCGACCGTGGCGCCAAAGGCATTTCGAATACGCTGGCGTATCTGGAGAAGCTCGGTTTTGACATTAAAGGCACGGCCCGTTCGAAGTATGAGTCCGAGAAAATTACCATCGTGGAACGTAAGGGCATCAAGATGGGGCTGCTCGCGTACACGTACGGCACGAATGGCATTCCGCTGCCGAAGGGGCAGCCTTACGCCGTTTCGCTGATTGATGAAGCGAAGATGCTGCAGGATATCAAGAAGGTACGCGCAGCTGGGGCGGATTTCATCACGGTCGTTCTTCACTTCGGCATCGAGTACCAAACTGCACCGAATGATATGCAGAAACAGCTCGCACGCAAGCTGATTGCAGCCGGAGCCGACATTATAGCAGGTTCACATCCGCACGTCGTCCAGCCTTATGAGATGGTCGAAGCCGCTCAGCCTGATGGCACCGTGCACAAGGGACTTATCATTTATTCCATGGGCAACTTCATTTCCAGTCAGCAAGGCAATTCGAAGGATTTCGGAGTCATCTATAAGGTGCAGATTCACAAAGACGGTCCTACCAAGCAAACGACGATTACTGATGTTGAAGCCATTCCGACATGGGTCCACCGTGTCACCACGAAAGGCATCAGCAAATTCTCGGTCGTCCCGCTCAAGCAGACGATCGATACGAAGCCTTTGAAAGACCTGTCTGCTGCCGATTACCGCAGCCTGACCAGCATGTACAGCCAGCTGACCAAGCGACTCCACGCAATGTCAGCTAAGCCGCTGCAGCTGCCTGCAGCAAGGTAATTGTGCTTTTAACGAACCCCCTCCAACTTTAGCGAGTTGGAGGGGGTTCTTGTTATCTGGCCGGCTCTTCACGTGCTTTGGTGGTAGCAGTATGCCGAGAGAGGCTTTTTCCTCTCTCAGCCACTTCTTCGCCTACTCTCGCTCATCGAGAGCGGGTTTTCCCTCTCTCAAAGAATAGTTAGTTGGTTCCAGAGCTGAGAGAGCATATCTGCTCTCTCAGCCAACTTTTCGTGCGTTTCCGCTCCTGAGAGACCCGATTCAGCTATCTCAGCTCGAATTCGAATGGATGTACTTGAATTCCAGCGACGAGAGATCCCATACGGCACTCTCAACCAACTTTTCGTGTGTTTCTACTGCTGAGAGACCCTACTCGGCTCTCTCAGCACTATAGGTGTGCAAAGTGACGGGGTTCGGGGTTCGGGGTTCGGGGTTCGGGGTTCGGTTACTGCGAGGTGCTGAGTGCAAAGTGCGGGGATGCGGTAAACCTCGTGTCAGCATGAAACTCAACGCTTTAAACAAAAAAAACAGCAGCGCAGGATCCCCTCCTGCACTGCCGCTTACTACGTACATCTATGAATTCGCTACTTTACCGAGCAAATAAACGAGCAGCTGCTGATTATGCGACGAGATCCGGTCTAGCGCCTCCGTGATGTAGGCGTCGCGGATCGCTACGCCGCGTTCGGTCTCGATCACGCCTTTCTCGGTCATCGTCACCCACACGATGCGGCGGTCGCTCTCGTCGCGATTGCGCACGACCAGTCCGCCCCGCTCCATACGGTCCAGCAGCGTCGTGATCGCTGCAGGGGTTGTCTCCAAATACCCCAGCAAATCAGACGGTTTCATCGGCTGATGCTGCTTCAGCAGTTCCAACACGCTTAGCTGGCCTTCCGTTAAATTCGGCGCCAGCGCTTCCTCCAGATGCGATTTCCATTCCTTCGTCATCTTCATCCACAACCGGGCAAATTCCGCAGAAACGATTGTCTCCACCATCTTTCTGTCCGAGTTTTCTTAGCTTTATTATAGCATTCTATTTTGTCGAATATAAGGTTAACGCGGTTAATATTTTGTCTCATTAATCGCCTCAAAAGAGAACCATTTGACAGTTTTAGACATAGATTGTTGCTATAGGCTGTTGTACCGACTCGAAGAAGTGCATGAAGCCCCTTACGCAAAACGGAATAGGAGCGTGATCGATTATGGATGAGCGCAAAGCTGAACTCGTACGTAAATTAGCGGATCTCGGCATAAAAAAAGACCCAAGATGGCTGGATCGTCTGGACGAACCTGCGCCATTATGGGTCGTGCTTGATCTCATTATGCAAATGGTAGAGCGGAAAGAACCGCCCCATCTGCCTTTTGACTAACAACCTAACTGAGCTTATCTTACCCTTCCCGCGTCAATTCAGCGCGAACGAACAAGGAAGTAAGCACATCTTTCTTATCTACGGTTGCGAGCGCACGGCCTGTTGATTTTCGATCATCAATCGGCGCTTTCTCCGTAGATACTATGAGATTCGTGCCCGAAGAAGTAAATAGGACAAGCTCTCGCTCTTCCTTGCAATGTACGCCCCCGACCAGCTCATTGCCGTTCGTTCGAACGCCTTTGCCCACCTTGAACTCGAACGTCGCAACACCTTTGCCGGCGCGTGATTGAATCGGATAATCCAGCAGCAGCGAACGTTTCGCGAAACCAAGCTCGCTTATGACTAGCACTTCGCCCTCATCGCCAGAGACACGCTCAGCAGCAACGAGCTCATCGCCGTCCTTCAGCGTAATACCGCGAACGCCGGCAGCAACGCGTCCCATCGGATTCACTTCATTTTCCGGGAATCGGATACTCATCCCTTGCTTCGTGATAAGCAGCAGTTCCATGCTGTTATCGCTCGTCATGACACGCAATACGTCATCACCGTCTGCAACCTTCACAGCAGCAATCGCCGTTGAACGCGTCGACTTATATTCCTTCAGCTCCGTACGCTTCACTTGGCCGCGCTTCGTTACGAATACGAGCGACTGATCCGCCACAGCTTCAAAATCCTTCACCGGTATGACGCTGACAATGCTGTCATCCTTCGGCAACGGAACGACGTTGACGACGGCTGTACCGGTATCCTTCCACTTGAACTCCGGAATTTGATGGACAGGCAGCTGATAGTATTGGCCTTTGCGCGTGAAGAGCAGCAACTGGTCAATGGTATTGACGTCCAGCAGCGTACGAATGACGTCGCCTTCCTTAACGCCCGCGTTATTCAGCTCACCGCCGGAACGCGTGAAGGAAAGCTTGGACGTCCGCTTGATATAGCCCTCTTGGCTCAACGTCACGAACACATCTTCAGCCGGAACCATAACTTCCAGGTTCACCTTCAGCTCTTCAACCTCGCCTTGAATATCCGATCGGCGGTCGATGCCGAACTTCTCGCGGATTTCGAGCAGCTCTTCGCGAATCACGCCAACCAATTTCTTATCGCTGGCAAGAATGGAGCGCAGATAAGCGATTTTCTTCTGGATATCCTTCAATTCTTTCTCGATCGAAGTGATCTCCAGATTCGTCAGACGGTACAATTGGAGCGTCAAGATCGCATCGGCTTGGCGTTCCGTGAACGTGAACTTCGCAACCAAGTTGTTTTGCGCGTCTTGGCGGTTCTTGGAAGCCTTAATCGTAGCAATGACTTCGTCAAGCAGATTAAGCGCCTTTGCTAGACCTTCCAAAACATGCGCGCGATCTTCCGCCTTTTCAAGCTCATACTGGGAACGGTGCGTCACCACTTCCCGCTGATGCGCGATGTACGCGGTCAGCATTTCCTTCAAGCCAAGCTGCTTCGGCGTCTTATTGACGATCGCAACCATGTTGAAGCTATATGCGACTTGAAGATCGGTCTTCTTGAACAGAAACGCAAGAATGCCTTGCGCGTCCGCATCCTTCTTCAGCTCAACGACGATGCGCAGACCGTTACGACCGCTCTCGTCGCGCACTTCCGCGATACCTTCAACCTTCTTCTCGATACGGATGTTCTCCATCGCGGTAACGAGGCGCGACTTGACGACCTGATACGGAATTTCCGTAACGACGATTTGCTGGCGTCCGCCCTTCATATCCTCAATGGCCGCTTTGGATCGCAGGTATATACGGCCTTTGCCGCTCTGATATGCTTCCCGAATGCCGTCTTCGCCCATAATGAGGCCGCCTGTCGGGAAGTCAGGACCCTTCACAATCGACATCAGCTGAGCAAGCTCGATGTCCGGGTTCTCCATAATCGCATTACACGCATCAATAACTTCTCTCAAGTTATGAGGCGGAATTTCCGTTGCGAAACCGGACGAAATCCCGCTTACCCCGTTTACGAGCAGGTTCGGATAACGGGAGGGCAATACGACCGGTTCCTTCGTTGTATTATCGAAATTGTCTTTGAATAAGACCGTTCTTTTCTCAATATCACGCAGAAGCTCCATCGCAATCGGCGATAGACGCGCTTCTGTATAACGCATCGCTGCAGCCGGGTCATCGTCGATCGAGCCCCAGTTGCCGTGGCCGTCAATGAGCATATGCGCCATTTTCCAAGGCTGTGCCATACGCACCATGCCTTCGTAGATCGACGAGTCGCCGTGCGGGTGGTAGTTACCCATGACGTCGCCGACCGTCTTCGCAGACTTGCGGTAACCTTTGTCAGGCGTGTTGCCTGCGTCATACATCGCGTACAGGATACGCCGCTGCACCGGCTTCAGCCCATCACGAACGTCAGGGATGGCGCGGTCTTGAATGATGTACTTGGAATAGCGTCCGAAGCGGTCGCCAACGACCTCCTCCAGAAACGCCGGCAAAAACTGTTCCAGCATACTCATGCCGTTACTCTCCTATTCTTCATACTCCGTAAAATCAACGTTCTCAACGATCCAACGTTTACGCGGGTCAACCTTGTCGCCCATGAGCGTCGATACGCGTCGTTCCGCTTTCGCAGCGTCCTCGATCTGAACTTGAAGAAGCGTACGCGTCTCCGAATTCATCGTCGTCTCCCACAGCTGATCCGGATTCATCTCGCCAAGTCCTTTATAACGCTGCAGCTCGAAGTTCTTGCCGAACTCCTTCAAGTAGTTCTGCAGCTGCTCATCAGACCAAGCATAGCGCACCGTCTCCAGCTTGCCGGATTTGCGCGTAATCTTGTAAAGCGGCGGTTGTGCGATGAAGACGCGCCCGAGATCGATCAGCGGCTTCATGTAGCGGTAGAAGAACGTCAGGAGCAGCACTTGAATATGCGCGCCGTCCGTATCCGCATCGGTCATGATGATGATTTTGCTATAGTTGCACGATTCCGCATCGAATTCAGGACCGATTCCGGCGCCGATCGCTGCGATAACCGCTTTATATTCGTCGTTCTTCAAGATATCCAGCAGCTTCGCCTTCTCTGGGTTCATCGGCTTACCCTTCAGCGGCAGGATCGCTTGATACTTCGAGTCGCGTCCTTGCTTCGCCGAACCGCCCGCCGAATCGCCTTCAACAATGAACAGCTCGGTGCGCGTAACGTCCTTCGACTGCGCTGGCGACAGCTTGCCGCCGAGATTGGAGCTCTCGCTCTTCTTCTTGCCGCTGCGAATTTCATCGCGGGCTTTACGAGCCGCTTCACGCGCCTTCGACGCTTGCACCGCTTTCTTCAACAGCATCTGCGCCACTTGCGGGTTCTCTTCGAGGAACACCTGCATTTTGTCCGACACAATAGCATCGACCACACTTCTAGCAGAAGAACTGCCGAGCTGATCCTTCGTCTGTCCGACGAACTCAACCTCGCCCATCTTAATATTAATGACGGCCATCATGCCTTCACGCAGATCATTGCCATCGAGGTTTTTGTCTTTCTCCTTGAGCAGACCATTCTTGCGTGCATAATCGTTCATGACACGCGTATAGGCTGTCTTGAAACCGGTCTCGTGCGTACCGCCGCCTCGTGTTGGAATCGAGTTAACGAACGAAGCCATCGTCTCCGTATAGCCATCGTTATACTGGAGCGCAACTTCAGCCTCGATATCCTCCTTCTCACCGACAAAATGAACGACTTCGTGCAGCACCGTTTTGTCCTCGTTCAAGTACTGAACAAACTGGCTCGCGCCGCCTTCGTAGTGGAATTGATCCTCTTTGCCGCTGCGTTTATCCGTAACCGTTACTTTCAAGCCCGAGTTCAGAAAAGCAATCTCTTGCAGCCGCTCGGACAGTGTATCGTAATTGATCGACGTATTGCCATGGAATACGCGCGCGTCTGGCTTGAACGTCACCTTCGTGCCTGTGCGGTTCGTATTGCCGATCACTTCAAGACCGGTCACCGGCTCGCCGACATGCTCCTTGCCGTTCTCATCCACCCAATATTCGAAGCGCTGCTTATGGATTTTGCCTTCGCGGAAAATCTCCACTTCCAGCCATTCGGACAATGCGTTCGTTACCGATGCGCCAACGCCGTGAAGGCCGCCGGACTTCTTGTATCCCCCGCCGCCGAACTTGCCGCCTGCATGCAGCATCGTGAAAACAACCTGTGGCGTCGGAATGCCGGCTTTATGCATACCGGTCGGTATGCCGCGTCCATTGTCGCGAACGGTAATCGAACCGTCGTTATGTATCGTCACGTCAATCGCGTTGCAGAACTTCGCGAGGTGCTCGTCCACCGCGTTATCGACAATCTCCCAGACGAGATGATGCAGGCCGGATGTGCTCGTGCTCCCGATATACATACCAGGGCGCTTACGGACTGCCGTCAGTCCCTCCAGCACTTGAATGTCGTCTGCATCATAATTGCCGGCAGCCGAATTCGTCTCGCCCGCAAACAGATTCAACTGCTCAGTCATAGGCTCCTCCTCATTATTATCATTCTATCTTCTAACGCATTAACGCGCATCACTCTTCACTTCAAGCTATTCTAATTCATGATGTCCTGTTTCGTAAAGACACGGAATGAGACGAACAAGCCGGCAGCCGCCCAAATCGCAAGGATGATCAGTGAAAAAGAAAGCGTCATTCCTTGTATCGGCGGCGGAGAGCCAGCCAAATAGTCGGTAAGCTGCAAATTGACCGCGAAAATATATTTTGCGCTCTCCCAGGAGGACGACATGCTCGAGAGGATCGTCCCTGCGATAATCGCAGCCATCATCGTTACAATGCTTGCGGCCGTGCTTCGAACGAGCACAGACACCATCAGTGCCAGAATAGCGACCGTCATCGATGATACCCAGATCAGTCCGCCTTCCATCAGCACGAAGAGCCATTGCGGCACGGCATGCACATAGGTGCTTTCTACGGTTGAGCCGTTAATCTCAAACCCGGTGAAGACTGGCATCTTCCAGCCACCGTAGCCGAATACTGCGCCTGATATAAGATAACAGAGAATGGCGCTCGCGACAACGGTTAATGAAACATAAAAGATGAGCGCGACCAGTTTGCTAAACAATATTTTCCATCTACGGACTGGTCTGGTGAGAAGCATTTTGATTGTACCCGTCGATCGTTCGCCTGAAACAAGGTCCGATGCAACGGCCAGAACAAGCAGCGGATAGAACAGCGTCACCGCGTTGGACATGAAGCTGCGGGTGAACGTAACGCCATTCGGAGAGTTCGGGTTCACGTTGTGATCCAGATAGTATTGAAGCTGCTGAACGGCAATTCTGCGCTGGCGCTTCCACTCCTCCGGAATCCGATCGCTTGAGAGCATATTCTGATATTCATTAATCTGCTGCACGAGCTGATTGCGCCAATCCTTGAAGTTCTTGTTATTGGTCTGCGCAATCTTCATCTGGGCATACGTAAAAATCGGAATAAGAACGAGCAGGACGAGCAGAACGACGAAGAAACGCTTCTTCTTCCATATCTTCAGCGTCTCGTTCTGAATGAGCGGGAGCAGTCTATCCAATGCTTTCACCTTCCGTCATTTGCAAAAATAGCTCTTCCAGCGTTGGCGCGACTTGCTGTACCGAGAGGACGCCAATACCAGCATGAACAGCCTTCTCGACCATTGCAGCAATGCGTTCTGTATTCATCGTCGTGATGATAGGATCCGTCATCCCTGCGAGGATGCTCTCATCGATATGATGCTCATCGTGCCCGATGAGCTTGATGTCATTCTCGGCGGCGAGTAACCGCTTGCCCGCTTCCGGTTGATTGAACTGCCACAGCACATAATTGCCGGCTTGATTGACGAGCTCGTCAACAGTGCCAACAGCCAGCACCTCGCCGTGGCTGATGATCGCAACGCGGTCGCACATCAGCTGAATTTCGCTGAGCAAGTGGCTCGAGATGAACAAGCTCATCCCTTGATCGGCCAGCATCCGCACGAATTCGCGCAGCTCCTTGATTCCCTTCGGATCAAGCCCGTTCGTCGGTTCATCGAGAATGAGCAGCCTCGGCCTTCCGAGCAGCGCCTGCGCAATGCCAAGCCGCTGGCGCATCCCGAGCGAGTACGTCTTCACTTTATCGTGAATCCGCTGCTGCATGCCGACGATTTCGACGACTTCAGCGATTCGCTTCTCATCGATTCCCCGCTGCATGCGAGCAAAATGCTCCAGGTTCTCCCAGCCGGTCATATACGAGTAAACCTCAGGATTTTCAACGATACAACCGATATAGCTGAGCGCTTGCTCCGGATCGCGCTGCACGTCGTGGCCGCATATTCGAATGACGCCTGACGTCGGCTTGATGAGATCGACGAGCATCCGAATCGTCGTCGTTTTGCCAGAGCCGTTCGGTCCGAGAAAGCCGAAGATTTCACCTTGTCTGACGTCGAAGGTGACGTTCTTAATGATCATTTTGCCGCCAATCCGCTTCTTCACATCCTGCACGGAGAGGACAACATCATCAGCTGCTGTATTCATGCGCATAGACTCGCCCTCCTATTCGAGCGACTGTACGATTCGCTTCGCAATTTGCCCGTAACCGTCATGGTTCGGGTGAAAATGGTCATTCGATAAGTAGGTGCCGATCGTCCGTTCGAACAGATCAAACGTCGGAACCATCGTCATATTCGGATATTGATGCATGATGGTGTACGCCTCTTCATTCCACTTCTGCACTTGAAGGCTGCCATCGCGCATATCGGCGAGATCGAAGAACGGATTATAAAGACCAGCGTACACGACTTGTGCTTTCGGATTGATGTCATGAATGAGCGTGACGACCTTCTTGAACCGCTCGATTCCTTTGGGCAGTTCAGCCTTAACCTGTTCGAGGCTGATATCGCCCTTCGATTGATTCGTAGATCCTCCGGAAGCAATTTGGAACAAGTCATTGCCGCCAATCGTGAAAATGATCAAATTCGCCTGTTGCAGTGCGTACCGATAGCCTTTGTCCGTGCTGAGCAGGTGCGCGAGCTGATCGGCGCGCAATCCGTTAAGCGCCAAGTTATTGCCCAACCTCACCGGAATGTCAGAGTATTTCGACTTTAATAGAGCGACCACCTGCTTGACGTAGCCTTCACCTGTTGAGTCGCCTGTCCCCTTCGTTAAGGAGTCGCCAATTGCCGCTACGGTGATGGATTTGCTATTGCTCAAACTGGTCTCTTCCGCAGGAGGAGCTGGCTCGGCAGCTGGCTCACCTTTGTATGTAGACGCTTGCGGCGCGATCATATCTTTGACGGCGTAGCCGAAGCCTGCAAGCAGCACGATCGTGGATGCGAGTGCACTTATGCCAATCGCCCGCCATAGTCCGTTCGATGACTTCCTGCTCATCACGGCAGCATCTCCCTTCTAACCGCAATCTTAATCATTCGTTAAAAACTCGTTTTCTTTTTAAAGTAATGCTTTCGGGATCAATTTGCAAATTTCACCATCGGAATCATGCGCTACAAGCACCATGCAGCGGCTGCCAGCATAAAAAGAGCCAGCGCCTTAGCGCCAGCCCTCCTAACTCTGATTATTCGTATGAAATGCTCAGCAGCTCAGCCGCTTGCTTCGCTACCTTACGCGCCTCGTCGCATGAATTTGCCGAGCTCATCGCTACGGCCATCCGGCGGCCAGGCTTCGTCACAGGCTTGCCGAATACGCGCACTTGCGTATTTGGCAGCGCAAGCGCCTCATTCACGCCGCCGATACGGAAGTTGTCCGAATCGCGGTCAGCCTTAAGCGTGTATGTCGCACCCGGAGTCAGCAGGCGGATGGTTGGCACAGGGAAGCCAAGAATGGCGCGCGCATGCAGCGCGAACTCAGACAGATCCTGCGTCACCATCGTAACCATGCCAGTATCATGCGGACGCGGCGATACTTCGCTGAATAGAACGCCATCCCGCGTCAGGAACAGCTCCACGCCATAGATACCATAGCCGCCCAGCTCGTCCGTTACAGCGCGAGCGATAGACTGCGCCTCCTCGATCTGCTGCTGCGTCATCTCATGCGGCTGCCACGACTCGATGTAGTCGCCGTCCTTCTGAACATGTCCAATCGGCGCGCAGAACGTCGTACCGGACGACGAACGAACGGTCAGAAGCGTAATTTCCGATTCAAACGTAATAAAGCCCTCCACGATGACGCGCTGCTTCTTCGCACGTCCGCCTTCCATCGCGTACTGCCAGCAGCTCTCCACATCAGCCTCGGTCTTGCAGACGCTCTGACCTTTGCCGGACGAGCTCATAATCGGCTTAATAACGCAAGGCGTGCCTAGCTCCGCTACAGCCGTTCTCATCTCCTCCAGCGTATCTGCGAAACGGTACGGCGCAGTCGGCAGGTTCAGTGTCTCGGCAGCGAGACGGCGAATGCCTTCACGGTCCATCGTAAGCAGCGCAGCACGTGCGGTCGGGATGACGCGGAAGCCTTCCTGCTCCAGCTCAACAAGCGCACTCGTCGCAATAGCTTCGATCTCCGGCACGATGAAATCCGGCTTTTCCTTCTCGATAAGCGCACGAAGTGCAGCTGGATCCAGCATATCAATGACATACGAACGGTGCGCAACCTGCATCGCTGGCGCGTTCTCATAACGATCTACGGCGATAGTCTCGACACCGAGGCGCTGCGCTTCGATGACGACTTCTTTGCCGAGCTCTCCGGAGCCAAGCAGCATGATTTTACGAGCGTTAGTAGAAAGCGGTGATCCGTACATATAAGAAAAGAACCTCCTGGAAGATGTTTTCTTCCATTGTGGAGGTTCTTTGGCGAAAAAGCAAGAATTATGCCGACAAAAAGCGATACTGCGCTTCAATGAGTCCGTTGTACGTACCTTGCTCCCGAATCAGCTCATCATGGCTGCCTTGCTCAACAATTTGACCATGATCCAGCACGACGATACGGTCTGCATTACGAATTGTGGAGAGACGATGCGCGACGATGAAGGACGTGCGGCCCTTCAACAGCTTCTTCAGCGCCTCCTGAATCTTCAGCTCGGTCTCCGTATCGATGCTCGCAGTCGCCTCATCGAGGATGAGTACTCGCGGATCTGCGAGGAGTGCCCGCGCGAAGGAAAGCAATTGACGCTGACCCATCGAGAGGCTGTTACCGCGCTCCTGCACCTCAGTGTCGTAGCCATCAGGCAGGCTCATAATGAAATCATGCGCATCAACTGCTGTCGCTGCCTTCACAATTTCATCGTCCGTTGCATTAAGCCGGCCGAACCGAATATTTTCACGAATCGTACCTGAGAAAATAAACGTATCCTGCAGCACGACGCCGACCTGCGAACGCAAGCTCTCAATCGAAACATTGCGGATATCAATGCCGTCGATGCGTACTGCGCCATGAACCGGATCATAGAACCGGCAGAGCAGGTTCATAATCGTACTTTTACCAGAGCCGGTGTGGCCGACAAGGGCGATCGTTTGGCCTGCCTGCACATCAAGGCTGATGCCCCGAAGCGCCGGTCTGCCCTTCTCATATTCGAACACAATAGAATCAAAGTTGACATCCCCGCGAATTCGTGGCAGCTCGATCGCATCCACCTGCTCGCCAACCGTCGGCTTCTCATCGATGAATTCGAAGATCCGCTCGGACGACGCCATCGCGATAAGCAGCTGCGCGTACATTTGGCCCAGACGGTTGATCGGGTCCCAGAAGTTGCCGATATAGTTCGCGAAGCCGACGAGGACGCCGACCGTAATCTCATCGGCTTGGATGAGATGCGCGCCGTACCAGAACAGAATGAGCGTGCCTACTGCAGAGGTAACCTCTATTATTGGGCCGAACATTTGGTTCATTGCCGAAGCTTTGTTCCACGCCTTAATGTTCGTGCTGTTGATGTTAGTGAAGAAGCTGAAGTTCGCTTTCTCTTGCGTATACGCTTGTGTAACGCGCATTCCTTGAATGCTTTCGTTCAAGTGCGCGTTAATCCGCGACTGCTTCATCCGAACGTCCTGCCAAGCGAAACGAATCCGTCTGCGCAATGCAGTCGAGACGACGAACATGAGCGGAACCGTGATCATAATCGCAAGACCGAGCTTCCAATTCCACAGAAGCAGGATGATGACGATACCGACGAGCTGAATGCAGTCCATCAGCAAGTTGACGACACCGTTCGTGAATAGATCCTGCAGCGCGTTAACGTCGTTCGTTACGCGGACGAGTACGGAACCTGCCGGGCGCTTATCGAAGAAACGGAACGATAGCTTCTGGATATGCTTGAACAAATCCGCCCGCAAATCATAAATGACCTGCTGGCCAATCATATTCGTGTACTTAATCCGGTACGTGTTGGCTGCCCACTGAATAATATAGAGGGTAAGCATGAGCCCAGCATACAGATACAGCTTCGTATAGCTTGGATCTGCGCCCTTTGGCTGAATCGCATGGTCGATTGCCATAATGATAAGTGCCGGGATTGCCAGCCTCGTAAGCGTGCCGAGCACCATCGTGATGATGATGACCGGCAGCAATTGCTTACGGTAAGGCTTCATATAAGAGAACAGCCTCGTTACTTGCGCCCAGTTAAACGGTTTCTCGATCGCATCGTCATCCTTGTAGATGAACCGTTCGTGGCTTGCGCGCGGCTGCCCTTTCTGCTGCTGCTCGCTCAATGTGCAAACCTTCTTTCTACTTGCAAATTCGTACTTGCATCCTTCGGACGGTCTGCATATTGAATGTTGTACGTATCGAGATATGGACCTTCCTGCGCAATGAGCTGCTCGTGCTGACCGCGCTGCACGACATTCCCTTTATCGAGGACGAGAATCTCGTCCGCATGACGGAGCGAAGAAATTCTGTGCGCAATAATGAACGTTGTGCGCCCTGCCATCAGCTCGCTGAAGCCTGCTTGAATCTCGTGCTCTGTCTCCATATCGACGGCGCTTGTTGCATCGTCAAGGATAAGAATGCGCGGATTCTTGATCAGCGCGCGAGCAATGGCTATCCGCTGCTTCTGACCGCCCGAGAGACCCATCCCCCGTTCGCCGACGATCGTGTCGTAGCCTTCCGGCAGCTCCATGATGAAGTCATGCGCTTTGGCAAGCTTCGCCGCTTTAATAATTTCGTCCATCGAGACATTCTTCATTGCATATGCAATGTTGTCTCTGATCGAGCAGGAGAACAGGAAAGTCTCCTGGAACACGGTCGCGATCTGTGACCGAAGACTTTCGATCGAAATGTTGCGGATATCTGTGCCATCAAGCGTAATTGAACCAGTCTTGACGTTATAAGCACGCATCAGCAGCTGAATGATCGTCGATTTTCCTGAGCCTGTAGCCCCAAGCAGACCGATGACCATCCCCGGCTTCGCATCCAGGTTAACGTCTGTGATAGCCGGAGCTTTATCTGCAAAGTTGAACGTGACATTGTTGAACTCAACATGGCCTTTAACGTTCTTCTCGTCAAGGACGATAGGCGATTCAACGTCTTTCACGTGTACATATTCATTCAACAGCTCAACGAGGCGTTCGCCGGATGCTTTCGACTGCGTAAAGTTGTTGATGAGGAAGCCCATGGACCACATTGGACCGATGATGTACCACAACATACTGAAAAATGCGACCATTTGCCCAAGCGTAATCGAGCCCCGAATGACGAGCGTACCGCCTGCAATGAGCAGAATAACGGCACAAAGCGATGAGAGAAGCTCCATGACTGGAAAATATTTGCCCCAAAGTCCAGACGCTGCGATCTGATTCTTTTTGTACGAGTCGCTGCGTGTCGAAAATTTATCCATCTCGAACGATTCGCGGGCGAAGGACTTTACAGTTCTAACGCCGGTAATGTTCTCTTGCACGGCCGTTGTCAGATGGCTCATCGCTTGGCGCATTTCGCGGAATGCCGGGTGGATGAGCCTCTCGAACTTCAGCGCGACGAACACGAGAACAGGCATCGTAATGAGTGTAATGAGTGTCAGCTGCCAGTGAATGGATAACATCATGCTGGCGCCAAAGACAACCATGAGCACCATGTTGAAAATTTGCGCAAAGCCGAAGCCGATGAAGTTGCGGACTGCTTCCAAATCTGCCGTGAGACGGGACATCAGGTCACCGGTCTTCGCCGTGTCATAGTACTGGAAGGATAGCGATTGCAATTTCGTGTAGCATGCGTTGCGCAGCCGGAATGCGACCCGGTTTCCAAGCCGTCCGCCGAAGAAACCGCTTAAGAATTGAAGACAGCCTTTAAGTGTTACGACCCCTACTACAGCTAGCGAAAGTTTTGGTACGAGTGCAAAATCTCTTGGCTTGATGACATCGTCGATCAGAATCCGCAATAAATTCGGATACACGAGCCCCAGCGCAGTTGCGCAGATCAAACAGAAGATCGATGCAAACAAGTTCTTCCGTTCAACCCAATAAAACTCTTTTAGTTGCCTAAAGACGTCCAATGGGTAACCCACTCCCTACAGTGTTTTGCTTTTTTTTGTGAATATGAGTGAATATTAACAGCATGAGTCCGGTACGGCAAACAGGGTGCTGGGGCATATAGTTGACAATTTTCGCTTTCTCTTCCATCTCGATCAAAAGTAAGGGGGTATTCTCCTAAATCGTCACAAATCACCTGAAATGGTCCATAATGCTCCGTTTTTGCACATTTGCCCCCGTTTTTGCATGATTTCATTATGTAAAAATAAAGAAGCTTATACACATGAAAAGAAGCTTAGACAAAAGGAAAAGAAGCTTACACGCGAATAATTCGATTCGCTTGTGTAAGCTTCTTTTCTGTTTATTTATGCAAATGTGAGAATCCGCTCGTGAAAAAGCTAAGTGTAACAGCCAATTTAAATAGCTAACCTGCTAAGCCAACCAGCTCAAAAGTGTTAGATCGCTTGCAGTTCCGCATAGATGCTGCGAAGCTCTTCAAGGTTCGCATTATCCGACAGCGAGCTCAGCTTGCCTTCGCAGAAGGAGGAAATGTCTTGCTGCAGCGCAGAAGCGCAATTGTTCATGGCTTGCTGCCACAGCTGAGCATAACGCTCGCTCCAATCCGCCTCTGCTTCGCTGATCCAGCTTTGCAGCGGCGCTGCCAGCTCGTTCTCGAGCAAGGCGCGAAGCGCCGGCTTGCCTTCCCCTTCGAAGAAGTGGCGCGGCGACTTGAATTTGCTCCACAAGAGCTTCGTGTCGATCGACTTCGCAGTCCAGGCAGCACGCTCATCCGGAGTCGCAATCTCAAGCGGCTTGAAGCCGGATGGTGTGAACCCCGGAAGCAGCTGCGCCGCTTCTTCTGCCGTATCTGCAGCTTTCTTGGCCGCAAGCTTATTGAGTGCATTATCGAGACGCAGCGACGTCGCTTCAAGCTCCTGTGCGAGCTCGATTTGCAGCAGGCGCTGCAGTTCAAGCCAGCAAGTCAGCATCGCCTTCTTCAAATCCCGGCCATCGTCTTGCAGCACGGACGGGTTGAACGCGAAGTTATAATGATCGCCGAAACGTAGCTGCACGCGCTGCAGGACGTAGAAGAGCAATTCCTTCAGCTCCTGCTGCAGCTGCGGATTGTTCGGCGATTCGCCAAGCGCTGCGGCAAGTAGCCGAGCTTCATTAGCGTTTGCTTGCAGAGCGGCGCGCGCCTGCTCGCGGGATGCAGCGTCGCCCGAAGCGGCCTCTAGCCAGTTCGCAATCGTGCGGCGGGCACGCTCGAGCTCTTGCTCAGCGGAGCTTACTGCGAGAGCGCCGAGATCATTTTGAGTGAAGCTGAGGAACGACGCTTCAAACGCGCTAATGCCGGATGATGCGATGAGTGCCGCATTGCCGCTTTGTTTGCCGTCCAGCGCCTGCAGGCTGGAAATCGGGAACATCCGCGGGAAGCGAATGCCGTGCTGCTGCAGATTGCGCTCTACGTGAGCAAGAACATCGTCGCGTTCCTGATCGCTTGCGGCAAGATCGGCCGCATTGACGATAAAGAACATTTTATCAAGCTCGAATTGGTCCTTCACGCGGCCCAGCTGCATCAGGAACTGGCGGTCCGCTTGCGAGAACGCATGGTTATAGTAAGTAACGAACAGAATCGCGTCCGCATTCTTAATGTAGTTGAAGGCAACGCCTGTATGCCTTGCGTTCACCGAATCCGCCCCTGGCGTATCAACAAGGACGATGCCTTGCGCCGTCAGTGGGTTTCGGTGGTGCAGCTCGATCTCGCTGACGAAGCAGGAGCGCGACTCATCCGCAACATAGCTGCAGTACTCTTCGCCGTTCACTGCAAGCTTCTGACCGAGGAACGCTTCATGAGCAGCCCAGCCTCTGGCAGCTGCCTTCAAGAAGCTGTAATGCGGTCTGCCTCCAGCATGCACTTGCTCCGGCGTCAGCTTCACAATTGCGGCAAGCAATGCTGCATCGCTAAGCTCATGGCCATCCTCGCCAAGCAGCTTGAGCGAATAACGAAGGTCATCCAGCATCGCTTCGCGCGATTTCATGAGCACCGTTGCGGTGCCGTGCGGATTGGCCTCCGTCGGCGGCACGATCCGGTTGACCGCGGCCGTCGTCGGGTTCGGCGACACCGGCAGAACGGATTCGCCGAGCAGCGCGTTCGCGAGCGATGATTTGCCCGCGCTGAATGCCCCGAACAGCGCGATCGTGAAGCGGCTGCTGCGCAGCCGCTCGGCTTTGTCGCGCATACCCGCGACTGTCGCGGCAAGCGCGGGTTGTGCCGCCAGCAGCGCGGCGGCACTGGCAAGCCGCTCCGCGGCTTGCCGCTGCGGCGCGAGCGCGTGCGGCGCCGCAGCGGCTGCGGTGTCGGCGAGGTCCTCCGCCGCCACCGCAGTAGCCGCTTCGCGGGCGTGCGCATCGCCGCCCGCGAGAGCGGCAGCCGAAGCGTCGGCGGCTTCGCCGCCCGCCGGCGCTTCGGCTGTGCCAGGGGCGCTTCGCGCCCCGCTGCCGAGAGCCGCTGGTTGCGGCTTCGGCAGCTCCGGCATTGGCGGCGCCGGCGGCAGCAGCGCCGCCAGCCGCGCGAGATGCGCAGCCGCGCGCTGCTCTAGCGCGGCCAGCTGCGCGAGCGCGCCGGCTTGCTGGGCAAGCTCGGCAAGCCGCGCGCGCAGCGGCGCAGCGGCAGCTTCGCCAGCAGCTGCGGCACGTTCACCAAGCGCATCGATCCATTCGAGCGCGCGCTTGCGGAACAGCCCTTTGACTTCCGCGGCTAGATCGCGGCTATAGGTCATCGTATATTCATTACCGAATACTGCGCCGGTATTAACGAGCTTTACAAGCAGGTCTGTCGTCAGCAAGCCTTCGAATTGACTTTTCAACTGCTGCTCAAGCGTCTCGTCGCGCCAGCCGATCTTATCGGCCGCTTTGCGCAGCACGTCAAGGACATGCCATTCGATTCCGGCGCGAACGCGATCGTCGAAATCCTCAAAGAACGCACGCTGGCGGCGCTCCTGTTCCGCTGCCGTTTTTGCACCAGCGAACAGCAGACCAGTCTTGAAGCCTGGCTTGCGGCTCTCGAGAAACGAATGTGCCAAATCCCGCGTAGCAGCAGGCGTTATATTCGCATTGTCCAAAACACCTTGAATATCAAGACGCAGCTTCGTCTTCAGACCTTCACTCTCCGCTTTGTAGACGCGAAGCTGCTCTTCCAAGCTCGCGATCTCTTCACGCAGTCGGTCTGCTTCGCCTTCGCCGCCCGCTTCTGCAAGTAGTCGCTCCCGTTCAGCCTCCGAAGCTTCTTCCAAGAACTTGCCGTGCATCCGGACGACATAACGAGCAGACGCATCTACACTGTTTACCGACAACGGTCCGCGAATGGATGCAAGCGACTCGAATAAGCCTTCAAGCGCGGACAGCTCGGAGTCCGGATGATCCGGCTCCCGAAGCGACAAGTAGATAATGCCGCTCGGCTCCAAGTGCCAGTTGCTGAACGCTTCGTCTACGCTTTGCTTATAGGCTTCGAAGGACAGCTCGCGCTCCCGGTGCTTATCAATCTGGTTCACGATCAGATAGAGCGGTTTTCCCCACTCCTTCAGTTGCTTCGCGAACGTAAAATTGATCTCCGATTGGACATGGTTATAATCCATGACATAAAAAACGACGTCAGCCAAATGGAGCGCCGATTCGGTCGCCATCCGGTGCGCGTCGTCCGTCGAGTCAATCCCCGGCGTGTCCAGCAGCACCGTATGGTTGCCAAGTCGCGGGATCGGATAGGACAAGGAGACGGATAGCACCGTTTCGCCGTCCTTGCAATACGCATTGACTTGATCAAGCGGTACTTCAATCGTTTGTTCAACGCCCGCGATCAGCTTCTTAATCGTTGCTTTCGCCTCGCCGTTCACGATGCTGACGACGTTCGCACTCGTTGGAATCGGACTCGATGGCAGCAGCTGAGTGCCGCAAAGCCGATTGACGAGCGTTGATTTCCCTGCTGAGAAGTGTCCGCAGAAAGCGACGGTCAGCTGACCGTTCCCCAGCTTTTCTTGCAGCTCCAGCAGTCTTGCCGCATCCGCTGTATCCCCTTGCTCCGCCATAATCGGCGCAATCTCTGCAAGCGAGCTGGTAAGCGTTTGAGCGGCTTTCTCAATCGTTTGGCTCATTTCTCTCTCTCCCCGTCTTCTTCCCATTCATCATGTCGTTATACGGAACGAAAGGACCACTGGAAGAACAAGCCTTTGCTAAGAGCAGCGTACTATCTTGACTGCTCCTAGCTAAGCTAGATCCCCTGTGACCCTTTAAGTTCTGCTTCTATATTTCTTAAACCAATTGAACAGCCGGTACGCAAATTTCAAATACTTCGCCGTGCTGGAGAATCGTAATGTTACGCTCTTTCTCCTTCATAACGACGCATTCCGGTTTCAATCTCATACGTTCAATATATTGCTCAGGCACGTCGCCTGCGCCACTTACGGTTACGCCTTCAACGATAATTTCTTCGTTCTCTTCAGGAGGATTCTCCATGATTTGCTCATAGATATCGGAAAATAGAGAAAAATCTTTCGTGTATACGGAGATGCATTTCATCGTTCAATCATCCTTCTCATTTTAAGTAGTTGTTGTGGTCCGCAATATTACTTAGCCTTTCGGTTTGAGGCAGGTTTCATACGTACTTTGCCTTCTTTGCAAAACTCTACCACCGGACAAACTTCGCACTGCGGGTTTTGCGCTTTGCAATGATACCTTCCGAAGAAAATAAGCCGATGATGGGTTTCGGTCCACAGCTCCCTGGGAACAAGCCGCATCAATTTCTTCTCAACTTCAAGCACGCTATCGTCAGCCTTGGCGAATCCAAGTCGTTTGGAAACACGCTCAACGTGAGTGTCAACTGCTATCGCTGGTACGCCAAAAGCGTTGGAGACGACGACGTTCGCTGTTTTACGGCCGACGCCAGGCAGCTTCGTTAGCTGCTCATGCTTCTCCGGCACTTCGCCGCCATGCTCATCGATCAGAATCTGGCATAATTTCTGGATAAACAGTGCTTTATTGCGGAATAGACCTATTCGCCTTATGTCGTGCTGCAGCTCTTCAAGCGGCACAGCTAGATAATCCGCTGGCGTCTTGTACTTCTCAAACAGATCTTTGGTTACTTTGTTGACCGTTTCATCCGTACACTGAGCGGACAACAGGACAGCGATTGTGAGCTCGAACGGATTGCGGTGATTGAGTTCACAATGGGCATCCGGAAACATTTCCCCCATGACGCGCAGAACATGATCCATTTTCTCTTTCGCCTTCAACCGATTACTCACTCCTATTCAACCATTGCCCTAAAGTGTAGCGAATATTGTCGTATTAATCAACCGCCAAGACCCATCAATATGACTCAGAAATTATATTTTGTACCTGTTTTCACAGAATTGCAAAAAAGAAGTCCCGGCCTTTCAGCCAGGACACGGATGAATGAATTATAGCTTCTCAATCTCGATAATCGAATTTTGATAGAGATAAATCACGATGGAATCGCCGTCGACTAACGAGCTGATCGGAATTACCGATCCAGCCTGCGTCACTTTCGTAGAAGCTGTCGCCATATACGTGTAGGCATCAGTCAAATTCACACGCTTCACAGCTAACTCACCTGTAACGGCGTTGTATTTCCAGAAGTTCTTGCTCACACCGCTATAAACGGTAACGATAACGCTATCCTGGATGTTCTTCTTCACGTCAACGCGGTCACCGACTGCAAGTACGGTAGAACTGCTGCTTGTCGTACCGTTCTTCAAAACCGAGAAGCCCGTTCCAAGCTGTACGTCTGAAGTAATGCCGTTATAGTCAATCACAGAGATATGGTCGGACGAAACTGCTGTAACACGTCCAGTTGTCACATTTACAAGTTTCACGTAAGCCACTGTTGTACCTACATAATTGAGGTTCACGGTCTGTCCCGATTTGAAACTTGCCAATGTCAGCTTATCTCCGTTTTCATTCACGAAATCCAGCGATGCAGCAGAGATGTCATACCCCAAGCCATCGCTTGTTCTCACACTAAGCTTTTTCGCCGTTGTATCAACAGCTGTAATTGTTGCTTGCTTAACGGTATGCAGCTGCAGCAATACAATTTTGTCTTGGTTTGCATTCAATACCGCTGTTACCGTATCGCCTGCTTTGATATCCGCAAGGGTAGCCGGGCTCTTGCCGTTCATTTCGACAGAACTAATAGTGTCCATCGGAAGTGTTACGGTCAGGCCATTCGACTGGGCAATCGTAATTTGCTTTGAATTTGTATTCACAGCCGCTGCAATACCGCTGTATTTGTATACGAACTGAATGAATACCGCTTGATCATTGGTATAACCGATCGTCAGCTTCTTGTTCTTGACAAGCAGCGAGGCCACTGCGCTTAGCGTAATCGGATTGCCGTTTGTTTCAAATCTTGTATCAGCTGTCAAATAAACAGAAACCAATGCTCCCTCGGATGATTTTAACAACAATGCTTTCAGATCAGCATCATAGCTTACAACCGTCGCTCCGCCAAGCACTTCAACCTTACGGTTAATGGCTTTGATCGCCACAACTTGATCTTGATCATTGAGCGTAATGTCGATTACATCTCCTTTGACCAGATCCTTGAGCGTTGTGCCCGTCAGTCCATCGATCGTAACATCGACTACAGGGGATACGAATTTCGATTCCGGTTTACCTGCGCCGGAAGTACTCAGGTAAGAGATGAGTTTGCCGTCGCTGCTTACTGTGTAGAATTCACCGCGAACTAGCTTAGCGGAAGTTTTCTGAATCGTCACTTTCGTAATAAGCGAGTTCTTCACTTCATAGGACACGACATCGCCAACTCGCAATGCGGATAAGCCGCCATCCAAAATTTGACCCTGCCACACGACATCGACTTGCGGGGACGCCTGATACATGGATGTCGTACCAGCAACGCTATCTTTCACCGTAATTGCCGGTTGTGTCGTATCAATGGCACTGATCGTTCCTTGACCGGTTTTGTTGATTGGCGCTGATTTCACTTTAATGGAAACCGCAATCGGCTTCGCACGATACGTATCCTGCGTAATTTCTACCTGACTGTCAGCGCCTAGGCTTGTTACGGATACGACATTGCCTGATCCGTCCGTCACTTGCGTTGCATTGCTGTATGTAATTGGTATCATGTCTTCGTTAGCCCAAATCCAAATCTTGTTTTCACTTGAAGAGACACGCTGAACCGAACCTGTTAAGGTGCTTACCTGAGCTTTATCATCCAATTGCTCCACGTAGAGCGGCTTCGTGCCATCTGCGATGACGAGCAGCTTCGTATTCGGCGTCAATTGGCTCACGGTTGCCGGCTTCTCTGAATCGAAGCGGTACACGTATGTATCAGGCGATAGAGCAACCGATGTATCTTTGTCGTTCGCGAACAGATTCAGAGTGCTTTCATTTGCTCCAGTCAGGATCGCTGTGTACTGGCCAGTGTAGTTCACCGGGAACTGCGCTTCCGCTCTGCTGAAGATCGTAGCGATCGATGCGCGTGTAATCAAGCCACGCGGATCGAACGTGTCTGCCGTAATGCCTTTAATGAGGCCAAGCGATACTGCAGCATTGATATAACCCGTATAACCGTCGTCAATTTTGCTCGCATCCTTGAATGTTACAGGGGAAGAGGACAGCTCGTCCGCAACCTTCTGTTTCTCGATCGCTTTCACAATCAGCTTCGTAATCCATTCGCGGGATGCTTTCTTGAGGCCCCACTCTGTACCCGGGTTTGCCTCCGCTTGCTTGAACTCTTCTGCTTGGTCTAGCAAGCCGAGCTGAAATGCAAGAACAACATAAGGTTTAAAATAAGTGCTGACATCAAAGCTTTCCGGGAAGACGATCGCATCATCTGCTTTTACGTTCTGCTCCTTGCCAATGAAACGAATCGCAAGCGCTATTGCTTCCTGCTGCGAGATGTTATCTGCCGGATTGAACTTACCGTTCGTACCTTTAATAATCCCTTGCATCGAGAGCTTCGCAATATGCTTCTCTGCCCAATGGCCAGCAGGGACATCACTGAATTTGGTAATGATCGGAGAAGCATCCGCATGCGCAAATGTGCTTCCGACTGCTGAGAATCCCGTAAGCAGCGAGAACACCATAATTGACGATACTGCTTTTACCCATTTCTTCTGTTGCGGCATCTCTGTAAGCTCCCTCTATTGTTTTGTAATTGGGTGATCCAAGTCCATATGCCCCATAAGACTGTCTACGGATTCGCCATCGACAAGCAGGTCAATGGAAGTTACGTCCTGGAACTGGAAATACGTCTTCTCGATCGCATCTAATGCGAGCATTTCGCCTGGCGCTCCAAGTCTGGCATCGTCCGGCAAATGAAGATCAAGCGTGATTGCTGTGCCGTCTTGCTTGACACTGAGCAGCTCAGCATGCTTCCAGAGCGAAGGCTCACCCTTGTCGCTGTCTTTCTTCATCGCAGCAAAAGCCGCTTCCAGCTTCTGTTTGCTGTCGCTGTACTCGATCTCAGTCTTCTGTTCATGCAAGTCCAGCATTTCGTCATCGGTATAGTAGAGCGAGATCTGCTCCTTCTTCACCTCAGGCTTAGGAGGCTCAGCTTCTTGGTTCACCGAGCTTGAATCTGTATTCGTTTCATTACTTGTGACTGCCGACTCGTTCGACGTTTGCTGATTCGCGGATCCCGCTTGTGTCGTCTGCTCCTGAGAGCTTGTATTCTGCACCTGCTGCTGGTCTTCCTGCTTGACACGGCTGCCGCAGGCACTGAGAGGGACGATCATCGTTGCAGCAATGAGAACGGATATTAAAGAAGTTGTGTAATGACGTTTCATCGGCATCCTCCTAGCTAGCTAAGCTTCAAATATTCTTTTATTCCTTTGACGATTTCAGCGGCGATACGATCCTGTTTCTCAGCATTAAACAGAACTGAACTATCATTCGAATTGGACAAGTATCCTGCCTCAAGAAGCACAGCCGGCATCGTTGTCGCTTTTACGACGCGGAATGGCTCTGTTCTTACACCGCGGTCCTTAAGCCCGGCACCTGCTATCAGGTGTTTATGAATGATGTTCGCGAACGCTTTGCTATAGTCATGATAGTAGTACGTCTCAGAACCGGTAGCGGATGCAGTTTCTGCTTTATTCGCGTGGAAAGAAATAAATAAGTCCGCTTTCATGTTGTTTGCATAAGCTGCTCGATCATCAAGTTCAATGAACGTATCATTGGATCTTGTCAAATATGGCTTAATTCTCGTTTCTTTGTCAAGGAGTGCCTTCACTTTCAATGTAATGGCCAAATTGTACTCTTTCTCATTGCGGCCGTTGACGCTGGAAGCACCAGGGTCCTTACCTCCGTGACCGGCATCGAGCACAACTTTATAAACGCGCGGACCAGATGGCGTATCTGGCGTAGTACCATCTCCTGTCGGCGGTGTAACTACAGGCGGAGGCCCCGTCTGTTCGAGCACATCAATTCGGATTGATCCCTCTTCCTTCACCACGTTGTAATTCGTCGGCGCCAGCAAATCGAGCACAATACGAACGGTGGAAGGCTTGTCCGAATAATAAGAGAAACGGACCTTCTGCAAAGTTGGATGCGAATCAACGAGAATTTCCCCGAGCTTCGAAGCGCTGTTCGTGAAGCCAGGTGCAAAATCAGGCGCAAAGTTCATATTCGGCAAATCAATGACGATACGTTCTGGACTGTGCAGCACTTCAGTATGTACATCGCCAAAATCACCGTCATACGGGAGAGAAATACTGCCAAGTCCATCATACTCAATGGATTTCAAGAGCGAAGTGGAACCTGCATTTGGATCCGTCGTTGATGGATCACTGCCAGACCCACCATTACCCGTATTACCGGAATCGCCGGTATTGCCAGAGCCATTCGAACCGCCATTGCCGCTACCACTTCCATTATCAGATGGCGCGCCAGGTGTGGATACATCCGCGTACAGATGTACAGAACGTGACAGCTTGTCCCAATAAACTTGTAACCCGAACTGTTCGCCAACGAATCTAAGGGGAACAAGTGTCGAGCCTGTGGAAATCATGGCAGGCTTCTCTAGCGGCGCTTCCTGACCATTCACGATCGCCGTTTTGTCGCCGATCGTAAGCAGCATGTTCGTATCGCCATTTGAGATCGTGACGATAGGCTTCTCCCAGGAAACATCAAATCCAAGACCTTCAGTTACCGTGCGAATAGGCACAAAAGTGGTATCGCCGACAATTTGCGGATTTGAGCCGCTTAGCAGCTGCTTGCCATTAAGATACAGCTTCGGCGACGCAGCTTCCGCAGCTCCGACTATAGCCGGAAACATAGAGATGAGGAACGACAACAACAGTACAGCGGTTACAAATTTCTTCATCTTTCACCTCGGTGTCTTTATTCGCTTATTTAGACGCAATATGGCAGAAAAAGTTGCGTTTTGAGGAAATTTGTAGTACTTCGGCATAAAAAAACAACTCCGGTATATCGATACCGGAGTTGTTCTTATAAATCCGCTTGTTTTACGCGAAACTGGCTTAGAATGCTACGCGGTTTGCTTCGTAAGCTGAAATCTTGTCTTCATGCTGTAGCGTAAGACCGATATCGTCAAGGCCGAGCAGCAAGAATTGGCGACGGTGCTCATCGAGATCGAAGGCGATGTTAATGTCAGCGCCATCCGTAATGGTTTTGCTCTCAAGATCAACAGTCAGCTTATAGCCTTCTGTCTTATTCGTGCGTTGGAACAAGTCTTCTACTTGCTCTTCGCTCAGACGAATTGGCAAAATGCCGTTCTTGAAGCAGTTGTTGTAGAAAATATCTGCGAACGATGGCGCGATTACGACTTTGAAGCCGTAGTCCATAATCGCCCATGGCGCATGCTCACGGGAAGAGCCGCAGCCGAAGTTTGCGCGGGAGATCAGCACTTCTGCACCTTGGTAACGCGGTTGATTCAGGCTGAAGCTGTCGATGACATTGCCTTTCTCGTCCCAGCGCCATTCGAAGAACAGGAATTGGCCAAAGCCGCTGCGCTCGATGCGCTTCAGAAATTGTTTAGGGATGATTGCGTCTGTATCTACGTTCACACGGTCTACCGGGGCTACAAGACCGGTCAGTTGTTTGAAAGCTTCCATGTTGATGAACTCCTCTCGAATCTATGAATTAGACTAGTTCAGAACTTCGGATTTGATTTTCCAATCGCGAACGTCTGTGAATTTACCCATAATTGCAGCAGCTGCAGCCATTGCCGGAGATACGAGGTGCGTACGTCCGCCGCGGCCTTGACGACCTTCGAAGTTACGGTTGGAAGTCGATGCGCAGCGTTGGCCTGGCTCAAGTACGTCAGGGTTCATCGCAAGGCACATGGAGCAACCAGCGTCACGCCATTCGAAGCCTGCTTCTGTGAAGATCTTATCAAGACCTTCCTTCTCTGCTTGCAGCTTAACGCGGCCAGAGCCCGGAACGACGATTGCTGTTACGCGGTCGCTGACTTGGTATCCGCGAGCAACTTCAGCAGCAGCGCGAAGGTCTTCGATACGGCCGTTTGTGCAAGAACCGATAAAGACATAGTCGATGTCGATTTCGCTCATAGGCGTACCTGGTGTAAGACCCATGTATTCAAGTGCTTTTTCAGCAGCTTTACGTTCATTTTCAGTTGGAAGCTCAGCTGGTACAGGTACATTTGCTGTGATGTCAGTACCCATGCCTGGGCTTGTGCCCCAAGTTACTTGCGGGATCAAAGAATCTACGTCGAAATCAACGACAGTATCGAATGCTGCGCCTTCGTCAGTATTCAGCTCTTTCCATGCTGCAACTGCACGATCGAACGCTTCGCCTTGCGGTGCGTATTCGCGGCCGCGGAGGTATTCGAATGTTGTTTCGTCCGGAGCGATAAGGCCTGCACGAGCACCTGCCTCGATGGACATGTTACATACTGTCATACGCTCTTCCATCGACAGGCTGCGGATTGCTTCGCCAGTGTATTCCATTACGTAGCCAGTACCGAAGTCTGTGCCGTACTTGGCGATAACGCCAAGGATCATGTCCTTTGCAGTTACGCCTGGTTTACGCTTACCGATGAAACGAACTTCCATCGTCTTCGCTTTCGATTGCTGCAAGCATTGCGTAGCAAGTACGTGCTCAACCTCGGAAGTACCGATGCCGAAAGCAAGTGCGCCGAACGCGCCGTGCGTGGACGTGTGGCTGTCGCCGCAAACGATTGTTTTGCCTGGGTGCGTAAGACCAAGCTCGGGACCCATAACGTGAACCACGCCTTGATCGATGCTGTCCAGGTCGAACAATGTTACGCCGAAGTCTTTACAGTTTTGCGTGAGCGTATCGATCTGTTGCTTGGAGATCGGATCGCTAATGTTGAAACGGTCTTTCGTCGGAACGTTGTGGTCCATCGTAGCAAAAGTCAGCTCAGGACGACGAACCGGGCGGCCTGTCATGCGAAGGCCTTCGAACGCTTGCGGCGAAGTTACTTCGTGTACAAGATGCAAATCAATATAGATAACACTTGGCTTGCCAGCTTCTGAATGGATGACGTGATTATCCCAAATTTTCTCAAACATCGTTCTTTTCGTCATATGAATTCACCTCATAAGTTCGTTTGGTTCATTTCGTAGTTTAATTCATCGTGTTTCGTTGAAGCAATCATAACATTTCATTCTTCATTGTTCTAAGATATAATATCTATAACAGCAATAGGTTAAACCTATTAGCGTAGTTACCATCCTAACTCAGTCATGGAGAGAAAATATATGGAATTTCGCCAGCTCCAATATGTCATTCAAATTGCCAAAGAGAAAAATTTCTCCAGAGCAGCCGAGAAGCTTCACATCGCGCAGCCTTCACTCAGCCAGCAGCTGTCGAAGCTGGAGAAAGAAATCGGCGTCCTATTGTTCCGCCGCACGACGAATTCCGTTGAACTTACGCACGCAGGCTCTGTCTTCGTGGAGAAAGCACAGAACATCCTGGATAATATCGAGCAGCTGAAACAAGAGCTCGATGACCTCGCCCATATGCGCAGAGGCAAACTCGTTGTCGGCAGCCTGTCCATTACCGGCTCCCACGTACTGCCGATCGTACTGCCGATTTTCGGTGAGCAATATCCCGAGATTGAGATTGTCCTTGTTGAGGACACCCCATCCAAGCTGGAGCAGCTTACTGCGAGCGGTCAAACCGACTTAAGCTTGCTCGCCCTCCCATTGTTCGAGCCATCGCTCGAGTGGGTGCCTATTATAGAAGAAGAAATTGTACTTGCCGTTCCTCCAGACCATCATTTGGCGAAGCTATCGGAGCCGATTCGAATCGAATCATTAAGGAACGAACCGTTCATCGTCCTTAAGAAAGGACAAGGCTTCCGGCAAAATGTGCTGGAAATCTGCGAAAATGCAGGCTTCGAGCCGCGAATCGTATTCGAGAGCACGAATATTGAAACGGTACAGTCCCTCGTTGCTGCCGGGATGGGCATCACTTTTATCCCGAAGATGATCACGCGTACGAGCGCGAATTCGCTCACGCCTGTATATCTGCCGCTCGCTCCGCCTACGCCTATTCGAACGCTTGTTATCGCAAGCCGTAAAGGCCGCTATCTGTCGAGAGCGGCCGAAGCTTTTATTGATACGATGAAGCTGACGACGGAGCAGCATTTTGGCAGCTAACAGCCTGTGCTGTTCGTTAGTATGAGCTGTTAGTACAGCGCTGGGCGGCGATCTTCGAACACTGGAATTTTCGCACGAACCGCGTCTACCATGGAGAGGTCGATTTCTGCACGCAGAATCGTCTCTTCCTCGCCCGCTTCCGCAATAATTTCGCCCCAAGGATCAATAATAAGCGAGTGGCCGAAGAACGTGCTGGAGCCGCTCGTTCCGCAGCGATTACATGCGATCACGAACATTTGGTTCTCGATCGCTCTTGCGAGCAGCAAGGTCCGCCAATGATGCAATCTCGGATTCGGCCATTGTGCCGGCACGAACATCGCCTTCGCCCCGCCGAGCGCCAGCTTGCGCGCAAGCTCTGGGAACCTGATGTCGTAGCAGATCATCATGCCTGCATCAGCGCCAGCAACTTTAAGCTGTCCGAGCTTCTCGCCCGCGAGCAGATGCTTCTCCTCGTCCATGAGACGGAACAGGTGGATTTTCGAATAATCAGCAATAACTTCACCATTCTCATCGAATGCGTAAATCGTATTATAGACGCCATTCTCCCGCTTCTCAGCGATCGAACCGCCGATAAGTTGAACGCGATGCTCGCTCGCGAATGAAGACAGCATCACTTTGGTGCGTTCTCCGTTCACATCAGCGATTTGATCGATTTGTTCCAGCGCATAACCGGTATTCCACATCTCCGGCAGCATGATGAGGTCCGGCTTTTCTGTACCTTGAACCGCTTCTTCCAGCTTCATCTTCAGCCGCTCATAATTGGCATCCGGATTCCCCGCATCCACATGCATTTGCACAAGCGCTATGCGCAACTTCTTATCTGACATTGTTTTGCCTCCTTGATCACTAGCTGAACCGACCTTATTTGCTCAGTTTTACCTTATCATAACGTCTCATGCTTCGCTGTCAAGATGGGTACCGTAACTAGGAAACCACCATGACCGACTTCAAAGGAGACTTCGTGATGAACATGTTAAAAATGTACCGTAAGCACTTTATAGCCGTTATCGCCTTATTCCTCTGCTTGATGATTCCTGCTGCAGCAGGCGCTGCTATGCATGATGAAGGCGGAGGCGCAGATCAGCGGCCTGTCCAAGCATTTGACGTTGTTCAAGGCAAAGTCGTCAAGTCCGTTCCGAACAGCCCCGAGTTTCAAGGCTACGCTAAGTCTTGGCTGAATGGCGTGACAGGTTTGTCGCCGAAACTGTCCGCCGATGACAAATGCGGCTATGTGTTCCGTATTCCGCTTGACCAGCCAACAGCTGTGAAAGCTGGTAATGCGCAAGTGATGACACAGGACGTCTTCCTCTTCTACTGCCCGAAGAAGCCGCAGCTGCTACTCGTCTTCGATGAGAATCGCAAGCCGTACTTGCTCACCTTCAAAGGCAACATTAAGCCGTTCCTGAAGGCGATGGATTTGTAAAATTTGCTATCCCCCCACCAAGAGCAAATCAATCTTGACTATTGGAGGCATTTGGTGCGCGGTAGGCGCAGTTCTCGAAATTGCGATTGGGAACGACTTTGGTGCGAAGCACCACGGGAGTGACCATCGCAATTTCGAGGCGGAGCCGGCTCTGCACCTTACAGCTCTCCAAAGTCATGCATTGATGTCGCTCCCCACCTATGCTACATTTAGGCGTAGAATTAGGCTTAGATCAATGGTGGAGTGATGACATATGGATGGCACAAAAACATTTCAAATCAACCCGGCAAACCGGATGACCGGTTTGCCTACACAATTTTTTGCAGGACTTGTGCGTAAAGCGAATGCGCAGACGGCGAAAGGCCGCGATGTCATCAATCTCGGACAAGGCAATCCCGATCGTCCGACGCCTGAGCATATTGTGAAGGCATTGCAAGATGCAGCGCCGAACCCGCTCTACCATCGCTATCCGCCTTTCAGCGGCTACCCGTTCCTGAAGCAAGCGGTGGCACAGCGTTATAAGGAAGACTACGGCGTCGATCTCGACCCGGAGAAGGAAGTTGCGATTCTGTTCGGCGGCAAAACCGGCCTTATCGAAATTTCGCAATGTCTGCTCAATCCCGGCGACATCTGCCTCGTACCCGATCCTGGCTATCCGGACTATTGGTCTGGCGTAGCAATTGCAGGCGGCCGCATGGAATACATGCCGCTCACAGCAGATAACGCCTTCCTGCCGGATTATGACCGCGTCAAGCCGGACATCGCGGACCAAGCGAAGCTGATGTTCATCAACTATCCGAACAATCCGACAGGTGCAACGGCGGATGGTGCCTTTTATGAGCGAACAGTTGAATTTGCTGCGAAGCACGGCATCGTCGTTGCCAGCGATTTTGCCTATGGCGCTATTGGCTTTGATGGCAAGCAGCCAGTAAGCTTCCTGCAAACTCCTGGCGCTAAGGAAGTTGGCGTAGAGTTCTATACGCTGTCCAAAACATATAACATGGCAGGCTGGCGTGTAGGCTTCGCACTCGGTAATTCAGAAATCATCTCGCTTATCAATCTTATCCAAGATCATTACTATTGCAGCCTGTTCGGCGGCATTCAAGCCGCAGCGGCAGAAGCACTCACCGGCTCGCAGCAATGTGTGAACGATCTCACTTCCGCCTATGAAAGCCGTCGAAATGCGCTCTTCGGAGCGATGGATGAAATCGGCTGGCACGCAGAGAAGCCAAGCGGCTCCTTCTTCTGCTGGCTTCCAGTGCCGAAAGGCCACACTTCTGCATCATTTTCCGATTATGTGCTGGAGCATGCGGATGTCGTTTTGGCGCCTGGTATCGGCTTCGGTACTCATGGCGAATCGTACGTCCGTCTTGGCTTGTTAGCGCCAGAAGAACGGCTGCAGGAAGCGATCCACCGCATCGGCAAATTGAATCTTTTCTAATCCGCACGACCCGCCCGTGAAGCTCATGCTTGACGGGCTTTTTATTGCTTTACAGTACTAGCTCGGCCGTGATATGCTTAGCGTTAATTAAATACCAAGAACGTATTGATGGGGCTAAGTATGCGACCTGCAGATGCGATCAGAGAGTAAATTCATTAGCTGAGAGAATTTACTGTGTCTGCTGCAGAAACCTACCCCGGAACGGCCGGCGATAAGCCGGACAGCGGCCTGCTGTTAACAGGTCTTTGAGCGGAACAGTATGCCTCCATCCGATAAGACGGACGCAGCACTGTTAATAAAGGTGGTACCGCGGAAGTTTAAAGTGAGAACTTTCGTCCTTTGTAGATAACAACTACAAGGGATGGAAGTTTTTTTTATTTTATCTACATAGAAAGGTTTGGGGTGAACAAGACATGACAGAGACGATCGTTGTCAAAATCGGCAGCAGCTCCTTAACCTCCGAGGAAGGCGGCATAAACAAAGAGCGCATTGCCTTCTTCGCGAACGAGCTCGCCTCCCTGCACGATGCCGGCTATCAAGTGCTGCTCGTGACTTCCGGCGCGATTGCTGCAGGCTTTAAGAAAATCGGATACGCATCGCGGCCCAAGCTCGTCCATGAGAAGCAAGCTGCCGCAGCTGTTGGTCAAGCGCTGCTCATGCAGGCGTACCAAGAAGCGTTCGCTGCGCATGGAACGAACGGCGGCATCGGCGTCGCACAGATTTTGCTGACGCGCGCCGATTTCTCGAACCGCAAACGAGTCAACAATGCACTCATGACGATCGAAGAGCTTCTTCACCGCCGCATGGTGCCAATTATCAACGAGAATGACACGGTCGCAACCGATGAGCTGAAATTCAGCGAAAATGATACGTTATCCGCGCTAGTCGGCAATCTCGTGAAGGCGAAGAGGCTTATTATTCTCACCGACATGGACGGCTTGTATACAGAAGACCCGCGCAAAAATCCAAATGCCATGAAGATCGACCGCGTCGACCACATCACGGATGATATTCTCCGCATTGCAGGCGGGGCTGGCTCGTCGGTCGGAACCGGCGGCATGCGCTCTAAGATCGAAGCGGCACGCATCGCGATGCGCGGCGGCGTTCCTGTCTTCATCGGACGCGTCATGGAGCCTGGGGATTTGATGCTCGCTGTGAAGGATGACGGCAAAGGTACTTATTTTGATACGAACGAACATAACTTGCCGACCAAGAAGCAGTGGCTTGGCTTCCACTCGATGCCCCAAGGCCGAATTATTGTTGATGACGGCGCCGAGAGGGCACTCGTGCAAGGCGGCAAGAGCTTGCTGCCGGCAGGCATCCAATCGATCGATGGGGATTTCCACCCTGGCGACGTCGTGGAAGTGTTTAACGCACATCAGCAATCGCTCGGCCGCGGAGTCGTTAACTACGCCGCATGGCAAGTTCAAGCAGTCGCTGGGCTGAGCACCGAAGAAGTGCGCAGACGGGTTGAAGTATCACGTATTGAAGTCATCCACCGCGATGAATGGGTCACACTTAGAGCTTAAGAGAACAGATATGGAGAGGGAGAGAGTTATGAGCGAAGTGCGGGAAAAAGCAGCGTCAGCGAAACAAGCTGCGGCAGTCATGAACCGATTGACAACGAATGAGAAGAATAAAGCATTGCTAATGATGGCAGACCATCTGATCCTGCAGCAGGATTCCATCATTGCAGCCAACCACATTGACATTGATCGCGGACGTGCGAACGGCACAAGCGAATCTTTGCTGGATCGTCTCACTTTAACGCAGAACCGTATTGCAGATATTGCCGAAGGCTTGCGCCAGGTAGCCGAGCTCCCCGATCCTGTCGGCAGAACGCTCGAATCGTTCGAGCGGCCGAATGGCCTGCGCGTTGAGAAAGTGTCGGTACCGCTAGGCGTCATCGGCATGATCTATGAAGCGCGCCCGAACGTCACTGTCGATGCAGCTGGTCTATGCCTCAAGACTGGCAATGCGGTCGTTCTTCGCGGCGGCTCGGCGGCGCTCGAATCGAATCGCCGGATCGTCGAAGTGATGCGCGAAGCGCTCGCAGCCACTTCCCTCCCGCCTGACGCGCTGCAGCTTGTGGAAGACCCGTCCCGTGCTTCGGTAGACGAGATGCTGAAGCTGAACGGTCTGCTCGACGTTGTTATCCCGCGCGGCGGGGCGTCATTAATTCGCAATGTTGTTGAAAATGCGACCGTCCCTGTCATTGAAACCGGGGCAGGCATTTGTCATACTTATGTCGATGAAAGCGCGCAGCCAGCCATGGCAGCCGACATCGCCTTCAACGCCAAGGTGCAGCGCCCTTCCGTTTGCAACTCTATGGAGACGTTGCTCGTTCATGAAGCTTGGGCGGAACGCCATCTCCGTGAGCTTGCGGAGCGCTTCCTCTCCGCGAATGTTGAGCTCCGCGGGTGCGAACGGACACTAAGCCTGATCCCCGAAGCGAAATCGGCAACAGAAGCCGACTATGCGACAGAATACAACGACTACATCATGAACATTCGAGTTGTCGCTAATGCAGACGAAGCGCTTGCGCATATCCGCACATTCGGCACGATGCACTCGGAATGTATTGTGACGGACAATACGGAGAATGCGGATGCCTTCTTGCAGCAGGTCGATGCAGCAGCGGTATATCACAATGCTTCGACAAGATTTACAGACGGCTTCGAGTTTGGCTACGGCGCGGAAATCGGCATCAGTACACAGAAGCTGCATGCACGCGGACCGATGGGTCTGCCTGCGCTCACATCGGCGAAGTTTCGTGTTTACGGCAACGGACAAATTCGCGGATAAGGACAGGAGGAGCTAGAGCAATGACAACACTTTCGAACACAGATACGACTGCATTACAGCAAATCGGTTCGCTCAAAATGTGTTTTTACGGCGCAGGCTCCATGGCGGAAGCCATGGTTCGAGGCCTTCTGGACCGCGGGTTGACGGAGCCGGAGCAGGTAAGTATGATGAATCGGCAAAATGTCGACCGGCTAGCTGAACTATCTACACGTTATGGCGTTCACACGTCTGCGGAAGACGAAGCAAAGGCAGCAATGCTGCGCGAAGCCGATATTATCTTCCTCGCGATGAAGCCGAAGGACGCAGCAGATGCAATCTCGCAAGTGCGCGAGCTGTTTCACCCTGGACAGCTCATTATCTCGATCATCGCAGGGATGACAATCAAGACGCTCGAGACGCTCATCGGCAAACCGATGCCAATCGTGCGCACAATGCCGAACACTTCCAGCACAATCGGGCTCGGCGCAACGGGCGTCAGCTTCTCTTCATCGGTGTCGGCAGACCAGCGCGCACTTGCAGAGCTGATGTTCCAATCGGTCGGCTTAACGGCCGTCGTCGAAGAACCGAAGCTTGATGTGGTTACTGGACTCTCGGGAAGCGGCCCAGCCTATGTCTATTATCTGATGGAAGCGATGATTGCAGCTGGCGCTGAGCTTGGCTTAACGCAGGAAGCAGCGCGCGAGCTGACGATTCAAACCGTACTAGGAGCTGCCCATATGGTAAAAGCTACTGGTGAGAATCCGGCAGAATTGCGCCGCAAGGTCACCTCTCCGAACGGAACGACCCAAGCGGCGATTGAAAAATTGGATGCGAACAATTTCTCCGGCAGCGTAATTAGCGCGATTGCTCGCGCGACAGAACGTGCTGCTGAGATGGGCGCAGAAATCGAAAGGAAAGCGACATCATGAGTAATGGTGCAGTATGTATAGCAACCTATCGCCTGCATGACGATAAGGCGGATTTTCAGAAAAAAGCGCTCGGCATCGCCGTCGGGCTTACAGTAGGCAGCTGGACAGATCTGCCGGAAGCGCGCAAAGCAGAGATGGAGAAGCATCTTGGCCGCGTCGTTTCGGTAGAAGCGCACGAGCCGGAAAACGCTGCGCCAGGGGAGCGTTATGCGGATATCCGCATCGCCTATCCTGACGTCAACTTCAGCCGTGACCTCCCTGCCCTGCTCGTGACGGTATTCGGCAAGCTGTCGATGGATGGCAAGATCAAGCTGCTTGATCTCGACTTCTCCTCCGACTTCGTGTCGGCATTCCCGGGACCGAAGTTCGGTATTTCGGGCGTTCGCGACTTGCTTGGCGTGTATAATCGCCCGCTGTTAATGAGTATTTTCAAATCGGTCATCGGTCATGACCTGACGAACCTGCGCGACCAGTTCCACAAGCAAGCGCTTGGCGGCGTCGATCTGATTAAGGATGATGAGATTCTATTCGAGAACCCGCTCACACCGCTCGAGAAACGTGTTGAAGCTTGTATGGAAGCGGCTCGTCAAGCAGAAGCAGAAACGGGTCAAAAGCTGCTCTATGCCGTGAACTTGACCGGTCCGACTTCGAAGCTGGCTTCCAATGCGAAGCGCGCGATTGCAACAGGCGCGAATGCGCTTCTCTTCAACGTCCTAGCTTACGGTTACGATGTTCTGCATGAGCTCAGCAGTGATCCGGAAATTTCAGTGCCTATTGCCGCTCATCCCGCGATGGCCGGAGCTCTCTATCCATCGCCGCATTACGGCATTTCTGCACCGCTTCTGCTCGGCAAGCTAATGCGGCTCGCTGGCGCGGATCTCGCCCTCTTCCCTTCACCGTACGGCTCGGTCGTCATGCCAAGAGAAGAGAATCTCGCGGTTCAAGCCGCTCTTATCGATTCGGCGCTGCCTGTGCGCACGAGCTTCCCGGTACCATCCGCAGGCATTCACCCTGGCCTCGTGCCGCTGATCCTGCGCGACTTCGGCTCCGAAGTTGTCGTGAATGCAGGCGGCGGCATCCACGGACATCCGATGGGAACCGCAGTTGGCGGTCATGCATTCCGCCAAGCGATCGTCGCGGCCAGCGCCGGTGTTCCGCTGCCGGATGCGGCAGCACAGCCCGGCAATGAAGCGCTCAAAGCCGCGATTGAATTGTGGGGGTATAAACAGTAATGACAGTGAACAAACAACATGATGCAGGCAGCCTGAAGCGCGTCATTTTTTGTGATTTTGACGGAACGATTACCGAGAACGATAACATAGTCGCGATCATTCGCCACTTCAATCCTGCCGGCTGGGAAGCGATTGTGAACGATATCGTCGCGCAGCGCAAGACGATCCGGGAAGGTGTAGGCGAACTATTCCGCTTGCTTCCTGCTTCGATGAAGCGTGAGGTTGTCGACTACGCGATCTCGAATGCGAAGATTCGCGCAGGCTTTGCCGAGCTGCTTCAATTCTGCCAAGATGCCGGTATCGAGTTCTACGTAACGAGCGGCGGTATTGACTTCTTCGTGTATCCGCTGCTCGCGCCATTCGGCATTCCAGAGGAGCATATATACTGCAACGGCAGCGACTTCTCCGGCGAGCAGATTGAGATCACTTGGCCTCATCCATGCGAAGGCGAATGTAAGACCGATTGCGGCATGTGCAAATCTTCCATCATCCGCCGCTTCCCTGGTGACCGCTATGAGCGAATCATTATCGGCGACAGCGTGACGGATTTTGAAGGTGCGAAGCTCGTCGATACCGTATTCGCCCGCTCTCATCTGATTCTGAAATGTCAGGAGCTCGGACTTCCGTTCCATCCGTTCGAGACCTTCCATGATGTCATACAAGTATTGAAACTGCAGGAGGCTACGACTTAAGCTATGTCGACTTTTAATCAAATTGCTACAGAAGATAAACAGCGCGCGCTTGCAGAGCTTACCGAAGTGAAGAGCCTGTTCGCTTCCCGCGGCTGGTTCCCGGGCACAAGCGGCAATCTGTCCATCCGCGTTGGCGATTACACGCCGGATGAATTCCACTTCGCCATTACGGCGAGCGGCAAAGATAAGTCGTTGTCGACACCGGAGGACTTCCTGTTCGTCGATCAAACAGGCAAGCCGTGCGAGACAACGCGGTTGAAGCCTTCTGCAGAGACGCTGATCCACTGCGAGATTTACCGCCAGACTGGCGCCGGTGCGATCTTTCACATCCATTCCGTGTTCAACAGCATCGTGTCCGAGCTGTTCTGGGAGCGCAAATCGATTCCGGTGGACGGTGTCGAGCTGATCAAGGCGTTCAACATTTGGGATGAAGAAGCGCATATCGATATTCCGATCGTATCGAACTTCGCGCATATTCCGAGCATCGTACCGGAAGTGACAGAGCGACTCGATCCCCGTATTCCGGGCATTATGCTGCGTAAGCACGGCATTTACGCCTGGGGCGCGAACGCGTTCGAGGCGAAGCGCCATCTGGAAGCATTCGAATTCCTGTTTGAGTATGTGTACCGGTGGGAGCTTCTGAAGCGTTAGAGGCTAACATTAGCAAAAAAAAGGCGATAAAAAGGGCTGCACGTGAATGCGTCAGCACGTTTTATCGCCTTTTCTTCTCTCGTGGAATGCCACTTGAAGCCCTTCAGCCGCAAGCACGGCAAGCTCGATTTTGTTAAGCGCGTAATAATGCTCCTCTGTCATATCGAAGACTCCCGGCAATGGTAGTTCTGCGAAATACTGATTTAACCTGTCCTTCTCATTCAATGAAATGAACCAATCCTCTCTATCCGGGGCCTCGAACGGGATGTCCTCCCATGCTGAAGACAGCACTAGGCTGGTCAGCTTTGAAGCACCTGCTCGCAGCTCACAGCCATCCAGCTTCTCGGTATATTTGTCCAAAGAAGCAACTGCATCATGCTCCTTAGTGAACAGCTGCGGCGCATAATCCGCTCTCGAGCCCGTATGAGGCACCGCACGAACGAAAGCATGCACGCCTGCCCTCACCTCGGGTACGCCGAATAAGATTGCATACATGCGTTTGCCGAATTCAATTCGCTCCTGCAGATCGCAGAAATTTTCGATAATGAGACCAGCCAGCTTCTTCTCCACTCTGTCAGGTGTACAGTAAGGCATGAAAACGGCGTTCGTCTGCATCGGCGATTGCAGCTGAAAGGACAGCTGATTGAGTACATGCTCCTTGAAGAATGGACTTTGCACAATCGGCTCCTCGATGACATGCTGCTCATTCACGATCAGCGCTGTCGTAAGCAGTGCCGGGTCTCTACGCTTCCAGAACTGCGACCAGACCGGCTTCATAAACACGGATACTTGGAAGGCCGGCAGCAAATCGAACAGCTCTCTGCCCGCTTTGCAAGAAGCTTCATAGAGCAGCAGCTGCGGGTAGGCATCATGGAAGATTAATGAATTCACACGCTCGAGCAGCAGAAACGTTTCCTCGCGTTGACCATCATCAAGCAGCCTCGGCAGCAGATCGCCTTGCAAGTCCGTCATGTTCCAGCCGCCATTGCGGGAAACGACATGCGCGAGCAGCGCCCAGTGCAGCTCCTGACAGCGAAAATAAATCGATCGATACGCTTCCGTTCGCGTCACATTGTTCCGGTTAGCCTGCTCTGTTTCGTGGTGAATCCGATGGATGAGCGCACATTCCTCTTTGGTATATTCCTGCGCTCGACTATTCTCGCCTTGCCGTCCCTTTAACTGCTTCGCTTGTGCAGTCCAACCTTGCCGCAGCTCCCGGACATACTCCTTGTGCAGCTTCGGAGGCTCTGCATGCTGCAGCAGCTGCTCAGAGCTCATTCTAGCTCGCCGCTTCATCGCGATGTAGCCAATCAGCTTTAACGGCAGCCGCAATAAGAACAGTAACAGCTTGAGCAGTTGGCTCATTACACCTCTTCCTCCTCGTATCAATTGCCTGCAACATCGTATAGTATCGGCTTCACTACCTTCGATTAGCCGCAAGTAGTATACTTAAGCAAGATGACTTTCGTCATGATAAAGGGGGCTGCAGCCGAATGTGCGGACGGTATACGATCACGATTACGATGGAAGAGCTAATGCTACGATATTTCATCTCCCAAACGAATGCGCCTTTTCATAAACCCAAATACAACGTAGCCCCGGGCCAGATGATCATGGCGATTATCAATGACGGAGAGCAGAACCGCCTTGGCGAACTCAAATGGGGGCTTGTCCCTTCATGGTCAGAAAGTCCGAAGGTTGGTCCGAAGATGCTTAATGCGCGTGCGGAGACGGCTTGGGAGAAGCCTGCATTCCGCGAACTCATACGTCGTAAGCGCTGCATTATACCGGCAGACGGGTTCTATGACTGGCGGCAAGACCCGGATGGCAAACAGCCGATGCGAATTGTGAGACAGGACCGTAAAGTGTTCAGCATGGCGGGATTGTACGATACTTGGGTATCTCAAGAAGGCATTAAGCTAAGCACGTGCACCATCCTCACCACATCACCGAACGAGCTGATGGAACCGATTCACGATCGGATGCCGGTTATTCTTCACGAAGAGGACGAGCATCTATGGCTGAACCGGCGCATTCAGAGCCGTGCCGAGCTTGATCAGCTGCTCATCCCGTTTCCGTCGGAACTGATGGATGCCTATCCAGTCGCGAAAACAGTGGGCAGCGTGAGCTATGACGATCCTTCCTGCATAGAGCCTCTTTCGAGCTAAAAAAAAATCCGCCAATCCGAAGATTAGCGGAACATTGCCCATAATTTAATTAAATGCAGCGTATTGTTCGGGTCGATCTTCTGACCAAGCACGAACGAGATCAGCTGCTCTTCTTGGAGCTCCGTTAGCGGCTCTTGCAAAACCCCGGCCGCTGCCCGAACGAGCTTCTTTACCTTCAGTCGATCCTGCAAATCGTATTTAGTCACACCATTGAGCAGCATCTTCACTTTATCCTTGGTGACGGGGTTCTTCATCTTCACTTTCACACGCTCGACCAGATCCGGCCGTATGCCGTATTTCGTGTAGCTCATCTTCGATATAGCACCTCCGTCCGGCTTCTAAAAGCCATACGTTGTACTATATGCCGCGCGTCCGCGTTTAAAAACTAGTCCAGCAGCTCACCCTGAAAAAGTTGCTCACGCCTAAGCACCTCGCGCAGTCTCGCGTATGCGGCTGCAGTCCAGAACTCCGGCTTGGCAGTCAGCTCTGCCGCATCATCCCTGGCATCCTCCAGCACGCCGAAATCAGCTGCCATATCGGCGAGCTTGAAGTCAGGAACCCCGCTCTGCTTCGTGCCGAAGAAGTCGCCTGGCCCGCGCAGTTCAAGGTCCCTCCGTGATACTTCGAAGCCATCGTCGGTCTCGGTCATAATCTTCATCCGCTCGCGGCCGTTCTCGGACTTCGGATCCGCAATGAGCACGCAATACGATTGATGAGCGCCCCGTCCAACTCGTCCGCGCAGCTGATGAAGCTGCGACAACCCGAACCGCACCGCATCCATAATGACCATCAGCGTTGCATTCGGTACGTCCACACCAACCTCAACTACCGTCGTTGCGACAAGAACATGCACTTCGTTCTCGCTAAAAGCACGCATCACTTCGTCTTTCTCCGCGGTCGTCAGGCGTCCGTGCAATAAGCCAATCCGCAGATCCGGAAATGCCTGCTGAATCTGAATATGCAGGTCTATCGCGTTCTGCACATCGAGCTTGTCCGACTCTTCAATAAGCGGACAGATGAAGTAGCATTGACGCCCTGCTCCCACTTCCCGGCGGATAAAGCCAAGGACCCGGTCCAGCATATTGTGCTTGACCCAGTTTGTCTGAATCGGCTTACGTCCTGACGGGCGCTCGCGAAGTGTCGAGACATCCAGATCGCCGAACGCGGTAATGGCGAGCGTACGCGGAATTGGCGTCGCCGTCATCGTCAGCACGTCCGGATTCATTCCTTTGCGTCGCAGAACGCTTCGCTGGTTAACGCCGAACCGATGCTGCTCATCCGTCACGACGAGGCCAAGACTGCGGAAATTAACGCCTTCCTGAATAATCGCCTGCGTACCGACGATAACGTCGATAAGCCCCATTTGCAGCCCCGCAAGCACATCCCGCCGCTTCTTCTCAGTCAGGCTTCCCGTCAGCAAACCTACTTGCAGCCCTACGCCGCCCAGAAGCTTCTGCAGCGAGCGATGATGCTGCTCCGCTAGTATCTCCGTCGGCACCATGA
The DNA here is from genome assembly GCF_003386535.1 of Paenibacillus taihuensis. Lineage (GTDB taxonomy): Bacteria > Bacillota > Bacilli > Paenibacillales > Paenibacillaceae > Paenibacillus_Z > Paenibacillus_Z taihuensis. The sequence continues at coordinate 123,490 of NZ_QTTN01000008.1, forward strand.
GCGCGCCTTGATGACCGGCTTTTACGGTCGCAAAGAGCGCAATAGCGGCCACGACCGTCTTCCCCGAGCCAACGTCGCCTTGAAGCAGTCTGTTCATGCACGAAGGATATCGCATGTCGATGAGAATCTCGTTGACAACCTTCTTCTGCGAATCCGTCAGCTCGAAAGGCAGCGTCCGCACAAAGACACGAATGGACTCCCCATCAACGACATGCGCCACGCCATCCATCCGTTTGCGATTCATCGAACGGTACGCTTGCAGCTTGAGCTGGAACAAGAACAGCTCCTCGTACACTAGCCGCCGCCTCGCCGTCTGTCCCATCGCGATATCCTCGGGATGATGGATATGCATGACCGCGTCTTTGCGCGGCATCAATCCATGCTTGTCCATAAGCTCGACCGGCAGCACCTCTTCAATCATCGCTCCGTATTGCAGAAGCGCCTGATCGATCGTTTTGCGAATCCATTGCTGCGTAATGCTGCCCCCAACGGAGTAGACCGACTGCAGCGTCCCGGACCGGGCTTTCCCTTTATCGGGGAACTCCGAATCGGACACCGTCATCTGCAGCCGATGCTGCTCCCACTTCCCCGTAATGACAATATCTCTTCCAGGGACTAGCTGCTCCTGTAGAAAATGCCGATTGAACCATACCGCAGTGATGAGCACGTTCTCGATGGCTATCTTGACGGTTAGTCGGGTCTTCGCCTTTCCGTAGCGCTGCAGCACGGGATTGCCCATAATTTTGCCTTCGAACGTCGCTTTCTCTCCGTCCTTCGTTTCCCCAATGTTCCGAATGCGGTAATCCTCATACCGAAACGGAAAATAATCCAGCAAATCAGCGATCGTATGAACGCCAAAGGCGTGAAGCTCCTGTTCCTTCTGAGCACTCACGCCTTTTATTTGCCGGACTGAAAGTTCATCCAGCTTCATCTCCCAAACCTCACACTCGCGTAATGAATAACGCCGCCGCACCAGGGCCAGCATGCGTTCCGATAACGGAGCCGATCTCCGTTTGTCTGATTGTTACGACTTTCAGCTGCGTCTGCGCCAGAGCTGCAAGCTCCTTCGCAAGCTCGCTCTTGTGCGTCCAGCCTACTGTCATCTCAACAGGATCGTCACCGAAGTCCTGCTTGAACAGATCAACGATGCGCTGCATCGCTTTCTTCGTGCCGCGCACCTTATCAACCGCTGTCACGACGCCTTCCTGATCGATCGACAGAATCGGCTTGATGTTCAGAATCGATCCGAACAATGCAGCCGCTTTGCCGATCCGGCCGCCCTTCTGCAAGTAGTCGAGCGTATCGAGCAAGAAATACATTTTACGATCCTGGATGATGTCATTAATCTTCTCGACGATTCGCTCTTTCGGCTCGCCGGCAGCAGCCATCTCAGCCGCTTTCACGACAAGCATACCGCAGCCGTAAGAAGCCGACTTCGAGTCGATCACCGTAATATCGCCAGGTGTCTCAAGCAGATTCGAGCCCAGAACGGCGGACTGATAAGTGCCGCTAAGCGCGGAAGCCAGATGAATAGAAATAATCGATTGATCCGGTTTCTGGGCCAGCTGCCGCTCGTACATCTCCATAAATTCCGTCGGCGACGGCTGGGACGTCTTCGGCAGCATATCGGCTTTCGCCAGACGCTCATAGAACTCGTTGTTCGTGATCGTCACTCCATCGAGAAACGATTGTTCTCCGAACAACACTTTCAAAGGCACCATCTCGATGCCATATTGTTCTCGAACGCGCTTCGGCACATCGGCCGTGCTGTCCGTAATGATTTTGACTGCGCTCACACTACATGCCCCCTATTCCACTGCAAAAAGGTATGGATAAAGCGGTTGACCGCCAGCATGCACTTCGAATTCAGCCTCGTCAAACGTTCCCTGCGCCCATGTGACGAATTCCGTTGTCTCTGCTGCATTTGCCTGTTCACCAGTCAAAATCGTAACGAGTTCGCCCCCGTCCTCGAGCATCCGGCTCAGCAGCGCTTGGCATGTCTCTTGCAAGCTTGCAGACGACGCTACGATCGACTTCTCCATGATGCCGATGTAATCGCCCTCTTGGATTGTAATACCGTCAATTTCCGTATTTCGAACCGCGCTGGTCACTTGTCCGGAACGGACGTTCTTGGAAGCGACGTTCATCGCCTCCGTGTTCTCCTCAGCCGTGCCCTCTTCTTTGAAAGCGAGCACTGCAGCAAGACCCTGTGGAATCGTCTTCGTACCGATAACCGTTACATGGCGTTCTGACAGTTCAGCAGCCTGCTGAGCAGCTAGAATGATGTTGCCATTGTTCGGCAGCAAGAAAATATGTTCAGCAGATAGCGAATCGATCGCGTTGACGAAATCTTCTGTCGACGGGTTCATGGACTGGCCGCCGGAAAGCACTACGTCTACATTGTTATCGAGGAAAATCGAACCGATGCCTTCACCCATCGCTACCGCGATAATGCCGAACGGCGCCCACTCATGCGCTTGCTCTGCGGAGAGCGAAGTTGCCTGTGCGCCTGTCAGCACCTCGGATACTGCCAAGCCTAGCGCGGCTTCCTCTACAATCGCCGTCTCATGAAGCTCTTCGTTGGAAGCTGGTGCAGTCGTGCTGCTCAGTTCTGCCATCTCTTCTTGAAGCAGATCCCGATGCTGCTCACGCATGTTCAAGATATGAATTTGAGTCAGCTCACCATACTGAAGCGCATGGTTGAGCACATCTCCGGGCTTGCGTGTATGAACATGAACTTTAATGATTTCGTCATCGGCAATGATGATAATGGAATCGCCGTCTCTGCTGAGCATGCCTTTGAACAAAGCTTCGTCGAAACGAAGTGCATGGCGATCGCCCAGCTTGCGATTTATAAAGAACTCCATATCGTACAGGAATTCAATGTCTTCTGTTACAAGGCGCGACTGCGCGCTTCCGTTCGCTTGAACCGGACGCTTAGCTGCTGGTGCAGTCGCTGCTGCCGCTGGCGTCCCTGTATTCGCAGCCTTGAACAGCTCAGGGAATGCCGCTTCCGTACCGATCGAAGATGGATCTGTGCTAATGCCCTGCTCTTCTTTCATCGCACGAAGAAACCCTTCATAGATGCATACGAGACCCTGCCCGCCCGAGTCAACTACGCCTACCTGTTTCAATACAGGCAGCAAATCCGGCGTCCGCGCAAGCGATTCGTTCGCCTTCGCAACGACCTCTGACATAAGCTCTGTCAGGTCATTCGTCCGCTTCGCGCAGAATACTGCATGCTTCGCAGCATCTTTGGCTACAGTAAGAATCGTACCTTCGACGGGCTTCACGACCGCCTTGTACGCCATATCAACGCCGCTTTGCAGTGCCGCTGCGAATTGGTTCGGATCAATCTGCTCCAACTGGCTGATGCTCTTAGCGAAGCCGCGGAACAGTTGTGACAGAATAACACCCGAGTTGCCCCGAGCGCCCATCAATAGACCTTTGGAAAGCGCTTCCGCAACTTTGCCCACTGCTGGAGAGGGCTTGCTTTGCAGCTCGCGTTTGCCCGAGGTCATCGTTAGATTCATATTTGTTCCGGTATCGCCGTCAGGTACCGGGAACACGTTTAGCGCGTTAATGCGCTCTTCATTGTTGTGTAAGTTTTCCGCTCCGCTCAGTACCATTCCCATAAAGTCCGAGCCGTTAATAAAGCGTTTAGTCAAACGAAATTACCCCTTCCTACCGAGATACCCGTACGCCTTGGACAAAAATATTGACAACGTCTACCTTGACGCCGACAACCTCATTCATCACATATTTCACTTTCGATTGAATGTTATGTGCGACCTCGGATATTTTTGTGCCGTAGCTCACGATGATGTACAAATCAATGTGTAAGTAATCGTTCTCTCGGTGGACTTCGACACCGCGCGACAAGTTATCTCGACCAAGCAGCTCGGCGATGCCGTCTTTCAGCTGCTTTCTCGAAGCCATACCTACCAGTCCATAACAATCCATTGCCGCTGAACCAGCAAGGACGGAGATGACATGGTCTGTTATATGAACGTTTCCGAATTCCGAATTGATCTGCAGAGGCATGGATACCACTCCTTCACCGTTATTATTATGGACTAAATAGCATTGTACTATAAATAACGACGTTTTTGAAGTCCAGCACCCTATTTTCGACCATATTCTGCATCATAAGCGTTTTCTTAGGGTAGAATTACTATAAGCTAATGCTTGATGAATGCACGGACATGTGATATTATATTGGAGTCTGTTTGTTTGCAGTGAATCTTCAAGGGAGGTGTATTCCATGTCTCGCAAATGTTTCATTACGGGCAAAGGTCCTGGTGTAGGTAACCATGTCTCGCACGCTAACAACAAAACTCGCCGCTCTTGGGGCGTTAACGTACAGAAAGTTAGAATTCTCGTTAACGGCAAGCCGAAACGTGTTTATGTCAGCACACGGGCTCTGAAATCGGGCCTAGTTACTCGTGTATAACGGCATAAAGCCATGGACAAAAAGCACCTGATTTCGATCAGGTGCTTTTTTGCATGTCTAGGCGCAGAATCCAGCCGTCAGCAAGATGCCATAGCTGTGTTCTGCGCGCTAGAATGCCGCTACATCCGATTCTAATCCACGCCTCGCTGAAGATGATGCTCTCGCTGCCGTTGCCATGGCCAGAGCCTCAGTTCTTCTGAAACGTATTCAGAATCGCCTTCACAAAGCCACCCAAAAACTTTGGCAGCTTGATCGTGTAAAATTTCATGCTCCACCCCTCCTAAAAGTTTTGCTGCAAAGCAAAACTTCTGTTCAATCCATCCGTAACAGCTCTCGCCCCTCCCAAATAAAAAAGGTTACAAGAACGTTCGTTCATGTAACCATCCTATGCGATAGATGACTGTCCTATTCCGGGTATGGGACAGTAGTTTAGGTTCAGGCTGCGCCTGGAAGCGACTGCGACCTGGAGTAGAGAACTACTGCCATGACAAAAGTAAAGAAGACAAAGAAGAGCAACGCAAAGACGACAAATACGATACGCGAGCGAAGCGATGAGGACCGTTTGAAATAGAAGATCGCAATCACTAAAGCAAGCAAAGAGAAGATCAGATTAACGCCGCTTTTGATAAATGGGAAAATGGATAGCATTAAACCGCAGCCTGCGCTGTAGAGCGCCATCCATAGCCCCTTCTTTATGTTGCCGCTCATCATTTGCCCCTCCTAGCGCAGAGCCGCGATTGCAGCTGCGCGGTCTTGCTCATTGAACACCGCATTGCCGGCAACGAGCACATTCGCGCCTGCTTCCGTTACGAGAGACGCTGTGTCGGCGTTAATGCCGCCATCGACTTGAACGAGCATGTCGCCTAAGCCGCGAGCCTCCAGCATCGTACGAAGCTGACGAAGCTTCTGAAGCGATTGCGGGATGAACTTCTGTCCGCCGAAGCCCGGATTCACCGTCATAATGAGGACCATATCAATATCGTCCAGCACATGCTCAAGCACGCTCAGTGGCGTAGCTGGGTTAAGTGCAACGCCTGCCGGAAGACCGGCTTCTTTGATCTGATGAATTACGCGGTGCAGATGGACGCAAGCTTCGGCATGAACCGTAATCCGGTCCGCGCCTGCTGCGATGTACGATGGAATATGAAGCTCCGGACGCTCGATCATAAGATGCACATCAAACGTCAGCTTCGTTGCCGGCCGGACCGCATTAATCACTAGTGGGCCAAACGTTAAAGTCGGTACAAAATGACCGTCCATGACATCTATATGAATCCAATCGGCACCGGCATGCTCAACGTCTTTAATCTCTTCTGCGAGTGCGGCGAAATTCGCCGACAGAATCGATGGTGCAATGATAGACATTTCAGTACCTCCGCTTTTTCTCTTTCATTTCTGCCATGAAGATCTCATAGTTGTTGTAGCGGCTTGGCGCGATCTCACCTTGCTCTAACGCTGCGCGCACGGCGCAATCCGGTTCATGCAGGTGGGTGCATCCGCGGAATTTGCAGGAAGCTGATAGCTGCTGCATTTCCCTGAAACAGCTGCCCAGTTCTTCAATCCCTAGCTCGGCAAAATCAAGCTGGCTGAAGCCCGGCGTATCTGCTACGTAGCCGCCGCCAATATCGATGAGCTCCACATGGCGTGTTGTATGTTTGCCCCGGCCAAGCCGGTTGCTAATTTCATTCGTTTCAAGCGTCAATCCCGGAACGAGCGCGTTGAGAAGCGATGACTTGCCTACGCCGGATTGGCCTGCGAACACCGCAAGATGCCCTTTCAGCCGTTCAGACAAGGCGCTTGTCCCTTCCCCTTGCTTGGAGCTTGTCACTAGCACTTCGTAGCCGATCGGCTCGTAAATGCGCAGAACGTCGTTCAAAGCGGTACGCGCTTCTTCCGTTTCTTCGCCTTCCTCCGTCAAATCCTGCTTGCTGAGGCAAAGCACCGCGTCGATGCGAGCATGCTCGATATGAACGAGAAACTTGTCGAGCAGCTGCAAATTAAGCGTCGGCTCGGTCACCGAGAAAACGAGTACAGCTAGATCAATATTCGCGACAGGCGGACGAATGAGCTCGGACGAGCGAGCCGAAATCGAGTTTACAGCGCCTTCGCCGTTCTCCGTCTCCTCGAACTCGACGACGTCGCCGACAAGCGGCGATTCGCCGCGCTTCTTGAAGATGCCCCTCGCTCTGCACTGAATAGGCTGCTCATCCGAAGCTGCATCAAGCGGCCGTACATAATAATAGCCGCTCAATGCTTTGACAATTCGCCCCGTCTGCGATTCATTATTGCTCTGCTGTTTGGTTGGCCGGCTGCTGGTCTTGTGGATCCGCTGGCTGCTCGTTTGTGGTGGTCGTATTGCCATCAGTTGGACTCTCCTCGGTTTGTGCCGGCTGGTCGACCGGCGGCGTTTCAGTTCCAGGCACCGTCTCAGGTGCCCCTTCAGCTCCCGACTTCACATCATCGTATGTCTTGGAGAATGTATCGGTAAACTGTTTATCTCGATAGATCGTAACGCTCGCTTCCGTGTTTGGACTTAAGATGACCTTAACCGGGAACGTCTGCGTATCTTTGATTTTACGCTTGCCCCATTCAATATTCTCGCCGCGGGCATCCGTGTACGTAATGCGAATCTCGCTCGTTTTGCCGGCAACCGCTGGTGAAATCACGATATTGAACGTATACTCGAGCGCTTCATCCGGCAAGCCGGAGCTGACGGTCAGCGTGATTGCTTCCCCTTCAGATACTGAAGCTTCCGGATCGAACGGATACTGCGCGATTACCGTTCCTTCCGGTTTGTAGCTTGGCTCGCGAACGATATCCGCTTCGTTGATCTTGAGCCCTTTCGACTTGATCAGCGCGATCGCTTCTTTCTCGGTCATGTCAATAAGCTTCGGCATCGGGAACGTCTCTTTGCCTTGGCTGACGGTGAAGCTGAACTTCGCCGTCTTCGGATCGAACTGTTCGCCGGAAGCAGGCGTCTGCTCGATAATGGTACCTGGCGTCTCATCGCTGAACACTTCGGTCTTCTCAATGCTGTTCTCGTCAACCCCAAGGCTGACCAGGGTATTGTACGTATCCTCATAGCTCTTGCCCTTATAGTCGCTTACCGTTTCCAGCTTCGGTCCCTTGCTGACGTACAGCTTGATGAAAGAGCCTACCTTCACGCGCTGGTTCGGCTTCGACTGCTCGTACACCACGTCTTTCGGGATGTCCGGCTTCTCCGTATAGACGGTCGGTTCCTCGACCTTCAAGCCTGCTTGCTCAAGCATCGTCCGTGCCTCGGTTTCCGTCTTATTAACGACATAAGGAACGTCAACCTCTTTAATATCGAACCAGCTCAGCACAGTCATCGCGCCCCAATACACAAGGCCGATGACGAGGAACGTAACGAATACGGTGACGACAGGCTTAACCCATTTATTCTTGCGCGGCTCTTCTTCAAGCCCCTTGGAGTTCCAACGGTCCGACTTGTCTTTCTCGTTATCGTCGTCCTCTGCTTTTGCAGAAATCTGCGCTGTATCCACTGGCTCAGTCTTCGATGCGACTGCCGATGCCGCAAACTTATCCGCAATGCTACCGCGAATAGCAGGCATGACGCGCGTCTCGTCGAAATCCGGATGACCGAACGTAATCTTCGGTTCATCCAATCGTTCCGGCTGAAGCGCCGTCTCGAGATCGATCAGCATCTCTGAAGCCGATGCGTAACGCTCGTTCGGATTCTTGCGCATGGAACGAAGAATAATGTTCTCCACACTTTGCGGTATGTATGGGTTAATCGTACGCGGCTCCGCAAAATGCTCCTGCAAATGCTTCAGCGCGACGCTGATCGGGCTCTCGCCAAGGAATGGCAGCTTCCCAGTCACCATCTGATACAGCACAATCCCGAGCGAGTAAATATCGGATTTCTCGCCAGTGACGATTCCTTTGGCATGCTCAGGAGAAAAATAATGCACGGATCCTACTACCGATCCGGTTTGCGTAATCGTCGAGGACGTCACCGCACGCGCGATACCGAAGTCGGTTACTTTCACGCGTCCGTTCTTGCCAATAAGAATATTGTGCGGCTTGATATCGCGATGAATAATTTGGTTATGATGCGCATGATCAAGTGCATCGCAAATTTGAGTCGCAATCCGGACTGCCTCGTCTGACTGAAGCGGCGCCCGTTCTTTAATGATTTCGTTCAAGTTGTTGCCTTCAACATACTCCATGACAATATAATGCGTATCGTCTTCCTGACCAACGTCGTAAATGCTGACGACATTCGGATGCGACAGCGCGGCAGCTGATTGCGCCTCGCGTCTGAAACGACGAATGAATTCTTCATCATGGACAAATTGCTGACGCAGCACCTTCACGGCCACATTGCGGTTCAGCAGAATATCATGGGCTTTGTAAACAAGCGCCATGCCGCCTCCGCCAATACGCGTAATAATCTCGTAACGTCCGCCGAGTTCATGTCCTATCATGTCGATCACTCCTCTTGCTTCGTGTCTTCGGCATGATGCAGCAGAATGACCGTGATATTATCGTCTCCGCCGGCTTGCAAGGCAAGCTGCAGGAGTCTATCCGCCTTCTGATCCAAGCTAAGCTCATTCTGCTCCAAGGTACCTATGATTTCGGAAGGACTGACCATCGTTGTCAACCCATCGCTGCACAGCATGAGCATGTCTTCTTCACGCCAGCCCGTGCAAATAATATCTACTTCAACCTGCTCATCTGTTCCGAGTGCTCTAGTGATGACGTTGCGGCGCGGATGCGTTGCCGCTTCTTCGAGCGTAATCTGACCAGACTTCACAAGCTCATTGACGAGTGTGTGATCGTCTGTCAATTGCGTCAACACTTGGTCCCGCCACTTGTACACGCGGCTGTCGCCGATATGACCTATAACTGCATTATCATCTTGAATAAGTGCAGCAACGATCGTCGTACCCATGTTGTGGTACTGCTCGTTGCCAGAAGCTGCTTCATAAACAGCTTCATTCGCTTGCAATATCGCTTGGCTCATTAATGTTTTACGTTCTTCAAGCGTAAGGGATGCCGAGATGCCTCCCAAAGCTTCACGGAATGTATCGACAGCCAATTGGCTGGCAACCTCGCCAGCCTTATGACCGCCCATGCCGTCGCAAACAACCGCTACAACGAGGCCGGATTCCAATTGCTCCGACCACGCTGAGTCCTCGTTAATTGTTCGAATTCGCCCAACATCACTTCGATAAGCGATTATCACAACTCATCACCCCGCCGTAGACTCCATATGTTTAGCACGAAGCTGTCCGCATGCAGCTGCGATGTCATGGCCTTGTTCTCTGCGGATTGTGGCATTGATTTTGTTTTTCTCTAGAATGCGATGGAACTCGAAAATCTGCTCACGCGGCGTACGCACATAATCCCGCTCCGGCACATGGTTGACCGGAATGAGATTGACGTGGCACAGCATGCCCTTGAGCACTTGCGCAAGCTCTTCCGCATGCTCGTTCTGATCGTTCACGCCGCCAATCAGCGCGTATTCAAACGTAATCCGGCGTCCTGTCTTCGCGATGTAGTTGCGGCAAGCTTCCATCACTTCCTCGAATGGGAAGCGGCGGTTAACCGGCATCAGCTTGGAACGAAGCTTGTCGTTCGGCGCATGGATCGAGATCGCGAGGTTAATTTGCGTATTCTCCTCCGCGAACTTGTACATGCTCGGAACGATACCGCTCGTCGATACCGTGATGTGGCGTTGGCCGATGTTCAGCCCTTTCTCGTGAATCATGAGCCGCAGGAATGTCATCGTTGCGTCATAATTCTCGAATGGCTCGCCGGAGCCCATGATTACGATGCTCGACACGCGCTCGTTCGTTGCGTCAAGCAGCTGCTGTGCGACAACAACCTGAGCGACGATCTCGCCAGCAGTCAGGTTGCGTTTCAAGCCGCCGAGGGTAGAAGCACAGAACGTACAGCCGATCCGGCAGCCGACTTGCGTCGTGACGCAGATGCTGTTGCCGTAGCTATGGCGCATAATAACCGTCTCGATTGCATGGTTATCATGCAAGCCGAACAAAAACTTGACCGTGCCGTCTTTCGATTCAAAGCGTGTAATTTCGGTTAGGGTTACGAATTGGAATTGGTCGTCGAGCTTCTGACGAAGGGACTTCGACAGATTGCTCATGTCTTCGAAACTCTTGACGCGCTTCACGTAGAGCCACTCGAACAGCTGAGTGCCGCGGAATGCGGACTCGCCGTTCTCTTTCATCCAATCTTGAAGCTGCTCTAGCGTATAGTCATAGATGAATGGTTTCATCGGATTGCACCTGTTTCTTTAGAAAATAGGTTCGCCGCCAGCTTAAAGCTATGCCTGCGCCTTCGATCATTTTACCACAAACGCCCATAACAGACCACTTTGAGCTGTCATGGGCGCTATTCACATGTTTACGAGTGACGAGTCAAACGGGCGATGAAAAAGCCATCGCTGCCGAATTGCTGCGGCAGCAGCTGTACCATGCCGCTGAATGGCTCAGCGATAGCATGCGCTTCCTGCAATGGACGAAGCATCTGCTCCGGCCATTCTGCATCGAGCTTGTACGCCGGATGGCGCTCGAGGAACTTCGCCACTTGGCTCTCGTTCTCTTCACGCTCGATCGTACATGTGCTGTACACGAGCGTGCCGCCAAGGCGGACGAGCTTCGCCGCTTCATCCATGAGCTGCTCCTGCAGGGCAGCAATCGCATGGACATCCTCGGCGCTCTTCGTCCATTTGATCTCCGGCTTGCGGCGAATAACGCCAAAGCCGGAGCAAGGGGCATCGAGCAGCACGACATCGAAGCTGCCCGGCTCGAACTGGGATGCCAGCTCAGCCGCATCGCCGGTAACGGCTTGCACCGAAGTTAGACCAAGCCGCGCGGCCTGCTCCTCGATGAGCTGCTTCTTGTGCGGATGCACGTCATTGGCGATGACCTGCCCGCGATCTTCCATCAGCTCCGCGAGATGCGTCGTCTTCCCGCCAGGTGCCGCGCAGCAATCGAGCACCTTCATGCCCGGCTTCGGTGCGCACACTTCGGCTACGAGCATCGAGCTCTCGTCTTGCAGCGACCAGAGCCCTGTGCGGTAGCCATCGGTTCCTGCCACGTTGCCAACGCCGCTCACAATCAGCGCATGTGCAGAAAGCTTCGAAGCTTCCACTATCGCTTCGCCGCCGCTGCCTTCCGTGAGCATCGCAGCTGCCTTGTCACGGGACAATCGCAGCGGATTCACACGGACGCTATTGTGCGGAGGCTCATTGCCCGCTGCGCAGATCTGTTCCGTTACCGCTTCGCCATAAGTACCAATCCAGCGCTTCACGAGCCAGTCCGGGTACGAATACGTGATGCCAATCCGCTTCACAGGATCCGTTATCTCGAGCGGCTTCCGCATTTCTGCCAGATTGCGCTCCATATTACGGAGTACACCGTTAACCATGCCCGAGATCCCGCTATGACCGCGACGCTTCGCGATGACGACAGCCTCGTTCACGGCGGCATGCGCAGGGATGCGGTCCAGCATCAAGAGCTGGTAAGCGCTCATGCGCAGCAGCACAAGCACCCAAGGCGTCAGCTTGTTGAAGCCCTTGGTCACAAGCTCGCTGAGCCTTTCGTCCAGCAGCCTCTGGTGCTGGATCGTGCCATACACCAGCTCAGTAGCGAGCCCAGCATCCGGACGAGACAGCTGTGCATCCTGCAGTGCGCGGTTTAGCTGCAGATTGCTGTATGCGCCAGCTTCCGCAACCTTCAGCAGCGTATCCAATGCAACTTCGCGAGTAGTTTTCCGACGCTGCTGTTGCTGCTGCTGCGGCTTGCCGCCTTTTCCTTTCGCAGAAGGCGCGGAGCCTGCTGAGCGACCGCTTTTCACGCCAACGCGTCCGCCACCGCCGCCACTATTGCCTTGCTTGTCCCGGCCGCTCACGCTTCACCTCCGCCGAAAACAGTGCCCGCCTCAAGACGCGCACCTTTCAGCCACTCCACAGCGTTCATGGCCTTCTTGCCTGCCGGTTGGATGACCGTCAACAAGAGCGCATCCTCGCCAGTCTGCACAACAATGCCCGCGTCCGTCGTTTCGAGTACTGTACCTGGCTCTGCCTTCGAACGGCTCTGCGCCATCGGCTTGCAGCCCCATACTTTGAACGGCTCGCCGTTCCAAATCGTAAATCCGCCCGCCATCGGCGAAAGTCCGCGCACTTGGTTATAGATCGCCCGTGCTGGACGGCTCCAATCGATTCGCTCATCTTCCCGCGTCAAGTTCGGGGAGTACGTCGCTTCTTCATGATTTTGCTGAACAGCTTGTACCGTCCCTGCTTCAATACTTGGCAGCGTCTCACGGAGGAGCTGCGCGCCTGCGATGGTCAGCTTCTCGAACAAAGTGCCCGATGTGTCATCGTCCGTGATCGGCACTTCCACAACGCTGATCATATCACCGGTATCCAAACCTTCCGCCATATACATAATCGTCACGCCTGTCAACGTCTCGCCGTTCATAATCGAACGTTGAATCGGAGCGCCGCCGCGATATTTTGGCAATAGAGAGCCATGCACGTTAATGCAGCCAAGACGAGGAATCTCCAGCACCGCTTTCGGCAAAATCTGTCCGTATGCAGCTGTTACAATGAGATCCGGCTTCAGCGCCGCAATTTGACCGACCGTCTCCGACCCGCGCAAACGTTCAGGTTGTGCAACGGGCAAACCGCGCAGAAGCGCCGCTTCCTTGACCGGAGGCGGCGTCAGCGTTTTTTTGCGGCCTTTGGGCCGATCGGGTTGTGTCACTACGAGGTCAATGGTATGACCCTCTTCCAAGATCGCTTCCAGCGATGGAACCGCGAATTCGGGTGTTCCCATAAATACGATACGCATCTGATCACTCTCCGTCTGGACGCTGGCGTGCCGATGCATCATAGATGGATACGGCAATGTCGGTGAACAGAATGCCGTTCAGATGATCCACTTCATGCTGGAATGCGCGAGCGAGGAAGTCCGTCGCTTCGAATTCGAACGGATTGCCGTCGCGATCCTGTCCTTTAAGCTTAATGGCTTGCGCACGCTTCACATCACCGTTCAGCTTCGCAATACTAAGGCAGCCTTCCGGTCCGAGCTGTTCGCCGGATGCTTCGATAATTTCTGGGTTAACCATTTCGATCAAACCGTTATCATCGCCAACATCAACCACGATAACGCGCTTCGAAATACCAACCTGAGGCGCAGCAAGGCCAACGCCGTCCGCATCATACATCGTTTCTGCCATATCGTTCAGCAATTTATGCAAATTAGAATTAAATTTCGTTACTTCGACGGCCCGCTCGCGCAGAACCGGATCTGGATCTTGAACAATCAGTCTGATCGCCATGAGTAATCCCCCTAATAAACAGTCATGTTATAAAATCATTTGCGGATCGACATCTACGCTAATCTGCACTGGCGGCTGCCCTTGCGGCCCCGAAAGCATGCTGATCGCCTGCTTTAGCAGATCGTTTGCGTTTACATTTCCTCGATATTTTACCATACATTGAAAACGATAGCGATCTTTCATACGCGGGATTGGCGAAGCGACAGGCCCTAATATATCGATAAAACGTGTGCCATCGCTATCGATGGATCCTTTTATGCCTGATTCATATGCGAGCTGGCGCAAGGTAGATGCCAACTTTTCTCCCGTCTGGATGAGAAGGGGCAGCTGTTCATCGGAAAGCGTGACGACAATAAGCCGGCAAAATGGCGGGTAGCCCATGAAGCGCCGATGCTTCAGCTCCTCTTGGACAAACGCAGCATAATCGTGATGTTGTGCAGTGACGATGGCATAGTGCTCAGGGTTGTAGGTTTGTACGATTACTTCGCCCGGCAGCTGATGTCTTCCCGCACGCCCCGCCACCTGCGTCAGCAGCTGGAACGTCTTCTCCGCAGAACGGAAATCAGGCAGATGCAGCGATGTGTCCGCCGCAATTACGCCTACTAGCGTAACATACGGAAAATCAAGCCCTTTGGCTACCATCTGCGTGCCAAGCAGCACATCCGCTTTGCGCTCGCCGAACATCGTCAGCCATTTCTCGTGCGAGCCCTTCTCTGTCGTCGTGTCGACGTCCATCCGGATGACTCGGATGCCTGGGAACAGCTTCGCAAGTTCCTCTTCAACCCGCTGCGTACCGGTGCCGAAGAAGCGAATATGCTCGCTCTCGCAGGATGGGCATTTCTCCGGCGCCTGCTCGGCATGCCCGCAATAGTGGCAGCGCAGGACGCGCGACTTCTGATGATACGTCAGCGATATATCGCAGTGCGGACATTGCGCGGTATACCCGCAGGAACGGCACATGACGAACGTGGAGTAGCCTCTGCGGTTGAGCAGCAGCACGGATTGTTCGCCTCGCTCGAGACGCTCAAGCAGCGCTTCATGCAGCTGCCGGCTGAACATCGAGCGGTTGCCGTTCTTCAGCTCATCGCGCATGTCGATGAGATGCACCTTCGGCATCGGCCGGCCGCCGACCCGGTTCGGCATCGGCAGCAACGCCGCGCCGCTTGCTTTGGCGGACGCGGAAGTTGAGGCCGATGCGCTTGTGCTCGTATTCGCCGCTTCGCTGCCGGAGACGACGCGCGAAGCCGCCGCGAAGCTCTCCAGCGATGGTGTTGCTGATCCAAGCACGACGGCAGCGCTATGCTGCCTTGCTCTTCTCACAGCCACATCGCGTGCGTGATATTTTGGCGTCTCCTCTTGTTTGTAGGAGGATTCATGCTCTTCATCTATGATTATGAGACCAATGCGTTCAAAAGGTGCAAAAATCGCCGATCTCGCGCCAACCGCAACCTGCGCGCGTCCTTCGCGGATCTTGCGCCATTCATCGTAACGTTCACCGCTGGATAGGCGGCTATGAAGCACGGCAACCAAGTCGCCGAAACGGCCTTTGAAGCGCTCGACCATCTGCGGTGTCAGCGAGATCTCCGGCACGAGTACAATGGCTTGCCTTTCATGCTGCAAGCAGCGTTCAATCGTCTGGAGATAAACCTCAGTCTTGCCGCTGCCGGTTACGCCATGCAGCAAGAAGACGCGCGACTGCTCGGCATCAAGCGACTCCGCAATCTCTGCGTACACTGCTTGCTGCCCTTCTGTCAGCGGAAGCGGCTCCGTGCGCTTGAAATCTCTGCCCGCGTAAGGATCGCGGCTCTGCTCCATCTCGCGAATCTCGAGCAGTCCCTTGTCCGCGACAGCTCGTACCGTACTGGAAGTCGTCGATAGTGCTTCGACGAGCACCGTCATCGCGATTGGCTCGCGATGCTCCAGCATATAACGAAGCACTTCCTGCTGCTTCGCCGCTCTAGCTGGATAGTTCTGCAGCGCCTCGAGCGCCAGCGCTTCATTGTCCGGAGGAAACACGGTCAGCACTTTACGTACGGACAGCCTGTCCCGAATCGTCACTTGCTCCGTTAGTGTGCCGCGCTTCACCGCAGCTTTGATATCAGCAGCAGACTCCGGGAATCGCTCCTGTAGTGCAGCCAGGCGCATCGTTCCGCCATTTTGGCGTATGTAACTCAGCCATGCTTCTTCTCCGAGCAGACTATCTTCGCTAGCCTCGTTAACCTCGTCGTCTGCGATGGAAACGACCGAATCAGCTTTCCCTTTCAGCGCCGCGGGGATCATCGCTTGAAGAGAAGCTGTTAGCGTGCAGCAATACTTGTCGCTAATCCAGCTTGCAAGCTCAACGAGATCTGGCGACAGCGGCGGAATATGATCCAGCAGCTCGGCAATTGGCTTCAGCTTCTTCACATCGAAATCCGCATGTTCAGTAATTCCAATGACAAAGCCTTGCAATACGCGTCCACCGAAAGGCACGCCGACTCGGCTGCCGACCTCCACCCAGCCCAGCATCTGCTGCGGGATTTTATAGTCAAAAGGCCGATCCGTCGCCCGGCTCGGCACATCGACAATAACTTTCGCGATCATTCCGCGGCCCCCTTAGCCCCCTGGGCCGCTTTCATCCGTGTCGTGATCAGCGTCATCAGCCGATCCGCCACTTCACGCTTGCTCAGCATCGGAAGTGACTCCACAAGGCCTTCTGAGCCGAAAATCTGCACAATATTCGTATCGACATTGAACCCCGCGCCTTCTTGCGACACATCGTTTCCAACAATGAGGTCGGCATTTTTCCGTGTCAGCTTGTCCATCGCGTATTGTTCCAGCTGCTCGGTCTCCGCTGCGAAGCCTACGAGGAACTGATCCTTCTTCCGTTCGCCGAGTGTCTTCAAAATATCTGTCGTCCGCTCCAGTTCAAGCACTAGCTTTTCCTTGCCCTTCTTGATCTTGGTGCTCGCCTTCGTAACCGGTCTATAATCGGCAACCGCCGCTGCCTTGATAACAAGTTCCGCTGAATCATACCGCTCAAGCACTGCTTGCAGCATATCTTCCGCGGACTCGACATGAATGGTATTCACGCCAGCCACCGGATTCGCTGTCGTTCGAGCAGCAATTAATGTGACATCCGCACCGCGAGTCGCTGCGGCTTCCGCGAGCGCAAAACCCATTTTGCCCGAAGAATCATTAGTCAGGTAACGAACCGGATCAAGCCGCTCCATTGTTCCGCCTGCCGTTACGAGTACCTTCTTGCCTTTAAGCTCCTGACTCTGCGCGAACCACTGCTTAACAGCAAACACGATATCTTCCGGCTCAGCCAGCCGTCCTTTCCCGACATAGCCGCAAGCGAGCAAGCCTGTGCCCGGTTCTACGAAACGAACGCCTCTCTCTGCCAATATGTCCATATTGCGCGCGACGGCAGGATGCGCATACATATGCACATTCATCGCAGGGGCTACCATGACAGGTGCCTCGGTTGCAAGCAGCGTCGTACTGAGCATATCGTCCGCCAGCCCATTCGCCATCTTCGCCAAAATATTCGCCGTCGCGGGGGCAACAACAACCAAATCCGCGCTGTCCGCTACGTTAATATGAGCGACAACCGATGGATCGAACTCATCGAACGTGTCCAAATAAACCTGATGGCGCGACAACGTCTGCAGCGTCAGCGGTGTAATGAACTTGGTCGCCGACTCCGTCATGATGACGCGTACGTTCGCACCTGCCTGGACTAATCTGCTGCAGATCGTCGCCGCCTTATAAGCCGCGATTCCGCCGGAAATTCCAAGCACAATCGTTTTTCCTTGCAGCATGGCAGATCTCTCCTCTTCCTTGCATACGTTTTAGACTAAAAAAATAACAACCGCAAGGGTTGTTATTCGTTCGCCATCATGACTTTCTTAGTCTTTCTTGTTCAGCGTGCTCTCGACAACAAGAATGTCGTGATAAATTTCTTCAAGCGCTACGCCAACGTACTTGTGCGACTTCGGCGAGCGGATATCCGTCTTGCTTCCGTCTCTTAGCATTCTTGCGCGACGGGATGCTGCAACAACAAGGGAATACTTGCTGTCTACCTTCTTCATCATTTCGTCAATGGATGGATATAGCAAATTCCTTCACCTCTCATGCTTTCTCAGAAGCTTCCTTCACTTCTTCAAGCTGTTCGATAAACCGTTCTTTCCGGCAATGCTCTGCCGTAATAATGCTTTGAATGCGATGACAAGCTGCGTCGATCTGATCGTTGACGACAGCGTAATCGTAATAATGAATAAGGCTCATCTCTTCCACCGCAACGTTCATGCGATGGTCAATAATATCGGCATTCTCCGTACCGCGGCCTGTAATGCGCTGCTTGAGCTCGTCCAGAGACGGCGGCACCAAGAAAATAAACACGCCTTGCGGGAATTTCTCTTTAACCTTCAGTGCGCCTTGTACTTCAATTTCAAGAATAATATCTTTGCCCGATGCAAGCGTGCGTTCTACGAAATCACGCGGAGTGCCGTAGTAGTTGCCCACATATTCCGCATGCTCGAGCAATGCATCCTTCGCGATCATGTCTTGAAACTGTTCTTTCGTCTTAAAAAAATAATTGATTCCGTCGATCTCCCCTTGGCGAGGTGACCGTGTTGTCGCAGATACCGAATAAACGAGATCGCTCTGCTTATGCCGCAGCTCTGCGCAAACCGTTCCTTTGCCTACGCCCGAAGGGCCCGAAAGTACAATTAACAATCCTCTTCTCATATAACTCCCCGTCATCACTATTCGTCGTGATCGTCATCCTTGGTCGAAAGTCTGTGCGCAACAGTTTCCGGCTGCACAGCCGATAGAATAACGTGATCGCTGTCCGTAATAATAACAGCGCGCGTGCGGCGTCCGTATGTAGCGTCAATCAGCATATGACGGTCGCGAGCCTCTTGAATAATACGTTTAATCGGCGCCGATTCAGGACTTACAATCGAAATGATCCGATTGGCGGAAACGATGTTTCCGAAACCGATGTTAATGAGCTTAATGGCCATTTAAGTTCCCCTCCGGTATCTCTCGTGCATAGGTATGCAATAAGATCAACGATGTATAAATAAGCGCAAGAATGATGGAGTCGAATCCTCTGCAAAATCCGAAAGAAATGGCAGAATATTGCACTATTCTTGACGAAAAAAGTCCGGAGCATACGTTACGCCAGCCGATTAAACCCGTTAAACAAGACACTTGGTCAGGTCCCCTATTCTAACGCATTCGAGGCGGCATGGCAAGTGCATCCAAGGTCTATTCTAATTCATTTTGGACAGACGAACAAGTGTTAAAGCGCAATCGGGAGAATTTACGAGCTTACCTCGTTATTTTGCTCGTTTTTCGCCAAACATAATCCGTCAACTTGACCGTCATATCATAGAACATGAATGGCGTGATGAGATAGATTCCTTTAAAGTGTTCGATTGCTGTATCTAACAGCTCTTCTGCGATTCGAACGCCTTCTGCGCGTCCCTCTTCGCCTTCAAGTCCTGCCATCCGTTTACGAACTTCGTCCGACAGCTGAATGCCTGGCACCTCATTATGAAGATACTCCGCATTTCGGCCGCTCGCCAGCGGCATGATGCCGATGAATACGGGAACGGACAGTTGCTTCGTCGCTTCTGCTACACGAATGATCAGCTCTTTGTCATAGACAGGCTGTGTCATGATGTAATCCGCGCCGGACTCGATTTTCTTCTCCAGACGCTGAATCGCTTTGTCCAGATATTTGACGTTCGGGTTGAACGCGGCGCCTGTAACGAACTTCGCTTTCTGCTTCAGCGGTTTGCCTGAGAAAGCAACGCCTTCATTCAGCTGTTTGATCATCCGAATCATCTCGAAGGAAGTGAGATCATAGACCGAGCTGGAATCTGGCAAATCACCGAAACGTGCAGGGTCGCCGGTTACAGCAAGTACGTGGTCAATGCCGAGCGCATCGAGTCCCATCATATGCGACTGCGTGCCGATCAGGTTACGGTCACGGCAAGCAATGTGGACGAGCGGCCTGATGCCCGCTTGCTGCCCAACGAGCGCAGCAAGTGCAATGTTGCTCATGCGTGTAACAGCCAGAGAGTTGTCCGCCATCGTGACGGCGTCTGCCTTCACTTCTGCGAGCGCTTTGGCGCCAGCCATAAACTTCTGAATATCGAGATCACGAGGAGGGTCCAACTCGACGATGACGGTGTGGCGCTCTTTCACCACATCGACGATGTTCGGCTCCAATTGTGCCGGAGGTGTGAAAGCTTCTTTTATTTGAATGGTTTCTGCTTGCGTCGTTGGCGCAGTCTCGCGAATGGCATCCGGCTGCTGTGGCTCATAGCCGTTCAGCGCAGCTGCGATGGCCGCGATATGCTCCGGTGTCGTCCCGCAGCAGCCGCCGATAATGCGCGCACCGCGATCTGCGAACTTACGCGCTGACTCCGCAAAATATTCCGGCGATGCCGTGAACGTATATTTACCGTCTACGTAATCCGGGATACCTGCGTTCGGGAACACCGACAGCGGCAGCGGAATCTCGCCTACGATGCAATCGATCGCGCGAAGAATGCCGTTCGGGCCGCTACGGCAGTTAAATCCTACCACATCGGCTCCAGCTTGCTTCAGCTGTTCGAATGCCGCTGTGAGTGGTACGCCGTCTTGCGTGACCGCGTCTTTCTCCACTGCAAATTGAGTGATGACCGGCACGTCCGATAATGAGCGAGCGATACGTAGAGCAAGCAGCGCCTCTTCCAGATCATAAAACGTCTCAAGCAGCAGTCCGTCGGCACCTTCCTGTAATAAGGCGTCCATTTGCTGACGGAACAGCTGCTCAAGCTGTGCTTCGGCTATATTTTTACGTTTGCCTGCCCGAATGGAACCGACCGCACCAACAACATAAGCATCACTGCCGACTGCTGCACGTGCAATCCGAACCCCTGCCCGGTTGATGGCTTCGACTTCGTTGTCTAAGCCATAGTGAGTCAGACTTGCGAGGTTAGCGGAAAAGGTATTGGTCTCAATAATGCGAGCCCCTGCTTCATAATAACGGCGGTGCACATCTTCAATGACATGGGGACGAATCAAATTGAATTCTTCGTATGAAACGCCGACAGGGAACCCCATCCCATACAGGTAGGTTCCCATCGCGCCGTCCCCGGTCAAGATGCACTTCGTGAGCACCTCTCGAAAATCCGGTTTCATATGTTAAAACTCCTTCTTGTTGTATCGATTGCTTACACTGTACCGCGGAACACTTCTGCTGCCGGGCCGCTCATGTATACGTGGTTGTTCTCTTCATTCCATTCGATCAGCAAGTCGCCGCCTTTGAGAGAAACGGTTGCTGTACGGTCTGTGTAGCCGTTCAGTACAGAGGCAACGACAGTTGCACAAGCGCCGGTTCCGCAAGCCAGCGTCGGGCCAGCACCGCGCTCCCATACACGCATGTCTGTGTAGTCTTTCGAACGAACCGTTACGAACTCTACGTTGATTTTGCGCGGGAACAATGGGTGTACTTCAAGCTTCGGTCCCCATGTTGCAAGGTCGAAGTTCACTGCATCGTCGACATAGATAACGCAGTGCGGGTTGCCCATCGATACGGCTGTAAACTTGAACTCGCGTCCGTCCACTTCGATGGATTGGTTGATGACCGGATTGGCATCAATTGTCGTCGGCACTTTCAAGCCTTCGAGAATCGGCTGGCCCATGTTAACGCGCACGAGTTCAACTTTGCCGTTGTCGACCGTCAGCTGAACTTCTTGTACGCCTGCGCCGAGTGTTTCGATCGTCAGTGCTTCTTTATCTGTAAGGCCATTATCGTAGACGTACTTCGCTACGCAGCGAATTGCGTTGCCGCATTGCTCCGCTTCCGAGCCGTCAGAGTTGATTATGCGCATCCGAAAATCTGCTTTCTCCGAAGGCAAAATATAAACGAGACCGTCTGCACCGATGCCGAAGAAACGGTTGCAGAGCTGCTCTGCGAGTTCTGCTACATTGTCTGGTAATTGCGTTTCCCCTGCTACGACGATGAAGTCGTTTCCTAGTCCATGCATTTTCGTAAAGTTCATCTAACTCGCTCTCCCTTAAAAACATTTGTTGCACTCATTATAATTTATTTAGTTTACAATAATCTTTATACTTTTGGAATAAAACCTTGCATAATCATGCGAATCCCCCTCAATCCCCCTTCCCCAAGGGGGACTCCAAGGGTTTCACCCTCTGGACACCCGAATGGTGGAACGTTTGTGCTGCAGAGAAGCGCTGTTGAGTGCATACGTGCTAGGCCTCGTTTACGTCCCTCGCGGGACCCACTTTGACGTTGGGCGCTCGCGAGTTACCTGTCGCCCCGCTTCGCGGGACCACGGGAACGAGTGGCGCCGCAGAGGTGCCGATGAGTGAGTACGTGCAGGTGATCGTTTTCGTCCCTGGCGGGACACACTTTACGTTTGGCGCATGAGTGCAGTGATTACCAGAGGAGCGGCTTTGCCACTCCTGGTAATCTATTGGCCGCCTAGCCTTCCTGGCGGATAAGTTAGTTGGAAGGACAGAAGTGATTACCTCAGAGTCGCTGCGCTCCTCTTGGTAATCTTGTTGCCTCATCTTTCATGAGGCAAACTACAGCACATCCTCGAGCTACAATGGATATATCCACTCATTTCAAGTGAAAACAGCCAAAATTGAGAGCTATAATGGATTTTTCCGTTATAGGAATGCGAAATTAGCCCATTTCTGGCGATTTGCACACAAATGAGTGGAAATATCCAACATAGACCTAGAAAATTCCGGATTTCAGGGCTACTACAATGGAATTTTCCACTATAGCCACACGAAGCAGCTTAACGCCCGATACGCGCTGCCCCTGCCCACTCCACCACCAACCTAATACCTTCTCCACCATACCCCCGTCCATTCCGGGACGGTTGGGTTGCCGCTTGCTGCAACTGCGTTGCTAATTTCTTCGCCGAAAAAGAAGCTTGTTAGCGCAACTGCTTCATCGACCGACTCAAACTTATAATCCGTCCGAATCGCCACATGCTCAAACCCATAGTCTTGTTCCAATGCCGCATAATAGCTTGTTAAGAAATCGGGTGGATTCTGCAGTTCAGTTCCAGTGCCGAAATTTTCAAAGATTATAACCGTGCCGCCTGGACGAAGCACCCTACGAATTTCGATAATGATGCGCTCCAATTGATCGCGCCAGTCCGCGTTATTAGAGCTTGTAGAGTAACAGATCGTCCAGCCTGCTGTTAGAAGCTCAATCGAGTGATCGGACAAAGGCATGCTATCGTGATAGCCCACTTTCGCAAGGAAATTTTCTACACCCATTCCACGCAGTTTGGTCGTTGCGACTCCCAACATTGGCTCTGCTGCGTCGATCGCCACAATCGAACGGACAAGAGGAGCCAGCATCGTCGTTAGTCTGCCAGTGCCCGCTCCTAGATCCGCTGCATGATGGTCAGATAAGTCCGGGCAAATTTTGCGGATCGTCCCCAGTAGGTTGTTCGAGACATCCTCACGCGAGATAAGCAATTCATAGCGCTCGGCTTCATTTTGATAAATTTGATCATGATTCGGCATTGCTGACACGCTCCAATTTGTTAGATTAGGTCCTTCCTCTCCACCTTAGAAGCTGACGCAAGGTTAAGGTCAACCTAATGTTTGCGCACCGCATAAACGACGTGAATCCAGTCATTCACCGCATGCTGAACTGTAATATAGTCACGCGAATAGAACCAATTGAGCAGCTTCGGTCGGTCTGTAGGATACTTGTTGCCCGAAGCTTTCTTATCGGCTACAACCTCCACGTCCACGCCTTCGAACATAAGACCAGCTAGGCAGACTCGACCGTTAGGCATCAGCACCCGATCCATCTCCTCCAGCGCAAGCTCCTGCTGTTTCGCATCCAAGTGATGCAGCGCGAACGCGGATACGACGAACGAGAACTGCCTGTCCAGAAAAGGCAGAGCCAGCGCATTGCCCAGCTTCGCAGCTATATCAGGGAACTTTTCTCGGCACCTCGCCAGCATCTCCCTCGACTGGTCAATCGCAGACATCCGCGCACCGCTCAGCTGCAGCTTCCCTGCCAAATTCCCCGTACCTGTACCGATATCCAGTCCTTCTTCCCCCTGCTTCGGCGCGACCCATTGCACAATAAAATCAAGTACCGTCTCGTACTCTCCCTGTGATAATGACGGTCCGCTCGACAGCAACGCTGGCGCACCGTCAAACCCGGCAGCAATTCGATCGAACTCCCATGTATCTTTCCACGTCGACACACTCTCATGAACCTGCTGCAAATCGCCTGACAGCTGGAACAGATCATCGAGAGCTAGCGTCTGCTTCATCTCGAATCGTTGGATAAGCTCGTCAATCGTCCCAATGACATGCTTCCACTTCGTCCATTTCTCATAGAGCGCCATTCGCTGCAGCTCCAAATAATGATGAACAGACTCAGCATCGCCTTGATCCTGCTTCTCGATCAATGCTTTGATTTGGTCCAGGCTTAGCCCCATCTCACGCAAAGAGCCGATCGTCTGCAGACGCCATGCATCATTATCCGAATAATAGCGATATCCGTTATCTTCACCGCGAACCGGCTGCAGCAATCCTTTCGATTCGTACAGCCTGATCGCACGCCGCGTCATATGCAGCTTCTGAGCTAATTCGTTGATTTTCATATCCCGCACCACCTTCCATAAAGCCAGTATAAACTATAACGCAGGGTGAACGTTAAGCGCCGTCTTCGAAGGTCAGGGCACGCCCAAATAAAAAAGCCGGCGACCAGCGCCGGCTTCCACTTTATCTTGTAATTGTGTTCGGCCCTTTGATCGGCCATTTCTTCTTCTTTTTCTTCTCCGTCGTGCCGAGTACGCTGCCGATGCCCATGAGGAACGTCGGGATGCCTGCCGCAACGATGACGAGACACCAGTCGCGGAAGCCAAGCGGCACCGTCTTGAAGATCGGCTGCAGCGCATCGATGTAGAGCACGCCGAGCATGAGCAGTACCGATGAGAGCACCGCGAAGAGCAAATATTTATTTTGCAGCATGTTGCGGTGGAAGATCGAGCGCGAGCTGCGGCAGTCGAAGACGTGAATGAGCTGAGCCATAACGAGTGTGGCAAAAGCAACCGTCTGCGCATGGACGAGATTCGCCGGACTCTTCGGTGCGATTTGCAGCGTAATCCAGAACGCTCCGAGCGTACAGACGCCGATCAGAATGCCACGGCTAATGATTTTCCAGCCAAGCCGCCTTGCGAAAATATTTTCCTTCGCCGAGCGCGGCTTCTGCTGCATCAAGTCTTTCTCGGACTGGTCAACGCCAAGCGCCATCGCTGGCAAACCGTCTGTGACGAGGTTGACCCACAGGATCTGAATCGGCACGAGCGGAAGCGGCAGACCTGCCATCATCGCAAGGAACATCGTCAGGATCTCGCCAACGTTCGAAGCGAGCAAATACCGGATGAATTTGCGAATGTTCTCGTAGATGCCGCGGCCTTCTTCAATCGCAGCAACGATGCTGGAGAAGTTATCGTCACTGAGTACGAGCGACGATGCTTCTTTCGATACGTCAGTGCCTGTGATGCCCATCGAGATGCCGATATCCGCTGCTTTGATCGCCGGTGCGTCATTCACGCCGTCGCCTGTCATCGCAACGACATGGCCTTTGCGCTGCAGCGCTTTGACGATCCGAAGCTTATGCTCCGGCGATACGCGGGCGTACACATAGATATTGTCGATCAGCCGATCCAGCTGTTCCTCATTCATGCCATTAAGCTGCTGACCGCTTACTGCCAATCCGCCGCGCGGCATAATTCCGAGCTGCCCAGCGATAGCTTCCGCTGTCAATTGGTGATCGCCTGTAATCATAATCGTCTTAATGCCGGCACGGCGGCAGTTCGCGATCGATTCCTTGACTTCGCGGCGAGGAGGATCGATCATGCCCGAGAGACCGACGAAGATGAGTTGATTCTCAACATCCGTCTCCGCTTCCGTAGCATCATGCGGTCTCAGCTCGCGGTAGGCGAAGCCTAGCACGCGAAGTGCATTTTGCGCCATCGACTCTGCCGAATCCGTCACTTTCTGCTTGATGCTTGGCGTGAACGGAACGACTTTGCCATCCCACAGAATATACGAGCACTGCTCCATCAACATATCCGGAGCGCCTTTCGTGCAGATCAACCGTCCGCCCTGATGCGATACGAGCACGGACATGCGCTTGCGCTCGGAGTCGAATGGATACTCCTTCATACGCTGGTAGATGCCTTCCATTGACTTTGCCGACACGCCAAGCTTGGAAGCGAGGACTGTCAGCGCGCCTTCCGTCGGATCGCCCTTCAGCACCCATTCATCCTGCACAAAAGTCTTGCCTTTCTTGCGCTTCGCCGCGTCGCTCTCGTCGTCCACTCTTGTTACCACCGCATTATTACAAAGCGCTGCGACCTGCAGCAATCTGCGCAGCGACTGGTCATGCTTCACATCGACGACTTTGCCTTGTTCGAAGCAGCCGCCTGCCGCCTCATAGCCTTCACCCGTGATATCCATGCTGCGTCCACCGATCCACAGCTTCGTCACGGTCATTTTATTCTGCGTGAGTGTGCCCGTCTTGTCGGAACAGATGACCGATGCGCAGCCGAGCGTCTCAACGGAAGGCAGCTTGCGGACGATGGCTCGCCGCTTAATCATGCGCTGTACCCCGAGTGCGAGCGCAATCGTAACGATTGCCGGAAGTCCTTCAGGTATCGCTGCTACCGCAAGGCTGACGCCTGCGAGGAACATTTCATAGGCCGGCTGACCGTGCAAAATACCTGCAAGAACAACCATGACAGTGAGTGCCAGAGCCACGATAATAAGGATTTTGCCAAGCTGCTCCAGACGATGCTGGAGTGGCGTCTCCATCGATTCGGTCTGCTGAATAAGATTCGCGATCTTGCCCATCTCGGTCGACATCCCTGTACGAATAACAACACCTTTGGCTGTACCGCGCGTAACCATTGTGCCCATGAATCCGATATTGCGCATGTCGCCGAGCGGCAGCTCTTCTGTATGAATCGGATTGCAATGCTTGCCAACCGGAACAGACTCGCCGGTTAACGCCGATTCTTCCGCATAGCAGCTGTTCGCTTCGATAAACCGAATGTCCGCCGGAATCCGGTCACCGCTTTCAAGCTCAACAATATCGCCAGGAACGAGCTCGCTTGCCGGTACTAGCACGATTTCTCCGCCGCGGATCGCCTTAGCTATCGGCGCCGATAACGCTTTTAGCGCGCGTAACGACTTTTCCGCACGGAATTCTTGCACGAATCCTAGAACCGCGTTAATCACAATAATGGCAATGATCGTAATTGCGTCGAGATACTCGCCAAGCAAGCCTGAAATCAGCGTTGCCCCCATAAGCACAAGCACCATAAAGTCTTTAAACTGGCCAAGAAACAGCATAATCGGGGAAACCTTCTCCCCCTCTGTCAGCTCATTGCGTCCAGTCTGAGCGAGCCGCTCCGCAGCCGCACTTGGCGTAAGGCCGGTGTTTAGATTCGCTCCAAGTGTGTGCGCCAGCTCGTCAGTTTCCATTTGATGCCAATTCCCTTGTTCCATGCCCCGTCTCCCTCCCGTTAACATGCCGCCTGACGGACAGCCTCTATGGGCTATTTGTATTCGGACAAACTGCAAAATATCCCAGCTTGGACTTAAGTTTTTGTACAAGTTATGGCATGATAGGGAGTGATACAAACAAAAAGGAGATAATCAGCATGGCCTTAGATGGAATTGTTACCCGTGCCATAACGCATGAGCTGGAAGCTTGTGTCGGCGCACGCATTTATAAAATACATCAACCCGGACCTCACGATCTTGTGATCCAGATCCGCGGAGGCGGCGTTCAAGGGAAGCTGCTGATCTCGGCCAATCCGACGTATCCGCGCATGCATCTCACGGAGCAATCTTTCATTAATCCGCTGGAAGCGCCGATGTTCTGCATGCTGCTTCGCAAGCACTGCGAAGGTGCCGTCATCGAAGCCGTGCGGCAAGTCGGCAATGAGCGGATTATTCATCTGGATGTGAGGCAGCGCGATGAACTCGGCGATATGTCCTTCAAGCGGATTATTATCGAGCTGATGGGCAAGCACAGCAACATTATTCTTGTGGATGCTGCAACGGAAATGATTCATGATGGCATCCATCATGTCACGCCGATGATCAGCAGCTACCGTGTTATCATGCCAGGCACAACGTATGTTGCACCGCCTGAGCAAGGCAAAGATGATCCGCTTGCAATTGAGGATGAAGCGACTTTCACCGTAGCGCTCAAGCAAACTGCGGACGCGCTCATCAATCCGCCGATTCCGGATGAGGACAGCATTCATTTCGGCACGGTGCCGAGAGCGGCGGACCCTGCTTCAATTGCGCCTGGGCAGCTGCTAGTCGCTGCTTTCAGCGGCCTTAGCCCGCTTCTGGCGAAAGAGATTGCACACCGCAGCGCGGCATCCGCAGCTTCAGGTGCGGACGATTCGCAGCTTCTGAACGGCGCTGATCACATCGAGTCAAACGCTGCGCGGATGTGGCCAGCTTTTCGCGACATGATGGAGCAGTTCCGCTCGAACCGTTATGAGCCGCAGCTTGTTACGACTTCGCCAAGCGGCAAAGCTTCCTTCTCCGTAACTGCGCTCACGCATCTCGCCGGCGATGTCACCACATTCGAGACGGTGAGCCAGTGCTTGGAAGCCTTCTATGGCGATAAGGCAGAGCGTGATATCGTCAAGCAGCGCGTCTCTGACCTGATAAAGTTTCTGCAAAATGAACGGAACAAAAATGCGAAGAAGCTCGATAAGCTGGAGGAAACGCTGCAGGAAGCGGAAGGTGCCGACAAGTTACGCAGTCTCGGCGAGCTGGTGACGATGAATCTTCATGCGATCCAGCGCGGGGATGACGTTGTCGAGACGATCGACTATTATGACGATGAGCAGCCGATCATTCAGATCCCCCTTGATCCGCAGCTGACGCCGTCTCAGAACGCACAGCGGTATTTCAAGAAGTACACGAAGTTCCGCAACAGCTTGACGATCGTGGCTGAGCAGATGGAACGCACGACGGAAGAAATGACCTATCTGGAATCGCTGCTGCAGCAGCTTGAGAGCGCCTCGTTATCCGATATCGATGAGATTCGTGACGAGCTTGTCGAGCAAGGCTACATGCGTTCCCGCGAGAAGCGCGGCGCGAAGAAGCGCAAGCCGAAGCAGCCGGCGCTGCTTTGCTACACGTCATCGGAAGGCATCCCGATCTTCGTTGGGAAGAACAATACGCAGAATGATTTTCTGACGAACAAAGCTTCCGCTCCGAACGATACGTGGCTCCATACGAAGGACATTCCCGGCTCTCACGTCGTCATTCGGGGGACAACCTTCGGCGATGAGACGCTGGAGGAAGCGGCGATGCTCGCCGCGCACTACAGCCAGGCGAAGTCTTCCAGTCTCGTGCCGGTGGATTACACGTTGATCCGCCATGTGAAAAAGCCAAGCGGCGCGAAGCCGGGCTATGTCATTTACGACAACCAGAAAACACTGTTCATCACACCAGATGAGCAGCGCATAAAGGGACTTCCATCCGTAATCAAGCAATAAGCAATTGTGCAATAACCGAAAAGAAAAGACACGAGTTCATGCAGCAGAGCACTCTCCGCTGTAACGTAACTCGTGTCTTTTTTATCTAGTCTTGTTTCAATTGATCCAACACTTCGATGCCGACTGACCTCGAACCAAGCTCGCCGTGAAAAACAATCCCTTGCCGCTCGCCGTGATAATCGGAGCCGCCGGTCACAATCAAGCCGTAACGCTTCGCAAGCTCCATATACCGCGCTTCATCCGCCTCAGAATGATCGGAGTGGTACACTTCGATCCCTTGAGCGCCAGCTGCAATAATCTGTTCGACAAGCGCGTCGCTGCCATATAAACCCGGATGCGCGATAACGCAGGTCCCGCCCGCTTCCTTGATCCAAGCAATCGCTTCGAACGGATGCAGCCGCGGGGGATTCATATAAGCTGCTCCTTCACTCCCGAGGTAGCGGTCGAACGCTTCCTGCATGGAGCTGACGTACCCTTTGGAGAGCAATACTGCCGCGATATGCGGTCGCCCGATTGAACCGCCG
The DNA here is from genome assembly GCF_003386535.1 of Paenibacillus taihuensis. Taxonomy (GTDB): domain Bacteria; phylum Bacillota; class Bacilli; order Paenibacillales; family Paenibacillaceae; genus Paenibacillus_Z; species Paenibacillus_Z taihuensis. The sequence continues at coordinate 153,408 of NZ_QTTN01000008.1, forward strand.
TCCTTCCCTTGTGCACGCGCTTCTGCGATCACTTCGTCCATAGTTATGGAGCAGCCAAGCTCGCACAGTTTCCGGGCGATCATATCGTTGCGGCGATCGCGTACGGAGACGAGTGTACCCAGCTTTGCACGCCATTCTTCGCTCTGCCAATCGATATAGTAACCGAGCATATGAATGTCGCGGCCTTCCGCCACCGTACTGATCTCCACACCGGGAACGACAGTTATGCCAAGCCGTTCGCCAGCCTCCAGTGCCTCAGCGATACCATCCACCGTATCATGATCGGTAATCGCGACAGCCCCAAGTCCTCGCTCCTTCGCTAACGCTACGACCTCTGCTGGCCGCATCGTACCGTCAGACGCGGTTGTATGTGAGTGCAAATCAGCCTGTCCATCCCTATTTACAGCCATTGGTGCAAATCCCTCTCTCTCAAAAAGGTTAGGAACGTCACCGCCGAAATCGGCAGCAGTGCCGACTTCAAGAAGATCGAGTAAAATTGCCGCTTGAACTGCACATCCCGAATCGGAATCGTCTGAATGAGGCCAAGGGCAAGCTCATGTTTCACCGAAGAGCTCGATACGAAGGAAATGCCGAGTCCCGCTTCTACAGCCGACTTCACCGCCCCCGTGCTGCCAAGCTCCATCACAATCTTCATCGTGGTCAAATCGATATTCTTCGTTCGCAGCACATCCTCCATAACAAGACGCGTGCCCGATCCTTGCTCACGCAGGACGAACGGATAATTCATGACTTCCTCAAGCTCAACTTCCGTCGAACCGGCGAGCGGATGCGATTTGCCCACGATCAGTTTCAGTTCATCGCTCATGACCGCTTCCATATGCATGTCGGGATGATTGACAGGCGCCTCGACGAGGCCGAAGTTCAGCTGATGGTTGATGATATCTTCCATGATCTGCGCCGTGTTCATCACTTTCATGCTGATCGCGATGTGCGGATACTCCGAACCGAACGGACCTAGCAGCCGCGGCAAAATATATTCGCCAATCGTCAAGCTGGCCCCAAGCTGCAGCCGTCCTTTAAGCTGCTTGGTGAATTTCGACATTTGCACGTCCGTATCCCGGATAAGTTCAATGCTTCGTCTGGCATAAGGCATAAGAGCTCGTCCTGCCTCCGTCAGCTCGATCCGCTTCGTGGACCGCTGCAGCAGCTTCGTGCCAAAATAATCTTCAAGCGACTGGACCTGCATCGTCACAGCCGGCTGGGTCATGTGAAGCGCTTGCGCAGCTGCCGAGAAGCTCCCCCGCTCCGCAACCGTGTAGAAAATATGGAGCTGATGAAAATTAAGCGCCATGAAGGGCATCCCTTCCTTTCTCTTTGGAACCATTATACAACATTACAGGATAACGGGAATACGGAAGCTTTCACCTCAGTTATTATATGGAAAATGCAAAAAGCATGAGCTATCAAGGAGCCCATGCTTTACGTTACCCAGTTAATGTAAGTTATTATTTCCGCTTCCTACTATTTTTAATTAATGTCATTCTTCTGGAATGTCGGAGCCACGAGTAATACGACTTCAGATCTCGTAGTTCTATAGTCTCAGACATTCTTCCGAGAAACGTGACGACAATCATCTTGTGGAGCGGCCCGCCTGCGAGATCGGTCTCATTCTCGATCACGGTAAACTCTGCGACGAATACAAGATCGTCATCAATTAAGTACACATCCTGCTCATTGCGATAATAAGGCTCTACACGCCTTTGCTTCAACGTTTGCCACATAAAATCTGCGATATCCTCGAAGCCTGTTTTCTCGCTTTCGACTCGATCAACCCATCGGCTCCTGGCGTGGTTCGTGATGACGATATCCGCAACTTTCTTGTCACCAAGTGCGATGTGAAATGTCTCGTAGGTGCTCCATCTTTCAGTCATCTTGTCTTTCACCGCAATCCACCCCTCCCCGGAAGTAGGACTTATTATCTATATGTACTTTCCATTTTATTGTAGCATGCCTGTCCGATATTTCAACATTAAAATAAACAGGCTCCATTTATGGGACTAACTGGGTTTCGAAAGTTGTAAAAAAAAGCCTCGCCGTTCAATGATTGGCGAGACTTTCTTGTTGACTTTATAAGCTGTAAAATCGAGTTTTGTCTGGAACACCTTGCGTATATTCCGTTTTGATCTCATTTCGGTACGAACGCTCAATCCGCTTCACGAATGGAAGCCGGCCCATGTTCCGAACAACCTCTTCCGCACGGTCTGCGTTCATGTACATGACGACATAATGCATTTTGCGTGACATGTAATGAACGGTGCCGTATTTCTCTAAATTGCGGGCTGCTTTCAGATCGCTCACCCACACGATATAACCAACACGTTCCGAAAACATGGTAGTCCCCCGTTTCCCCTCTGGTAAAAACTAACCGCAGCCGCCGCTTCCGCAGCTGCACGAACCGCCGCTTCCGCAGCCGCCGCCCTTAGGCAGCGGATCATTGCTCGGCACCTTGATCGTCTCGGAGACCGAGTACGCGATCTCCTTCGCAATGTCGTGAAGCATGTCATCTACCGCCTGCTCCGCCGCTTTAAACTTGCTTACGCATTCGATTTCCCCGAGCTGCTGCTCGATTGCGACGACTTTATCCTTCGCCGAGTTGTAGTCGGGATGAAAGCGTCCGAAGCGCTCGCATTCCGTGAACAGCTCCTTCGCTTTATCGAACTGCTTCACAAGCTGATGCACCTGTGCGTCCCGGTCGACAACTTGTTTCCAATATGCGTATTCGGCTACTTCTGCCGACTGGTTTATCATATCGCCAATTTCATAGGCGTTTAACAGCAGTTGCCCCATATCCAGCGATGAAATTTCACTCCCGCCATAAGCATCGAATGCTTCGTAGGTCGGCAAGTTCATTTCCACGCTATCAGGGTCTGATAATGATATCGTTCTCAATTTTATCCGCCCCTTTATGAACTTCAGGCTAGCGCCTAGTTCCCATCATATCATATCGATAGATAAGAAGAAACGGGAGAAGAGAACTTAATAATAGAGTGTCCCCTCCGGCAGCAAGAGCATCATCTCCTGCCACATGTCGGGCTGAAGCAACACCTTCAAGCAGTTCTCGCCTTCCTGCAAATGGCCGACTACCGCCCATCTGCCTCCCTCTTCGACAATGCGTTCAGGAATAAACGGCTTGATTTCGCCTTCACAGCTTAGTTTAACCGCTGACCGCCAGCTTAACGCCTGTTCCATCAGTTCCCTCCGCGTGGAATGATGATACGTTCGGAAATGCTTCAGCCACATCGCGGGTACGGACTCAATGCCTGCGAAGAGTGTACGGACAGCTTTTCGTTCGAAAATAAGCTCATAGGTTTGACCGCTGTTGCTGCTGTTGATGCTGTTGATGCTGCCCAGCAGGTATGGTTCGTTATCGTTCGGGTTTGAAGCATGCAGCGTCACAGATACGGTCGAAGCAGGATCGGTGGAATCGATGGAATCGGTGGAATTGGCAGCAGGCTTCAATGCCGATCCATGAGCGCTCATCCCGATGGTGATCGCAGCTCGCATCGTTTCTGGAAGCGGCTCATCCGCAGCCGATGCCGATTCCAACACACGAATGACCATCGCGCTATCCATCCCCTGTTCAGCAGCGCGCTTATAGCTGCGTTCCGTCATCCGGTAGACGGTTATCCGGTCGGTTCTACGCCGCTCAGCAATTAACTCGAGCTGCCATCTGACCGCATAAGGACTGTCTTCTTGCACATAAATATCGCCGTCCGGCGTGAATTGCAGCGCTGCACAGCTTATCATAAAGCGCTGCTCAGCTTCAACGTGAGTTCCATTGTCAGCGTCGTCAAGCTCTTCAAGTACGTTCGGCTGAATCAGCCATCTAAACACAGCCGCACCGGATTCGTCCTCCGCTGCTTCCATCCAGCCTAATGTCCGAAGCAGCTGAGACCATGCCGCAATGGTTGATTGCAGCGGCTTCGCCAGGACATTGCTGCTCATATGTTGCAGCTGTTCTTCCACATCGGCAGCCCGGTACCACGTGTATGCTGTGGATTGCGCGCATAGCTGTGCAGCACTTACTGACGCTGCAGCGCTGTTGTTGCAGAGCAGCTCCAGTACACGTTGAAGCAGCTTTGCTTCTCGAACCTGGGCTGGCTGTGCTTGCCACGCCTGCCACACCGCCTCATCCAAGAGATACGCGGACTTGTGTTCGATAAGCCAGCCCTCCTGTAGAGCCAGCAGAAGCATAATGGCAAGCGGCAGCGGATACAGCTGAGCGACACCCGATTGGGTCAGCTCAGTAACGCATAGCAGCTGTTCACTGTCATAGAACAGCTGCGCGCCAACAGCGTCGATCGAACGCTTCGTAAGCACGCCTTTGGCTGTCCGCTTCATGCCCGCATTCTGCAGCGCTGCCATTGCATGAAGCAGCTGCCCGCTTAATGGAGGCACATAGCCCTCGCAGCCGTCGATGGGCACAATGTCGTATGCATCGATCTCCGGCAGTGCAGGAAGCCGCTTCTCTTCTAGCATCTCGCGATACCAGACCGAGTACATGTCGCTCGGGAAGACGTACAGCCTCTCGCCCCATCCTCTTCGTACCGCGAACACGATGCCCGCTTCCTGCAGCTGCAGAAGGCCGATTCGCAGCTCAGAGCCGGCCAGCCGCGGCTTGGCAGCCTGAAGCAGCTGCTCTTCACTGAACAATGCTCGTCCGAATCCGAGCATAATGACCTCAAGCACGTAGCGTGCGGGCTGTTCTAACCTCCGCCATGCCTCTCTCGCGCAGGCTCTCGCAAGCAGCGAATCCGGCCAAGCCATCCCGCGCCAAACCGCATGTTCAGCGATCTGAAGCCTCTGCTCTTCGCTCAGTTTCCCTGCAATTTCAACAAGCTTCACTGTGCTGCCTCCTGGCTCACTTCGTCTTCATCATAAGCTGCGATCTCGCCTTTCATCTCCGACCATTCGCGCAGCGAGTACCGGTAGCCCTGCTCCAGTAAGAACAGCTGTCGTCTGCTTGCATAATCCGTCTCCTTCGTATGCTGGGAGACGACCGTGTAGAACCACGCCTGATTCTGACCAGCCTTCGGCCGTAGAATACGCCCTATGCGCTGCGCCTCTTCTTGCCTTGAGCCGTAGCTGCCCGACACTTGCACCGCTACTGCCGCATCAGGCAGATCCACGGCGAAATTCGCCACCTTCGAGACAACGAGGACGGGTATTTCCCCTGCCTTGAACTGCTCGTACAGCTTCGCCCGCTCCTCATGCGGCAGCTCGCCGGTCAAGATCGGCGCCTGCAGCTCCTCAGCGAGCCGGTGCAGCTGCGTCAGATACTGCCCGATCACAAGCGCAGGCTTCCCTGCATGATAGCGCAGCAATTCGCGCACGACCTCGATCTTCGCAGGATTCTCGCCCGCGATCCGTATCTTCGATTTCTCTTCTGCGGCAACATATCCTTCAACCTCGTCATGCGCAAGCGGGAGGCGGATCTCCGTACAGGTAAGCGAAGCAATGTAATTTCGCTGCTCCAACGTCTTCCACGGCAGGTCGAACCGCTTCGGACCAATTAACGAGAACACGTCCTCCTCGTGTCCGTCCTCGCGGACAAGTGTCGCAGTAAGACCAAGCCGTCTTGTCGCCTGCAAATCAGCAGTCATACGGAACACTGGCGCTGGCAGCAAATGAACCTCGTCATAGATAATGAGCCCCCAATTCCGCTCCTGAAACAGCCGCATATGGCTGTACTCATCGCTCTTCTGCCTCCGGCTCGTTAGGATCTGGTACGTCGCGATCGTGACCGGCTTAACGCCTTTTGACGCCGCCGCGTAGGTTCCGATCTCATCCTCCCTCAGCGTCGTCTTATCGAGCAGCTCCGATTTCCACTGCTGCACAGAGGTCACATTCGATGTCAGAATGAGCGTGTCGCAGCGCAGCCGCGCCAATGCGGCAATGCCGATAACCGTCTTGCCAGCGCCGCATGGCAGAACGAGCACGCCGCTGCCGCCATCCGCTTGCCCTTCCAGATAAAATAAATTTACCGCCCGCAGCTGATAATCTCTTAGCTCGAACGCTCTTCCAGCCGCCGTCCGATCTTTAAGCGATAATTCCAATGCTTCACCATGCCGGTAACCAGCCAGGTCAAGCACCGGATAACCGAGCCGAGTCAACTCTTGCTTCAGCAGCCCTCGCGCCTCAGGACGGACGACAAGCCTGCCATCTGCTGCTTCCGGTAAGCGCAAATATCCAGTGATTGTCTGATTGGCACGCAGTGTGTTCAGCAGTTCTTCTTCGCCAAGCAGCAGCAGCTGTCCCTCCGCGGTCAGCTGAAGCATCAGCTTGCCATAGCGATCCGCAAGTTTCCGAATGCCGCTCGTCACCTTCAGCGGCACCTCATAGCAGCTGTAGTCGCCTAGCGCACATATCATATCTTTCGGCGTCATGCCTGCCGAAGCGGCATTCCAAATCGACATCGGCGTAATCCGGTAGGTGTGGATATGCCCGGGCCGCTTCGTTAAATCGGCAAAGCGGCTTAGCTGCTCTCGGGCAGCCTCCGCGTCCGTATGCCGGTCATCCAGCAGCACAGTAAAGTCTGCCTGTACGCATAAAGGCTTGTCTTCACGCTTCATCACCTGCATCATCCCCCTGAATCGTGGCATTTTGCCCATAGTTGTCCTAATGTGTCTACAGGCTAGTATCCATTCAATCAGGCAAAATTATGCAAAAAAACGCGATCCAGCCGTTTCGGCTAAATCGCGTTTTACTTAATGTACCGTATGCTGCTGGATATCTCCGCCCTGCTGCGAGATACTGCTCAGCGCATCCCCCGCTTCGTTCACGAAGATTTCGCGAACCGCCAAATCCCCAATGGACACGATGCCGACCAGGTTACCGTTCTCGACAACCGGCAGCCGCCTGATCTGATGCTCTGCCATGATCCGTGCCGCCTCATCGACAGATGTGCCCGAATCGATTGTTCGAATATCGGTCGTTATGACTTCCGATACCGCCGTCGATCCGGAATGCTTCTCCGCATAGCCTCGAACGACCAGATCCCGGTCCGTCACAATGCCAATCAGCTTCTGGCCGTCCACAATCGGAACGAATCCAATGTCATGGTCCTTCATGAGAACCGCAAGCTCATACACGTTATCCAGCAATGTCGCCGTCACACAGTTCGTGGACATCAATTCTTTTACAAGTCTCGTCACTGACTATTGCTCCCTTCTTGATGAGAACGCTGCAAGCCAATGCAGCAAAATGTTTCATCCGTTAGGTTAGCCTTGACGTGACTCCCTCATGCATCATTAAGCGCGAACTGCCGCCTCTGTCGCGAAATCCTCCGCCATCGCAATCATCAGCTTGGCAGCACGCAGCATCGCCCGCTCATCGATATCAAAGCGCGGATGGTGATGCGGATAAGTCGCTCCGCATGCTTCCCCGCCAGCGCCGACGAACATGAAGCAGCCGGGCACCTCGCGAAGGTAGTAGGTGAAATCCTCTCCCGCCATAATAAGCGGAGATTCCGATACGCCTTCCTCGCCGAATTCGGATGGTGCGACCTTGAAGAAACGAGCCGCTTCCTTCGCGTCATTCACTACAGGCGGATATCCATCCCGATATTCGAATGTTGCCGTAGCACCGTACATCGCCGCTGTTTGGCTGACGATGACCGACAACCGCTCCTTAATGAAGGCGCGCGCTTCTTCCGTGAACGTTCTGACCGTTCCCGTCATCTTGCATCGCTCAGCGATGACATTCGCTGTCGAGCCGGCATGAATGGAACCGATCGAGACAACGGCGGGATCCAGCGGATTGACATTGCGGCTGACGATTGTCTGGAAGGCCTGTACCATCGCCGAGCCGATCAACACCGCGTCGACCGTCTCATGCGGCAGTCCGCCATGTCCGCCTTTGCCGACGATATCGATATAGATCTCATCCGGCGCAGCCATGAACGGCCCTGGTTTTGTCGCCGCTGTCCCGTAAGGCATCGGCGTCCACAGATGCACGCCATAGATCGCATCGACGCCATCCAGCGCGCCTGCTTCAACCATCCCTTTAGCGCCGCCTGGCGATACTTCCTCAGCCGGCTGGAAGATCAGTCTGCGCTCGCCTGTAATGGCTGCTCTATTCGCATTATAGTAGCTCGCAATCGCGAGCATCGTCGATGTATGCGCATCATGTCCGCATGCATGCATGACGCCGGGAACGGTCGAGATATAGTCCGTCTTCTTCTCATCCTGTATTGGCAAGGCGTCGATATCGCAGCGCAGCGCTACGACAGGACCAGGCTTGCCTCCTTTAATCGTCGCGATCAGCCCGTAGCCGCCCCCGACACCTTCCTGCACATCAACACCCATTTCCCTGAGCCGCTCGGCAATCCAGCGCGAGGTTTCCTTTTCGTGAAAAGAGACCTCCGGATGCTGGTGCAAATAACGGCGCCACTGCACCATTTGAGGGTAGACAGTTTGCAGCTGTGCTTCTGTTGTTGCTGTAATCTCCACGCTTACAAACCTCCTTGCTTCGAATGACTTTATCTCCCTATTGTAGCAGAATGAGAGAAGGTACTGAAAGAGACGTTTTGGTTAAATAATGGCAACATTTTTCGATAATATGTCACTTTTGGCGCTTGGTTGCTGCGCGGGAGAGGCTTGCACTGGCAAGTGAAAAATACTATCATGAATAAGAAGAAAACCTGTTTTGAAGCTTGAAGGAGGACGCACCCCACATGATTATTGAGAATACAGGCCTGAACGGCATGACTAGTGACCTTGCGCATCTTGATGAGTCCGCGGAGAAGCTCGGCTTCGTTCGCTGGCAATGGGAATATTATCGCGCTACTTATGATTTGAAGCTGGAAGACCGCACTAACCGCGAAGATTACTTCCTGCGCTTCAATGTCCGCGCAATTGAGGGCAAGCTGGAATCATCGCATGCTGTGCTTCAAGTGGAATCCGTCTATATCGGACGCGCTACATTCCCGCACGGCTTGGATTATGAGTCGCCAGTACCACAAGCGATTCTTAACTCCGCTAATCAACGTTTGCAAGAATTGAAGAAATTGCTTGCTTAATGGGCTATGAGTCCACAACCTATTAAACAGAAGACAAACGGCCTGCGCGGCAGGCCGGATTTCTTATTGCTTGTGCTCACGCTGCTGCTCGTCGGCTTCGGCCTCGTTATGGTATTCAGCGCCAGCTCGAACACAGCGGTTATTTCCAAAAGCTCCAATTTTGATGCCTTGTATTTCACGAAGCGCCAGTTGATGTGGGCCGTTATGGGCATCGTCTCCATGTTCGTCGTGATGAACATTCCCTATACGGTTTTTAAAAAAGGGTTCATCCTCTACTTTATCCCCGTTCTGATTATGCTCATTCTCGTTCCTATCATCGGGAAAGAATTAAATGGCGCACGCAGCTGGTTTGGCATCGGACCTCTTGGCATTCAACCGACAGAGTTTGCAAAGTTAGGACTTATCTTATATCTAGGCAATTTGATCTCCAAGAAAGGCGAGAAGTTCCGGGATTTCAAAAAAGGGCTTGTTCCTGTTTTTGTCATCATCGGCTTCATTTGCTTTCTCATCATGCTTCAGCCCGACCTTGGCGCTTGTATCGTTATTGCCGCTTACTCTTTAATCATCATCGTGGCAGGCGGCGCCAATCTGAAGCAGTTGATTATCGCCGGATTTTTCATTACGGTGCTCGTTTCGTTGGTAGCTAGCTTCTCGTATATGAAAGATCCATCGGGCTGGGAATACCGGGTTCACAGGTTTACCGCATTTATGGATCCGACATCGGACGAGCAGAACACGACCTATCAGCTGTCCCGCTCCTTGCAAGCGCTTGGACACGGCAGCATTACCGGCGCAGGCTTCGGCCATAGCGTTCAGAAGCTGCACTACTTGCCTTACGCGTACAGCGACTTTATCTTCTCCGTCATCGCTGAGGAGTTCGGATTTATCGGAAGCTTCATGTTCCTGCTCTTCTATCTGTTCTTCCTATGGCGAGGTTTGCTCGTTGCGCTGCGATGTCCAGACACATACGGCACGATCGTTGGCGTCGGGATTGTCGGAATGTTCGCCGTACAAGCACTCGTTAATATTGGCGGAGTAACCGGGGCTATGCCGCTGACAGGTGTCACGCTCCCGTTCATCAGCCACGGCGGTTCATCTCTGATTGTCTCTCTGCTTGGCATGGGCGTCCTGCTCAGCATCTCTCGCGAATACAATCGGCCGGACAAGCCTCAGCAGCAGCAGACCCGAACAACAACGAATAACCAAACCCAAACCTTACGGCCGCAGCACACTGCCCGTAAATAATTACAAAAGGCATGCTCCTCGCGGAGCATGCCTTTTGTCTTATCTTCCTTTGCGTTTGAATCGATTATTTCAAACGCGGTGTTTCTTCCGGTACTTCATCTTCCTTGAAGGCAACGCCTTCAACCTTGATGTTCACTTCAACCACATGCAGGCCTGTCATATTCGCTACCGTCTCGCGAACATTCTCCTGCAATTGACGGCAAACCTCTTGAATCGGAATTCCATATTTCACGATAATGCGCAGATCGATTGCCGCTTCCAGCTGGCCAACCTCAACAGATACGCCTTTTTGTACGTTTTTTCCGCTCAGTCGTTTTGCTAGTCCTTCCGAAATCCCTCCGGACATTGCAGCAATACCTGGAGTTTCAAGTGCAGCTAATCCCGCGATCGTGGCAACTACGTCGTCGGAAATACGAATAATGCCTGTTTGAAGTTCTTCTGTCATGCCACTCACTCCTTGTTCACCTTATGTTTCCATTGTAATTGAACGCTACTTTTGAATCAAGGTAATCGTAACATGGAGACAACAAGTTTACACAACTTCCTTTTTCGGCTATAGTGTTATCAGATTTCCAATTTTCATCAAAAAGTCATGAGAGGTGCTGCTTCGTTGAACCAGAAATTGTTTTTCACACTGCTTCTTTCTTTATTTGTACTCAGCGGTATAGCCCATTACGCCCACTTCGGTACAATTCTTGAGTTTATTATTTCCGCGGCAGCCATTCTGTTCGTCGCCGGATTTCTAGGAAAAGCGACAGAAAGCGTGGCGCACTATGCAGGCCAGCGTCTCGGCGGATTCTTGAACGCCACTTTCGGCAACGCAGCCGAGCTGATTATCGCGATTTTCCTCGTGCGCGAAGGATTGTTCGATATGGTTAAAGCGAGTATCACCGGTTCGATTATCGGTAACCTGCTGCTCGTGCTTGGCGCCAGCGTCCTGCTGGGCGGACTGAAATTCAAGGAGCAGCGCTTTAACGTGCAGCTAGCCAGCCATAACGCGTCCTTGATGATTCTAGCCGTGATCGCGCTCGGCATTCCGGCAATCTTCATCTCCACGCAGCATTTCTCGACACATAAGGCGAATACGCTCAGTTTAACGATTGCTGGTATTCTCATAATTGCTTACGTCCTGTGGCTCATCTTCTCGATGGTGACACATAAAGATATTTTGGCTGACGATGAGGAAACAACGCCTGATCATGGCGAAGAACCGGCCTGGTCCAAAGGCAAATCGATTATGTACCTCGTTCTGGCGACAGTTATGACTGCATTCGTCTCGGAATGGCTTGTCAGCACGCTCCACTCGTTCACAGCGAAGTTCGGTCTCTCGGAAGTGTTCGTCGGTGCTTTCCTCATCGCCATTGTCGGTAACGCCGCAGAGCACAGCGCAGCGGTTATGCTTGCGATGAAGAACAAGATCGGTGCCGCTGTGGAGATCGCAGTAGGCAGCAGCCTTCAAATCGCACTCTTCGTTGCTCCGGTTCTTATTCTCGTAAGTGCGCTGTTCGGCAAAACAATGGACATCGTCTTCAGCCCGATTGAGCTTGCGGCCATCGCGGTCTCCGTTTTTATCGCCAAGTCGATTTCGAAGGACGGCACGACGAACTGGTATGAAGGCGCGCTGCTCATTATCGTCTACATCATACTCGGCATCTCGTTCTATCTCGTATAGCTTATAGCTGATAGCTTGAAGGCAATTCCGAAATGAATCCAAAAAGACGCTCCCTCATCGTGAGGGAGCGTCTTCTTCATATCCGCATATTCATGCGGCATTAATTACCCAGCGCTTCATAAAGCTGTGCCAAATTACGTTCGAGCTTACTAATCATCTCTTTGCCCGCCGCTTCAGAAACAAGTCCTGCACGAACTGCAAAATCGATTTCTCTGGAAAAACCGTATATTTGAGTGTCCAACACTTCTTCATACAGCGGACATTTTCTCGTTGTCAAATTTTCCATTTGCACTTCGATTAACTTCTCGATTTTATTGGCATCCTCGCGAAGGAGATTGATCGCTTTTTGATGCAGGTGAATAAGAACATCGGATGAAGACATCGTACTCCTCCTTCTCGCGCTACTTACGAAACATTTTATAATCTTATATTAGTCGAAATGAACGGAATGTACAAGGTCAAACAAAAAAAGCGCTCCGCTGATTCATCAGCGAGAGCGCTTCTTGACTATACAGAAGCTTATTATTCAATGACTTTAACGTTCAAGTTATGTTTCGCGAACACTTCAGAGAGAGCTGCTTTCGCTTCTTCTGCATCTGATCCGTGGACGTGAAGCTCGTAGGAATGTCCGCCGACCAATGTAGTGAATAGACCGAGTATGCTCTTAACGTCAATGTATTTATTCTCGGCTTGGAGTACGATAGAAGATGTGAATTTATTTGCCGTTTGGGAAATATCTACGATTGCCGCGTTATTGGACATGGGAATCCCTCCATAATTTAGTTAGAAGTACTAACTTCATCATCATAACCCGATTTTATGTCACATACAAGACTTATTTACTTTAAATTGTCAGGGTTTAGCCCTTCCAATTCAGGAATGACGAACAAGCCGTCTTTGCGGATCAGACGATCATCGAAGTACACTTCGCCGCCGCCGTATTCTGGTCTCTGGATGAGAACTAGATCCCAGTGAACCGCGGAACGGTTGCCGTTGTCTGTTTCTTCGTATGCTTGGCCTGGCGTAAAGTGCAAGCTGCCGGCAATTTTCTCATCGAACAAAATATCGTTCATCGGGTTCAAGATGTACGGGTTGAAGCCCAAAGCGAATTCGCCGATATAACGGGAGCCTTCGTCCGTGTCGAGAATTTCGTGCAGCTTCTCGGTGTTGTTGCTTGTCGCTTCTACGATTTTGCCGTCTTTGAACGTAAACTTAATGTTCTCAAACGTAATGCCGGAGTATACCGACGGCGCATTGTATGTAATTGTGCCTTGTACGGAATCTTTGACTGGGCAGCTGAACACTTCGCCGTCTGGAATGTTGCGTTCGCCGGAGCATTTGCTTGCGCCGATGCCTTTGATCGAGAACGTCAAATCTGTGCCTGGCGACACGATACGGACTTTGTCCGTCTTCGACATCAGTTCAGCCAGCGGATCCTGAGCTTTGTCCATCTTCGCGTAGTCGAGGTTACATACATCGAAGTAGAAGTCTTCGAACGCTTCTGTGCTCATGTTCGCCAGCTGCGCCATCGAATCGTTCGGGTAACGCAATACGACCCACTTCGTGTGCTTTACACGCTGCTCGGAGTGGATTGGGTGACGGTAGTACTTCTCATAAAGACGCATTTTGTCGCTAGGCACGTCAGCAAGTGAGTTTACGTTCTCGCCGGAACGGATCGCGATATAACCTTGCATCGCCTTCATACGCTCCAAATCAAACGAAGCCCACAGCTTGATTTGCTCTTCTGTCGCATTCATCAGCATCGAGCGAAGCACGGAACGGTCGCTTGTTTCAACGAACGGACGTCCGCCAGCTTTTGCTACTTCCTCAACGAGACATTTTGCAAGTTCACGCTCTGAGCCGATCATATCGATGAGGACGTTCTCTCCTGGCTGTACATTGATGGAGTATCCTACTAAGTTTTGAGCAAGCTTCTGCATACGGGGATCACGCATGGTTATAAACCTCCAAAGTTTAAGAATTTCAACTTCTATCCTACCATTTTTTTGAGCTGGATGCACGAAGCTATAGATTGCCCCCGCCTAGGCGCATAAACTTGACTGTGGTTCTTCGCGATTCTTGCTGTGGCGTGCCTTCCGCTTTGTAGCGAAGTATGGTCTGTTCCTCCAACTGGAGCGGCAGCAGCTTTTTCCGATCGATGATCAGTCGGTAGTCTGACTGTACCTGCAGCGTGGACAGCATGTCCTCGAGCTGACGCTTCGATTTCGTAAGCTCCTCATGCCAAGCCTTATCCAGCGCTGTTTCCTTGCCTGCTGCCTTCACTTGCTTGCTCTTCATCTTGGCGCTAAGAGCTGCAGGCACCTTTTGCTCCAATGCACTGAACTGCGTTCGCAGTTTGTTGCGCCAGCTCTCGACCGCAAGCTTGTCATTCGCTTTAATATGCAGAACAGCAGTCCGGTTGCCGGATTCACTTTCGACCAACTCTGTCGACTGTGCAGACTTCTGCACTTCCGTAAGCAGATCAAGCGGATGAACGTTCGTATTGAACATGTCGTTCTCGCTCGCCCTCACCTGCACCTGATTGTGATTCTCTACTGTACCCTCGAATGAAGTCGCTTTGCTCACAAGCTTGCTGTCGCCGAAACCAATTCCGGTCTTCCCTGAAAAAGCATAGCGATCGACGCCGGACAAGCCGGATACGGAGAGGGAAAGCAGCTCCTTCGGTGATCTATTGTCAGCTGCATTGCCGCAGCCAGGCAGTATGAGCAGGATACAGCCAAACGTTACAATTTGCAGCTTTCTCATCTAAATCATTCCTCCACACAACAAATCTGCTTCATGTAGCGTCTGTAGCATGTTAGAAATTCATACAAAAAGACACAACAAAAAAACGAAAGCACCTGAAGTGCTCCCGTTCTCTGTTCACGATTGTTATCCAATGACGATGCAGTTGCGCCCCTTCTTCTTCGCTTCATATAAAGCCATATCCGCTTTGTTGAAAAGGGATTCTACGCTAATTTTCTCGTCCTCGAACGTCCATTCCGATATGCCGCAGGAAACAGTGACGACCGGATTCGTGTGAAGCTCCACCATGCTGCGGATTCGCTCTGCAATGCGATAAGCCTGCGCGGTGCGAATCTTCGGCAAGTAGATGGCAAGCTCTTCACCGCCCCATCTTGCTGCTATATCGCTCTCACGAATACAGGTTCTAATTACGTCGCTCACCGTCACCAGGATGCTGTCGCCAAGCAAATGGCCGTACGTATCGTTCACTTTCTTAAAGTGATCAATATCGACAAGCACGAGCGAGCCGCAGCGGTCTTTGCGCTGTCTCGTCTGGATGTTCTCATTCAAATAATGCCGTGCATGCAAGCCAGTCAAGTTGTCCGTGATGACCATTCGGCGAACCTCCGCGTGCAAGGAAGCATTGGAGATCGCAAGGCCAATATGGGTCGACAGCACTTGCAGCAGCTTATAATTCTCGTACGAGAAATAATTCGGATTTGGGTGCGAGACGAGTATGACGCCAACAACGTCTAGACCCGCCATCAATGGTGCAGCAATTAATGACCGCGAGCCTGTGGTGTCCATCAACTTCGAGTCCACGATACGTGTCGACGAGTAGTCGGCAATAATAAGCGGCTCCTTCGTACTGTACACCATTCCGCAAAAACCGTAGCGCGTCGAATACGACTCATTCGCTTCGGTCGGCACGTTGCTCGCCACGATTTGAAACTTCCCGTCATTATTCAGCTGCAAAATATTACAGTACTCTGCTTTGAATATCGCCAGCAGCTCACTGACAGCAAAATCAAACACTTCACTTAGCCGAAGCGATCGATTGAGCCGCTTAGCCAACTCATTAATGAGCTGCAGCTCGCCAATGAGTATATTCGATTGCTCGAACAGCTTCGCATTCTCGAATGCGGAGCCCGCTGTATCTGCAAGCATAATCAATGCGTGCAGCTCAGACTCGTCCCACAGTTCACGCTGAACCGTGATGCTTAGGACACCGTATACGGCTTGCTTGCCGCTCATCGGTATCGCTAGCTGAATCCCACCCTGTTCGTCCTCGCGCAAACTCGGCTGGCCGGTCAAAAATGCCTTCGCATTCAGATCCTCCATCGCGTGCCGCAGAAAAAGCGGCTTTACTCTTGGATCCACGCTCACATGGTCCTGGGATAGATATAACTGAAATTCCGTATGCGGATATAGCTGTGCAAAGTCTTCCAGAAGCACTTGAAGTACGCTGGAAACGTCATTCTGATCATGAAGCCGCTTCGCGATTAGAAACAAAGTATCGCGGCTGCTCACTTCGATTTCGCGTTTCTGATGCTCCTCAAGCAGCTGTGAAGCTTGCTCCATATCATACCGGTAATAGAAGATTTGTTTCATTAGAAGTGCGGCAGCATGAACAAGCGCAATGATTTCGTCGTTCATATCCTGCTTCTTGAATCGCAGCAAGCCGAGCACTTGACTATCGTCTGTACGCTTCGTGATTGGAACTTCAATAAACGTATGTGACGGTGCCAAATTTGCTTGTCCCGCTTGCATGATCTGCTGGCCGTCTGCCTTGCACAACTCCAAACTATATTGGAGGAGCGGTGAACGCGTCTGCTGCGCATCATGCAGCCATTGCTCAAAGCTATCTTTCAGCAACTCCATTACTTCATACTCGTCCCGCTCATGTAAATCTCCCTGAAAGGGCATTCGATCATGCTGCTTTGTGCTGCTCGTCTCGTTATTGAATGCGTTCTTCCACTGTGAGTTACTGATTGTTGACATCAGCAGCCACCTCTTTGTTGTCAGTCATGACCATTCTATTACTATACCTGATAAATAGAGTAATTGCACTATTGCCACAAATAGATTAATAGGTCTGTTTACCTAATTAGCCAGTGATAAAATGTCCTGCAATTTAATAACACAAATCGCTTGACTTTAATCACTGAATTTATATAATATTTATAGTTGAGTACATGGGAACGGTTTTGTGTCACCCTCAAGAGACTGTCGCTATTGTGCCTGCGGCTGAACATGCACATTAGGACTTCACTGTTTACGAAGTGAAGCATCGACAGCACTCGGCGAAACACCCATTTCAAACATCCCATTTGAAGAAGGAGTTTTACGACACATGTCAAGATATACAGGCCCTAAATTTAAACTTAGCCGTCGCCTCGGCATTTCCCTTAGCGGTACAGGCAAAGAATTGAAGCGTGCATTCCCTCCAGGCCAACACGGTCCTGGCCAACGCAAGAAAATGAGCGGTTACGGTATTCAATTGCAAGAGAAGCAAAAACTTCGTCACATGTACGGAATGAACGAAAAGCAATTCCGTAACCTGTACGACAAAGCTTCCAACATGAAAGGTATTGCCGGTGAAAACTTCATGGCCCTTCTTGAGAGCCGTTTGGACAACCTGGTATACCGTCTTGGTTTCGCAAACTCCCGTGCAGGTGCTCGTCAATTGGTATCCCACGGTCACGTTACAGTAAACGGCAAGAAAGTCGACATCGCTTCTTACACAGTAGCAATCGGCGATGTAATCGGTCTTCGTGAGCGCAGCCGCGCTTTGAAATCGATCAAAGAAGCTTTGGCTGGCCGCAACTTCCTGCCAAACTACCTTGAGTTCAACGATGCAGCTGTTGAAGGTAAGTACGTTCGTCTTCCAGAGCGCGCTGAGCTTCCACAAGAGATCGACGAGAAACAAATCGTCGAGTTCTACAGCCGTTAATAAATCAAGCGATCCAGAGCTTATGCTCCGGATCGCTTTTTTTGTTCCATCCTATGGGATCACGATCTCTTTCTTCAGCCACACCGACATATCCCCTGCTTCCCGGTTTGCCCAAGCAAAGTAAGGAATCGCGGTGAAACTAACCTTCGTGAATTTTGAACTGCCAGAACGATACAGGTCATCCGCCCAACCGTCAGTCGATCGCACCGCTGCCTCTCCTTGTACGAACATCATCGGCATGCCATTTATATCGCCAAGCTTCTGCTCATACTGCGGATTACGTACAACCGTCATATCAAAAATATGAAGATCCGCATTATCCTCGGCTTCCACGCAATACATAATCGGACCGCGCATAATAGCAATTTTGCCACAATCCTCTGCTACGAGCGGATTAGCCTCGCAGTATAACTGCATTCGCAGCTTTCGTCGAAATGGCAAATCGGGCAAAAAAATGATCCGAAGCTTCTGCTTCGGATCATTTGGTGAAACGTTACACTGCTTTTAGCTCGTTTGATCAGGCTTAGCGGCATTCGCTGCAGGTGCTGCATTAGAAAGCATGCTCTCTGGCAGCATTGCTGCAGCCGCTGCAACGGCAGCTGTTCCCGCGGCCGACTTCGAGGTCAACCCTCGCACGAACGCGTTCAAATCAATACCCGACACGCTCTTCAGCATCTCTGGCGCTGTCGCCATCAGCGACGTCACATAGTTGCTTATACGAGCGGCACCTTCGCCATGACCGGTATCGACAACGGTCAGCTTATCAATTGCGCTGATCGGTTCTGCCACTTTACCGGCAAGCTCCGGCAGCATCTTCACGACGATGTCGAGTACAGCCGCCTCGCCGAACAGCTCGAACGCTCTCGCGAGCTTCTCCTTCGCTTCCGCTTCCGCGAGACCGCGCAGCCGGATAACGTCGGCCTCTGCCGTACCTTTCGCCCGCTCCGCATCCGCGATTGCGAGACCTTCGAGGCGTTTCTGCTCCGCATTCGCCTTCGCTTCTGCCTCGATCTTGTACTGCGCTGCATCCGCCTCGCGCATGCGCTTCGCTTTGTCGGCTTCCGCCGCCTGCTCAACCGCATAGCGGTCTGCGTCCGCCTTCTTCTTCACTTCCGCGTCGTACTGTTTCTCGCGGCGGAGAATCTCTTTGCCCTCAAGATCGATCTCACGCTCTTTCCGCACAAGTTCAACTTGCATCTGCTCTTCGACAACCTGCTGCTTCGCACGCGCCTCTTGAATCGCATACGCCTGGTCGGCTTCCGCTTTCGCCGAATCCTGATCCTTCTTGAAGGACGCCACCTTCAGCTCCTTCTCCTTGGAGGCTTCTGCAATGTTCGTATCACGAAGCAGCTCGGCCTTGAGCCCTTCTTCCTCCGCTCTTGCCTTCTGAATCCGCGAATCCCGAACCGCTTCTGCTTCCGCGATATCGGCGTCACGCTTTACCGCTGCAATACGCGGCTTACCAAGCGCATCCAAGTATCCGTGCTTGTCGCGCAAATCCTTAATCGTGAACGAAACGATTTGCAGTCCCATCTTCTTCAAGTCGCGTGCGGCGACGCCTTGCACTTCTTGCGCGAATTTATCCCGGTTACGGTACACTTCCTCAACCGTCATAGAGCCGAGAATCGCACGCAGATGGCCTTCCAGCACTTCCTGCGCTTCGCCTTTGAGCGATTCCGTCGGCTTACCAAGGAACTGCTCTGCTGCAGTTGCAACGTCCTCAACCGCACCGCCGATCTTGATGATCGCTACGCCATCGCAGATGACTGGAACACCTTGCTCCGTGTATACTTCAGGCGTTGTCACATCCAGCTTGTGCGAGAGCAGAGACAAGAAGTCGGACTTCTGGAACACAGGCAGGATGAAAGCGCCGCCGCCTCTTACGATTTTGATTTTGCGACCTGTCTCATCTACAGTCGCATTTCTACTGCCTAGGAAAGAGCCGGTAACGATCATTGCTTTGTCTGGCCCAACAGTACGGTATCTCGCCCAGAAAGCGAGGCCGAGTACGATCAGCACACCTACTACAATGGCTGGAATTACTAGGTAATCTGGAAACACATGAAAACCCCTCTCTTGTCAGTAGTTACAGCTCTAGCTTGGATACATGCAGCGTGTGTCCTTCAACGTTAACGACCACGATTCGTTCCCCTGCGGGGATTTGGTCGCCGTCAACGCTTGAGGCAATGTGATTCGTCAGTCCCGCGCCGACTTTAATCAACACTTCGCCGTAGCCTTTCCCCGGGATCGTAACGCTTACTTCGCCAATTGCGCCGGTCAATTCCTTCATCGAATAGCTGGTTGAATTCTCGCTTCGAGCCATCGGCCTTACATAGAAGAAGAACATAGCGACAGCTGCGGCAAGCCCAATAACGATTGCTGTGAAAATGATGAGCAAGCTGCCGAGCGAAGTGTGATGCGATAGCAGAAGTCCCGCGCCGCCGAAAACAGTGATCCCGCTCACAATCGCCGTCGGCTGCAGCACCGGGTAGCCATCAAAGGATAAGAAATCGAGCATCCCGTCCAGGGAAGCGCTCAGCCAATCACCGAGTACGACGCTAACGAGCGCAAACAAAACGCCGCCAACCAAACAGCCAATAAATACGCCTTCCAGCGTCCTTCCTCCCTTCAATTCTCATGAAATCCAATTATTAGCATTCATGCGCACGCTATGTATTACGCTACATATGTGAAGAAGTTTCGCCCCCACGTACGACTCTTCGGCGATAGCAAAAAAAGCTTACCAATGCAGAACTCTGCACAGTAAGCTTTTCTTCACATTATTGAAGCACGAGCTTCGCAAATTTACGCTTGCCGACTTGAATGATATCGCCGTCAGCCGGTGTAACCACGGATGCCGGATCATCAATCTTCTCTTCGTTAATCCGAACAGCGCCCTGCTGCACGCTCCGTTTCGCCTCACTCACGGAAGCTTGCATGCCAAGCGTCGTGAGCAGCTTCGTGATCAAGATCGAGCCGTTATCCAGATCGGCTGCGGATAGAACTGCTTCCGCAATATCGTCTGGAAGCGCGCGTTTCTGGAACACCGTGATAAAATGCTGCTCCGCTGCTGCTGCTTCATCTTCGCCATGGTACATCCGTACGAATGTGCGGGCAAGCGCCATTTTGGCATCACGAGGATGCTTCGTGCCGTCTGCAAGACCGCTGCGCAGCGCAGCCAGCTCTTCATTGCTCATATCTGTCGCAAGCTCGTAGTACTTGAGCATCAACTCATCCGGAATGGACATCGACTTGCCGTAAATTTGGTTCGGCTCTTCGTCGATACCGATGTAGTTGCCGAGACTCTTACTCATCTTGTTCGCGCCGTCCAGGCCTTCGATGAGTGGAGTCATAATCGCCGCTTGCGTCGCTTTGCCATATTCCTTCTGCAGCGTACGGCCCATGAGCAGGTTGAACTTCTGGTCTGTACCGCCAAGCTCCACATCGCTCTCCAGCGCTACCGAATCGTAGCCTTGCATAAGCGGGTAGAAGAACTCATGGATACTGATCGGTTGGCCAGTCGTGTAACGCTTCGTGAAATCATCGCGCTC
Source organism: Paenibacillus taihuensis (assembly GCF_003386535.1). Classification (GTDB taxonomy): domain Bacteria; phylum Bacillota; class Bacilli; order Paenibacillales; family Paenibacillaceae; genus Paenibacillus_Z; species Paenibacillus_Z taihuensis. The sequence goes on from NZ_QTTN01000008.1 coordinate 174,614, forward strand.
CAGCATACGTGCTACCGTTACTTTGGCCGAAAGCGTAACGACATCTGCAAAATTCATCGGTCCCAGCCACTCCGAGTTATAGTAAACCGTCGTCTTTTCCGGATCAAGCAGCTTGTAAATTTGCTTTTTGTATGTCTCCGCATTGCGCTTAACATCTTCTTCGCTCAGCTGTTTACGCGTCTCGGATTTGCCAGTCGGGTCGCCGATCCGACCTGTGAAATTACCGATAATGAGCTGTACCGAGTGTCCCAGCTGTTGGAACTGTCTCAGCTTGTGAAGGACGACCGTATGTCCGATGTGAATGTCCGGTGCAGACGGATCAAGACCAAGCTTCACCTTAAGAGGCTTGCCTGTTACAACCGAGTTGGCAACCTTTGCCATCAATTCATCCTCAGGCACAATCTCCACAACGCCGCGGCGGATGACATCCATTTGGCGTTCTACTTCTTGCTGCTGCGCAGCTGTAAGCTCTTCCCATTTAACCATTTTACCGTCCACTCCTGCCCTAGAAAATAGAAAAATCCTTCTGTCCTCAAGGGACGAGAAGGATTTGCTCGCGGTACCACCCTCGTTAGAGTCGCCAACTGCGCACCAGATACAACTGTATCGGCACGAGCCTTCATCAATAAGGCGGCTCTCACTTCATTTCATAACGGATTCTATCCGGAAACAGACTACTGGCACGGCACAAGTTATCGTTGTACGTCGTTCGTCCGATCAGCTCGAGGCGGTAATTCAAGTCTGCAGCGCGTACCGGTTTGCACCATCCACCGGCTCTCTGAAACGTTCCATCTGCAGCTCTACTGAAGCCTGTCAACACGTTGGAATATGAACTTTTTTGACTGTTCTTCTTATACCATACGCTGTTTACAAAAGTCAATGGGATCCCGATCCTAGCGGCCATTTTCTTGCCAAATTAGTGAATTCTTAGACAAAATAGTCTCCCCGAAGTGCAATAAGGTTGGCGATATATGCTATAATAGCGATGTTAATCAGAGGAGGCTTATCATTATATGGAACAAGAACGTGAGCAGAAGTCAAAAGGATACAGCAAATGGCGGACTTTTGGAATCGTGACGCTCATCACCTTGAAATGGTTATTCATCTTCGGTTTATTAATCGGGTTGTTTGCCGGAGCAACCGTCGCTGGATATGTCGCTTCCTTCGTCAAGGACGAGCCTGTACGTCCCCGCACTGATATCGAGAATAAAATAAATGAGAACGCCATCACTGGATTCGTTTACTTCAATGATGGAGTAACGCCTGTCGGCCAACTTCGAACAGAAGAAGACCGGCGGCTCATCAAGCGGAGCGATATTCCGCCGCAAGTCATCAATGCCGTGCTTGCTACAGAAGATAACAACTTCTATAAGCATATCGGCGTCGATTTCAACGGACTCGCACGCGCAGTGAAGCAGAAAGTGTTAAATGAAGATACGCAGACCGGCGGCAGTACGCTGACCCAGCAGCTCGCTCGGCAAGTGTTCCTGACGCTGGACAAGACCGACAGCCGTAAGGTCAAAGAGATTTTCCTCGCGCTTCGTCTCGAGCGGTTTATGACCAAGGATGAGATACTGACTGCTTATCTGAACAAAGTACAATTCGGTACAGGTAACAGCGGTTACAACTTGTACGGAATCAAAGCTGCTGCCAAAGGTATTTTTAACATTACGGATTTGACCCAGCTGAATATTGCCCAGTCTGCTTATCTGGCAGGCTTGCCGCAACGCCCTTCCGCTTATACGGCTTTCACGAGCAAAGGGAAGTTCAATGAATCAGGCTTCAAGCTGGCCGTAGATCGTCAACATATCGTTCTCATGCGCATGCTTCAAACAGGACGCATCAGCAACGAACAGTATCAAGAAGCATTGAATTTCGATATCCGCGCCTCTCTCGCGAAGCCGACAGAGAAAGCGTACTCGACATTCCCTTATCTGATGCTGGAGTCCGAGCGCCAGGCTGCCGAGATCTTGCTCATGCAAGAAAACCCGAACCTGACCATTGCGGACGTACGTAAGAAAGAGAACGCGCCGCTCGTTGAAGAAGCTCGTGAACACCTGCTTCGCGGCGGATATCACATCTACACGACGATTGACAAACGAATCTACAACTCGATGCATAAAGTCGGCTCTGATCCGTCCAACTTCGATCCGGACAGCAAGACCAAAGGGATGGAACAAACGGCTGCAATCATGCTCGACCATAAGTCAGGCGCGATTCTCGGCATGCTCGAAGGACGCGACTTCTACACCGAGCAAATGAACCATGCGACGCAGATGACGCGTCAGCCGGGTTCGACGATGAAGCCGATCGCTGCGTACTTGCCTGCGATTGAGTCCGGACTTATTCAACCAGGCAGCGTCATAGACGATGCGCCGATCGTGCTCAAGGATGGCCAGAAGGGTTATCACATTCCGATGAACGTGACGAAGAAGTTCTACGGCCTTGTCACTGCCCGTGAAGCGCTCAATCGCTCGTTGAACTTGCCTGCGCTTAAGATCTTCAACAATGTCGTTACGATTCCGGAAGCATGGAAGTTCGCGAAGAAGCTCGGTATTACGACGATTAAGCCGGAAGACGACTATGCGCAGACCGGTGTAATCGGCGGACTTAGCGTCGGCGTATCGGTTGAAGAGATGACGAATGCATACGGCGCTATTGCGGATAACGGTGTTTTCAATGACGCATATATGATTAGTCGAATTACAGACGCGAACGGCGAAGTCGTGTACGAGCACGAGAAGAAGCCGCTTCGAGTCTTCTCCGATCAGACTGCATTCTTGATGACGGATATGCTCAGAACGGTTATTTCGGAACCAAACGGTTCAGGTCATATGATTACGACGTTATTCAAGAAATACGGCAAAATCCCGGTTGTCGGCAAAACGGGTTCGACACAGAGCTATGGCGATGTTTGGTTCATGGGCTTCACCCCTGACATCACGCTTGGTGTATGGGTCGGTTATGAGAAGCAAATCTACACGCTATCCAAGGATGGCCGCAACCACGCCAAACAGATCTGGTCGAAAATTATGAATGAAGTGACGGATGAGCGGCCTGAGTTGTTCCCGACCAAGCAGTTCTCGATGCCTTCGGGCATTGTGAAGTCGACGGTATCCAGCGTAAGCGGCAAGCTGCCGACAGAGCTGACTCGTGCGAACGGCAAGCTCGTCACAGACTGGTTCAACAGCAAGTTCTTGCCGAAGGAAACGGATGATGCGCTCGTGAAGATGGCTGTCATCCCATGGAATGGCGTCAACTACATTCCGCAGCCAACGACTCCGACTGACATGGTCAAAGAGATGACGCTCGTGAAACGCGAGAAGCCGCTCGATGTACTCATGCAGGAGATCCAAGCCGCGCAAGAGAAACTGCCTGAGGACAGCCGCAGACCGATGTCCGTCTATCTGCCGCAGGATGCGTCGCAAAGCGCGCCTTCCATCACCGATCCTCGTGTAGATGATGGTGCAGCTCCTTCGGCGCCAACTAATATTCGGATTACGCCGGTTGAAGGATCAAGTGCTTACCGGATCTCATTCGCAGCTTCCCCGCAGAAGGATGTTGTCGGATACCGGTTGTACCGCAAAGCCAATGACGGTCCTTTCGTGAATACGAACAAGCCTGTTCTCTCTGGCGAAGAAACAAGATTCGTCAATTATGTTGGGGCTGGCGCATACAGCTACTATGTAACAGCGGTTGACGTCGCAGGCAAAGAATCAGCGCCAAGCTTGGCTGTTACAAACGGCAACGGACCTCCTCCTGTAGTGATCGGTTCGGATACGTCAGGAGGTACCGGATCAAACGCTCAAGATTTGGGTGACGATACAGGTATCGTGCTCCCTAGCGATGGCGGTGGCTCGAACTCCGGCGGAAGCCAAGGTTCATCGAACGGAGCAGGTCTTACTGCCCCATCTGCGCCAATAAATGTTCAGATCGAACGTACCGATATCGGCGTCAAGCTAACTTGGCCAGATAACGCAACCTCTGAGCAAGTGACCGAGTATGATGTGTATTACAGCACAACGGAGAACGGCAGATTCAAGAAGATCGGATCGACGAATGAATCCAGGTTCGAGTATGTATCACCGATGACGAGCGGATTCTTCCGCGTCACTGCAGTCAATGAGGCTGGCGAGTCCGCCGCCTCTGCGACGGCAGGTGTACAATAAAAGAATGGTTTAAGAACAGAAAGAGGGCTGCATCGTTGAGATGCAGCCCTCTTCTGTTCTTAATAACCTACGCTGATTAGTCTTCTATAGTCGACAAATCGCCTGTCGGCAAGTTCAGCTCCCATGCCTTGAGCACACGGCGCATAATCTTACCACTGCGCGTCTTCGGAAGCTTATCCTTGAACTCGATCTCACGCGGTGCAGCGTGCGCAGAGAGTCCTTCCTTCACGAACTTCGCAATATCCGCCTTGAGCTCCTCGGATGGCGTGAAGCCCTCACGAAGCGCTACAAACGCTTTAATGATCTCACCGCGCATTGGGTCAGGCTTACCGATAACGCCCGCCTCAGCGACAGCTGGATGCTCTACAAGCTTGCTCTCAACCTCAAACGGACCTACGCGCTCGCCCGCCGTGTTAATAACGTCATCGATCCGGCCCTGGAACCAGAAGTAGCCGTCCTCATCGCGGTAAGCGGAGTCGCCGGAGATATACCAGCCCGGAATGCGGAAGTACTCTTCATACTTCGCCGGATTATTCCATACTTTGCGCATCATCGATGGCCAAGGCGTCTGAATCGCCAGGTTACCCATGCGGTATGGCGGCAGCTCGTTGCCGCTGTCATCGATAATCGCTGCTTTCACGCCTGGAATCGGCTTCCCCATCGAGCCTGGTTTAACATCCATGCTCGGATAGTTACAGATGAGCTGTGCGCCGGTCTCCGTCATCCACCATGTATCGTGAATGCGCTGGTTGTACACTTTAAGACCCCAACGTACAACCTCTGGGTTCAGCGGCTCGCCGACGCTGAGCACGTGACGAAGGCTCGAGAGGTCGAACTGCTTCACGACGTCGTCGCCAGCGCCCATCAGCATGCGGAATGCTGTTGGCGCACTGTACCATACCGTTACACCGTAGCGTGCAATTGTAGAATACCAATCCTGCGGGCTGAAACGGCCGCCGCGGATGACATTCGTCGCACCGTTAAGCCATGGTGCGAAGATGCCGTACGACGTGCCTGTAACCCAGCCTGGATCGGCTGTACACCAATAAATATCGTCAGGCTGCAGATCGAGCACGACTCGGCCTGTGAAATAATGTTGAATCATTGCATTTTGAACATGCAAAATACCCTTCGGCTTCCCTGTTGATCCGGAGGTGTAGTGAATCAGCAAGCCGTCTTCGCGGCCCAGCCATTCAATTTCCGCTTCATCCGAGGCATTAGTCATCTCTGCTTTGAAATCAACGATACCTTCGCCCGCTTCTACATTGTCACCGAATACGATAACATGCCTCAGCTCAGGAAGCTCGCTGCGCGGAATTCGCGAGAGAAGTGCCGGCGTCGTAATGATCGCAGTTGCGCCGCTGTCCAGCAAACGGTCACGAACCGCTGTCTCCATGAACGCTTCGAAGAGCGGACCAACGATGGCGCCGACTTTGAGCGAGCCCAGCAAGCTGAAATACAGCTCTGGCGTACGCGGCATGAAGATGAAGACGCGCTCGCCCTTCCCGATTCCGAGTCCGCGAAGCACATTCGCGAAACGGTTCGATTGTTTGGATAGTTCCTGATACGTATAAGACTCGTCCCTGCTGCTATCGCTATAGTAGAGGGCAACTTTGTCGCCTCGGCCTTCTGCCACGTGGCGGTCGATCGCTTCATAGGCCATATTGACTTTGCCCGTTTCGTGCCAGGAGAATTGCTGTTCAAGCTGATCAAAACTAAAATTACTATAGGTTTCTTCATAGCTTGTCATGTTGGAGCCAGTTGCCGTTGCCGGAATCCGTTCTTGATGCATGTTTGACATTTCCATCATCCTCCTACCCAATATACAACAACCGATTCTAGCGGGAGCAGCCCCCGTAATGACGCTCGTAACTAGGAATACGCTTTCATATTATATCATAGCTTGCTTAAGTTGAACCATTCTTTTCAGCAGTTGTTTTTTTTGCTATAAGTAGTTTAGAACGGGAAAGGAGCCATCAACTGTTGGAACATCGCAAAAGGATTCATCAGCAGATTGTCCCGAACGGAGAAAGCAATATCATCATCGAAGGTCCGCTCCCCGCAGAAGTGCTGAAAGAGCTTACCCTTCACCCGCAGCTCGATGCATTTCGTAGACCTGCCGAGCAGCACAAAGCGCTCATCGAGATTGCAGAACTGCCGGAAGGCCGCATTATTGCGGCAAGAGACGGTGAGGTCATCGTGGGCTATGTCACCTTTCACTATCCCGATGAGCTGGAGACCTGGTCTGAAGGCGGCATGGCGGATCTAGTTGAACTTGGTGCCGTTGAGGTTGCAGATGATTATCGCTCGCTTGGCCTTGGCAAGAAAATGATTCAGAACGCATTTGACTACGATCAGCTTGAAAATGTCATTGTGTACACAACCGAGTATTATTGGCACTGGGACCTGGAAGGAACCGGCCTCAACGTATGGGAATACCGCGCTATGATGGAGCGGCTGATGAAGTCCGTCGGTATGGAGTGGGTAGCGACCGACGACCCTGAAATTTGCGCGCATCCGGCGAACTGCCTGATGGTTCGAATCGGGCGTGAAGTACCGCTCAGCTCCATCGAACAATTCGACCGCGTCCGCTTTAGACAACGGTTTATGTATTAGGCAAGGCGCAGCAGATGTAGAAAGGAAGCGAAAGACGCATTATGACGGACAACGCCGTATATATCCATCATCAAGATGCAAGCCGGTACAAGTTTAATAAGGACCATCCTTTCGACCCGATGCGTTTAACGCTCACGCACAGTCTCCTTCAAGCAGCAGGCGCGCTCACGGATTCATCGTGCAGACAGCCTTCGCCCGCCGATGTCGAGCTGCTGAAGCTGGTACATCGCGCTGATTATATTGATGCCGTGCGCAGCTTGAGTTCAGACAAGCCTGATGAAGAAGCCATCAAGCGCGCTTCACATTATGGATTGAATACGGAGGATACCCCGTACTTCCCTGGTATGCATGAAGCTACCGCCGCGATCGTTGGCGGCTCGGTGCTCGCGGCAGATCTCGTGATGAGCGGACAAGCTAAACACGCCTATCATATGGCTGGCGGACTCCATCATGCTTTTCCCGACCGCGGTGCTGGCTTCTGTGTGTATAATGATGCCGCGATCGCGATCGCTCACATTCAGAAGCAGTACGGCGCGCGCGTCCTCTATATTGATACTGACGTGCATCATGGCGACGGCGTACAATGGACGTTCTATGCTGATCCTGACGTGTGTACATACTCCATCCACGAGACGGGCAAATATTTATTCCCAGGCACCGGCTTCGTCGCCGAGCGTGGAATTGACGCTGGCTACGGGACAACGATCAACGTGCCCGTCGAACCATACACAGAAGATGAATCTTGGCTGGAGAGCTTCGTCTCGTCGATTGAGAAGGTTATCGAAGTATTCAAACCGGATGTCATCGTCAGCCAGCACGGCTGTGATGCACATGCCTATGATCCGCTCTCGCACATTCATTGCAGTATGCGCATTTATCAAGCGATGCCCGCTCTTATTCATCAGCTTGCTCACCGATACACCGAAGGACGCTGGATCGCCGTTGGCGGCGGAGGCTATGACATCTGGCGCGTCGTTCCTCGCGCCTGGGCGCTCGTCTGGCTTGAGATGACCGATCATCCGATTGCCGCACAGCTGCAAGAGCAGACAGGCAACGAGCCGCTGCCCCAAGCATGGCTGGACAGCTGGTCCGCAGCAAGCCCTGCTCCATTGCCGTCTCATTGGCTCGATGATGTACAGCAGTGGCAGCCGATTCCCCGCAGAAGCGAAATTGAAAAGCGCAACCGGGAGATCACCGCACTCGCCATCCAGCAGCTATAGGCGAAACGCAAAAAAGGCAGCTTCCCATCCGCTCCGGCATGGAGTGAAAGATGGGAAGCTGCCTTATTGTTGTTACATATGCTGAATCATTTCATCGATAATTTGATGCGAGTTCACGGAAGCTTGTACCGTAAATTCCGCGAAGTTTACATGTGCGGAGCCGTCTGCCTTATCCGACATCGAACGGATGACGACGAACGGAACCTCGTTCATGACGCACACTTGCGCAAGCGCAGCGCCTTCCATCTCCGTACAAGCACCGCTAAGCTCATCGTGAAGAGCTTTAACGGTCCCGCGCGAGGATACGAATTGGTCGCCGGAAAGCACTTTCCCCTTCGCACAGCGGCCTGGGAACAGCTTCTCTGCTGCATTCGCTGCCAGCTCCACCAAATCCGGTGCCGCCACGAATTCCCAAACATCCTGGAACGGGATTTGACCCCGAGCGAAGCCAAGTGCTGTTACGTCCATATCATGCTGCAAGCAAGTCGTCGACACGACGATATCTCCGATGTTGAACTTCGGATCTACCGCGCCCGCTACCCCTGTAAACAATACACAATCAACACCGGCATTGATCAGAAGCTGCGTGCATACAGCGGCATTGACCTTTCCAACGCCGGATTTGCAGAACACAACTTGACGACCATGCAGCGTGCCTTCTACATATTCAATACCCGCTTTCACGAAAGAGCTTGTCTTCTCGACATGCTTGTGAAGCAGTTCAATTTCTTCGACCATGGCACCGATAATGCCAATCTTGTGATACGATGTTGTCATTTTCGCTTATTTGCTCCCTACCGACTGACGGTTCACAATTTCATGCGGCAGGATAACGCGTGCGTTGTCAACCGCTTCCTTCTTCATAAGCTTCGTGAGCAGACGCATCGATACCGCACCGATATCGTACATCGGCTGTGCCACGGCAGTCAGCTGCGGACGCACCATGGACGCCATACGGCTGTTGTCTACGCTAATAACCGAGATGTTGTCCGGCACTTTAAGACCTGCATCCTGGATGCAGTGAATCGCGCCAATCGCCATCTCGTCCGTTGCGGAGAATACAGCTGTCGGACGCTCGCTCAGATCAAGGAAATACTTCATCGCATCTACGCCGGATTCATACCGGTAGTTACCGATACGAACGAGCGACTCATCGTAAGGCAAGCCTGCCGCTTCAAGCGCACGCTTGTAGCCTTGGAAACGCGCATAGCCGTTCGCTGGATCCTGCAGCGTTCCGCAGATCATTGCAATGCGTGTGTGGCCGCTCCGAATAAGAGCTTGTACCGCATCGAAAGCTGCGCCTTCGTGATCGATATCAACCGAAGGAATCGTTCCCTGCTCATCTGTCGTCGCGCAAAGCACGATCGGCACATTCGCCGTTCTGAACGCTTGCAGATGCTCTTCCGTAACAGCGCCGCCCATGAACAAGAGTCCGTCCACTTGCTTCTCGAGCAACGTGTTGATGACGCGAATCTCTTTATCTTTCTTCTTATCGGCATTACAAAGAATGATATTGTAATGATACATGTTAGCAATGTCTTCGATACCGCGTGCAACTTCTGCGAAGATCGCGTTCGAAATATCTGGAATAACGACACCAACTGTCGTAGTCTTCTTGCTTGCAAGTCCACGCGCTACTGCGTTAGGACGGTAGCCAAGTCGTTCGATGGCTTCAAATACTTTCTTGCGTGTCTGTGGCTTAACGTTTGGATTGTTATTCACAACCCGGGAAACAGTCGCCATCGATACGCCCGCTTCTCTTGCTACATCATAAATGGTTACTGTCACGGTCCTTCTCTCCATTAACTCAAATTTGTTCTCGCGCCGCACTACTTTACCGTAATGATACGACAAAATATTACTTTTCGCAATGTGTCCCGAGATGCTCGTCTAATGATGAGTAGGTAATCCGCCAGTGTGAAGCATGCCATGACACGCTGCCATTCTGTACAAAAAGAAGCTGAGGCGACTCGTGCTTCATGCCGAGCTGCTCTGAAATCGCATTCGATACCGGCCGACTTTCCGGCACGAGCACCATAATCACCTTGAAACTAAGCTTCGTCGCATCCTCCAGCCAGTTCGACAGCTCTTCATGAGCGCCGCTGCTGATGGAGCACTGTGTGCTATGTTTAAATATTAATAGCGGTTCTGTGGCAGCAGCCGAATAAGCCGCTTCCCACTGCTCGATTGTGGATATTGGTGAGGGCAGCTCCATGCGCTTGACCCGCTCCCTTCATCTACGACTACCATATTGAAGCAGACTCCGGCTTAGCTGGGCTAGCCGCTTATGTATATCTGCTGTCCACTCTGTATCGCCTGCAGCTTGTGCAATCTGGAACAAATCAAGCAGCATATCGATGCGCTCTTCCGTCATGCGCCGCATGATGACCGGATCGGACACTTTCTTATCATGGTAAGCCTCTACCAACAAATTTGCCCATTCGTTCCATTCGTTAAACAGGAACGTCTGCTTCACAGGATGAGCGCCTAGTTGGCCAATTAAACCTGTGAGGTCTGGCTTCACTTCCGGGAACACTTCGCTGCGGTTGCAGGAACGACATGAGAAAATCGGCACATTATCGATTTCCACTTTATTCGAATATATAACAGTACGCAGCTTCATTGGCATTTCGTCGCCGCAAGAACAGCGTTTTAGCAAAATCGTCCACTCCTTCTCCTAAATAAGCAGAACACCTAAGCGAAATCAGAAAGGCGTTTCTCGACGATTAAGATATTCGACCTATTGCAAAAAAAGTCCTGCTTTGCGGCGAGTTGTAATTTTTGCATCATTCGGATGTTACAACCATTGTTGTTTGCTTCATGAAAGCACGGGAGGGTACAATAGGGACGAGCTTCGTACATAGATGAAGGAGGAGAAGAGAGTGTCCTTACAAGGAAAAACAGTCATATGCTTGCTGGATGATGAATTCGAGGATTTGGAGCTGTGGTATCCGGTGTACCGCGTTCGCGAGGAAGGCGCTACAGTATTATACGCAGGACCGGAGAAGAACCGGACTCATATTGGAAAATACGGCGTTCCCGCTACAGCTGATCTTAGCTTCGACGATGTTGACGGCAGCCAAATCGACGGCCTGCTCGTTCCGGGCGGTTGGGCGCCGGACAAGCTTCGCCGTTATCCGAAGGTTCTGCAGCTTGTGAAGGAAATGGATGAGGCAGGCAAGCCGATCGGCCAAATCTGCCACGCGGGCTGGGTACTGATCTCGGCTAAAATCCTGCAAGGCCGCAAAGTCACTTCGACACCGGGCATTCGCGACGATATGGAGAACGCAGGTGCGACTTGGATCGATGAGCCGGTTGTTGTGGACGGACATATTATCTCGGCACGTCGTCCGCCGGACCTTCCGCCATATGCGAAGGCGTTCGTGGATGCGCTGAAGAACGGATAAGATGCATGATAAAAGGCGGCACCCTTGAAACTTGTTTCAAGGAGTGCCGCCTTCTTTTATTTCGTCATTTTCTCAGCTTGCTGCTGTTGTTGTTTTTCAATAGCCGGTGCTTCCTTCTTGCTTTCGCTTTCAATCCGAACAGCCATCGGTGACAGAATTTCGTGAACTTGCTTGCTTGTTCTGCACGCCATAATTTGCTCGAACAGATCTAGGCTTGCTTTCTGCGTTAGCGTGAGCAGCTTCTCCTTCACCGGCAAAATCGCTTGCGCCGACATGCTCAGCTCGTCAACGTCAAGCGCCAGCCAGATCGGGAGCGCCTTCAGATCGCCGGCCATTTCGCCGCAGACGCCGATGTGAATGCCTGCGCGCTTGGCCGCTTCGATCGTCAGCTTCAGCATCCGCAATACGGCAGGGTGGAATGGCTCATACATATACGAGATTTGCTCGTTCATCCGGTCTACTGCGAGCGTGAACTGAATGAGATCGTTCGTGCCGATGCTGAAGAAGTCCACTTCATCCGCCAGCATATCCGCGATAACGACGGCTGCTGGAAGCTCGATCATAATGCCGACTTCGATCTTCTCCGAGAAGCCGATCCCTTCCTCGCGCAGCTCCTGCTTGCACTGCTCGAGCAGATTGTTCGCCGTACGAACCTCTTCCACCGATGAAATCAGCGGATACATGATTTTCACATTCCCATAATAGCTCGCTCGCAATATCGCTCGAAGCTGCGTTTTGAACAAGGATGTCTTATCGAGGCAGATTCGGATCGCCCGGTAGCCTAGGAACGGATTCTCTTCCTCCGGCAGCTCGAAGTAATCCAGTTGTTTATCTCCGCCGATATCGAGCGTACGAATAATCAGCGGCTTATTATCGAGCTTCTCGGCAGCGCCGCGATAGACCTCATACTGCTCGTCTTCCCTCGGAAGCCTGCTGCGGTCCATATAGAGAAACTCGGTGCGGAACAGGCCGACGCCGCTCGTACCGCTCGCCAGCGCGACCTCCAGCTCCTTCAGCGAGCTAATGTTCGCGCTGAGCTCCAGCTCCTTGCCGTCCTTCGTCACTGGCTTCAAGCCGACGATGCCGCGCAGCTGCTGCTTCTTCTCCTGGTGGAGATGCTGCTTCGCGGTATACTGCTCCACGACTTGCTGCTCCGGTTCCATGATGACGATGCCGAGCTCGCCGTCAATAACGAGCATATCGCCTGTCTGAATCGGCTCTTCCAGCTTCGACTCAATGCCGACCACGAGCGGAACGCCGAGCGCTCTCGCCATGATTGACGAATGCGAAGTCGTGCTTCCAGCCAGCGTTGCGATGCCGAGCACGTGATTCGGATTCAAATGCGCGAGCTGTGATGGAGACAATTCCTTCGCAATAAGGATGAACGGCTGCGTATCCGAGGGCAGCGTAATTTCCGGCGCTCCCAGCAGATGCTTGAGCAGCCGGTTGCCAACGTCCTTGATATCCAGCGCGCGTTCCTTCATATATTCATCATCAAGCAGGTCGAACATGGTGACGAAGTGATCAATTGCTTCTTTTACCGCCACCTCTGCCGCCTTATATTGCCGCTGGATAATGCCTTGAATTTCATTCATGAAGACGGGATCATCCAGAATGGCAATATGCGCGTCAAAGATACTGCTTTCCTCCGGGCCGACAACCTCGCGCAGCTCATCCTTCAAATGCTCGATTTCGACCTTGGAGGTGCGAATGCCTTCATATAAACGTTCAAATTCACGGGCCAAGTCGCCTACGTCGATCTTTTGCTCCGGTAGATCCCATTCCCAATTCGGCAGAACGAACGCCTTTCCGATTGCGATGCCTGGTGATGCCCCAATTCCTTGAATCACGCTGTTTCCCCTCCACCGCTTCTCTCTTTTAGAACGACTGACATGACGGAAGCTTGACCCTTCTTAACCCCTTTGAACGGGGCGAAGCTCCAGGAGCTGACAAGATCCGAATTGGTAATAACCATAGGAGTCGCAAGCGACTTGCTTCCTTTGCGGACTTTCTGCATATCAAACGTAATGAGCAGCTGGCCCGGCTTCACCTGATCGCCTTCCTGCACGACCGCTTCAAAGCCCTGCCCCTTCAGCTGCGATGTATCGATACCAATGTGCAGCAGTACTTCAAGCCCTTCGGCCGTCCGAATGCCGATCGCATGCTTGGTCGGGTAAATATGAATGATTTTGCCCGTTACCGGGGATACGAGCTCTCCCTTATCCGGCATGAAAGCTACGCCGTCACCGACGAGCTTGCCGGAGAAGATCGGGTCAGGCACTTCCGAGATCGGCATCATTCGACCCTGCATCGGCGCGCTGAATAGTACCCTAGATATATCTCTTCGGATCGCCTTGTCCATTTCCTCCCGTATGAGCTCGGAATAGGTGCCGAAAACGATCTGAACGTTGCCGCCGCCCAGCCGGATAACGCCAGCCGCGCCCAGGTGGCGAAGCGCATTAATGTCAATGAGCTTGTCGCTGGACACCTTCAGACGAAGCCTCGTAATACAAGCTTCCATCTGCACGATGTTCTCTTTGCCGCCAATTGCTTGCAGGATAAGCGGCGCGCGATATGGAATATCGCCTGCCCATTCATCGAGCGGCGAGCCTTCCTCGCGGCCTGGCGTCGGAATTTGGAACCGATGGATCGCCCATCGGAACATTACATAATAGAGCAGTCCGAATAAGAGGCCGATCGGGATAAGCAGCCAGCCTCGGGTAGCGAGATGCTCATTAATTAAGAAATCGATCGCTCCTGCCGAGAACGAGAAGCCATGCCGGATGCCTAGCTCGTAGGTAACCCACATCATCGCACCGGAGAGAAGCGCATGGATAACGAACAGATAAGGCGCTACAAATAGAAACGCAAATTCGATCGGTTCGGTCACGCCAGTAAGAAAAGAAGACAACGCGGCGATCATAAACGTCTTGCGGATCTTCGGCTTCAAGTCTTCACGTGCCTCATGAATAATGGCAAATGCAATCGCAGGCAGCGCGAACATCATCGTCGGGTACAAGCCTGCCATATAGCCGCCCGCTGTCGGATCTCCTGCGAAGAACCGAGGCAAATCGCCGAACACGACTGAGCCATCTCCAGACGTATAACCTCCAACTTGGAACCAGAATACATGGCTGACGAGATGGTGCAAACCGAAAACAACGAGGATACGCAATACGAAGCCGAACAGGAAGACGCCGAAGCCTCCGCCTGATTCGATGACGTCGCCCAGCTCCATCAGACCGTTATGTATGTATGGCGCGATCTGGACCATCACGATTGCCAGCAGCGTGGAGAACACGCTTACCGCAAGCGGGATAAACCTCGGCCCGCCGAAAAATTGTATATATTCCGGGAACTTGATCGACTTAAACCGTTCATTAAATATACTGGTGACAATCCCGATAAGTACGCCGGTCAGCACCGTTGGTTCGAGCTCATAGTGGCTCGCGTTAATGACGCTTGTATAAATAAACATGCCTGCTATTGCGGCGAGGCCTGCGGTTAGCGCGTTACTGGTCATGCCCATCGCGATGCCAAATGCAAACAAATACGGCAAGTACGCGAACAGCGCGTGGCCTGCTATTTGCAGATGGGTCTGCATATCGGGCAATCCTATCGATGCCCATGGCAGCGCGCTAAGGCTAAGGAAAATAGCGGCGCCGGGCAGCACGATCGTCGGCAGCATCAATGATCGGCCAAGCTGCTGCAGGTGACCCATTATGTTCATAAGCTGCCTCCTTAGTTTCATTGCGAAGTTTTATACTCTTGATCGTAAGCGTTCCCATCGTCTTTGTCAAAATAAAAGACGGACCGCGATGGTCCGCCTTTTTCGTTTTGAATAGGCTAAACGAAAGGCCCTTATTGCTTCGATTTCCCATTCGGCAGCAGGATGGAATCCTCTACTTTAATACAGCGATCCATGATGAGCTGCATGCCTGCACGCTCTGCAATGGCAGCGACCTCGTCATTGTGGATGCCGAGCTGCAGCCAGAGCGTCTTGGCGCCGATCTCGGCTGCTTCTTCAGCAACAGGAGGCGTATGCTCGCTGCGGCGGAAGACATTCACGATATCAACCGGGAACGGGATATCTTTGAGCGAGGCGTAACTCTTCTCGCCAAGAATCTCCGTCGCGTTCGGATTGACCGGAATGATCCGGTAGCCCTTCGCTTTCATCGCTTCGGACACCATATAGGAGGTGCGATCCGGCTTGTCGGATAAACCGACGACAGCTACGGTTGTCGTCTCTTCGAGAATGCGTTTGATTTCATCGCGTGAAGGATTAGTAAAAGCCATGTGAATACCATCCCTTCTTCTATTGATTACCCGTATAGCCTGCTTAGTCAGCCTGTTTCCTATTCAATCCATTCCACATTCGCGCCGAGCGCCTTCAGATGGTCGAAGAAGATCGGATACGACTTCGCCACATGATGCGCGTCGCGGATACGAAGCGGCTGCTTCGCGCGAAGACCAACGACCGTGAGCGCCATAATGACGCGGTGGTCATAATGCGCGTTGATCTCAACGCCGCCTTCAACGCCTTCCGGACGGCCGTGAACGATAATTTCGCTTTGGCGCTCTTCTACGTTCGCGCCCGCTTTGCGAAGCTCGTTCAAGTAGTCCGTAATTCGATCGCACTCCTTGTAACGGAGGTTCTCGACGTCATAGAAACGGGAGGTGCCATCTGCGAATACAGCAGCCGCAACCATTGCGAGAACGGCATCCGTTGCCTTGTCGCCGTCGAATTCGACTGCTTTCAGCTTGCCGTTTCCCTTCACGTGCACAATGCCGTCTTTATGCGTGAGCGGTACTTCCATCATACGAAGCACGTCGACGATTGCGCGTTCGCCTTGCTTACTGTTCTCTTCCAGGCGGTGAAGGATCACATCGGACTCCGTTACTGCAGCAGCTGCGAGCACAGCCGCAGAGCCTGGGTAGTCGCCTTGAACAACATATTTCTTCGCGAGGTACTTCTGGCCGCCTTTTACCTTATAATACATAAGGTCTTCGGTCGCTTCGATGACGATCCCGGCTTGCTCCAGCACTTCGAGCGTTTGACCGACAACCACTTTGGATTTGAGATCATGAAGCACTTCGATCTCGCTGTCTTCTTCAAGTAGCGGGGTCAAGAACAGCAGTGCGCTCAGGAACTGCGAGCTGACATTGCCGCTCACCTGAATTTTACCACCTTTGGCTTGTCCGCCGCGAATCGTAATCGGCAGTCTGCCGTTGTTGTGCTGTACGTCAACGCCGATCTGGCCAAGAGCATCAATCAGATCATCATGCGGACGTTTGCCGAGCGAGTCCGGATAGCGGTTAATGAACGTTACATCCGGAGCAAGCGCCGCGATGGCCATCAAGAAACGAAGCACCGCGCCTGCATTGCCAACATCAAGCTCTTTCACGTCTTTCGGATTACGGCCAAAGCCGGTAATCGTGATCTTCTCTTCATCTTCTTCAATGACAGCACCGAGATCGCTGATACAGCGGCGCATCGCATCACTGTCTTCACTGTGAGCCGGGTAGTAAATCGTGCTCGTGCCTTCCGCCAGTGCAGCTACAAGCAGGTAACGTGTCGTATAGTTCTTGGAAGATAGAGCTTGCAGCTCGCCATGCAGTCTTGGTGTTGGGGTTACGCGTACATCCATCGTAAAAGTCGTCTCCTTTATGTAGGTGTAAGTGTTAAAATCGCTGTTTCAAGCCTTGCTCGATTAGATCGACTACTTCTTGCACCGTGAGATGCGTGGTATCAATGGCCAGATGGGCAAAATCATACGCGTGCTTCCGGTCCTCAAGCAGCTTGTACACCCGGCCAGCAACATCGCCTTGCAGCAGCGGACGGTCCGGGTCTTGACTGACACGTGCGATAATCTGCTCCGGGTCTGCTTTCAGCGCGACCACGAAGCTGCCTTCGAGCATCAGCTTCCGATTGCGCTCAGCCAGTACGGCACCTCCGCCAGTTGCGATGACGAGCGGTTCTGTACGTTCAATGACGTCAGCAAGCGCTGCGGTTTCAGCTGCGCGGAACTCCGACTCGCCACGTGATGCGAAGATATCGGGAATCGAGGCGCATTCTCGCCGGACGATCTCGGCATCAACATCGATGGCGCTGCAGTTCAGACGCGCCGCAAGCTCCCTGCTGACCGTCGATTTGCCTGTGCCCATAAACCCGATCAGGGCTACATGCCCGCTCGGCTTTTCCTTGCTCACTTGAAACACCTTCCCCTGCCTTTTGAAAGCGTAATCCTGCATTCAAAAACATTTCCCACGATTATACCATTATTCAAGAATATCGGGTATAAAAAAGTTCATTTTACCGTAGAGTTGATAGTACTAAGTAGCTCACATTTTTATATGAGGAGTGACATGAGTGATGGCTGCATTCCCCGAACCCTTCTCCGTGCAGTATCGAGTGAATCGCATCTTTAATCCGGATTATCCGCTCTCATCCGACGACGTTATATGGACACTTGAGTTTATGAAAAAGAAAGTGGCTGATGAAGCGCCTGAATTGCTCAGTCTCCCCCAGCCACTTCTATTAAAGAAATTTCAAAGCTTCGCCGAAGCATCATTGCTCCTGCTTAAGCAGCGCAGCGGCTGCGGCGGCGTTGAAGCCGACCGGATGCGCCGCTGTCTGCAAGAAGTCATAACAGGTCTTAAGATTGAATCCAATTGAAGTGGAAAGTGCCTTCTTTGTCCACACGTTTGAACGTGTGAGCACCGAAGTAGTCGCGCTGCGCTTGCAGCAGGTTCGCAGGCAGACGCTCCGTACGGTAGCTGTCATAGTAGGACAGCGCGCTTGCGAATGCCGGTACCGGAATACCTTGCGTAACCGCAGTTGCGACTACTTCACGCCATGCGCCTTGGTACGATTCCACGATTTCTTGGAAGTAGCTGTCAAGCAGCAGGTTTGTCAGGCCGGCGTTGCGATCGTATGCGTCTTTGATGTTTTGCAGGAAGCCTGCACGGATGATGCAGCCGCCGCGGAAGATCATCGCGATGTCGCCGTAACGCAGGTTCCAGCCGTACTCGTCGCTTGCTGCGCGCATTTGAGCGAAGCCTTGTGCGTACGAGCAAATTTTGCTTGCGAACAATGCTTTGCGAACAGCCTCGATGAATGCCGCTTTATCGCCTTGGTAAGGAGCCGATTGCGGTCCTTTCAGAAGCTTGCTAGCTGCAACGCGCTCATCCTTCAAAGCGGACAAGAAACGGGAGAATACCGATTCCGTAATGATCGACAGCGGTACGCCAAGATCGAGCGAGCTTTGGCTTGTCCATTTGCCTGTACCCTTCTGGCCAGCGGAGTCGAGGATTACGTCAACCATTGGCTTGCCAGTTTCTTGATCGTATTTCGAGAAGATGTCAGCCGTAATTTCAATCAGGTAGCTGTCAAGCTCGCCTTTGTTCCACTCCGTGAAGATGGAGTGCAGCTCCTCTGTGCTTACGCCGAGAACACGGTTCAACAGGTCGTACGCTTCGCAGATCAGCTGCATGTCGCCGTACTCAATACCGTTGTGAACCATTTTCACGTAGTGGCCTGCACCGTCTGGACCGATATATGTGCAGCAAGCATCGTCGCCGACTTTAGCGGAGATTGCTGTCAGAATTGGCTCAACCAATTTATAGGCAGACTCTTGACCGCCAGGCATGATGGACGGTCCTTTCAGCGCGCCTTCTTCACCGCCGGAAACGCCAGTGCCGATGAAGCGGAAGCCTTTCTCTTCAAGCGCTTTGCTGCGGCGAACCGTATCAGGGAAGTACGCGTTGCCGCCGTCAATGATGATGTCGCCTTCGGAAAGGTGAGGTACGAGCGCGTCGATCGTTGCATCAGTACCTGCGCCTGCTTGTACCATGATTAGAATTTTGCGCGGAACTTCAAGGGAAGCCACGAACTCTTCGATTGTGTATGTACCGAAGAGGTTTTTGCCAGCCGATTCTTTGAGCAGATCGTCTGTTTTCTCACGGGAACGGTTGTAAACCGATACTGTAAATCCTCTGCTTTCGATGTTCAATGCAAGGTTCTTGCCCATGACCGCAAGGCCGATAACGCCGATTTGCTGTTTAGACATATGGGAGCTCCACACCTTTTCTCTTTAATAGTAATAACAGTTGCACTGCACTGCTTTAATGCAGTTCACGCATACAATACTCCTATTTTACTCTTTTTAACCGGGAATGAAAACCATGTCACCTATAAAAATTGTCGATGACCGTACGAAAGTATCGACATAATCAAAATAAACCCCCGGGTCGCTTGCGCTCCGGAGGTTTATTCGCGTGCATGAATCTTGGCTATATCAAAGCTCAAGCTGGATCATCTCAGTTCTAAGGGATTGTAGTCGCTCCTTGGACTGCGCCATATCGGCTTCGCGCCCTTCCGAAATCGCTTCGTGGAGGACGGATAGCTCATAATCAAGCTCGAAACGCAGAACGGAAGCCCGCTCCTCTGCCCTTTTCGACTGAAACGCCTGAATCACTTCTTCGACGGTAACAAAAGGTTTCTTCTGATAAATGATACGATGTTCCATGCCGGACACCTCCACAAGACGAATTATCTCGCCAAACATAATGCTTTCGATTACGATTTGCCGGTCTTTAAACCGTTTGACGACTGCATGCCCGCGTGAATCATTGATTAATTTCTCGAGCAAATCCGACAGCTTCTCATCCTTGATCAAATAATCGCCGACAATTTTGTAACGGCCCCGAACTCGCTGAAACCGAAGCTTGACAAGCTTTCGGCCGCTCCGGACCGATATGAGAAAATAAACATCCGTTTCGCTCCAATACAGCGAATACCCCTCCTGGATCAAATCCCGAATAAGATTTTGGATTTGCCGTCGGTCGAATCGCAGTTCTAAATTGCAATATTCTACTTCGTAACTTTTGTTCATCGGCAAGCCCTCCCTTCAGATGGGAAATAGTTGACGAAATGTTCTGAATATTCTCTCATATAATCATCTTATACTTCATCTTATGTTCTGGCAACTTGGATTATTGACTATTTTTAGCCTTTTCGAGCCCATTTGGACAACAAAGTTTTATAAGAAAAAAGCTGCCCAAGGACTGCATGACTGCAGTCGCCTGGACAGCTTATTTTGGAAGCAAAATTGCTGGAAGTCTGCCTAGACAAACCATCGTTCAAGTATAATGCCGAATGTCACTCCGCTTACAACTGCGCCTACGAAGCTGTAAATGCCTGCACGGAAACGCTGCTGGAACATCTTGAGAATACCGAGGCTGAGAAGCGAGAAGAAGAGCATAATGAACACAGCGCCTACGATGAACAGCGCAGCGGAAATTTGGCTAACGTCAACCAGTGTCAAATGAAACACTCCCTATGCATGTCTATACTCGCATTATACGCCAAGATTGGCGAGTATCGCCAGCGCCAGGAAGCGGCAAGATCAGACAAATTGGTGAATTTTCTTCTATAATATGCGGGAATATGCGGGCGTATTTACAACCCTTGAATCGAAGCGATATGGGATCGTTTGCTCGGCGGCCGTTTCTTCAGCTTAATCTTGAGCACGGCACCGTCGTACTCAGCGATACATGAACGCGGCAGCACGAGCTTCGGCAGCCGGATTACTTCGTTCTCACTGCCGCTTATTCCGCTCAGCTTGACGCGATCCTCTTTCACCAGCAGCTTGAGCGCCCCCAGATCTGCTGACTCTCCAAGCGGATATGTGACGATGACATGCCGCTTCGTCTCCAATATATTCGCATTCGACTGCCGGAGCGTGGATGAGGCCGCCGGCAGCGCTTTATTCATCATTTTGCGTACATAATTCTCGATCCAATCCGATTGCTTGAAAATGTCGAATCCTTTCGGCAGCTGCTGCGTCTCCATCCATTGCTCGAGCTCCTCCCAATCCCCTGCCATACCCCGCACCTCCAGCACCTGAAACCTTGTCGCCATCATCATATGCAAATTTGCCCGAGATGGGCACAAACCGTGCCACACTTGCACAACTGGGCGTTTGCCGCATAAGATGTCATATCCCGTGCTGAAAGATCAAGTAAGGAGTGACCGTGCAATGCCCGCAATCGTTGGCTTCGTTAAAGTGATTAGCGTCGGCTCGAGCGCCGTCGTTCAATTTGGCGATTCCGTCCAAATTTCTCCTTCGAGCTCTTCCAAGACCTATGCCGGCGCAGGCTCCTTCCTGACCGGCGGCCTTACGAACTCGAACAATGCTGTTAGCGCAACGAATACAAACGACCCAGACTTCCAAGACAACACGAACAATGAAGTTGCTACCGGAGTGAACGTGTAATGGCCATTACCGTTCATCAGACCATTACGATTCATCAGCTAAGGGTAGACAGTGTGGCGAACTCCTCCGTCCTGCAGGTCGGGACGGCGGGGTCCATCTCTTCCTTGTCGCAGTTGTACAATTCAGGCGGCTTTACCGGTGCGGCGCCTCAGGTCGAGGAGAATCCGCTAAATTTCGTTCCGCTGCCGAATCCACGTTAACGACGGAGGTGCCTATTGCCCATGCAGCCAAGCGATCAACAGCCGAACACGCCGTGGCAGATGTGGAATCTGCTCAGCCAAAATATGCATAAGCTGCATTGCCAGTTGAATGAGCAGCAGGCCGTCATAGTTAAGCTTAACAAGCAAATTGAAATGCTGAACGCCCGCATTGAAATGGCTGAGAAGAAACCGATGTATCATGTCGATACGATACAGTATCATTTTGACCAATTGAAGGTCGAAAAGCTGGACGGCACGCTCAATATCGGGATGACGCCGCCAAGCGAAGAGTTCGTCAAGGAAGTCGGACAGCTGGTGCTGCCGGGCAAAGGCAACGTTAGCGAGGTCGTTGTGAACGATCCGGGCATGCTCGGGAAGACGCCGCAGCAGATTGCAGCACAGAATGCGCAGAATAGCAAGGTCAATCATTTCCCTACTCAAGGCGGCCTGGTCGGCGGACCGCAAGACACGATGCCTTCCGCCCCATTCCCGGAAGTTAGGCGGCAGGTCGACCTGTTCCTTGACCACACAGCGCCTGAACGGCTCAAGGCGATTGAGACGGAGATGAATCTGCCGCTTGACCCGTATCACCGCAGACTCGTTATTGAGGATATTCGGAAGCAAATGAGCGCGCGGATACAGTACTACATCCAGCTGGCGTCCAAAGAACAGGGTGGAACGCAGGCTGAAGGTCAAAGCGGCTCAGGAAGCACTAGCGGAGGCAGTGGTGCTGGTGCTGTCTCAGGTACGGTTGAGAAACCGAGCATTCCGCAAATCGTCATCTCCAAAACAACTCGCGATATCGAGATGGCGCTGCGTAATTATATGACCAAGCTGCAGAACGGATAGTTTGTACAGGTAGAAAGGGGCTTTCATCACCTATGCAATTAAATGTCGTCAACCATGTGCTCGCCGTCGGAAGTATTCAATTAACCGGTGTCGCGAGTGCTTCCATGCTTCAAATCGGAGATACGGAGCAGATTTCGCTCGTCTCCATGTTCGATACGCCGCCGGAATCCGTTATCGTCGGACCGATGGCACCGCTTGAAGAACCGGAAGACTTCATCCGCGCTGAAGGCGAGGCGGATGTGTTCAAGAAGGAAACGCTGGAAGGGCTGGAGACGCTGCTGCATGGCGATGGGGGGCCAAAGAATGAATCCTAAGGATCAGCCGGAAGACTTCCCCGTCCGAACGTCTGAGGTTGGCGGCATATACGTAAACACAGTGGGCACCGCCTCTGTCGTGCAGATCGGCGACCGGGCAGAAGTGAATGCGTCGCTGCGCGCACTTGCTGTTCAACGTGCCTCCGACCATCTCATCTCCGGAAATGTGTATTTCGAATCGTACGATATTTTTGATCGGGACACGCCAACATTGAAGACCTTGATCAATGAGCAAGATCCAGAGCCGGATTATGTGCGGACAACCAATTGCTTGCCTACAATAAGCGTCGGCTGCATCGAAATCATCGCCATCAGCAGCGCGGCGCTGCTGCTTATCGGCAATGGTCTGAAGATGAAGGGCGAAGCTCGTGTAAAGCATGTTCGGCAATTCGCTTCACCGTCGCCCGTACCGACCATTTATGACGATGCAGGAAGGATGAAGAAATTGGAAGGTTAATTTAGTCGCTTGCCCCGCAAGGCTGATTGCCCCGCATAGATCCTGCAATCCCTCCTAGGCGAATGTGCAAATACAAGGCTACCCGGTACAAACGTCCAATCGAATCATGCGCTAAGGCATATATTACAAATGTGATATGAAACATCACAAATTAACCACTCGGGAGGTATGTACAGTGGGATACGGCGGTGTAGGTGGCGCAGGATTAGGTTGCGGACCAGGCCTTCTTTGGACTAGTGCGGGCATTATTCTTGTACTCTATATTTTGTTAGTAATCGTTCTTCGTGGCGGTTTTATCTAACATCCTATTGCTCATAACAAAAACCGGTCCTGCCGTGATGGCAGGACCGGTTTTTGTATTACCGCTTCGCTTCCGCTTCCTCCGTCAGCATCTGAATGAAAGCAGCGATCGGCATCTTGCCGATGTCGCCTTTGCCCCGGCGCCTCACGGCTACGTCGTTCGAGCCGCGTTCCGCTTCGCCTATCACGAGCATATACGGCGCTTTCTCAAGCTGCCCCTCGCGGATCTTATAGCCCAGCTTCTCATTACGCCCATCAACCATGACGCGCAGCCCTGCCTCCTCGAGCCTCCGCTTCACGGAGAACGCGTGGTCGTGATCCTTCTCTGACACGGGAATGATCTTCACCTGCACCGGTGACAGCCAAAGCGGGAAAGCACCAGCGTAATGCTCAGTAAGGATGCCGACGAATCGGTCGATCGAGCCATAGACTGCACGGTGAATAACGACCGGACGGTGCTTCGCGCCATCCTCGCCAATATAGGACAAGTCGAACTTCTCCGGCATCTGGAAGTCCAGCTGAATTGTTGCACATTGCCAGCTTCGCTTCAGCGCATCGAGGATGTGGAAGTCGATCTTCGGCCCGTAGAACGCGCCGTCGCCTTCATTGATCCGATAAGCGATGCCCCGTTTGCCGAGCACGCTCTGCAGCGAGGATTCAGCCTGGTCCCACAGCTCCTGCGAGCCCATCGAATCTTCAGGGCGAGTCGACAGCTCAATCCGGTAGGAGAATCCGAACACCGCGTAGATATCGTCGATGAGCGCGATCACCCTCCCGATCTCCTCCTCGATCTGATCCGGGCGAACGAACAGATGCGCATCATCCTGGCAAAATGTCCGCACCCGCATCATGCCGTTCAGCGCACCGGAAAATTCGTGGCGGTGCACTTGGCCATACTCCGCGATTCGAATCGGCAGCTCTCGGTACGAGTGCAGGCTGTTCTTGTAGATCAGCATGTGTCCAGGGCAGTTCATCGGCTTCAGCGCAAAATCGGATTCATCCACTTTAGTAAAATACATATCGTCCTTGTAATGATCCCAATGGCCGGATTGTTCCCACATCCGCCGGTTCATCATGAACGGCGTACGCACCTCGTCGTACCCGCGTTTGTTCTGCATGTCGCGCGAGAACTGCTCCAGCTGTGACCGCAGCTTCATCCCTTTCGGCAGATAGAACGGCATGCCCGGCGCTTCCTCCGAGAACATGAACAGCTCAAGCTCCTTGCCGAGCTTGCGGTGATCCCGCTTCTTCGCCTCTTCAAGCAGCTGCAGATGCTCATCCAGCTGCGCCTTCTTCGGGAACGCTGTGCCATAGATGCGCTGCAGCACGGCGTTCTCTGAGTTGCCCCGCCAGTAAGCGCCGGCAACGGACTGCAGCTTGAACGCCTTAATCCGGCCAGTCGACGGAAGATGCGGTCCGCGGCACAGATCGGCAAATTCACCCTGCTCGTAAATCGAGATCTCCTCCGTTTCCGGCAAGTCGCGGATGAGCTCCAGCTTCAGCTGCTCCCCTCGCCCCTCGAAGAACGCCAGTGCTTCCTCCCGGCTTACGACACGGCGGACAAAAAGTACATTTTGCTGCACGATCCGCTCCATCTCTTTCTCAATCGCCAGCAAGTCAGTTGGAGTGAGCGGCTGATCAATGGCGACGTCATAATAAAATCCGTCCTCGATGACAGGTCCAACGCCGAGCTGAACCGCCTCATCGCCATAAATTCGCTTAATCGCCTGCGCCATCAAGTGCGCTGTGCTGTGGCGAAGAATTCGGAGCCCTTCCTCATGCTCGAGCTCGATGATCTCCAGCTCGCAGTCTTCTTCGACGAGACGGCTGAGATCGACCAGCTTCCCACTAAACTTAGCAGCTACGGCTTGCTTCGCTAAGGAAGCGCTAATTGATTTGGCCACATCCTCCGCCGATATGCCTGTTTCGTAGCTTCTGACCATTCCGCTTGGCAGCTTTACATTTACGATGTTTCCCACGAGACTTCCTCCAATTCGATTATGATTGAACGCAAAAAAACGCACATGTCCGTAAGGGACGAGTGCGTTCAGCTCGTGGTTCCACCCTAATTCGACCCTCGTTCATGAAGCGAGCGCTTCAACCTAACAAGAGGTCCTTCTTAGCATCCGATAACGCGGATTAGACGGCGCCATATACTTCCTGGGGCACATAGTCCCACGGTTCAATGACGCAGCTGCAAAGGGGTAACTCCGCGTCTCAGGCAGAAGGAGCTTGCAGCGATCGCTCCTCTCTCTGTGCAGCCTGACGTACGGGAATCATGTCTTTGGTTATCGCCGGATATACTGCTGTGTTCCATATTATAGGCGGGACCTCTAGAAAGTTCAAGAGGGAATTCACCTAATTTTCAGAAAAAACAATTTCCAAGTCATGTGCTTCATAAAAAAACAGCAGCCAACGCATGAATGCTTGGCTGCTGTACTCTAACTTAAACTACTATTCAACGCTTACCGTTAATTGCGCCTCCGCTAAGAGCGCCTTGTATTTCTCCGCATACCGCGATACCGACTGCACGTAGGTCGCATGCGACCATGTGAGCGGCGCAACGGACATCGGGCTGCCGTCAAGCGGATGCAGCTGCTCAGGCAGAACTCCGCTCTCGAGCGCCGTTCTCACAACCCACTGCAGCGTCTCGCGCGGCTTTGCAAGATCAGCCAGACAAGTCGCCGATTCAATCTCGAAGTTCGCAACCCACAGTGTACATATAATCCACGGATTGCCTGGCACATTATCAATGTCGCCGGACTGCTGGAAGTAGTAATCGTTCGTATAACGCGCCGCTCCGCCGACGTGTGTACGAACCGTTAGCCCTTCCTTAATCGCATCCATCGTCTTGATGACCCGCTCGTCATCAACCGGAAGAACACCGAACTCCCAAATGCCGAACAGGCTGCTCTCCAGCGTCATATCCTTCACCCAGCGATTATCCTTCTGGATGAGACCGCGCGCGAACCGCCCTGTCTCTTCATCCCACAGGTGCGTGAGCATCGCCGACTTGATCGAGTGTGCGGTCGAACGGAAATGATCGCTCCGTTCATAGTCGCCGAACAGCTCCGTGAAGAAGGCAGCCGCGATTAAGCCGCCGTATACAGACGCAACCGTATACGTCCAAATACCGTACCGTTCCTCCCATAGATCGTAGCTTGGCTTCGGAAGCGACAAGCTGTAATCCATGTACTGGCTGAGGAAGGCAGCGCTCTTGCGGATCAAGTTGTTGTACAGGGACTGCGGCAGCTCGATCACCTGATGTCGCGTGTAATCCTTACATAACGCGAACAGTACGAGAGCTGTCTCGTCCTCTTGTATCGGCAGCCTCCGGCTTCCTTGTACGATGTAAGGGTGCCAGCTGGAGCCAACCGTACCATCCGGATTGTACTTGTGGAATAAGTACCCTTCCGGCGACAGCGCCTGCGCGCAGAACTGGAAGAACGGCGCTATGACGCTCTGGAAACCCGCTGCCGACATCGCATCAGCGATCAGCGCGCCGTCACGCGGCCACATATAGCTGTAATGATCTCGGTTGTATTGCAAAATATCGGTGTCATTCGCCGCAATGATCGCACCGCGTTCGTCCGTCTGCGTCCGTACGAGCAGCAGGCTGAGCCGGAACAAGCGCGCTACCTCCAGCGGCAAGTCGCCGAGATTATGCTCCGCACGCTGCAGCCAGTGATTCCAATAAATAACGATCCGGCTGAGCAGCTTCTCCGGATGGCTGTCTTGGACATACTGGTCCAGCTTCTTGACCGCTTCCAAGTCCTTGCCGATGGACATCCAGTAGTAGATGGTCTGTTCGCTGCCAGGCTGAACGACAGTCCGGAAGCTGATTGTGCTGTCGACCGAGCCTTGGGCAATCGAGTTGCCCATCAGGTTGCCATCCTCTGCGTCGCGCCAAGTGCCTTCGGCGGAGTGGAACCGCTTGATGCCCGTCGTATACTGCATCATGCCGCCTTCATCCGAGAAGCCATTGAACATGAAATAGGAGGACCGCTTGTAATGATACAGCGTATGATTATCCGGATAATACGCCGCTGTATCACCGACCTCCGAGCCGTCGATCATCAAATCCTGATGAAAGAACAGCCGGACTTCGCGCGTATCGCCCGCAAGATTGCGAACGACAACACGCTTAATGTAAATACATTCTCGCTGATGAATACCGTCATTCATATGCAGCTCAATCGCAAGCCTCTCATTGCGTGCGATGACATTCGTGACAAGTGAATCATCGATATAACCAAGCTCGAACTTCCAATCCGGATCCTCAAGCCAAGAGAATTGTCCGGCTACCCAAACTCCGAGCCTGCAATATTGTCCGCCGACATGATTCAGCTGTCCAACGAATGGATAGTAAATATCCCGAATATAACTGTTGCGATCTAGGTTGATCAGAATTTTACCGTTGCCGATTACGAGGTGACGGGCCATGGCTGGCGCTCCTTTCTAAGTGGCGAAATCGTGTTGTAAAGCGACATGTAAGCTTTCGCGGAGCGGGTCCAGCTGTAGTCTTCTTTGGCGCTGTTAGAGACAATTTGCTGCCATGCCGCTTCATCCTTATAGAAGCCTACAGCTCTTCTAATTGTGTGAAGCATATCGTGCGCGTTATAATTCGCGAAGGTAAAGCCGTTGCCTTCCCCAGTATATTCGTTATAGGCAAGTACAGTGTCTCGCAATCCGCCAGTTTCCCTCACAATCGGCACGGAACGGTAGCGAAGCGCAAGCAATTGGCTTAGTCCACATGGTTCGAATTGCGATGGCATCAAGTACATATCGCTGCCGGCGTAGATGCGGCGAGCAAGTCCATCATTAAAGCCGAACCAGGTCGCAACTCGCTCCGGCCGCTGCAGCTGCGCGTTACGGAACATCGCTTCGTACTGCGGATCGCCGGATCCGAGCACAACAAGCTGGACATCCTCCTGCATAATCTCATCGAGCACGGCCGCGATCAGATCGAGACCTTTCTGATCGACAAGCCTTGAGACGATACCGAGCAGCGGCGTGTCCTCCGACTCCCGCAGTCCGAGCTCGCGCTGCAAGGCCAGCTTGTTCTTCCGTTTGCGCGGAAGCGAGCCCCGGTACGGGGATTCGATGGCAGGATCGTTCATCGGGTCGAACAGGTCCGTATCAATGCCGTTGACGATGCCGACGAGGTCAGCGCTGCGGTGGCGCAGCAGTCCATCCAGCCGTTCACCGTAGTACTCGGTTTGAATCTCTTGCGCATAAGTAGGGCTAACCGTCGTCAGCTTGTCCGCATAACGGAGACCACCGAGCATACAGTTGCCTGCCCCGTAGAACTCAATGCCCTCGGAGAAGAACAGATCTTCGCCAGCATTCATCAGATCCTTGAACAGCTCGCGTCCGAAGACGCCTTGATACTTCAAGTTGTGAATGGTGTACACGGTCGCGATATCCGCGCAAGCCGGATCGAAGCGATACCGCGTCTTATGCAGGAACGGGATGAGTCCGGTCTGCCAGTCATGACAGTGAATAATTTCCGGTCGGAAATCCATATGGTACAGCGACTCCATAACGGCATAACAGAAGAAGATGAATCGCTCTGCATCGTCGCCATAGCCATAAAGACCACCCCGTTTAAAATAAAACTCGTTGTCGAGCAAGTAATAGACAACGCCATCCAGCTCAGCTTTCAACAAGCCGCAATACTGGTCTCTCCAGCCGATTCGGACAGAGAATGTGGCGATCGTCTCGAACTCGTCTACTAACGCCGCCGGAATAGTGTCATACTTCGGAAGAATGACGCGGACGTCAGCCCCTCTGGCATTCAATGCTTTGGGCAACGCACCTGCGACGTCGGCGAGACCGCCCGTTTTCACGAGCGGCACCGCCTCTGATGCTGCAAACAGTATTTTCATCGTATGGTTCACCTCTTATTCTATCCTTCTTCTATCTCTCTAACATCGTGGCTGAGCGGTAGAGCATAAAGGACTTAGATAACCTTTCTTTTAGTCGCAAGAAAGGGTGACACCTCGGCGCCGCGCAGCTCACGGCTGCGTTCCACTGTTACATCCTTATCAAGGATGACGTGATCTACGATGCTGTGCTCGCCGACAATTCCGTTTTGCATAATAATGCTATTGCGTACGACCGCGCCTTTGCGGACATGTACGCCCCTAAACAAAATACTGTTAATCACCGTCCCCTCGATGATGCAGCCGTTCGCAACGAGAGAATTGCTCGTCTTGGCACCTTCTGCGTAGCGCGCCGGCGGTTCATCCTTGACCTTTGTATAAATCGGACCTGGCTCGAAGAACAGGCTCTTCCAGACATCAGGACGCAATAGCTGCATGCTGTTCTGATAGTAGCTGGTGAGCGTGTTCACGACGCCAAGATAACCTTCGTAGATGTAGCTCTGCACATGCAGCCGGTCGAGACGCGACATAATGGCATGGCGCACGAGATGGTCCTGGCCCTGTGCGAGCGAGCTGTCGACAATTTCAAGAAGAAGATCCTTTTTCATCAAGTACATTTCCATCGAGATGAGATCGGTGTTCAGACGTCCATAATGGTCCTGCATCGAGGTGATGCGGCCCTTGTCGTCGACTTGCACCTTGCGCGCTTTCCCGCCAAGCAGTTCGTTTTGCCTTTTGCAAATCACGGTAATGCTCGCGCCGCTTGCCTTATGTGAAACTAACATTTCTTCGAAATCAATGTTGCAGATCATATGGCTGCGCGTTACAAGCACATATTCTTGCGAGCTGCGTGTAAAGTAATCGCGGTGCTGATAGAAATGATACAGGTCGCCGCGGCGCACCTCATTCACATCGTCCGTTACGGGCGGCAGGATAAACAGGCCGCTCTGGCGATGATGCAGATCCCAGTGCTTGCCGGAGCCCAAATGGTCAATGAGGGAGCGATACTTCGTCTGCGCGAAGACGGCTACCTTCGAAATGCCGGAATTCACCATACTCGAGAGCATGAAATCAATTAAGCGGTACCTTGCACCGAACGGCACAGTAGCCAAACAACGACTCGCAGTTAACGTCTCCATTTCGTCCGCTTCATGAATGAGATTGATGACACCTAGTATATTGGAGTTCATATCTACTCTACCTCCTGCAACGATTGGTTAGCCGCAACGAATTCATCACTGCCGATTACTGTAACGGTTTCCTTGCTTGGATCACCGATGACCACGCCGTCTGCGATGATGGCGTTCTCGCCGATAATGGCTTTATAGATTCGCGCTCCCTTCCCGATCTTCACGTTCGGCATAATGACCGATTCATAGACTTCACTTTCTACGCCCGCCTGCACGCCGTAGAATAACACCGATCGGTGCACAAGCCCTTCCACGATGCAGCCTTCGGTAATTAGGGAATCGTACACTTCTGCCGTCGCCGCTGTATAATGTGCCGGGCGATTCGGATTGACGGAATAAATACGCCAGTTTTTATCGTTCAAATCGAGCACCGGCTTCTCGGACAGCAGATCCATGTTCGCTTCCCAGAGGCTCTCAAGCGTGCCGACGTCCTTCCAATAGCCTTTGAACGTATACGAATTCAGCCTAACACCATCTTGCAGCATGGCAGGGATGATATCTTTGCCGAAATCGTTGCTCGAACTGCGGTTCGCTTCATCGCGAATGAGATACTGCTGCAGCACCGGCCAGGAGAAAATATAGATCCCCATCGATGCCAGGTTGCTCGTCGGTACTTTCGGCTTCTCTTCAAATGCCGTAATCATGCCTTCATCATCGACATGCATAATGCCGAAGCGGCTCGCTTCCTTCAAGCTAACCTCAATGCAGGCAATTGTCACATCCGCGCCGCGTTCCTCATGCTCCTGGAGCATAAGCTCGTAGTCCATTGTGTAAATGTGGTCTCCAGAAATCACAAGCACATAATCCGGGTCATACCGGTCGATAAAGCCCATGTTCTGATAGATGGCATTCGCCGTGCCTTTGTACCACATTCCGCCCTTCTGCTTTACATACGGCGGAAGTATCGCCATGCCGCCGTCACGTCTGTCCAATCCCCATGGACTGCCGATCCCAAGATAGGTATTCAGGACGAGAGGCTGATACTGCGTCAGTACACCGATTGTGTCAATTCCCGAATGAGTACAGTTGCTGAGAGTAAAATCGATAATTCGGTACTTCCCGCCAAAATGGACTGCCGGCTTAGCCAAATCTTTCGTCAGCACACCGAGTCTCTTACCTTCCCCACCGGCTAGAAGCATGGCCACCATCCGTTTTCTGCCCATGTACAATCTCTCCTTCTTCCTGCAACGATTGCTGCAGTTGTTGTAATGATCTCTTACATCGATTAGTGCAATACTGCTTCCTCATGGATGCGGCGGGGTTCCCCTCTTGCAAAAACAAGCAATTGAAACGAAAGCGGCGGAAGATCGAGCGTGACGCTGCAAGGTCTTCCATGCCAAGGTGTCTTGCTGCTATGATAAACTTTCGTGGAACCGGCAGTAGATACACTGCCGCCGAAAGCTGCCGCCTCACTGTGCAAAGCAGTCCGGTAGCGACCCGGTTTGGGAACACCGATACGGTATTCGGGATGGTGGTGGTACGAGAAATTGCAAATAACAATCGAGAATTCATCAGCTGCATGGCCGCGGCGCATGAAGACGACGACGCTCTGTGCTGCGTTATGTACATCAATCCATTCAAAGCCGCCGGGATCGCAGTCGCGCTCCCATAGCGATGGCGTCTTGCCATATCTATCATTCAAGGACGTTACATAGTTATGCATCGCCCCGTGAAGCTCGTAATCTAGCAGCATCCAATCTAGCGATTCGGCATCTTTCCATTCGTCAAATTGCCCCCACTCGCCGCCCATGAAGAGCAGCTTCTTGCCGGGATGCGACATCCAGTAGCCGTAAAATAGCCGGAGCTGCGCGAATTTCTGTTCATATGTACCAGACATTTTGTTTAGGAGAGAACGCTTGCCGTGGACGACTTCGTCGTGCGAAAGCGGCAATACGTAATTTTCGGAAAAGGCGTACATCAACGAAAACGTGACGAGGTTGTGGTGGCGCATCCGCTCGTTAGGATCAAGCGCCATATAACGAAGCATGTCGTTCATCCAACCCATGTTCCATTTGAAGTTAAAGCCAAGACCGCCCATGTATGTAGGTGAAGTTACTGCAGGCCAAGCGGAAGAATCTTCGGCAATCATCAATGCGTTAGGATAGTATTGAAACACGACTTCGTTCAATCGTTTGAGGAATCGTAAGGCGTCGGTATTCTCCGTGCCGCCAAAAACGTTGTAGGTATATAGCTCAGGTGGTTTGTCAAAATGAAGATCAATCATGCTCGCGACCGCATCGACGCGAAGTCCGTCAACGTGGAAGACTTCCATCCAATAGATGGCGTTGGAGATAAGAAAGCTCTGTACTTCCGTACAGCCAAAATCGAAAGCAAGCGTCCCCCATAACGGCTTCTCCGCACGCTTCCAGTCTTTCCCTTCGTAAATCGGCGTCCCGTCGAACTCCCTTAGGCCGTGGTCGTCCTTGCAGAAATGACCAGGTACCCAATCGAGGATAACGCCTATGCCTTTCTGATGGCAGCGATCGACGAGCATTTTCAACTGCTTCGGAGTGCCGTACCTGCTTGTAGCGGCGTAATAGCCGGTTGCCTGATAGCCCCACGACTGATCGAGCGGGTGCTCGGTAATCGGAAGCAGCTCAATGTGGGTATATTTCATACGCACCACATAATCCACAAGCTCATCAGCCATCTGCTCGTACGTCCAGAACAGCTCCTTGCCATCGTTGCGCCATGATCCCAGATGAACTTCATAAATTAGCATCGGCTCATGATAGGGGCTGTCTTCTAGCTTACGCTGATGCCAGTCTCCATCATTCCAGTTATAATCGAATAGTTCTGTAACAATTGAAGCCGTGCTTGGCCTTAGTTCAGCTGCGAATGCGTACGGATCAGACTTTAACAACCGTTTGTCGTCTGTGGTGATGATCTCATACTTATATACGGCGCCTGGACCGATGTCGGGTATAACTAAGCTCCAAACGCCCGTCTCACCGATTCGCTCCATACGATGCCCTGAGCTGTTCCACTCATTGAAAGAACCTGCGACACACACTTGCTTCGCGTTCGGTGCCCATACCGTAAACCGAACGCCTGCTTTGCCGCCCTGCTGGACGGGATGCGCGCCTAAAGTCCGATAACTATGGAAATAATTACCTTTGTTAAACAGATATAAATCGCGCGCGGATAGTCCAATTGCAGCAGCATTCGCCATATACGGCAAGCACCTCCCAAAATACAGCTTTTTGTGAACAAAATGTCGTCTTTATTAGCACTAGCGCGATTTTATTCCATTATACACGGCATTTTCATAATCCGCACTATATTTTCAGAAAATTTTGATTCTTCTTTAAATATTTGTAAAGGCGCTGTAGAATCGGGCTGAAC
This sequence comes from Paenibacillus taihuensis, assembly GCF_003386535.1. Classification (GTDB taxonomy): domain Bacteria; phylum Bacillota; class Bacilli; order Paenibacillales; family Paenibacillaceae; genus Paenibacillus_Z; species Paenibacillus_Z taihuensis. The sequence continues at coordinate 208,843 of NZ_QTTN01000008.1, forward strand.
ACCCCTTCGCCTTGACTTCTGGAGCGCAAAATCGATAAGATAATCTCGGTGTAAAAATTGACCAGGAGGTACTCCTCATGAATTCTTTTTCATTTCAAAACCCGACCAAAATCGTTTTCGGACAAGGCACGGTAGGCCAGCTTGCTAATCTGGTTGCGCCATTCGGCAAAACGGTTCTGGTCGTTTACGGAGGCGGCAGCATCAAGCGCAGCGGCCTTTACGATCAAGTGATTGCACAGCTGAATTCCATCGGGGCAAAAGTAGTCGAGCTGTCCGGTATCGAGCCGAATCCGCGGCTGACATCCGTTAATAAAGGCATCGAGCTGTGCCGCAGCGAGAAAGTCGATCTGATTCTTGCGGTAGGCGGCGGCAGCGTCATTGATGCCGCTAAGGCGATCGCTGCAGGCACGAAGTATGAAGGCGACGTGTGGGATTTCATGATGCACAAGGCAGAAATTAAGGACGCGCTTCCGATCGGCACAATTCTGACACTGTCGGCAACGGGCTCCGAGATGAACGGCAACGCCGTTATCTCGAACTGGGAGACGAAGCAGAAGCGCGCATTCGGCAGCCTGCATGTGTACCCGCGTTTCTCGATTCTCGATCCGACTCTCACGTATACGGTGCCGCGCGACCAAACGGTTAACGGCGTCGTGGACATTATGTCGCACGTGTTCGAGCAGTACTTCACACTGACGGAGAATGCGCCGCTTCAAGAGCGCCTCTGCGAGTCCGTACTTCTGACCGTAATCGAAAATGCGGAGAAAGCGCTCGAGAATCCGAACGATTACGAAGCTCGCGCGAATTTGATGCTGTGTGGAACAATGGCGCTGAACGGCGGCTTGATCAGTGTCGGCACGCAGAATGACTGGGCTTCGCACGGCATTGAGCACGAGATCAGCGCAATCTATGACATTCCGCACGGTGCGGGGCTATCGATTGTATTCCCCAACTGGATGAAACATGTGTACAAAGAGCGGATCGACCGCTTCACGCAATATGCGGAGCGTGTCTGGGGCATCGAACGCGGAACGAAGTCGGATGAGGAGCTGGCGCTTGCCGGCATCGAAGCGACACGCGAGTTCTTCACTCGCATCGGAGCACCTTCGACACTCGCGTACTACGACATCGACAGCGAGCATCTGGATGTCATGTCGAGAGAAGCGGTACTATTCGGACCGCTTGGCAACTTCAAGAAGCTGCATCAAGAGGATGTAAGACAGATTCTTGAGAACGCACTGTAATTGAAAGAAGATCGTTCTCTGTGAAGGGAACGACCTTCTCTTTGTAAGTAGAGTAACTTACTAAAGACGACGTTTGCGCTAGTCGAAGTTCTAGCGGTTGTCACGGCGCCTATTGTGCTATAAATGCTCACTTTTAATTGTTGTCAGCGAGGCAATTCGGTGAGTTTTCGCTAAATATCGCCTACTTTGCAGCAAATAGCCTCTCTCGTCAGAACCAAAAAAGGTCGTTCCCCGAAGGAACGACCTTTTTGACATTTTATCAAAGAAATGACGGCATCATTAGTACTTATCCTCGCGCAAATCTGACAGCCTGCTCCCCGAGCTCCCTGTAAACCGCTTCCGATAGGACAGCGGCGTGATGCCGACATGCTCCGCGAATGAGCGCGAGAAATGCGGCGTCTGCTTGAACCCGGTCTCATCGGCAATTCGCGAGATTGGCCAGTTGGTCTTCATGAGCATCAGCTTCGCTTGATCCATCCGATATGCCAGCAGATATTGCTGCGGGGTACAGTCGAACACCTCGCTCATGCAGCGAGCGATATAATTCGGATGCAGGCCTAGCACCTCGCCAAGCTTGCCGTTCGTCACCGTAGTCCGGAAATGCATTTTCAAATACGCAGCCGCTTCTTCCGCTACCGCAATCGGCGCCTTGGCCGCATCGCTGCGCCAGCCCTCATCGAACAGCTGGAGCAAATGCAGGAACCATTGCTGGCGCTGCCAGAAGGCAGCATGAGAAGTGCCTTGCGCAGCTTCATGCAGCTTGCCGAACAAGGTGATCACTTCTTCCGGCAACGAGAACGTCATCGTCTTCGGCAGCCGGATCGCGTATGAATAGTAGTCGCCGCGAAGCGTACCGCAGTTCAGATCGTCTAGTTCTTCCCACGGCCCCGCTGTCTGAAAATGAACCCAATCGAATACCGTTTCTTCGGTACACGGCTTCGTCGGATAGTGCCATTTGTCCGGTCTCAGAATGAGCATCTGGCCCGGTCCGACTTCCCACGTTTGCGATTCCTCGCCAATATACAGCTTCCCGCTATGAACGAATAACAGATCGAACACGCCTATATTCCGACGGTTCGGATGCTCGCCGCCAGCCCGATATGTAGTACGGTTAGACTCGATAAAATAAGGCAGAGGCGGAGATAGAAATGTAAGCAGCGGTTCCGACGACACGAGAGAGAAGCCTCCTACAAAAATAGTAACGTCCGTATATTTTAGCAGACAACGGGCAATAGAGATATAGCCAATTGATACTATTCAGCTTCCGTTACGGATATACGTCCTATTTCGCCGGAATCACTCATTATTGCTGCTGTTCTTGAAGCTTGGACGCTGCCTGTTCCCCTTTTCCGCGGATACCGGACAGCTGTGTAGCCAAGAAAAGAATGAACATGAGCAGCACAAGGCCAATTCCGATAACGGAGCCATTCACGGACACATTCATCTGGCTAAGTGTCAAATAAATGAACAAGCCGCTGACCGTCAGAATGTTCTCGCTGAAGTTTTGGACGGCAATCGTTTTGCCAGAGCCAATGAGCTCCTTGCCTTCCTCCTGCAGCATCGTATTAAGCGGAATGACGAAGATGCCGCCGAACACGCCAATGAGAAAGAGCAGGATAATCGTCAGCCAGAGCACATACGTCATCGATGCAACGATAACGGAAGCAACCATGAATAAGCCGAAATAGAACGCGCGGTGCAGCTTGCCCGCCGGCACGAAGCGCGGCGTTAAGAAGGCGCTGAAGACGACGCCGATCGCTGTGATTCCGATCATCATCGATTGCTGGTCCGTGTCTTCGATGCCGAGATTGAGCGGCAGCCATGCAATCAGCGCGATACGCAGCACTGCGGCTGTTAGCCAAAATGAGCCGGTGCCAATCAAGGAGAAGCGTGCCCGCGGGTTGCGGAACAACAACGCGAAGTCGCGTAGAAACTGCATCGCTTCCGGACCATAACGAAGTGAATTGTTGCCTTGCTTCGCTGGTATAATGAACGTCATAAACAGCGATAAGAGATAGACGCCTAGACATGTAAGAATCGCCGGCATATCGGAGTTTTCAGCTAGGAAGCCTCCAGCCACTGTGCCGAGCAGAATCGCAAGGATCGTAGAGCCTTCCACTTTGGCGTTCGCTCGCAGCAGCTCGTCTTCCGTTGTCGTAAGCTCGGTTAAAATTCCGTACTTGCCTGGCGAGTAGACGACTGCGCCGATGCCGACGAATACGTAGCAGAGTGCGGGAGGCAAGCCAAACAGCAGCATCGCAATACCAATCGCCTTAAGAATATTGCCGAGCAGCAGCACATGCGATTTCGCTTTTTTATCCGCGAATGCGCCGACGATCGGAGCTAGCACGACGTACGCGCACAGAAATGCGATCTGGATGTAATTGATTGCAATATCGGGATCCGCAGCCCCTTGGCGCTTCACCATTCCGACAATGAGAAAGAAGTTCAAATTGTCCGCGAAGGCACTTAAAAACTGCGTGAGCACCACTGTGTTCAGCGGTGACAATAACCGTTTCATCCCCTATTCGTTCCCCTTCCTGTTTGGAGCAATATGCTAAACATCATTATTTCATCATAACTCAATTCACACCCATACTGAAAGAGCCCGTTCGTAAATTGATTACACAAAAAAGAACGGCAGCACGGGCTTTACCTCAAGCCTGCACATACCGTCCTAACTCGAATCTATACGATTACCTTCGCCTTGAAACCCGCCCGAACCCGACTCTTGTCTTCGGCTTCGACTTCTTCGGCGGCGTGAACCAGCTCGACTTCTTGCCGCTGTCCGAGCCCCGCGTAATTTTGCCGGAGGATTTGGGGGGCGCTTTATTGAATAGGCCGCCTTCGCCAACTCTGCTCGTATCCGCATTTTTCGACCGTTTGAAGATCGACCCCGTCCGGTTAACCGTCATTGGCGGGATGGCTTTCTTCTCCTGAGCCGAAGGTGCATGATAGTTGCCCGTATTCGGCTTATACTTGTCACGGTCATAATAGCCGCGGTAAGACCCTTGACCATAACGACCGTTATCGAACAGATCGCTCAGCAGGCTGGCAAGCAGATACCCTTGCAAGAAGCTTGAGCTGTAGTTGTTACGCACATATTCCTTCGTATCGACTTCAACTAGCGTATCCTCGGGCTTCTTCGCATCCTGCTGGAGGTGGATGATTTTGTCCGAGTAGACCAGGAACATATGGTCCGTCTTCTCAGCCGATTGCTGCTGCGGCTTCGACTCATCGATGAGCGCCTTTGCGACTTCCGGTACGCTAACCCCAGCAGCCCTGTACACATAGGACGTTTGAGACCCGCTTCCATTCACCGATTCAAGCGGATACTTCTCTTGAATCGTCTCTTCGATGCCGCAAGCGGCAAGCAGAGGGAAGATCAGCGAGATGACGAGCAATATTTTGATCAAATAAGAACGATTGATTCGCACTTTAGCTCATCCACCCCTAACTGCCGCGGAGTACGCGAACATCGGCTGGCAGCACATCTTCACCTTCGTACAGCATGAATCGGCCATCCTGCCATTCAATGCGCAGCAGCTTCATATCATCGGACTGGAACTGCCACACATACTGCTCGCCGCCCTGCACGAAAGGAGTCCGGCCTGTCGTCACAACAAAGCCGGAGTACTGCTCCTCGAGATAATACATCCGGTCATCGAGTTCAAGCTCGGTCGGCACTTCCTCAATCGAATCGAGTCTGCCGTCGATTTCCCCATACAAGGCGAACTCGGTCCGTTCCCGCTCCTCAATCGTCAAGTAACGGATTGCGGAGCCGTCCTGCAGCGTAAGCACGACAATATTGCGCTGGCGGTTATGCAGCCGACCGACCACTTGATACGTTACGAGCGACACTTCACAGACGTCGCCAGGACCGATTGTCGGCATGCTCTTCTCCGCTCGCGGCGGTTCCGGCTTCGCCATAATATTTTTAATTCGTTTAAATAAACTCATCTGCTATAACTCCCTAATGTTCAAGTTTATAGGCACGAACCGATTACGAGCGCTCCCGCGATATGCAATGAGCCTGCCAGCAGCGCATGTGACATCTTGCCGTCCTTCGTGCCTTCGCCCAGATCAAGGGAGACGGTCGACCGAAGCACGATTTCGACCAAGCTCTCGATTACGAGCAAGATGACGAAAGAAACGACCGACGCCAACAGCGCATCACCAAGATGGCTAGAGCTTGCGATCGATTGGGACAGAATGTACGCTTGGGCGAGCAGTTTCATGATGAATCGGCTCGTTACCGCCACATTGCCCTTCTTGATTTCCTCCAAATCTTTGTACCGCGTAAACATGGAATCGACCGCCATCAGCACGATGAGCAGCACCGCACCTGCGCCTGTCCAAACCAGAATAGCTACCATATCATGCAATGTCATCGGAAATGTCCTCCATCATCAATATGCGTTCATGCACCTTTCAAAGAAAAAACGCCGCCAGGCGCCTGGATCGACCAGCCTTCCTAAGCAGACGTTCTTTCTTCTTTCGGGCGTCAAGCGCGATAGCTTACTTGTTTACTCTTTGTTCTCGTATTTCTTCATCAGCGCGGCAAGCTCATCTTCAACCGCTTTGTCCTTGCCTAGCGCTTCGAATTCATCGTCAAGCGACTTCGCCTTGCTGTTCATTTCGTTGCTCGCTTCCGCATGCGCTTCAGCTTGGAGCATCTTCTCTTCCATACGTTTCAGGCCAGCCATTGCCGTATCGGAGCTGAATCCTGCCATCGACTTGTTAATCTCCGCTTGCGCCTTCGCTGCCTGGTAACGAGCGACAAGCGTCTCACGCTTGTTCTTCATCTCCGTCAGCTGATTGCGCATTTCTGTCAGCTTCGCACGCAGATTGTCGGCAGCAGCCTTGTTCTGATCGAAGCTTGCTTTGTACTCATCGCGCTTCTGCTGTGCCGTTTTCTTCTCTTCCAGCGCACGGCGGGCAAGATCGATATTCTGCATCGAAGCGGCTGTGTGAGCTTGCTCTTCACGTCGTTGTACGAGCGCCTCTTGCTCTTCATACAGCTGCTTGAATTTCTTCTCGATTGCGATTTGCGATGCAACGGCTTTCTCCGCATCCTCGAGATCTTCCTGCATATCGCGGATGTACTGGTCAGTCAGTTTAATCGGATCTTCCGCTTTCTCAATTAATGCATATACGTTAGACATCGTCAGGTCTCTCAATCGTTTAAATACAGACATGGTTCTTAGTTCCTCCTCGAAAATGTTGTTCGTTATTGTTCATGCTCTCTAATACGGCACATCCGGGACAGATGTTTCAAAATTATTTTATGGATTTATCATACCCGTTTTCTGCAACAAAATGGAAGCCGTTAGCTGTCGTTTACACGCCCCACTTCGCCCGCGCTTCTTCCATGCTGACCATCGGACCTGCGTGCCAGCCATAATGCCCTTTCGGCTTGGCGCCGATCCAGCGTTCATCGACAGGCTCACTTTGGAGCTGATACCTGGTGTCCGCACTGAACCGGTAACGGTTCGTCTGATTCGTCAGCGAGCCATGCATGGTGTACATACCGAAGATGAGCGCATCGCCTGCTCTGAATTCCGCCGTTGCCCATTTGCCGCCGAATTTCTCGACGAGCTCGAGCGGATCATCGGTGAACCAGCCATCCACACGGTCACGGTCGACATCCATCTGTCCATAGGTTTCGCGAACGCGGTCAAAATGCTGCGAGCCGAGCAGTATCGCAAGTCCGCCAAGCTCGTAGGAGATATCGTCAAGCGGCGTCCAGAGCGTGTACAAATTCTTGGTGCCTCGCCCCATGTACACAATATCATAATGCGCCCCAGTGAAGTCACCTGTGCCGACGGCCCGTATCCACTTGTAATCGTATGTAAGCGATGGTCCGCCTAGAAATCGATCGAAGAATCGCATCGTTGACTCGCTATTCACCACATCAAGCAGTTCCTGAGGCTGATTCTCACTGCCCAGAAAGGCAGCGCCTTTATTTTGTCCATTAATGACGCCATCTTCAATCGGTGTTCCCGCCATGAGTTTACCTTGATCAGCAATACGCCGCAAATAAGCGAGTCTTGCCTGCTGTACCATCGTGCGGTCATGAAAGCTGCGAATGAATAAGTAACCGTCTTCCTTCAGCCTCTCTCGGAGTGCCGCCTCATCATCCAGAATATCATTCGACTCCCGCAGCTCCGTCATGTACGGTCCGTTCATGACCAATTCACGCGTGCCCATCTTAACCACTTGTTCCCTACTCATTCGATACGCCTCCCAATATTTTGAAGCTACATCTAGTCCAAGTATAAGCCGCGGCGGCAGGTTTGTCTTTGCGCTAACTGATAAAATCGAGTAGGCCCATGCGCAATTGCATGGGCCTCTCACAGATCCGGACGTGCGGGTCATCGCATCCGGCTCCTCCATGATTATCCCCGTT
>NZ_QTTN01000009.1 GCF_003386535.1 Paenibacillus taihuensis
GTTTCCGCCCATTGAGATCAGGAGCTGCATAACCGTTTCAAAGGGTAACTTTTTCTTTCGCGTAAAGTCTTTTTCGGGGTTTTTGACATACAGTGCTGGTGCGGCTGACATTTCTTGAATAAGGGATGTCAGCTTTTGTTTTAGTGAATTCGCGTACGTATTCATGGGCGAAACCTCCTCGTTTTTTCAAGGGGCTTCGCCACACATTTTCAACTGCTTGTCAAGTTCTTTTACTCTTTTTCACGCAAAAAAGGAGCAGGCTATCTTTCGATAACCTGCTCCTTTGCATAGATATTTGGTTCAACACCTTAACTTAATGACATTGGAACCGAAGGATCGGCTCTTCCCGCTATCCTGCTAATTCTCGAATGCGCCGATATCGATCGTGCTGTGTACCGCGCGTGCAATCGATGATTGATCCTTCACATATTCCATGTTGACTGGATAGGAGCTTGCGCCAGTTGACAGCGAGGTGCCTGCGTTAATAAGCGCAGAGCCAGTCGCCGGACGCAAGTCGAGCATAGAGAAGTTAGTGAAGCCTGGGGAGGTGCCGGTAATCGTGCCGGAGTGGGTCACCGTACCGCCGGAGCCGCTCGCGTTGTTCACATAGCCTGTGTTAATCCAGTTGTTGTACAGATTGGCCGTGCCCGTCTGGTCGATAATATTGAGGGTAGAACCGGATACGCTCTTATAAAACACATTGTTCCGCACATCCGCTGTTTCCGAGCTGGTCGATAGGCGCAGCAAGGTCGCCGAAGTCGCACGATTCGAGATGAAGGTGTTGTTGTATAAGTAGAGGGTTCCTTTGCGGTATAGGGAGGTCGTACCGTTGTCGCCGCCGTAGTGGACGAATTGCGGGTTGCGGGTATCGTTCGGCTTAATGAGAACGTTGCCGTAAACATAGGTTTTGTGATAATTCGCATCGCCGCTAATCACGGTTGTGTCGTCGCCTTCGACGAGATCGAGCTGGCGATTGCCGCCTTCAATCCAGTTGTACCGGATGACAGTGCCGGAGGAGCGGTCCTTCAGATTGTTGCCCGTGCAGCCGCTGCATAGGTCGCCGAGCCGGTTGTACTGGAAGGTTATACCGACCGCAGCTGTATAAATGTTATGCTCATACACGCTGCCGCTGTTCCCATTGCCGTAAATATAGTTGCCTTCGACGAGAATGTTACGGGATACGCCCGCATCCGTGCTTGCAACGAACAAGCCATTGCCGCCATCGGTGATGACATTGTTGCGGAACGTCAAATTCTCGCCGTACTCGACGAAGATCGGAGAAGCCGCCTTCAGATAGCTAACCGTCGTGCCCGCATTATTCTTGTAAGTGTAGCTCTGCTTGGCGCCGCGAATTTCCAAGTTCTCGATCGTGATGTACTTCGGCAAATTGCCGGTAGACGGATCGGACGCGCTGCCCGAGAAGCGTGCCCCGCCAATCTTGATGACGGAACGGTTGTCGTTCCAGAAATCAAGCGCGGCGCGGGTCGTTGCGCCATTGCCGTCAATGACAGGCCGCTGCCCGCTCGCGTTCGGCACGCCCGTTACCGTAATCGGCGCAGCCGCCGTTCCCATGCGGGAGATGACGATCTTCTCCTTGTATGGCGTAGAGCGCCAATAAATCTTCACCTGGTCGCCTGCGTTCAGCGATTCCCAAGGCACGTCGCCGATGTTGGCATACGTCTTGCCAGGCCCAACCTCATAGAGCGTTGCTGCGTACGCCTTGCCCGCGCCAGGCGTAAATCCAATCAACCCCAGTACAAGCAGCATTGCCATGAACACATAAACCGTTTGTCTTCTTCTCATCTTCATCCTCCTTAGTTGGAACTTCACCATCATCCGCGTTGCGCATAGCATGATGCAAGCCTACTAACGAACATTTACCACCTCCGTCCGCACTGAAGAATGACCCCAATATAGTGAAAAACCGACGAGAAACCAATCGTCGGTTTTTTATGTCCCTCACCATTTTCATGTTTTCTAACAAACAGACCAACTGACTAATTCGATGCCAAATTCGCCTCGCCCATAATGCGGATCTGCTCCTTCGGTTCCTCGTTCGAAGCCCCCTCGCGATCAGGGACGAACTTCATTTCCTTCACCGTGATGTTCCCTCCAACCGGACTGTCGACGAGCAGTCTGACCGCCGTTACCGTCCGGTCCGAATGCGGGTTCTCAATCAGCCATTTATAGTATGTTTCGTCCCCAATCTGAATCGGCAAAGACGTGAAAGCCGCTTCCATCAGGATGGCATCGACGTCATACTGCGCTGCGGTATGAATCGTTCCTCGAGACAGCTTCCGGTTCCAGAATCGATCCTTGTTCGAGATGTTGAAACCGTACGTGACCGGTACGCTCGCCTTCGATCCGTCCTCGTATTCCAGCACGTATTCGCCAATCCGGTACTCCCGGTTATCCAAGTAGATGCCGTCGATGAACTGGTGGTATTCGCGAAGATGATCGGTCGTGTGCACGACTTCGATATAGGCGGTTCCCTCGGCAGCACCATCGGCCACAGCAGCTCCGGCTTGGCGCAGCGCTTCTCTGTAGCGATATCGGTACAGCTCCTTGAAAGCAAGGCTCGCCGTCTCTTCATGCATCGTGTCATCATAGTTATCCCGCCAGAACAGATAAGCGGCGTAAGCCATCGAGAACAGCACGCCGTTGCGCTGCAGGTTCGCTTCCTTGAGCGCGCTCCAGTTCGAGATGATGCCGCCGAGCGGCTTCTGCCGAAGCCTTGTACTCCAATCGACGAAGGATGGCCCATCGAAATTGCCGTAGACTACAGGCATGCCCCGGTCAAAATATTGCTGTTCGAAATGCCGCTCAATGCCCCAGTACCAGTGCATCATCAGCATATCTCGCGGCACCAGGTCAATCGCTTTGAACGTAGCCGGGATCGTCTCGCCAAAATCGGCTCCCGTATAGTAATCGACCATACGCCGCTCCGCTCCGCCGTATGTTTTGCCATCGGACGTAATCGCGTTCAGCAGCTTCTCGCTCCACAGCATCGTTTGCGCGCCGCGTTCTTGCAAATACGCATAGATGCGGTTAATATCGTCGGCATACAGCTGCTCCGCCGGTTTGCCTTTGCACTTGTCGCACAGTCCTATGGAGTACAGTTCGTCATGACCGATATGAACCGTTCGCGGCTGGAACACATCCAGCACCTCGTCCAGCACATCGAACAGCAGCTCGTAGGAACGCTCGTCGGACGGACAATACGTATCCGGGTACGGATCGTTATGACGCTCTTTGATCTCCGGATGGTTAATGAGCAAGTAATCGCAATGGCTTAGGCTCGGCACCTCCGGGATGACGTCGAGATACCGCTCCTTGCAGTAATCGACCAGCTCACGAACCTGCTGCTGCGACAGATAGCGGCCGCCGCCGTTCTCGGCATGGATGGAATTTTTGTACCAGTTGAAGGTCTGCTCTTGGATGACAATCGTCTTCCCGCTGTACTCGTACATTTCCTCGCAATAGCGCACCCAGCCTTCGTTAATTTCCGGATGCTTCTTATATTCCATCGCCCCGCCGACTTCGATGACGATCGTGTTGTATTTGAAATAGACGAGCATATCGACGAAACGCTTGAAGTAAGGAATGTCTTCCTCCGTCGGCAGGTACACCTTCAACCCTCTGACCGAGCAGACCGGCTCATTGTAGAGCAAGCCTGATGGCAAGTAGCCTAGCCTGCGATCTACCTGCTTCGCCAATGTCTCTGCCCCGTACATGAAGCCTCGCTCATGCGCAGCGTAGATGGTGATCGCGTCGCCATCTGCATAAATGACATAGCTTTCCTCATGCTCGGCATACTCGCATCCCAGCTGCTCGCGGATCGCATGGCGGACCGCCACCGGCACGCCAATCTGGAACGCAACTTCTCGGTACGCCGATTCGCCTTCAGGGATAAGTGTTACTGCAGCTTCTGCTACAATGTCTCTGATGAAAGAAATGTCGCAAGCAATCGCCGTATTCTTCGTTAGCCAGCTTCCCGTGTGCAGCCAAGATGCATGCGCCGTCAAAAAATCGTCCATTTTCGCGTTCCTCCCGTTTCCGAGTTCCAATTAAACGATAGTCACTTCCAGCCGTGCAGAGACGCCAGTCGCGGTATCTTTGGCTGTAATCGTCCACGTCCCTGTCCGTTCATTGCATGGAATAACGAGTTCGTGTAAAAACGCCGAGCCGCCAATCAGAGCAATATTCTCATCATACAGCCATTGCCGCTTTCCATCCGGGTCGGTCAGTTGGAAGCAGATGACGCTTGTAAAATGGTGCTGCTGTGCCTCGTCCTCTAGGAGCAGTGCGATGCTGACAGCTGCCGCCTCGCCGCGCTTCCATTGCAGGCTCGGGGAAGACAGGCCGATGCCCCCGACGCGGCATGGCATCAGCGCGAACAGCTTCGTATCCCCTTCAGCAAGCGCGAAATCCGCCGTATCGGTCAAACCCAGATAGCGCTGCTCGCGGATATCGTACACATGCGCCTGCTTAGCGAATGCGAATCGCAGCTGCTCCGCCTCACCTTGCTGCTTCTTGCCCGCGCCGACGGCAAGACCGTCATGTCCGAGCTCCCGCTTGCCGGACATGCCTCTTATCGTCGCAACGTAAGCTGCGCTGCCGTTACGGTAATAGATGCTCTCGTAGCCCGCGTGAACCGGCGCGCCACTGTCAGGCTCAAGCAGCGAGGCCGGCTTCCCGGCAGCCGACAGGCCAATGAGCTCCCGCAGCAGCGCGCGCATGGAAGCGCCGTCCGGACCTCGATCCCGACGTTCCGCATAGTCGGCCATCGCCATGTTCAGATACACCGCTATGCCTGCGCCAACCGTGTTCACGTGGGCGGCGCTGACCTTGCGCATGAAGTCGTCGCGATAAGCCGGATGCCCGATGGCCGAACGAATGCCGAACTCGGCAAACCGAACGCCATGCATGCCTTCATCCAGCTTGAAGTACGGGAACTCCGCATTCGGCACGAACTCTTCGTTGATATAGAACGGCTCTGCTTCCATCGATAACCTATCGATGCCGAAGAGCGGATCGAGCTGCCCCCGTGCAAGCTTCTCGCAGTGCCGATCCATCAAACCGGTCTGGAAGTCGCCAATGACGACGCCGCCATCGTGGACGAATCTCGTGATTGCTTCCGTTTCTTCCGCGCTAAGCGCGATGGAGTATGGAAGCACAAGCAGCTTGAACCCCCGCTCTTGCAGCTCCCCTGCTTCGATCTGCTGCGACGCGAGAAAGACGTACTGATAACCGCAATCCTCCAGCAGATGAATCCAGCCCCGGCGGTTCTTCTCGAAGCGCGTCTTGTCTCCCGCGATATTCGTTCCTCTAACCGATGCCATCGAATAATGGACAGCTATGCCGCAGTGATCGCGCTCCGAGGCGTGAAGCAGCAGCTTGCCGATGCCCTCTTCGCGGATTTCCTTGAACGGCACGCTGAAATCCAAGGCGCTCGTACTAAATGTATAGTCGGGATTGATAAGGCTGTATTCCCAGAACAGATTACATAGCGTAAGCCCGTGATAAAGCGCATGCCACACACTGTGGCGTGCAGTTACGCCATCGACGCCGTAGCCGAACCAGCCGCCGATAATCGTTCCCGGTCTAGCAAAAGAACGATGGAACTCATACTGGTTGCCGACTCCGTACGCTTCGAAGTAGCCAACATGCTGATGAAGCCGGTAGTAATCGTAGCCGGAATAAGCAGTAGATGCCTGGCAGCCCGACATCCGAATGACGCCGCCCTCGTCAACGCTTCGCACGATAGAAGCAATCCGGCGGTACGATTCGACGAAGGTATGCTCCATGAATCGACGATGATCCGCCCACGGCGCATAGCGCGCTGTTCCCCGGGCTTCCTCCCGCGTGTATGGAATCGCCTCCTCCCATTCAGCGAAGGAGCTGCCCCATGACTGGTTCAGCGCCGCAATGCTGCCGCCATACTCCAGCTTCAGCCATCCCTGCATTTCCCGCATGCAGTATGGGCAGAAGCATAGATCGAGCTCGTCAGTGTAGCAGGTCAGCGAGCCCTCGTCGTTCGCGAAATAAGCGATCGGGCCAAAATGCTTAAACATCGACACTTTGCTCGTTATCTTCTGCTCCATTCCCTCCCAGAACGCAGGATCATTCAAGCAAGGGACGCGAACCAGGTATTGCTTATTCTTCGTTCGGTAGTACTTCTCCTTGCGCTCCGCATAGGGCGCACGATGATACCAGTAGATGCCGAGCCCTTCTGCGCCTGACATCGTGAGGGTCTTCGCGCTGCCGGGATAGAGCCCTGTAATGCCAAGTTCTCGGAAGAGATCGCCGACCAGCCCGAGAAAATCGCCATGTCCGCGGTTTTGCGGTGCCGTGAACACCTCGAAGTCGTCGATGCGGCGCTGCTCCGGCGTCACGACGATTGGACTTCCGCTCCAGTGCTGGATGCGCGTGCCGCCGACCCGCAAGTCAGCCTGCACCGTGACGTGCATCGATTTCAACGAAGCGCCAACCCGATAAGGCTCGGCCTTCACAAGCTTAACGCCGTCGCCGCTGAATTCATGCTCCGACTGCTGCAGCACCTGGCCGTAATCGTCGACGGCCTGCACCGTTAAGCTGCCGGGACCTCCTTGCAGCTGGAAGCTCGCTTCGATCAGATCGCCGCTTACAGCGGTTTGATGGCTGACTTCAGCTTCAGTGATGCTTGCTGCGAGCGGTGCCGAGAAGCCGTACGTGGCGAAGTCCAGCAATTCCCCAGCCGCCGCATAAGCGTTCAGCTCGACGCGGAATTCCCCGCCAGCGGCGATTCCAGGCTTCGACGCCAGTTCCAGCAAGCCGTCGCTCCCACAGACACCCGTGTCAACAACGTCGTCATAGCCGTTCTTGATCGTATAGCGAATCTCATCCGGAGCCACCGCGCCTGATGTGCGGATATGCCAAGCCGACGGCTGATGTTCTGCCTTATGCTTTGGCTGATCCGACACCAACTCAAGCTCCAGCACACAATCGGGCTCGCGCCGGGCAGTCCACACGACGCTGCGAAGCATCAGCTCATAGAACGACTCCAGAAACGCGAAGCTGCAGCTGCTCCGCACGCCTTGCCATCGGTCAATAACGGCATCGAACGTCGACTCTTTGCCGGTATAATCCTTATGCTGCGGCAGGATGTCGCGGGGAAAATAACCGAAGGCGATAACTCTGCCGCGGCCATACTCGCGTGCAGCCGCGATCGGCGCGCCATTCGCGCCGGCAATCAGCACTTCCGCTCCGTCAGCTGCTTCATAAGGATAATAAGCCAGCTCCTCGCATGGCAGCAGCTCAAGCGGCACGCCTTTTGTTACATAATGCCCCTCCGCCGGCGCTACCCATTTATCCGACCGCAGCAGGTCGAATCGAACCCTCGGATAGCCCTCGCCCGCATTGTTGTCGACGGCAAAGCCTTCCTCGAACAGATTGACGAGAGGCGACAACGCTACTAGTTCCGGCGACTTCGGTTTGTCTTCCCCATGGAACGGACGAATAAGCACAAGTCCCGCTCCGTTCTCCACTCTGCGAAGGATGGCGGCTCTCGTTGCCGCAGTGAAATGCGCCCAGCCGTTCACGCCGGGAATGACGAGCACATCGTAATGCTCCTCGCTCGCGAGCGCCTTTTCCAAGTTGTCGTACATGATATGCTGGTCGTCCACCGAGGCACGGATGTCGTAGAAGTCGCCGAAGCCCCATTTGTTGAGATCCCATGCCCGGTCGATCGTCACCGTCTCGTATAGAACGCCCGTGCGGCGGATGAACTCTACGATTTCACGTCCATATTTGACGCTCGGCACGAAGAACAGCTTGGGCTTGCTGCCGCTTCCGCCTGCCGCAGAGAGCAGCCTTTCCGGAAAAGCTTCGCCAACACTTGTGTCGTACCTGATGTCGTATTGGTAACTCATCCTCTACCACGCCTCCTTCAAATTTCGTAACGGTATAATTGATCGCACGGGAATGCTGTTCCATACTGGCTGCGCAGCGCGTTCGCCCGGTTCAAAACGCCGACGCGGTACACATCATCCACTTGGCTCACATAATGCTTGAACGCCAGCTGAACGACCGTTTCCGGGTGATGACGATAGACGCGCTTCTCGAGCGGATGACTGCCGATCCAGGCCTCCGTTCTCGCCATTTCCTCTTCCGTCGCGATGCCCCCATAAGGCTTATCCTCTTGAAAATAAATCGCAGCCGATGCCTCGCCGCCAAGCTCCCCGGCAACCTGAACCGCAGCCTCGCGAACGATAAAATGGTCGATATGCTCCTTGAACGCCAGCGGAAACACAAGCGCCGTATCCGGAAGCGTCGCCCACGCCTTCGTTCTGGCCACCATCCGCGCGAAGATCTCATGATCCTGTTCGGTGAAATCCGGATACATCCCATGCGGAAATTCCATCTCGCTGTCCGCCAGCTGCTTGCCCCTTGTGAAGCATTCGTTCTCGCCAAGCAGCTCGTAGCCATAGTTGTGCGGACCGAGCAGCTCGTCGATGCAGCTTAAATCCTCAAGCAGCCTCCGACCCGTAGCGAGCTTCACCCGATCCAGACTCGCGTCGAAGTTGCCGCATCCCGTATGTGCCAAGTAATTGCTGCGCGAGAAGACATTCACGATGCGAAACCGCTTCGTATGGAGAAGCCCTTGCTCCGCAAGCTCCTTCACATAACCGCCCAGGAAGAACAGGAAGTCGTCGTAATGCGGGGAGATCACGACGATGTTTCGCTCCGGAATGACCGCTTCAATCGGCATAGGCAGTAGGTTCGTCATTCGGACTCCTCCAACTCCAGCAGCTTATAAATTTCCGTGTACGAATCTTGGAAATACGGCAGCTGCAGCCGTGCCAGCTCCTCGTGCCTCGCATCCTGCTCGAGGAAAGCGACCGCCTGCTTCGCTGCCTCAAGTGTCTCGAACTCGCATTCCCAGACGAGCGTGTTCATCGCTTCCCTGCCGCTGTAGGGCAGGTATCTTCTGCCCTTCGGGAAAGCGTCAATCTTACGCTCCAGCTTCGCGAACTGCTGCTCCAGCTCCAGAAATTCCGCCCTGCTGGCGGCATGAAACCGCTGCACGAGCCGTAATTTATAGGCCACTTCCGCTCTCCTCCTCTACTTGTTCCTCATGCAGCAGCATGCGGTGAAATGCAGCATCAAGCCCAAGTCCGTGCTCGCTTGCGAACTGCCCGAGCAGCCCCGCGTCCGCATCCAGATGAATCGAATGCGGCGATGTAACGGCTAGCGCGGCGAGCAGCACGCCAAGCTCTACCGCACTCGACAGCGGCGTCTCGCCGAAGACAGCGTCAGCGCGCTCCTTCATGAGAGGCAGCCCGCAGCATAAGCCGCTAATGACGCCGCCGAGCAGAGCATCGCCCGCGCCTGCGGTGCTGACCGCCGCAACTCGCAATGCCGGCGTATGGACGCCGATCCCCGCTGCATAGCTGTAGCAGCCGTCCGCGCCGTCCGTCATGATGAGTCGAATGTCCGGCTGCTCGGCTCTCAATAACTCGTAGCAGCGCTCGGCGATTTCACGGCCGCCGTCCTCGCATGTCTCATCCAAGCCGGCGATGCAGCGCGCCTCTTCCCGGTTGACCGCGAGCAAGTCGGTCAGCCCGCAGCCGCCTAACCGGCGGAATGCATCCGCCTCGGAAGCCAGCGCCGAGGCGACATTAAAGCTGCCCCTTGCGCGTCCTTCCGCAAGGAGCGCTATTCGCGCTTCCAGCGGCACTTCCGGCGCCGCCAGCATAAGCTCGCCGCCGGCAGCTGGCGGCAGCCCCGCCAGAGCGCGGCCGATATCGCTCGCCGTCACCAGCCCGCTCGCGCTGTTCGACGTCGTTATATTCCCGCCGGAGAGGTCGGGATATTGGAAGCAGACGCTGAATAAGGTTCGCGCGTCCTCGACCATGTCCACGTAAGCAGCCGACATGCCGGTATCCTCCAGCTGCGCGAGCAGCGCATAGCCTTCAGCGTCTTTCCCTAGCTTGCCGATGGGATAGAGATCAATGCCGTCTCCGAGCAGCACCGCCGGATAGTGGCAAATAATATGCAGCTTGCAGTAATCCCAGTTGCCTGTCAGCTCGCCGAGCCGACTCTCATTTCTGCCGAGCGTATGCGCATCTGCAAGCTGGAATAGAATGCCGGAGCCGATTCCCCCGGTTCCGATTACCCTCGTAAACCGAAATCCATCCCCGCCGCTCGCCGACCTAAGCACCTTCACCCTCATACGTTCACCTCGTTAAACGCCCACTCCGGATGCTCGGAGATCGGATGCGTCGCCGTCTCCAGCGTTGCGGTGATGAGGGCGTCGGGATGCGATTGCAGCAGCGTCATCGGATACTCCGCCGTCTCCTCCGCGAATAGCACGACCCGAAGCGCCGTCTGCTTCCAAGCACCGGTATCGCTGTATATCCGCACCTTTCGTGCCGACAAGCATTCCTTCATCCCAAGCGTAATGGACATCGGCGGCACGAACTGGTACGCGCCTCCGTATGTTCGCTGCGCAAGCGCGATGATCGTATCGGGATTGTTGTCCTGCACACGAATCTCAGAGCTCCGCAGCTGTTCTACCGTAATCGCGCTGTACGGATGTCTGCGCGCCTGATTATAGGCGAGATGGCCGTCTTGTCCCCAGCCGCCGAGCGTCAGATCGATTTCGGCTTCGGCAATCTTTGCCTTGATCAGCTCAATCGAGGATGGCACCGGAAAATACCGCTGCTCCGCAGAAACCGCAAGCTCGGGATCAACGCCGCCATAGAAATGCGTTTCCATAAATGATCTGAAATTGTACGGATCATCGGGATGCAGCGGTCTGCCCTGCCAATCCAGACATTCGTCCATATGAAACACGGTCACGCGGGCTAGCGAGATCCGCTCCTCATTCACGATACGAACGAACGGCTCATACCAAGCCTTCGGCCCGCAAGGCACGATGGCACGAAACGGCCGCTCCTCTCCATTTGCACGCTTTATATCATCTGCGAACTCTCTTGCCATGAGCAGCCCCATCGCAGCGGAGTCGCTCACTATCCGCAGCGGGATCTTCCGAAGCGGATGCCCGCTCAGCTCAGATGCCGGCAGCTTGCACCATGCGTACAATTGTTTGGCTTCTATGTGGCTCATCGACTTGTGTCCTCCTCCAGTGATGGACGGCATAACAGGCTGACCGCCTCCATCTTAGCTTAGAAGAACAGGCCCGGGATGAACATCGGCTGTTCTTTGACTTCCTGGGCGATATGTTACATCAGGTGAAAAATGATGAAGGTGTTAGAAAATCGACCAGTTGAGCAGGATAACCTGACTAGACTAGTTTTTCAAGTGCGATCTCGGTCAGCCACCATCTTGCTGGGCATCGCTCTCGCAAACTGCCAAGAAGAGGAGCTGTGTTGGATTAATCCAACATAGAAAGCGATCTTGTCGGAAATAGACGAGCTATATTGGAAAAATCCATTCATTTCAGCTCGATTTCATCGAAATGGGCCTTTCCGCCCGAAAATGAGTGGAGAAATCCAACATAGCGCCAAATACAGCTTAATATCTGGATCTTTGAGTGGAAAAATCCAACATAGCTCCGTCCCACCTGCTGAGAATCATACGAGTGGACAAAACGGCCGCAATTCGGGCACCATCTTGCTAGGGTTACTTGGGCAGCTTCTCGAGAATCACGCGATTGCTATCAAAAAAGTCCGAGGCGCTTAGCACCTCGGACACGAACTCGATCTAGTTGCGATTCTCTCTCATTCTATTCCCAACCCGGCTCGATGCCCTTCTTCTTCAGCAGCTTATTGACCTCGTCAATAATCGCCTGTCCGCCGTTTTGCAAATACTCTTCGGCAGCGGCATCCCAGTTCGCCATGGGCTCTTCGCCAATAATCATCCGCGTCACATGATCGGTGAAAGCTTTCTCCAGCTCTGACTCCTTCTCATTGCGCAGCGGTGAATCGATATAATCCACCGGGTTTTTGTACATTTTCACATGCTCCAGCGTCTCTACCGCATCCGTCACAAATTGCTTCGCCAGCGGATCGGTAACCGCGTTCTGCGGCTGCAGCACTTCCTCGCTTGGCGCCCAATAGCGGCTGATTAAGTAGTTCTTGGGACGCAGGCTTTGCGCGTCTATCTTCTCGACCGGCTTGCCTTCCTTCATCTCGTAGCCTACGCCTACGCCGCCGTATTGCCAATCGAAGTCCGGATTTCCCGGCACCCGCTTCTCCCACGGAATCCAGGTGCTCATATAATCCAGCATGCCGAGGATCGTATCCGCCTTCTTCGGGTCATGCACTAATTTCGCATTCAGCGTTATCAGCTGGTAGATTCCATTGCCGGAGGAGATATAACCGCTCTGACCGTCATCCTGCACGAAAGGAGGAATGATGGCTAGAACAGCGGAAGGCTGCAGCTGTCTTAGTCCGGCGAAACGTTTCTCATTGAAATCGTATGGCTGCTCGAAGTACATCCCGATTTGTCCGGTGAAGAAGGCATCGCGAACGTCGCTCATTTTCGAGACCGGCCAATCCTTCGCAATCGCCCCAGCCTTGTACAGCTCCGCAAGGAACTGCACATGCTCTTTATTGCTGCTGGTGATCGTGCCCGGAATGAGCTGCCCCGCACTGTTGCGATAGTACCATGCTGAGGAGTCGTAGCCTACGCTCATTGCCGCGCCGTACAGGATGCCCGTCCCCACCGATGACATGCCAAGCCCAAGCGTGTCGTTCTTCCCGTTCCGGTCGGGATCGTCGTTCGTGAAGGCAATAAGCACATCCTTGAGCTCTTTATAGTTCGTCGGCATCTTCAGTCCGAGATTATCGAGCCAATCCTTGTGGATCACCGGCCGCTTGCCGTATTTCTTCGTGAACCAGCGCGGAATCGCATAGATGCTGCCATCGACGGAGACGGAGCTCCAAGCGCTTTGCGGAATTTGGGACAGTGTCGGATAACGCGCGATAAGATCGTTCAGCCTCAGAAAAGCACCCTGCCGCGCCCATTTCACGAAACGGCTGTCCGGAAACTCGAAGCCGATCATGTCCGGCAGCTCGCCGCTAGCCATCGTCACCGTCAGCTTGTCCGGATATTCTTGCATATAATAAAATTGCGGCTTGAAGTCGATGCCGAATTTAGCATCAATCGCTTGTACGGCGGCACCGTCCGGTGCAGGAATCTGGGAATCCCACGTACCGTCTATGTAACTGATCCGCGGCACTGCATCCGAAGCATAAAGGGGAGCAGGGGCATTCCCCTCATCGGGCACATTAGACATCGCATTATCGCCGCTGCAGCCTGCAATGGCGGCGAGCATGAAAGCGGCAAGCAAGCACGAAACCCCTCTTATCATGGCGCGATCTCCTTTCACAGCTGCTGGCGTTTGCTTCTAATTATCGTATAGACCGTCCTCCAAAACTAGCAGCAATTGTGAAAATATCCTTTTCATATCTAAATTTCTTCTATCTTGCCAATTCGGATGCTTAGGTGCTACGATGGTTTCATCTCATGTATTCCACATGAAACGGAGGAAAACAATGGGAAAAACCGAGCGTCTCAGGCGAGCGTCCAATTCCTTGTTTCTGCAGCTGCTGCTCAGCTTTCTAGCTATACTCGTTCCACTCATCTCATTCTTTTTCTTCTCCTTCACCCTTCTCAACAACCATGCCACTGATGAAGTGATCAAATACAACACCTTAAGCATGAACAAAACGATCGACAAATACGAGAACCACTTTAACCACATCCGTAATATTGGACTTGATCTGCTGCTCGATGAGAAGCTGGAGACGCTGAACCGTCCCACCGTCGATTATTTGAATGCCCGTGCGCTCATGCGAACGATTAACGGCTATCTTAGCCATAAAGAGATCGCGGTACAGAACATTCTGATCTATCTGAAGAAGAGCAACTTCGTTATTTCCGGCGATCGCGGCGTCCGAGCGGACGAGCTGTTCTCGAAGTACTATAAGAGTGATTCGTATCCGCCGAGCTTCTGGACGAAGCAGTTCACGGGCAGCGGCAGCCTCAGCATCCTGCCTGCCTCCGACTTCAAGGAGAAGGCCGGCAGCGTCATGTCTGCCAAAGGTCGGTTTATACCCGTTGTCGTACGCAATAACTTCTTCCCGGATTATCAAGTGATCGTTATGCTCGATGAGAATCTCATGCTGCAGGAGTTCCATGATTCGCCAGACGAGCCGTTCCTCATGTTCGCTGCAAGCGGCTTGCAGCTCGCGGCAGATAACGTCAGCGACAAAGAGCTTCAATCCGTGCCGCGAACAACTTCAACGAGCCATACTAGCTTCGTGAAGAAAGACGGCATCTACTACTTCCACAAGACCGGTTCTATTACCGGCATTCGCTATATGAGGATCGTTCCGGACAATCTCATCTCGGCGCAGATTAGCCAGGTGAATACGATTCTGCTTACACTGCTCATTCTGTTCGCGGCGGTCAGCGTCTGTGCTGCTTGGTTCTTCACGAAACGGTTCCATAATCCGGTTAAAAGCATCATGCGATCCATCCAGCAGCTGAATGCCCCGTCCCCTCGATCGGAGAGCAGCATCCATGAGTTCAAATACATCCACGACCAAGTCCGCCAGCTTGTGGAGACAAGCAATACCACTCACCATGCCGATGCCCGCAAAAACTCGCTGCTGCGCTATTATGCTTTTCTGAATAAAATCAAGAACATTAACGTCAAGGATCAGGAATACTACGATTTCAACGTGCAGGAGCCGTACCGACTGCTGCTGTTCCAGCTTCAATTCACGCCGCGCTTCTCCCGTGAAATTGATGCCGACGAGGGCAAGGCTTCCCTCTTCGTGCGAGAATATTTGGACACTCATCTGAAAGAGCATGTGGAGACGCAGACGATACAGCTTGAGCAAGACCTTATTCTGTCGCTCGTTATCGGCGGTCAGGTGCAGGAGGAACCGCCAGCTTTTCTTACCAGCTTGAAAGCCGTCTTCGATCTGGATCAACGCTATTGGTCTATGACGATTGGCGTCGGCAATTTGTATCGGAGCTCCGCTGACTTAACTCGTGCCTATGAGCAGGTGCAGTCGATTATGGAATACCGCAAGCTCGGAGGCGCTGCACAGATCCTGACTTCAGCAGACGCACCGCCGGACTACCAGGCGGTCATGAGCGGGCTTCAAGAACAGGAGCTGCAAGCGAATCTATCGGCGGGTAACGAGGATGCAGTCCTTCGGCTCATAGCCAAGGTGCTCGGTGTGATGGACAAGAAGGGCGCGACTGCGAATCAATTCTATGATTTTGCTGAGAGTATCGTTCAATTGTCGGCGAAGACCGCTTCTTCCATGCAGCTGGACTTGCTGGGATATAAGGGGTATCTCACTTCGCTTGGCAAGCTCAGATGCAGCTGTACGATGCAGGAGCTGCAATCGTACTTAACCTCGCTGCTAACCTATGTTATTGGTCGCATTCACGAGAAGAAGGCAGAGAAGGACAACATTATTACATTCGTGAAGAGCTATACGGAGCAGCATTATCAACATGACATCACGCTTGATATTCTCTCCGACAAGCTCGGTATCTCGGCGAGCTACTTATCGACGTATTTTAAGACGAAGACGGGCATGAACTTCATCGACTACATTAACAACTACCGGATTGAGCTGGCCAAGTCGCTTCTGAAGGCCGATGACATGCGCATTCAGGACGTCGCCTTGCAGGTCGGCTACCAGAATATAAATTCGTTCAACCGGATGTTTAAGAAGATCAGCGGCGTCACGCCGAGCGAATTCCGCAAGCAGCAATATCTTATTGAAGGCTGAGAAGAGCCGCGAGTCCCTGACCCAGTCGGTGGATTAAGCGGCTCTTCTCGCGTTTTGGCTGCGTGGTTAGTTGGCTTTTATGCGTAATAGGCCTCTGCCCGGCCGCGAATGGCTTCCATGATCTCGACCGATTGGATCGAAGAGCGGAGGTCCTGATCGAGCGGATCAGCACTAGTGAGAAGAGCGTTCAGGAATGAGGCATTCTCATCGTAGAAACCGAACGCACGCTGCCAATCTTCTTCTGCGGCAATTGTCTCCACGCGGCCCTGTTC
This sequence comes from Paenibacillus taihuensis, assembly GCF_003386535.1. Lineage (GTDB taxonomy): Bacteria > Bacillota > Bacilli > Paenibacillales > Paenibacillaceae > Paenibacillus_Z > Paenibacillus_Z taihuensis. The sequence goes on from NZ_QTTN01000009.1 coordinate 16,037, forward strand.
CGAACAGATCAACCCCGTGAAGCTGCCCGCGTTCTCCATAAGAGGCATATACAGCTCATACGTGAACCCTTCGCCTCGCACCGTCACCAGCTCCCGCGCCATGCCCGAATGCGGATAGCAATTCAGCTGCACACGGATGCCATTCCGGAACGTGCCTTCCGCTGCAATATTCACGAGCCCGCCGGCTATTCCGGAGAGGTCGTCGTAGCGGAAGCGCAGACTCTCGTAATCAGCGCCTGCAATCCATTTCGCCGCGTCAATCGCGTGTATTGCCGTCGTGGAGAAGTCTGGGTCCGTTCGCCTCACGCGAATCATGTCATACGTCATGCTGTAGATATGTTTGCCCTGCTTCTCCTGTTCTTGCAGCTTAGCGATCAGCGCGCGTACGAGCGGAACATGCCGTCGATTGAACGCTACACGATGCTTGATGTCCTTCTCCTTCGCATACTCGGCGAGCTGAATGACCTCCGCCGTGTTCACCCCCGGCGGCTTCTCCAGCAGCAGGGCGATGCCCGCGTCCATCACCTTCATGGAAACCGACGCCGTCAGATGCTCGGGGACGAGAACCCAGACCGCATCGAGCTGCTCTTCCCCAAGCATCGCTTCGAAGCTGGTATAGGCCCGATCAAAACCATAGTCGGCGCGGTACGACTCCGCCGATTCTGCGTTGATGTCACAGCAGGCGGCGAGCCCGAGCTCTGGATACGCCGATTTGAGCTGCTTCAAGCTAGGACCGTGCGCTGCCCGGGAATGCCAGCCGCAGCCGATGACGCCGATTCGAATTCCGCCCGCGCTCATCATCAGACGCCGCACCGCCAATCCTGATCCTCGTGCGCCTTCAGCTGAATCGTCAGCGTGCCGTCTTCATTGATCGCTTGCGCGCAAGCCCAGTTCAGCAGCTTAATGACGCCAGGTCTTACTTCCAGCTGGATGGCGAGCTGAATCGCCTCCCCCCGCCAGTGCTGCGGCAATGTCATCGACACGAGACTTACCTTGCCCGGGATTGGGCAGCCGGGAGCGAGCTTCCCGCGCAGCTTCTCGCCGTCTTGCCCGGTCGCTTCCAGCCACAGCGTGCCCGGAGCGCTGGCGGAGCCGTCGTTGATCATCGCAAACACGAGCTCATCCGTGCCGAGCCGCTTGCGCTGCCACACCCATGCCGGACGAAGCCGATAGCCTAGCTTGCGCTGCAGCGTATGAAGGCCTTCCGGGTACTGTTCGTTGTACACCGCAATCGCTTCGGCTTCTGTCCATAAACCCCAGTAGCTGCCGCTAATATCGAGCGCATGCAGCATCGAATTCGCGATCACATCGACGTTCGCGCTATCGAACGATAGCTTCTCCAGCCGGAAATGACGGTAATAGCCGTCTTCGATAATAGCCGCCGTATGCGGTGCCCGGTTCGCAATGACTTCGATCTGCTCCGGCTCATCAAGGATGATGCTGTCCGTCCTTACCCAGCAGCCTTCGCCCATCGCATATTCTCTCACCGTGCGATTGCCCGTCCGGCTAATGTCCGGCTGCGTATTCACCGCTAGCGGCGTATGCTTCCAGCGTTCGATTTGCTGCCGGGTCATCGCCATGAACGTGTGCTCGGCGATGGCGTAGTTCGGGAACGGATTCGGCAAGTCGTTCGTATGCCCCTCGCCCCAGAAGCCGTACATCATGAGATCAACGAACTCGATTAGGGGATCGCCGTCGAAGCGCGCGGCGAGCAGCTCATTCAAGTCGCCAAATGCAGCCTGAAACGCCGGATGGTCATAGCGAGGCTCGAAATAATCGAAGTCCGCGCCATCCTTGAACTGGCCAATATTGACGAGCGGCACTTGACCAAGCAGAAAGTCCGGCATCGCGAGCCGCTCCGGCTGAATATTCGGGCTCGACAGCTGGATGCGGAAAGCGACCCGCAGCCCGTGGCGCTTCGCGGCGTTCAGCGTAATGTCCCAGATCGGATGCAGGTTCAGCTCGCCTGGCTGCGACTGCACATCCCGCCAATCGCAGCGAATGTAGAGGACGTCGACGAATGGCAGCGAAGCCAGCTTCTCCACATGCTCTTCCAGCGTCTCCTCCCCTTTCCTTGCTTTCAGCGACGGACCGTTCTCTTCCCAAGCGTACGCGATTAGCCCCATGCCCGGATTGCGGACAGGCTCCTGCGAAGGCGTTGTCATATAGATCGTGTACCAGCCGTCATCTTGTTCAATTTGAAAGGGACCTTGATAGAGACGTCCCACATTGGTCTCGTTTCCCACCGCGTCATCGCTCCTTATGTGAAAGGCTGTATCGAACTTACTCCCAACATAAAAGAAGCCTACCGGAAAAGCTATGAGCGGAATTATCGCTTGTTCATCATTTTATAGATTTGCAAAAATGTTGCGGGAAAACAAAAAAGCGACCCTTTTGAAGGATCGCTGAGATTTCCGAGGAGGAGGATATCATTTCGCCAGTTGTCTCGTATCTATATTGGAAAAATCCACTCTAGAACGACCTCAAACACCTAAAATGCAGCCGATGTTGGATAAGTCCACTCACTTTTGCTCAAAAACAGCCGAATCGAATTCGCCCATTCAGCCGAAAATGAGTGGAGAAATCCATTATAGCCGAGCAAAATCGTTAAATCTGAGCAAAATGAGTGGATTTATCCATTATAGCCTTGGCGGTCAGAGCGGTTGGACGCCTACAATGCTTGCGTACTACACAAAGCTTGCGTTCTACACCATGCTTGCGAACTAAACTTGCGCGCTAACCTTCAAATAATGAAGCGCACCCGCCAAGCTCGTGCTTCTCTCTCCCGACAAACCGCACTCCAGCGATAGGAAGCCGTCATAACGCAATTCTTGTAGTTTGGCAAAAGGCTGCCGGAAGTCCGTATGTCCTGTCCCCGGCTCCTTCCTCGCGCTATCCGCAAGGTGGAAATAGCCGATGTGATTGTAGTGCTGCTCGATTGTTGCAGTGAGGTCAGCTTCCTCAATATTCATATGGAAGAAGTCAGCCATCACTTTAATGCGCGAGCTTCCCGTACGCTCGATGAGTGAGACAGCCTGCTCGACTCGATTAATCATATGATCCTCGTAGCGATTAAGCGGCTCCAGCAATAGATAGACACCGATCTGCTCGGCCTTCTCCGCGATTCTCGATAAGGAATCGAGCAAAGCTTCCTGATCGCCTGCGGCATCGCGAGACAGCGGGACGCCTCTGGAGATAATGCCGAAGGCTGCTGGTGCGATAAGGCCTTGCGCGCCGATTCGCTTGATCTGCTCCATCGATTGGGCGATGCCAGCTACCGCTTCGAGCCGCTGGTCGCGGTTAAAATCGCCAATCCAATGGCGGTAACCGCCGCATACAGCGCTGGCTGCAACGCCTGATCGCTCGGAAGCGACGATGATGTCATCTGCTGCCTCTTGCGTGAGCGGGGCTCCGTGATGCGTAATTTCTACGCCGTCATATCCCAGTTGCCCAGCCTCTTCAAAAATATCCTTGTAGCCGCTCTTGCCGATCAATCTGTCCTGCAATGCGAAGCGCACTGGCATGACTCCTTTTCGTCATAAAGTTGGTTAGGTTTCGAAGCCGATCGGTTTATTAAGCTCACGATATTGGGAAGGCGGAACGCCTACATAGGCTCTGAATAATCGGCTGAAGGTCGGGATTCCGCTGAAGCCTGCCGCAAGCGCGATTTCGCCGATCGATAAGTCGCTGGTCGTGAGCAGCGTCTTCGCCTTCAGCACTCTCATCTCGCGATGAACCTGGAGCGGAGACTTCCCGAACAATTCCTTGAAGCGGTTGCTGACATACGTCGGATGCATCTGGATTTTCTGCGCTAATTTGCTTAGAGACAGCTCCTGCTCCGGATGCTGAATAATTTCCGCCAAAATGTCCAGAAAGCTGCTCGCATGCGAATCGGGTTGGTTAACCGCATTCTCATTCATCGCCGAAACGAGGATATGGTACAGCAGCTCCAGCGATTTGGCCTTCTCCAGAATGCGGGTCGGGAGAAATCCCGGTGACGCCTTACGGGAGGTCGCGGAATTTTGAAACTGAAGAAACGCCTGCTCGAACTCCGACGTATTCTCGAGCCGGAAGACGAGCGGAAGCTGGAACAGACGGAACACATCGATTAAACCGGCGATTTGGAACGTAAAATGCCACCAGAGAAACACCGATTCCTCATTCGTATCCTTGTAATGATCATGCTCGCAATTCGGAGGAATGAGTACGACATGCCCCTTCTCGATTGGATAGATGGTATCTCCAAGCCGCAAAGTTGCCTTGCCTTCTTTATGATAAGACATCACATAACAGGGAAGGACGCGACCCAACACTTTCAGCTCTCTGCGGCTATGAATGTCAAACCCATGGATATGCAGCGATGCATGCTCGAGCAGCAGATTCAAGCTGTCACTCACGTTGTTCCCTCCCTTACAGCATGCAATGGCGATAAAATTTAGAAGCGTACGCCCAGCTTGACGCTTCGTTCCGGATGCTGATCGACGAACTCCTCGTAGCCCTCCGCGCATTCCGCGAATGGGATGACCGGATCGATAATTTCCTCGCAATTGACTCTAGTCGTCTGCAAAATCGCCCAGCACTCGTTCTCGATCCGTCTCCAGCTCCATCTCGGATGGTCAGGGTTCGGCTCGCTGCATGCGCGGGAGAACACGATCTTGGCATTGTTGAAATGCGCTTCTCGGCCGAAGTCGAGGCCGCCCTTGAACGCGCGAGCCCAGCCGACATAAGCGATCGTCCCGCCGTACGCTAAACCGCGCAGCGAAGATTGAAGCGCGCCTCCATTCGCGCTTGTTTCGATGATGACATCGACGCCGAGCTTGCCGGTTGCCTTCTTCAGCTCGAGTCCAATATCTTGCGACAGCGGATCGAACGCCGCATCCGCTCCTGCGCGAAGTGCCGCTTCCCGGCGTCTGGCAATCGGGTCGATGACCGCAACGTAGCTGGCTCCCGCCAGTCGAGCGAATTGAGCGGCAAGCGCGCCAATCGCGCCAAGCCCGAAGATCGCTACCGTATCGCCGATCCGCAAGCCGCTGTCCCGGATACCGCCAAGCGCGAACTGAGCGGGATCGAAGCACAGCGCATTTTTCCAAGGCATCGTATCCGGCATCTTGAGCAAATAGTAGTTATCGACCGCGTTCACGATATGCGTCTCCCGAATGCCTCCGTATCCGCATACAAGGTCGCCAACTTTGTAATCCGTCACGTCGCTGCCTGCTTCAACAATGATGCCAACCCACTGGTTACCCAAGTTCCATTTGCCGAATTTATCGGACTTGTTCGTATCGTCCCGCGGAATAAACGCATGCCATTCTTCGTTGTAGTAATCGTTCACATGCGGGCTTTCTCCGCGGAACTCGGCAAGCTCGGAGCCATGCTTCGGCGAAGCATACTGGATCTGAACCTTCACTTGATGCGCCTGGACGGCTTCATCCTCATATTCGAACAATGCTGCTTTTCTAGGAGAGACCGCGATTAATTTTTGCGTCATTTTCATGCTCCTTTGCATTGGATTCGTAGTAAGCGCTTACGACTTAGCCTAATTATAAGGACATCCGCAGAGCCCGTATATAGCGGTAATAAATTGATATATAACACTTTTACAGGTCATCCGATTGGTGCGTGCAACTGCAAAGTACAATGAGTACAACTCCAATAACAAAAAGACCCGCAAGACAGACATCGCGATCAAATGTCCGTCTTACAGGTCTTTGTTCAGTGGCGTTACGGCTGCTGCTTCAGCTCTTCAATATAGCTCTCGAAGCATACGGTCTGGCCGGTTAAGCGTGACTTCTCAGCGGCGAAAACAAGCAGGTGGCTGTGCGCGGATTCCATGCCCGAGCTGACGCCCGACGTTTCCGTCTCTACTTGTCGGACGAAGCTCTGCATCAGCACCGAATCGGCTCCGCTGTGCGAGCCCTCCTGCTGCTCTGGCCGAATAATCTCCGTCTTGCCGGAGAAGTGGCGGATCTCGATCTCATTCGTACCGGAATGGCCGAGCAGCTCGCCGGTCGTGCCCATGATCTTGAAGGAACGGCTCGTATCGCGCGTGAATGCCGTCATCGTAAAAGCCACCGTCACGTCGTTATCGAACAGCAGGTTCACGACTTGGTGATCGACGACATCGTTATCGCACCGGAACACGCATCTGCCGTACGGCCCGTGCTTGAGAGCATGCAGCCGCGCTTCGATCGTCGGTTCGAGCGAGACGACATTTTGCGGCCACTCGTCCTTCTCGTTCAGGTAGAGCTTGATCGCCGACACCGGACATTCATGTTCCACCTTACAGCCATCCGTACAGCGGGCGGTTGATCCTTCCGGTGCGTTCTCCTCGCGGAAATACGACAGACTACCGTAGGACGACACACTCTTGCAGCTGCCGCCGATGATCCACTTCAAGTAATCGAGATCATGGCAGCACTTCTGCAGCAGCATCGGGCTGGACAAGGTGCTGTTGCGCCAGTTGCCCCGGACAAAGCTGTGCGCTTGGTGTGCGAAGCCGACGTTCTCCGTCCACTGGATCGTCATCAGCTTGCCGACAGCGCCTTGATCGAGCAGCTGTTTCACAGTGCGGAAGTAGTTCGAGTACCGCATGCTATGGCAAATGGTGAGAATCCGGCCCCGACGCTCCGCCTCCTCCGCCATCAGCAGCGCTTCCTTCGGATTCGGCGACATTGGCTTCTCCAGCAGAATATGATAGCCGACCTCCAGCGCTTTCATCGTCGGTTCATAATGCTCCTGGTCCATGGTGCAAATGAGCAGCGCCTCGCATAGCTTGGGCTGATTCAGCAGTTCCTCCCAGCTCTCGAACTGCATCTCCGGCGCGATGCCGTACATCTTCGCGAACTTCAGCCTGCGTTCCTCGTTCGGTTCCGCTACGGCAATGAACTTGATCTCATGCGGCTTGCGCAGCGCATAGGAGCCGAGGCCGAACATCCCCCGACTGCCTGCGCCGATTACGGCGGCGTGAATCATGGCTTCATCCATCCTCCCCATGAAAAGATTAATGATTAGAGATTAATGATTAGAGATTAAAGATTAGAGATTCGAGATTCGAGACTAAAGATTAAAGGTCCGTAATAACGCCCGTTACGCCATCGTACGGAATAATCGTGAACAGCGCCGACTTGTGCAGCTTCGTCTGGTCATAGACCGCATACACCTGGCTGGACCGGGCGATGAACAGCTGGGCAATCCGCGCTTCCAGCTCGGAATGCGTCGTGAAGCCATGCTCCTTCGAGACGCCATCGACGCCGAGGAACATCTTCGTAATGTTCAGCTTCTCGATGACGCTCTCCGCCAGCGGTCCGATCAGCTCATAGCTCTTGTGCCGCATGACGCCGCCCGATACGACGACCTGAACGCCCTCCGCATCGAACAGCTCTGCCGCAATATTGACGGCGTTCGTGACGACCGTTATGTTCTGATGAGCTTTCAGCGCCTTCGCAATGAGGAACGTCGTCGTCCCGCCTGTTAAGCAGATGACATCGCCCTCTTCGACCATTGCCGCAGCGGCCGCCGCGATGCGCTCCTTGCCTTCCTTGCTGACCGAACGTTTATCGGCAAATGCAAGCTCCGCCGCATTGCTGCGACTGCCGCTGTTGCCCTCATCATAGACCGCCCCGCCAATCGTGCGGATGATGTAATTCTCTTGCTCCAGCGCTTCCAGATCACGGCGGACCGTAGCGATCGAGCTCTCAGTAATGTCCATTAGCTCGCTAACGGTTGCTTTACCGGATTGCTTAATATGCTCCAGCATTTTCGTTCTGCGCAGTTCGCCCTTTGATTGCATAATAAGTCTTGCCTCCACCTGCCCAGTTTAACGTTGTTGTATGCTGGCAGCCGCCTTGCCGATACAGCCGCAAAGCTGCATTTTCTCGATGGCGAGCTGCTTGACTGCTTTCTTTGCCGGTACCATGTAGGTTCGGGGATCGTTCTCGCTTGGCTGCTCCGCAAACACCTGCTTGATTGCATCCGAGAACGCGATACGAAGCTCTGTCGCGATGTTCATCTTCGCCATGCCGAGCGAGACGGCGAGCTTCACCTGCTCGGCCGGAATGCCTGAGCCGCCATGAAGCACCAGCGGTACGGCTACAAGCTCCGCAATCGCGGCGATTCGCTTGAAATCGATGTTCGGCGTTCCCTTGTAGATGCCATGCGCCGTGCCAATTGCAGGCGCCAGCGTATGGACGCCCGTACGGGCCATGAACGCAAAACACTCGTCCGGGTCGGCAAGCAACGCGTCCTGATCCTCGACGACAATGTCGTCTTCGACGCCGCCGACTTTGCCAAGCTCGGCTTCGACGTTAACGCCGGCTGCGGCCGCCACTTCCATGACCTTCTTCGTGCGAGCGATATTTTCCTCAAAAGGATGCATCGAAGCATCAATCATAACAGAGGTATAGCCTGCGCGAATACATTTGACGATGAGATCGAAGTCCGTGCAGTGATCAAGATGCAAGGCAATCGGCAAGCCGGTCCGGTTCGCCGCGACTGTCGCGGCAGCGGCGATGTAGTCCGGCCCCAGGTGCTTCACGGTTCCAACTGTCGATTGGATGATAAGCGGCGACTGCGTCTCCTCGGCAGCCTCTGTTACGGCTTGAAGCATTTCTAACGTGTGAACATTGAATGCGGCGACGGCGTAACGGCCTTCCCTTGCGCTTTGAAGCATGTTCGTAGATGAAATGAGCGGCATACTTTGCTTCTCCTCCCCATGCTGAACCTGATAGCTTCATCATAGCTTGAGTGCATGATGTTTACAATCATAATTTGATCGATTAGATCAAATTATGATTGATCGCATCACGGGAACGATCTATGATAGAGATACAAGAAACTGGAAGCTGAAGTGATGGATAAAGTGATGGAGTAAGTGAGTGACCATTCGGAGGAGGCGTTCAATAATGAGCTTGACCTATGAGGAAATCAAGAAGCAGTACGCCGCATTGCAGCTGACGTACGACTATATGCTAGAGCATCGCGATGCCATTACCGCATTCATCCGCGCGCAGGGGAAGCGCTCGGTAACGTTCATTGGCTGCGGCTCCAGCTACACGCTAAGCTTATCGGCGGCATTCTCCTTCCGCCTGCGCACCGAGTTCCCCGCATCCGCACTCGCCGGCGGCGATCTGCTGCTGAATGCCGACGCCTACGAGCCGCTGCTTCGCGATACGCTGCTCATTGCACCATCCCGCTCGGGCTCGACAAGTGAAATTGTCGAAGCCGTTCGGCTGCTCAAAGCTCGCGGTGACGAGGCTTCCGTCCCCGTGCTAGCGCTCTCCTGCGTCGCGGACTCTGCGCTGTCCGAAATCGCCGACTTCACATTGACGCTGCCATGGGCATTCGATCATAGCGTCTGCCAGACTCGAACGGTGACGAACCTGTTTACCGCAGGTCTCTTGCTCGCCGCATTTCTAGGCGATGACGAAGCGGTCATCGAAGATATCGGCCTCGCGATTGCACAAGGCGAGGCGTTCATGAGCCGCGTCGAATCCGCTATTCGCGCGGTCAGCGACTACAACTGGACGAACGCGGTCATTCTCGCCGACGGGGAGCTGAACGGACTCGCCGCCGAAGGCGCGATCGCGCTGACGGAAATCGCCAAAGTGCAGGCGCATGCGTATCATCTGCTGGACGTCCGTCACGGCCCGATGGTGACGATCGGTCCTGATACGCTCGTCATCTCGCATCTGACACACAGCGGCGCGGAGCATCAGCGTAAGCTTATGCAGGACATCCGCTCCCGCGGCGCCAAAGTCATCGCGTTCGGCAATGCGTCGATGCCGATTGGGCAGCCGGATGTTGATCTTGCCGTTTCAACGGAGTCGCCGCTCGCACTGCCTGCGCAGGGCATTCCGTTCATCTTCATCCCGCAGATCGTCGCCTTGTGCAGCGCGGAGCGGCAGGGCTTCAACCCGGATCAGCCGGATGGGCTGACCGCTTGGGTGAAGCTGTAATATAGGCAAGAGGCATCCTCCCTTAGCTTGAGGGAGAATGCCTCTTTTCTTTTTCCCTTGAATCTAGCTCGTTTAAGTCAATTTTACCTTTGTTGCCTTCAAATCCGCACCTGTTGCAAGCGACCAATGATTGATAATGATCTTCATATCGTTCGAGAAGTAATTATCGATTCCATCCGCTATATACATCAATTTCACATTCCCTTGATCGAAGAAGCCGGATTCGATCGCGATCAGGATTCTTGAGAGCGGTTCAGCCATTTCGAGCATGTTGTCCGCCTTGGAAGCAGGCATTGGAAACCTTGCCCGTTCGCGCAGCTTGCGCAGCCGTTCTCCTGGGCTCGTAGCTGTCGCTTTGAGCGCAGAGACAATCGGAGAATTGTAATGAATCGTGAGATGGAACCATGACATAGCTGCAACCGCCGAGAATTCCTCCCGAGTCAGGTTCCCCCCTTGGCGTCTCAAGGTCAGCATATCCTGCAGCTTCTGAACCAGATAGAAGATTTTCCCCTCGTCCGTCGGGTTTGGTCCGCTTTTATTATTCGTATTCATAAGACCGATCCACACTTCTCTTAGCAGCTCCACGAATGCAGGAACGAATTCATTATTAGAAGCTTCCGCTTTGTGATAAGGATACGGAGTCTTCGCATCTGTTCCGTGATTCAAATCCATGCCGAACATACGATAATAAGCATTTCTACGCACGGAACGAAGCTGCGGTCTAACCTCGCTTGTTAAGGAAGTAATATAGAAAGGCGATGTATCACGGAAGAATAGCTCTTCCGACGCTCTTATCCATTGATGCGCAGCTGATTCCAGCTCCGAAAATGTGCCGAGCGTTTCTCCATGCGTAAACTCAAAGATAACGTTTCTAAAAATCTCCAAGATCCCTGTATTCTCGATCATATACGCATAGATCAAATGATTCCAATCCATGAACTTTTGCAAGTTGCAATATGAGGGAGCTGTATAACCATCCTTGGTGAAAGTAACCCCATCCTGCAAGCATAGATCGCTATAGATCGGGTTCTGGCTGCGAGGTAGCATAAATGGCGCAGGAATGCCCTCGATCGGACTATTTCGAAACCCGTTCGGGCGATTCCTGCCTGAATTCCAAGCATCCTCTAGGAAAGAGGTCAGTACAAGCGGGTGATATTGAAACACTTTGCCTGCAATGATGTGATCTGATTCTCCCGTATTCGCACTGCGAAACTTCGATATGAGTTGGTCAGCCAATGTATGGAACATGGAATCACCTCATTCCTTTCGGGCCTTGGAGATTGAGCATCATTTCGCGGTAAATTTCCAGAAGACCTCTATTCTGTTCGAGTAACAATTGGTTATTGTCTTTGTTACCGGAGATAATGGAGGTGATTCCGGAAGCGAGCAATTTCAAATCTGCTACAACAGCTTGCTCCTGCTGGGTTGGAGCTGGCGTCGATGCAGGTATGTGCGCTGGCTTAATTTTGGTTAATTCGGCTTGGTCTTTCAAGATTGTTATCGTTTCTTCTACCAGCTTCTTCTTTTCCTCCGCCCTCCGTTTGATCAGGTCTTGATCACCAAGCTCACTCTCAGCATCATCTATGGTTCGATTAGCTTCTTCAATCCTGTTTCTTAATTCTTGAATTCTACAATCTGCATGGGTGATCGCTTCGCCCAAAGAATCCCTTTGAGCGGCAAGTTTAGCAAGCTTGTTCCGTTCGACTAGCTCTGCCTCCCGCTCTTTCGCCCTAATCATGCTGTCCGCGATTCGGATGATGAATTGCTCTTCCAACTCTGGATTGAACCGCATCTCCACGTTCTGCATGATCGTTTTTTTCACATGCTCATGCTCCACGACTTCATGCTGCACATGAGCATGCTTCACGACTTCTTTGTGGACGATCTCAGTCTGCACGTCTACAACTTCCGTTTCCTGATCCTTTTCTCTGGACTTCGGAGCTCCGTACTGATCATAATTGTCATCTGGATTTTTGCCTTTTGTCGCCACGCGCTTCCCTCCCAATGGCTTATCAGATTGGTTCGGCCATCATGCCGAGCCGGATCATCCAATCGTCTTGCTCCCTCAATACTTCTCTCATCCCCGCGGAATCATGGCTTAGCCGCATACCGGAGAGCGCCAGCAGCCTCAAGCACTCCGTACCGACCCAGTGCGTGGACGTAAACAATGCGCTGCCTGCTTGTTTCACGAGCGCATCGAGTGCCTGCGGGCTGACTCGGCCGGGATTGACAAGCGCTTGCAACGGTCTACCGCCGAATGCCTTCATCGGCATGGTCAAGCAAATTTCTGCGATGTCTGGCAGTATCTTCATCGATTTCTCCAGCAAGGGCCGTTCGAGCGCACTCACCTGATGAATGGGATAGCTTCGCTGCCAAGCGAGCGCCAGATCGTCCCATGGGCCTCTTCCGAAGTAAAGCCGGCACATCTCCACATTCATGAGCACGCGCAAGAAGCTGATCGGATGCGGATCGCCGAGCCGATTCTGATAAACGAAATTCGCGTTGCCTGCCAGTACGTCATGAATGCCTGCAACAGCTGCATAGCCGGTATGCGCGAATGCGATCGCATCTGCGGCGATTTCGGAGGACCAGCTTGCCCACATATCCGCCACTTCCGGCGACCGGAGGGAGAGCCGCTGCCGAAAAGCCAGCGCCAGTTCTTCATTCCAGCCTGTCAAACCAGCAATCTGATGCCCTGCCTCGTGTATGAGCGAGGTGGGTCTTAGCAGATTGTGCCAGACAATCTTGATCGCGGCTACAGCGCTATAAGTCGTACCATCCCATAACCGCAGCCCCGCTTTCAAAATAGAAGCGCCAAGTCCACTGTGGATATAAGTGAGGACGAGTGGAACCGGCTTTCCTAGCGGCTCCAGAATCGCCTCCATGCTCTTGCGCGCCATCGTGTCACAAGCTCGTAAGATTGCAGCTACCTTCGGATTCGTCCTTGTATTAACGGCTTGTCCGTAGAAGTCCAGCACCATTTCCGTTTGCATGTATCGGTTGCGAAAAGTAACGACATCTTGACGAACGAGCTCAAACTCTTCCTCCGTACGTGCACGCCTCGCTCTTGAGTCTAGCCGCTCCGCGTCCTTCATTAAAGCTTCAACAGCGGTCAGCAGACTTCTCCTCAAGGAGACACCAAGATATCGTTCAAGCCGCTGCCAAGCTTCTGCCGCAGCAAAATTGTCTAAATCGCCGATTCGTGATGCGGCTTCCCTCCAATGCGTACATTGCCTCAGCACCTGCTCACGCAGAGCATCCGAAGCCCTAATGGAAACGGTATCCGGGTATAACCTTGATGCTGTAGTTGGGAATACCACTTGGAAGCCCTCCCAACATGCTCTTCATATTTCCTTTCAATGCAGACTGAACGAGCCCCAACCCAGGCGGATTCATGATGGTAATCATAATCGTCACGCCATCGGCGTCTTTGGCCGCAGCGGCAGCAAATTCAGCGGACTTCGTCTTGAAGTATTCTTGCAAATATTTCTCCAGCCAGATCCACAGATTTTCCCCAAGCTTCTGGAGCAAGAACGTGCCTGCTTTCTTGGCAAGACCACCAACAAATTGTTCCTGTGCTTCGTATTCCTGAACAATCTTGACATGCTGTCTCCACTCGCCGGAAAAAGCGGATTTAATCGTTCCCTTCAAGAACGACTTTAGGACCATAACGGCGGAAGTCGCCGGCATTCCTTGCCTTATCTTCGCAGAGATCTGCTGGGAATCTGCCTCACTGACGAATAGAAAGACTCTAACTTGTTTTCGCGGGAAATCAATCGTTACGTTTGCTTGATTCGATCTCCGCGTTCGCGGAGCCGGAGTCAAAGTCGAAGTCGGAGTCGGCGAAACAACGCCGGGCTTGGATACCGCTCGCGGCATTACTTTGGGGACCACTTGCACGCGGGCGCCGGCGATTTCCAAGTAATAGAACCTTTTGCCTGCGGCGATTTTCCGGCGGAAGGTGCGGAAGCGACGAGAAGCTTTACGACCTAGCCCCGGTTCTCGAAACAGAATTCCTGCCGACTCCGGTGTCAAAGGATGAAGCTGCGACCAAGCCTGCTTACCGGCAACGCCCAGTCCGGGAACGTGTTTCTCCATTCTAGCTATTCGAGACAAAGTCGTGCCCATAATGGCTTCATAGAGATGTAAGCGAGCCTTGACTGATTTATTCGGAACGATGCCTTGGTGGTCGCGCAGGAAGTCAGATAAAGGCCGATTGCCGAAGGTATGGATGGCCTTCATCATTTGGGGAGTAAGCGTAATTTCAATCACTTTTGAATACTTCTTATAGAACTTCTTGCTGCTCTGGGAAGGCATCATCATCCAAGTGCCGTTCAGCCCGCTCGTCTCACGCAACTCAGGACGCAGCATGGCAGGGGGGAAGTTCGCCGAGGACGCCGCCTCGAACGCAGATTGGATATAACCTTGAAGAAGCTCTTCATTCTCCAATACGGTCTCTGGCAGCATCGCCACTTCCCGTACTGTATCTTCAACGGCTGCCGCGACGGCATTTGCTCCTGCCTGTGCTTCACTCTGCGCGGATGTTTCAAGCGAGGCAAACTTCAGTCCGATATCAACCATTGGGAGAGCGAGCATACGCGCCAACGGCTGTTTAACAACAGGCTCAATTAACGTGGCCAGGCAGCCTGCCAGAAATTTCACGACCTTCGGACGGCCAATTATCGATATTCCCAGTTTCAGGAGCGGCAGCACTGCCGGGATAAATTGCTCCAGAACCGGCCCTGGATTCTCGCCGTCTCTAAGCTCCCCAATCTGCCGAACCAAAGTCTCCCGCGCATCATGAAGCCGTTGCAGCGGATCTTCTTGCTCAAATTCGTTCTCCTGCTCGCCCCATTCTTGCTCGAATTCATGTTCAAACTCCCCTGCTCCGAATGCATGCAGTGCAATTGAGCTGTCGAACTCGTGCTGCAGACGGCCGATATCCGGAACGGTCTCCATCTCCTGCTCTGCTTCCGACTCATTTTCTGCTTCGGCTTCCATCTCCAATTCGCCAATGAATGCTTCAGCTTCAGCTTCATTAAGAAATTTTGCTTGCAGCATCCGAGCCGGCCCTTGCAGCGAAGCCGGGAGCTTGCTAATCGCAAAGCGAAGAACTTTACTTAATAACGGCCGGACTAAAGCTTTTAATTTGCTGAGAATAGAACCGATCGGGAGCATGCTGATACCCTTTTTCGCGAGATCGACCGCCCCTTTGGCAATGCTCTTTACTTTGTTGAACACCTTACCAAGAAAGTTCTCAAACTGCGGCGACAAATGAGCTGTCTCCGGTTCAAATTGTTGTATGACGGCTTCCATTTCGCCTTCCTGCATGGAGGCAAAATTGCGGGAGCCGATGCCCTGATTAATCCGATCGAGCATTTGTTCCGCCTCGAAGGCAAGCTGCTCAAAATGCCCTGTCGGCTGAAAGCCTTGCTCATCATGGAATTGTTCCGCTTCCGCATATAGCTCGTACAACGCCTCGTTAAACTGATGATCGTGAAGCTCGCTAAGAAATTGCATGACATGCCCCGGTGCAGAAGGCGACGCCTGCTCGCTTTGAACACTCTCGCCTGCAAACTCCCGAAAGACGAACGGGCTTTCGAAGCTTTCCGCCTCCGGTTCAATTTGGTATTGATTCTGCTCATACATTTGCTCGAATTCGTACGCTTCCTGTGCCTCATTCTGCTCGTAGGAGGACATTTCCGACAAGTTGAGGAAAGGAGATTCGACTTTGTACCCGCTTGTATTCGCTTTGCTGACAGCAGCCGCACCCGATGGAGTCATATCGATACATTCCTCCTAAATTTGCTATATGAAATCACCCTCATTATGGATGAAAATGGAACGTAACTTAAATAGGGATAAATTACCAAAAGTAAATTAGGGAGAATAGGCTAACTCCATTCACCATTCGTTGCGTAATATCAGCATTCGCGCGGAATCGACGGCACGAGCAAAAACCTTCCCGAACAAACGGAGAAGGTTGCTAGATTGCACGAAAAATCCCTCTCAACATTTGTTAAGAGGGATCCTATTCTAACTATTATTGCAGCGGGAAATGACAAGCAACCTGCCTCTCATCGGACACGGTCTGCAGCTGCGGCTCTTCCGTCTTGCAGCGATCCTGCGCGAACGGGCAGCGCGGATGGAACCGGCAGCCGGACGGCGGGTTCGCCGGTGACGGCACATCGCCCTGCAGGATAATTCGCTCGTCCCGATGTTCTGTCGTCGGCTTCGGAATCGCTGACAGCAGCACTGAAGTGTATGGATGAAGCGGCTTCGCGAACAACTCTTCGGTCTTGCCCACTTCGACCATTTTCCCCAAATACATGACGCCTACTCGATCCGAAATATGTCGAACGACGTTCAGACCATGCGCGATGAACAAATACGTTAAGCCGAGCTCCTTCTGCAGCTTCATCATCAGGTTAAGCACCTGGGACTGCACCGAAACGTCCAGCGCTGACACGGCTTCGTCCGCTACGATGAATTTCGGATTAAGCGCTATTGCCCGGGCAATACCGATACGCTGACGCTGGCCGCCCGAGAATTCATGCGGATATCGGTTGCGACGACTGGCATCAAGTCCGACCATCTCCATCAATTCGACAACACGATTATCCATCTCCTGTTCGCTCATTCGACGATGTACGCGCAGCGGTTCACTGATCAAATCCTTCACAAGAAACCGCGGATTAAGCGAACCGAACGGATCTTGGAAAATAATTTGCATCTCCTCGCGCAGCTTGCGAAGCTCCCGGTTTCCCGCGGTATGGATGTTTCTGCCGGCATACTTGATCTCGCCGCCCGTAGCGCTCTTCAGGTTCAGCAGCACCCGAGCGAGCGTCGACTTCCCGCAGCCGGATTCGCCGACAAGCCCGAACGTCTCCCCTGCTCGAATGCCGAACGAGACATCATCGACAGCCTTCACCTGACCGATGACTCGGTTAAGCAGCCCCGTCTTGATCGGAAAATACTTCTTCACATTGTTTACTTCCACTAAATAGCTGCTGCTGCTCATAACGCCACCTCCGTCTTGCTGCTGATCGTCACTTTCGGCGTCTGGCTGCTTGCAGACGCAGCCGAAGCGCCGGTGCCTTTCAGCTCCGACTCGTCGAGCCAGCATGCTGCTTTATGGCCTGACGGCGACGCGATAAGCGCCGGCTCCTGCTGTCTGCACACATCCATCGCATGCGGGCAGCGCGGATGGAAGCGGCAGCCTCTCGGCAGCTGACTGATCGGCGGGATGGCTCCCTTGATCGTATACAACTCGCCGCCGCGCTCGCCTTCGAGGCCCGGAATCGACTTCAGCAGCCCGATCGTATACGGATGTCGCGGCTGTTCGAAGATCTCCTTCACGGTCCCTTCTTCCACGACTGCGCCGGCATACATAACGGCAATGCGGTCGGCGACTTCCGCCGCAACGCCCATATCATGCGTGATAAGCAGCATCGACATGCCGAACTCCTGCTTCAGCTGCCGCAGCAAATCGAGAATTTGCGCCTGCACCGTCACGTCTAGCGCTGTCGTCGGCTCATCGGCGATCAGCAGCTCCGGGTTACAAGCGAGCGCCATCGCGATAACGACCCGCTGGCACATCCCGCCTGACATCTCGTGCGGATACTGCTTCGCACGCATCTCAGGGGCGGGGATGCCGACACGGCGAAGCATCTCGACGCTCGTCTGCCAAGCTTCCTTCTTGCTCAGCTTCTTATGAATGCGAAGCGCTTCGGCAATCTGATCTCCGACCGTGAAGACGGGATTGAGCGCCGACATCGGGTCTTGGAAAATCATCGTAATGCGGTTGCCGCGAATCTTCAGCATCTCCTGCTGCTTCTTCTTCACGAGGTCGCTGCCGCTGAACAGCACCTCTCCGGTTTCAATGAAGCCGCCCGCGTAGTCGATAAGCCGCATCACCGACATGGCGGTAACGCTCTTGCCGCTGCCGGACTCGCCGACGACGCACAGCGTCTGTCCGCGGTCGAGCTCCAGGGAGACATGGTCCGTTGCACGCACGAACCCTTTTTCCGTCACGAAGCCTGCCGTTAAATTTCGGATTTGGAGAACTTTTTCCGCCATTGTGCGAGCCTCCTTCTAGGAATTGTCGTCATCCTTGGATCGAGACCGTCGCGAATACCGTCACCAATAAAGTTCACCGCGAGCACGACAGTAAGGATACATACACCTGGGTAAAGCGCCTGCAGCGGATCGGTCAGCATGAACTCCTGCGCGTTGCTCAGCATTAGTCCCCAGCTCGTATCCGGCGTCTGAACGCCAAGTCCCAGGTAGGACAATGCAGATTCGCTCAGGATCGCGCCGCCGACCATCAACGTCGCCGTTACGATAATCGGAGCTGTCGCATTGCGCAGCAGATGGCGGAAGATGATGCCGAAGTGAGAGACGCCGGTCGCCTTCGCCGCTTCCACATACTGCATCTCGCGCAGCTGCAGATACGTTCCGCGGACGAGCCGCGCGACGCCCATCCAGCTCGTGAAGGCGAGAACAAGAATCATATAAGATATTTTGGAGCCGAAGATCGCTAGAATGAGAATGTTCAAGAACAGCGACGGAATCGAGTTCATCACATCGACGAAACGCATCGCAATGGTGTCTACCCAGCCGCCGAAATAGCCTGCGAATGCGCCGACGATCGTCCCGATGAAGACGGAGACGAAGGCGACAAGGAAGCCGACCGTGAGCGAGATCCGGCTGCTGTACAGCAAGCGGGACAAAATGTCGCGGCCGAGCTCATCGGTGCCGAGCGGATGTCCGTCCGTGCCGGCATGAAGATTCGGGAACATCATATCAATGCGCGTCGGGTCATACGGCGAGATCCACTTCGCGCATACAGCTGCAATGATGAAGATCGCTAGAATAATAAGCCCTGCGACGGCGAACGGGTTCTGCACGAACTTCTTCCATGCCGTGCGCCAAGGACCCGGCGGACGCTTATCTGCAGGCGGCTTCACTTCAGCCGAAGAGACTGTCACGGCCCTTTGTTCCAGTTTCAGCTCGCTCATCGTGCTGCGCCTCCTTTGCTGCCAAGCTGTACCCGAGGATCAACGATCGCGTACAGAATGTCCGCCACCAAGTTGCCGACAACAACGATTACCGAAACGACAAGCGTAATCGACATCAATACGGAGTACTCACGGGCGACCGCCATATCGACGAACAGCCGTCCCATTCCCGGCCAGTTGAACACCCGCTCGGTGAGCGCGGCGCCGCCGACAAGAATCGGCAGGTCGAGTCCGAGAATCGTAATGATCGGAATCAGTGCGTTGCGCAGCGCATGGCGGAAGATTACCCGGCCTTCACGCAAGCCTTTTGCCCGAGCGGTACGAATGTAGTCCTGCCCCAGCACCTCGAGCATGCTCGCCTTCGCATACTTCGTATAGGAAGCGAGGAAGCCGAGTGTCAGCACCGAAACAGGTAAGATGAGATGCATGAACAGGTCCCCCATATTCCCCTCCTTGCCCATCGTATACATGTCGGATAAGGGTAACCAGTCATGCTTGAGAGAGAAGTATTCCTGCAATATGATACCGAACCAGAACGTCGGCATCGCGAACCCGATATAGGAAACGAAGGATGACGTCTGATCCGAGAAACCGTACTGAGACGTACTGTTGTAAATCCCCCATGGAATCGCAATAAGTAGAGAGAACAGCCACGCGGCGCCCATCAGCACCATCGTGTTCTTCACTGTCGGCCACAGAATGTCACCGACCGGGATATGGTTCTTGAACGTGTAGCCAAGGTCGCCTGTTACCAGATGACCGAGCCAGATCGAATATTGAACGAGGACAGGACGATCGAGTCCGAGGTTATGCGCTTGCACCTTCGCTGCTTCCGGAGACAATCCAGGAGCGAGAAAGACTTGCGTCGGTCCACCGGGAGCCGCGTGGATCATTGCAAAAGTAAGGATCGAGATCAGGAATAGAACGAGTACGGACTGAAATAATCGGCGAACTAAATATTCTGTCATCGGAATTAGACCCCCCTTATTCCTGAATACAGGAGAAGAGCCGGTCGGCTCTTCTCCTGATCAGATATTGCACTATGGAATTGAGAATGATTACTTCTTGTCAGACCACCAGTTGATCGCGTGGAACAGATAGCCATAACCAAGGGACGATTCCGGCTTATCCGCATCCGCCCAGTGCAGCGTCGATTGGTCGACGACTTGCGGCAGACCGTATTGATACAAGAATACATAAGGAAGGTCAGTGGAAATTTCTTTGCCGATTTGGTGATATACATCTGCGCGCGCAGATTGATCGGTCGTTAATTGACCTTTCGTCCAGAGCGCGTCGATCGATTCGTTCTTATACCAGCCGCCGTTTTGACCTGCAGGCGGGAAGTACTTGGAGGAGAAGATGCTCTCTGCATCCGGATCCGGGTTAGACAAGGACCAGGAGAGCAGAATGGCCGGGAATTTACCTGGCGTAATGTTCTGGTCAATCCATGTCGCGAAGTCGATGCCCTTCGGCGTTACTTCAATGCCAACATCCTTCAGGTTCTGTTGAATGATCGCAGCTACCTGTTCGCGGCGGCTGTTGCCTGCGTTGTATTGCAGTTCGAACGAGAAGCGGTGGCCGTCCTTCGCGAGGATGCCGTCTTTGCCGGCTACCCATCCGTCTTCCGCGAGCAAGCTCTTCGCTTTCTCTGGATCGAATGCATAGTTGACCGCTTGGTCGCCTGGATCTGCCCATGAGCCTGGCAGGAATGGAGAGTTCATCAGCTTGCCCGTACCCTTCAGCACGTTGTCTACCATGCCTTGGCGGTTCAGTGCGTAAGCGATCGCTTGACGCGTCTTCTGGCCTTTGAACGGCGACACTTTATCCGGGAAGTTCTCGTCCTTGAAGTTGAACTGTACGTATTCGTATTGCGGTCCTGGCGCGAGGATCGTGCTCAGCTTATCATTCGCTTTAACCGCGTCCATCGAAGTGACCGGAATCGCTTCGGACATTTGGATATCGCCTTTGATCAGCGCTTGAACCTCTGTGTTTTGGTCCGCATAGATTTTGTAGATGATTTTGCCCAAGTGAGGCTTCACGTCACCCCAGTAGTTCGGGTTCGTCTCCAGCGTAATGTACTGGCCTTGCTTCCATTCGGAGAATTTCCAAGGGCCGCTTGTAACGGTCTTCGTAGGATCAACGCCATATGCGTTCTTGCTCAGTTCCTTCACAGGCACGTCTTTCAGGACATGCGCTGGAACGAGAGAGCTGTATAGCGAGTATTGGAACGGCGCGTACACTTGCTTCAGCTTAAATTCAACCGTGTAGTCGTCGATTTTCGTAATGGAATCGATTTTGTCGAACGCGCTGATGCCTGGTGCACCTGCGTCCGGATTACGAACGGTGTTGTATGTAAACAGAACGTCATCTGCATTAAGCGGTTGGCCGTCATTCCATTTCACCGTATTCTTCAGCTTCACGGTATAAGTTTTGCCGTCTGCGCTGATCTGTGGAAGCTCTGCTGCAATCGACCATGGCTCTACAGCCAGATTCGCATTGCGGTCAACATCATAGAGTCTAGCATTAATGAGGTTCTCAATATCACCGGATGAAGTATCGTTGATGTAGATCGGGTTGACGGAGACGATATCGGAGAAGGTACCGACTGTTAATGTTCCGCCTTCTACTGGTGCGTTTGGATCAGGGGTAGCCGTGTCGTTCGTAGTAGTAGAGTCGTCTGTGGTAGCGGTGTTCGTTGTGCTGCTGTTCGAAGAGTTAGAAGTGGTGTTTGAATTCGCGCTGCTGTTACTAGTACCATTGTTACTGCTGCTGTTGTTGTCGGACCCTCCGCAACCGCTGAGTATAACTCCGACTAGCGCGATGACTGATAAGCAGGATAATACTCTGAATCTTTTGCTCATCTTTCTCTTCCTCCCTCATCATTAAAGCTTCGAAAGTTTAAATATCTCTACTTTTTAGAATTTACCAGATATTTAGCAATTGTACAAAGCATTTTTTTGAAAGTTAGCGCAATTCAGACTATTATTTAAGAAATCTTTAATTGACACTTTTATGGAAATCTTATATAACCCCTTTCATCTCTCTGTAGTAGGTATGTACGGCCATGGAACCATTGTAAACGATTTCAACATTTCGTATATTGGGGGAATTTATGCAGGAGTTTACGCGAAAATGCTGATCATTCTGGAAATGTACTGGTTTGGGCTGATTCAAAAATGGGGGAATTCGGAGAGGTAAAAGGGCAGGAATAAGAGAATTCCGTCGAACATTGCAGGTTTGCACCGGTAACGCTGGACAGAAAAAGACCTGCTATTTCAACCGGAATTATCCAGTTAGCAGGTCCCCACGTTCTATATTTACTCTCTTATCCTACCCGGTGCAGCTTCTTCTTCTTAAGCTTCTGATACACAACGATGTAACGATCTAACCGCTGGCTGATGGAAACGACTTTCTCATGAGTGAAACTCCCGTACGTCGAAGCCTTGTCAATCATCTCGCATCTCATTGCCTCAATACGCTGCGCAAGAAATGATTCCATTTGACCACTCCGTTCTTCGTATGGTTGTTTACAAGTCTCATTATAGGTGCGAGATTTTAGGAAAATATTAGAAGTTTATTAGAGATATAAAAAACAATAAATTATATAAAAAACGGCCGCCTTCGGCTAGGTGCTTAAGCCGTAAGACGAGCCGTCATTGAATTAGTGCAATATACCTGCTTGCAACGCTTGTTCCTACTCAATATTAATATATACTCTGCCTGCTTCGACTTTTACCGGGTATGTCTGCAAGTCTTTGCAAGCCGGCACACGTACTGCAGCGCCGCTCGTAATATCGAATCGACCGTTATGCTTCGGGCACTCGATCAATTTCCCCATTACAAGCCCGTCCGCGAGATGAAAGCGGCCATGCGTGCAGAAACCGTCTGTCGCGTAATAATCACCTTTGTCGGAACGATACACCGCGAAGGAGCGATCCTCTTGATCGAATCGAATAACATCCTCCACATCAACTTCGCCTGCTTCACACACTTCAACCCATGCCACTTAAGCTTCACTCCTTGTCAGTTCTAGATCATCATTAAGTTCCGGTCCATAGCGGTATGGCAGCGCCGTTACCGGCAGCGGCTTCACGACGACATAAGCCGGATCATGCTTCTGTTTGCGCAATGCGCCGATTACTTCGCGAAGTGCTGCCCACAAGCTAGGCCGCGCTTCCGGACAGTCGTACTTCATCTCCTCATGCAGCTTCGGCAGCGCATGGTACGGAACCATCGGGAACATGTGGTGCTCCACATGATAGTTCATGTTCCAGTAGAGGAACCGGAAGACAGGATTAAAGTAGACCGTCCGGGTGTTAAGCCGGTGATCCAGCACGTCCTCGTAGAGTCCGAGATGCTGTGTAATACCGAACGTCAGCACAAGCAGCCCGCCGTAAAAAGTAGGCAGAATAATAAACATCGCTGGCAAAACGCTGCCTGTTACGATACATGCGGCAATGACTGCCAGGAAGATCAGCATGTAGATGCGAGCTTCGCGAAATACCTTATCATACTCCGAAGCCGGGATATATTCCTTCTCCTGCTCCTCCAACTTGCCGAATGTGTGCAAAATGAACCTTTTTATCTCAATTGGTCCCCCATACAGATGGAAAATTTGCATGTAGAGGATCTTCCAGATCGGAGGTCTTGCGGTGATAATCTCTGGATCCCGGCCAACAATAATCGTATCGGTATGATGGCGGGAGTGGCTCCAGCGCCAGGGCGTTGCGGAACGAAGCACGCAGAACGAACCGATATGGTAGACGACATCGTTCATCCATGGCGTCTTGAACGCCGTTCCGTGTCCGCACTCATGCCATCTTGAGTCGCCAGGCGATGCATAGAGCGTGCCATAGAGGAAGAAAGCCGGCACCGCCCACCATGTTCCCCAAGATAGGTATGCAAGGTACCCCAGAATGATCAAGCCGCCGAGCCAGATCAGCGTATCCCGGATTGCAGGACCGTCCTTACGTTTCATAAGCTCCTTCATTCTCGCACGCGGAATTGGCGTAGCATGCCATTGCGCAGATGCCAGCCCCTTCTCGTCAGCCTGCTTGCTCTCAGGCCCTAACAAACTATAATCTCTTCGCTGTACAACGATGGCCATCCGAATCTCCTCCTCAACTTATTTTAGTCGGACAAGCTTGTGCTCGGGCACAATGTACTGTAAAAAAGAATCCCCTACAGGCTCTCGGGGATGTAAATATGGGTTTCCGTAAAATAATGCTCCGTCTCCGGCTGCTTCCCCGCAAAGACGAGATCAAACAGCAGGCGCAGCGATAAGTAGCCTTGTCTCTCCGGGTTCTGAACAATGGTGAAATCGATGATCCGCTCGCGCAGCCCATGCTCCGCCTCGGGCATTAAGTCGTTGCAGATGACCCGCAGCTTCCCTTCCAGGCGCTGAAGCTTGATCACTTCGAGACAAGCGGCGATATCGCCGGTCGCCATGTAGATCCCGCTAATATCCGTGTGCTCGCTCAAGGTCTGATTCAGCAACGCGAACGTATCCTCGTATCGGTCGAACCCTTCGATGACGCGCGCTACTTGCAGACGGCTGCCGCTATTCGCCAGCCCTTGCTTGAATCCTTCCACCCGCGAGCGATGCGCGTGGAACTTCAAGCTGCCTGTAACGATAATGACCTTCGCTTCCGCAGGCAGCACCCTGTTCATCAGTCCTGCTGCGACGACGCCGCTCTTGTGCAAATCTTGGCCGACGAAACAGACACGCTTGCTGCCCTCGACGTCCGAATTGAACGTGACGACAGGTACGTTCTTCTGCGCCGCGGCATCGATGCTCTCGCGGATGAGCTCATCGTCCATCACAGAGAACATAATGCCGCTGACGCCTGCCTCCACGAGCTCGTGGATCGCGCCTGCCCCTTCTTCGGGACGTTTATTGTCCACATACCGATATTCCAGCCGGACGCCGAGGTCCTTCAGTTCCTCCGCCGCGCTAGTAATTCCGCTCCGAATGGATTCGAAGAATCGAATATCTTTGGGCGGCATGACGATGCCGAATGTGACGGGCTTCTTCTGGTAAGCCAGCGCTTTGGCCGCAATATTCGGTACATAATTTAGTTCATTCACAATCTCCAGGATTCTGTCGCGCACCTCAGGCTTCACGCCTGGGCGGTCATTCAGCACCCGATCGACCGTTCCTCTTGATACGCCTGCATGCTTGGCGATTTCTCTTATCGTAACAGTCATAATTCACTCCTGTGATAGCCTGCAATATAACTCTATGTGCCATTAGCCTTATCAATTATAGAGCGAATCGATCGTTCCTATCAAGAGGAGCAGTTAGCAAAAGTTGACATCTATTAACTTCTGCTAACGCCGAGCTATTTAGACGCCTATTTAGACGCCGACTGATTTCAGCTTGCCGTCCAGGAACCGCTTCGCCCGTGGAATGTCTTCCTCTTCCAAGTGTTCGATAATGATAGGCACGTTCGGATGAAGCTTCGCGAGACGCTCAAGGTACAGATCATAGTTCAGGATGCCAAGCCCCGGAGCAGGCAGCTCAACGGCACCGGCGCCGCGGAACGAATGCGACTCGGATGCGTCGATGTTGGCGTGCTTCTCACCTGTATCTTCTGCAGGCTTGCAGTCTTTGGCGTGCGCGATTTTGATTTTGTCGCCGAGCGTGTTGAAAATGCGGTGCAGCGTTTCATCGATATGGTCGATGTTCGTGTCCGTGTAGTAATTCGTTGGGTCCATCAGCAAGCCGAGGCCGGGATGATTCACGTCCGAGAAGAGACGCGCAACTTGATCGACGGAGCCGATAACGTTGTTCACGTAGTTCTCGACGAGGAACATCGCGCCGTGATCATAAGCGAACTTCGAGAGCTCTTCAATTTGCTTGCATACCTCTTCGTAAGCTTCTTCCGTACCGTTCTTCGGATCCCATACCCAGTCGCTCTCCGTATTGAACGTGCCTGTCTCGCTAACCACATACGGGCTGCCGAGGTCACGCGCGAATTGGATGATTTTCTTAAGGCCGTAGATATTCTCTTGGCGTTTCACTGGATCGCTATGAATAATATTCGTGTAACCCGAGATGCAGACGATTGGAAGATTCGCATCACGGAACGCATCGCGGATCGTGCGGCATTTCTCTCTCGTGAGCGCATCCGCCGACAGATCCATCCCTTTGAACGATAGGTCGAGCTGTACGCAGGAGAAGCCGTCCTTCTTCATTCGAGCGATGGATTCCTCAAGAGAATACGGATAGTATGCATTAAAAATACCAACGGATAACATGTCAGATGACCTCCAATAAAAGTTATAGTACTTCCTTGAACTGCACCGTTCTGCCTTCGGCAATCGACTTGTAGCATGCGTCAATCGCTGCCATCGTCCGCAAATTGTCGCGGCCGCCAATCTCCGGCTCGCTGCCGGATTCCACGGCGCGGAGCAGCTGCGCCATCGTTCCCTGGAACGCATCCGGGAACCATACCGAATCCCACTGCGGGCGATGCCATTCGCCAGACGCTTGCCGCGTCGTGAAAGCGAGTGTGCTCGGCGTGCGCTCCGGGTAGGTCGGCCAGCCGATCGTGCCAGTCGCCATGCCATCCAGCCCTTCTACCCGCCACTTGATATAAATATCTTTCTCGGTTCCTTCACCCGGCCATGCCCATACATCGTCAAGGCTCGTCGCCATCAGCTCGCTCGCATATTGGAACGTATATTGCGAGATGCCGTCGATGTGCGGGAACTGCGTGCGCGGATCTCTGCGGGCAACCGCGGTCACCTTCTCCGGGTCTCCGAACAGATAGCGGAAGGAATCGATATGATGAATGCCCATGTTCAGGATCTCAATCTGATCGTACTGCTGCAGAAAAGCTTGCCAGTGCGGAATCGCCCGCATCTCGATCGTCGCAAGCACCGGCTGCCCGAGCAGACCGCGATCGAGGATGGCTTTGAGCGCGCGAATCGACTGGTCGTAGCGCATATTCGAGTTAACCGCGACTTTGATGCCGGCGGCTTCGCACAGGTCGACGATTTCACGCGCTTCGCGCGAATTCATCGCGAGCGGCTTCTGGCACAGAATGCCTCGGATATGTGGCTGCTTCACCGCTTCGCGGACGACTTCGAGCTGCCGGTCAGGCGGGAAGGCGATATCGAGAATTTCGATCTCGGGATCGCGGACGAGCTCCTCCCAGGTGCGGTGCACCTTCGGAATGCCGCGCAGCTCCGCGACTTCCTTGGCATTGTCATAGGTGCGCGATGCGATCGCAACCGGATTGAAGCCAGCGTCACGGTAGGCAACGAGATGGCAGTCCCGCATAATAAAGCCGGAGCCGATGCAGCCGATCCGGTAGTCTTTGCGCTGCGGCATCTCTGGCTTGATTACAGTGGAGAAATCAATGCCGAGCTTCTCAGCGATGCCGGAGTTGCTGTTGCTCGTATTGCTGTTGTTGCTGTCGGTGCTTTGCTGCATAATGCGATCCTCCTCTATTTTAAGATTCGATTGCTCTGTCCACAGAGTCGTCGTCAAACGGCGT
The DNA here is from genome assembly GCF_003386535.1 of Paenibacillus taihuensis. Taxonomy (GTDB): domain Bacteria; phylum Bacillota; class Bacilli; order Paenibacillales; family Paenibacillaceae; genus Paenibacillus_Z; species Paenibacillus_Z taihuensis. Next base: position 43,514 of record NZ_QTTN01000009.1, read on the forward strand.
TCTTCGCCGGGGCGAATGCCCTGTGCGCCTGTCCGTTCAGATGGATATGGCAAATTAAACGCGTCAGTCACGTAGGTGTATGGTTCAATGGAGAACGCATCGTCCCAGTCCGGGCGGAACAGCAGAACGTAAGGGAACGAATCATCCAATTGGTATGCAATGGTGTAGCCTCGCTGCGGGATCGCTATGCGGCAAATCGGTTTCGCTGCTTGATCCATCGTCAGTAAGGAGCAGCCCAGAACGGGATAGTTCACAAGGTCGATGCCATCGCGAATGCTCAGGCTAAGCCCCGTTACAGATGGCTGTTCGATGACAAAAGCTTGATTCGTAACCGGCCACTCATCCTTCGCTGGAACTTGCAGCATCACATTGTTACCGCTTTCATACGGTACCGAAAAATAAGGATGCAAGCCATACGCGAACGGTGCCTCATCAGCCCCTTCGTTAACGATCGAGCTCTCCATATGAAGCTTTCCGTCAAGCAGCCGATAGGTAATGGTAAAAGAAATCGCATGCGGATAATAATCCATCATGTCCGGATGCTCACTGAAGCTGAAGCGGCTCTTCGCCCATGCGCCTATGCCGTCTAGGGCACCGAACTCTACGAGATGCCAGCCTCTGCTGATGAGCTCCCCATGTAGGTGAAAATGCGGCGGCTCATTTATTGGCAGCTGATAGGTGCGGCCATTAAATGAATAAGTGCCGTTTCGAACCCGGTTGGGCGGAAATAATATCGGTGTTCCATATTTGGAGCACGCGAAAGTTTCGTTCTGTAGCGTCTGCAGGCTGATCGGTGTTCGAATTACCTCGTGTCCGCCTTGCTGGAAGCTGAATAAATTGTTGCCCACTGCGGGAATCAGCTTGGCGATGCTATCGCTGGCCGAGTCCTTGAGCACGATAATGCTAAAGCCGTCTTGATTGCGCAATTCAGCTGAATATCTGCCCATTTTCTCCCCTCCTGGCTATTAAGCAAATAGATGCCAGAGCTTTGAGAGCAGGTAACCATGTGTTTTTGTGCCCGGGCACATTTGATTATATACCTTGCCTCCGAATCGTTCAATAGGATTCGGTGTAAAAATCCCCCTTCGTGATCGGCTAAGCTCGCGATCGCGAAGGGGACTCTGGCAGGGCGGTGTTTTCGAGACGTGAGAGAGCGTATTTGCTCTCTCAGCTTTTTCCTCTCGCAATCTGCGACTACGTGGAGCTGCGAAGGGGAGACTGAGAGTCGAATTTTCCGACTCTCAGCTTCTCTCTTGCCCTGTTTTCCCGCTGACAGTCGGATTTTCCGACTCTCAGCAACCAATAACCCCTAACAGGACCGCTCTTCTACATTCAGAGTCGGAATTTCCGACTCTCGGCTTCCCTCTAGCCCCGTTTTCACTCTGAGAGTCGGATTCTCCGACTCTCAGCAACAAACAAGTTCCAGTTACACTCTCATATTCGTCTCCGAGCTGCACTCGCCCTCTCACTCCAACTCGTCCCGCAGCGCATCACATGCCTTCCCGCCCCCCTTCCATCGCTCGCCTACCTCTCGCACTCCCCTTAGCTCGACTCCCCCACTAACTCAATAAAAACTCCCGTGAGAGAATGAACACTCTCACAGCTGCAGACCGCCAATATTGCAGGCTGAGAGAACGTATCTGCTCTCTCAATTTTGTTTACTCGGGCGGCGCGGCGTTTTCGACGCGTGAGAGAGCGTATTCGCTCTCTCACGGGTGCCAACTGCCTCTTTTGCAGGCTGAGAGAGCGTATTTGCTCTCTCCGCTTCTTTTTCGCGGGCGGCGCGGCGTTTTCGACGCGTGAGAGAGCGTATTCGCTCTCTCACGGGTGCCAACCGCCTCTTTTGCAGGCTGAGAGAGCGTATTTGCTCTCTCCGCTTCTTCCTCTCGCAATCTGCGACTGCTTGGAGCTGCGAGGGGGACCGAGAGTCGGATTCTCCGACTCTCGGCAACCACTCTTGTATTGCGTTTGTGTGGTAGAAGGCGTATGGGTGAGTGCGAGAATTTAAAAAACTAGTGTAGGAGCTCAACCCTACTGCTTATAAAACTCCACATCATCCGCCGCGAGCCAGTTGTTCGCATTCGCGATGGAGTAGAACGCGATCTCCGCCGTCCCGTTCGTGACGTTGATGTTCGGGATCGAAATCTGTGTCCACGTCGACGCCGCCCCGATGTTCGCCGTCAGCTGGCTGCCGCCGTAGTTCTTGGCGACCATCCACGCGGTGGACTGCCCGCCGCTCGATTGCACCCATGCTTTCAGCGTATACAGACCGCTCGGCAACCCAGTCACCACCTGGTACGTGTACACCTGATACGCCGAAGCTTTCCAATGAACCAGCTTCAAATTGCCGGTATGCGGGACGACTTGAGCGCTTGTTTCCACATAGTCCGCATCCGCGTCCGTGCCAGCCGTACCCGGCCATGTGCTCCAGCTCGTAATCGTCTGCGACGAGCTGCCGTTCGCCTCGAAGCCCGGGTTCGTCGCCAAGTTCACCCCCGCCGTCGACACAGTAACCGAGTCCGCCGAAACAAATGTGTTCGAAGAGCTCGCATTCTTCGTGCCGGTCACCGTGACCTTCAGCGTATGCGCACCCGAAGCGAGCGTGCTGCTGGTCCAGAGCGGAATATTATCGACCCTGCTCGCCGAGTAGAGATCGACATTCGTTGCTGTGCCGCCGTCGACGGAGACGGCCATAATGCCGGAGTCGGACGATTTCGGCCCGCTAAGTACGATGTTCGTGCCTGTAAAATTCACCTGAAAATAGCTGTTCGTCGTATTCGAATAATGAACATCATTGTTGTACGCACCCGTCTGGCCGTTGTAGTAGTTCCATGTGCCGTTATACGTGAACGCCGACGCCGTATCGTTAATCGTCTGCTGCGTCGGTGCATATGTAACGCCTGAGATCACATACGTCGTAATCGAGTTCGCGTTCGCCGTTGCCGTGAACTGCTTGCCCGACATCGTCGGCGCTGTCACCGATGCGAGCGATTCTGTATTTGAAGTTCGATACGCGGAAGCCGGCGTACCCACTGTCGTAAAGCCGCTCAGATCATACGTCACGCTGTTGCTCGTACTCGAATTGTTCAGCGTCACAACGACGAGCTTCTGGGAAGCCGGATCCCATGCGGCGAGCGAGTTCGCGTCATTTACGCCTACGATCTTATAACCTTCGCGAATGTACTTGCTGAAATTGCCCATCGCATAATATTGTTTCGTCACGTTATACGTCTGATTCGCATAGTCGGCATGGATCAGCCCCCAGCTTGTGTTGCCGCCGACATCCTCCGATTCCGACTCTAGCGCATCCCACACCGCCCACACGGAAGCGCCGGATTCCTTCATATCCTTCATAATCATCGAAGCGAGCGCGAGCCCAGGCTGCACATCCGTATGCGTATGCCCTGCCGAACCGCCGGTGCCGTACTCCGACATCCACAGCTTCTTGCCGCTCGTCGCAGCTGCCACTTGAATGCCCGAACGGTTGGAGCCGCCGTACGTATGGAAGTTGATTTTCGCCACATCGTTCTTCGTCGTGCTGCTAAAACCGTTCCACTGGCTAACCGCCGTATCGACGCTCTGGAAGTCGCTCGCCGTCACCTTCGTCGTACTCAGCAGCCCTTTCGTATTCAACGAATTGTACGTCTGCTGAATGATCGCCTCTTGACTCGCCGCATCGAAGTGCGCGCCCTCCTGCGGACCGCCTGCCGTCCAAGAACCGTCCGGCTCGTTCAGCGGATCCAGGTACTCGAAGTTCACGCCCCAGCTATCGCGAAAATGCTTCACCACCTCCGTCAAATAATCGACGAACGCACCGTAATTCGAACTAGCCAGATTATCGATATAGCCAGGATTGTTGCCTGCCGAATCGCCTGAAATCGTCATGAAGTACGGCGGCGAATAGTTGACCGCCTCCACATGGTTCGCCCCCCTAGCCATCGCAAGGCTCAGCATCGTCCGCTGATTCGCATCGCGCGTCCAATCATAGACGCCGGCCGATGTCATGTAGCCGGGAACTGCCGCATCCGGACGCAGATGCGTATGCGACGGGTTATCCCCGCCGGAAATATTGTACCGTGCGACATTCAGACCGATGCCGGAAGTCGTCGTGAACAGCAAATCCGCAATCGTACCGCGTGTAGTCGAAGGCCAGCCCCCGACCATATTCGCCCACCAAGACAGCGACGTGCCCCAACCCTCTACCGTCTGGCGCTGATCGCTTGGGGAGACGACTGCAGTATAAGCGGCCGCGTAAGCTCGACCCGTGAAAATTCCTGGAGCTGCAGAAAGCAAGAGCAAGATGGAAAGCGCAAGCGAGACCGGTTTTAATCGCCTAAGTACCATTTCACTTCCTCCACTTCGTTAGTAGTGATGGTTCACTTTCATTCATGGCGCGGCAGCCGCGTCACTTGCATGCCCCCCTTCCTTAAAGCCGAATTAAGCGCTTTCATATTATAAGAAACAGCGCTACTATTAGGAATGTAGAATCATGCCCAATACCCGTACAATACTGCTATTGTGAAGGGAACTGTGAGCGAATGAAGATGGTGCGCGATCATCTTGGCCGGGACGAGACTCCCGCTCCGCAGCCTGGCATTCTGCATATGGATCATTATGATTTGCCCTATGGCTATTCGACCTTCCGTTTGCGAGGGACGAAGGATTGGCTCATCATGTACACCATCTCCGGACAAGGCATCGTCCTGGACGGCGATCATCCTCTCTTTAGCCGCTCAGGCGATATGATCCTCATACCGCCGAACACACCTCACCTCTACTACACGGCGCCAGGAACCAATTGGGAGAAAATGTGGTGCCACTTCCTGCCGAGGCCCGCTTGGACGGACTGGCTTGCCCTGCCCATTCCTTCGAATCCGATTACCCAGCTGTCTATTGAGCAAGATGAATCCAAACAACGAATAGAAACGGCGTTCAAACGTCTTCAGCATTACAGCCACAGCCATTATCAAGTGAGCACGTACCGGGAAGAGCTTGCGCTGAATGCACTGGAAGAGATTTTGCTGCTTACAATTGGCCAGACCGCAAACCCGCGAAGCATCGACAGCCGGATCAGAGAGGTTCAGGTTTACCTCCAGCAGCACTATGCGAAGGAATGTCAGATCGAGCATCTTGCCAAGCTGGTCTGTCTATCGCCCTCCCGCCTCGCCCACCTGTTCAAGGAGCAGGTGGGCGAGACGATTATCGACTGGCTGATCAAGCTGCGCATGAAGCATGCGGAACGGCTCATTCGATTCTCGCCGCGCAACATAACGGAGATCGCGTACGAGGTCGGCTTCCATTCACCGGACTATTTCACACGCAAATTCAAACAGTTCTATTCGGTCAGCCCGACCCAATTTCGCAAGCAGCTCTAACCGGACATACAAACAACCAAGCAAGCCGATGAACCTATTCATCGGTTTTTTCTTTATTTTTAGGTAAAAAAGGAAAAACGAGGCATACTAACCGATGCGATGCTATTTCACCCATGCAGCGAAGGAGGCTCAGACTGTAGATGATCAAACGATCTACGCGTTCCAAGAGCGGTGGCAAAGACAATGGAAACAGCGGTAGCGGCAATCTCTCTGTGCCTCGCGGACATCTCGAAACCGGCCTTAATGACAACATCGACAGGATCAGATCCGAGGTCGCTGCAAGCCCTGACCTTATCGTGCGCCGTTTTACGCTTCGGACAGGACAGAAGCAGCACGTTGCGGCCATCTATCTGGAGACGATCACGGATAAGGAAATGGTGAACGAATTCGTCATGCGTTCATTAATGTCGCCATTTCTGCCAGAGATGCCGCCGGAAAACGATGCGTCGCCTGAAGAAGCGTTCAAATATATTTGCGATAACGCGCTAACGGTCGGACAAGTCGAAGTGCTCGACAACTGGACGACCATGCTGCTGGAGCTGCTGACAGGCAAGACCCTCCTCTTCGTCGACGGCTGGGATCAATGCATCAGCTGCAGCACAATCGGCGGCGAGACGCGAGCGGTATCGGAAGCGAGCACACAAGTCGTTATTCGCGGACCGAAGGACAGCTTCAACGAATCGCTGCCGACGAACATCGCGCTGGTCCGCCGTCGGATACGCAGCGAGAAATTCGGCTTCGAGGCGATTAAGATCGGTAAAGTGACACAGACAAACGTCGCCATGCTGTATATTGAAGGCATCGTCAAGGACGAGATTAAGCAGGAGGTCCGGAAGCGGCTGGAAAAAATCGATACCGACGCCATTCTGGAGTCCGGCTACATCGAGGAGTTCATCGAGGATAATTGGAGCTCCCCCTTTCCGACGATCTATAACACAGAACGACCCGATGTAATTGCGGCGAATCTGATCGAAGGACGCGTTGCCATTCTTGTAGATGGTACTCCGTTCGCGCTGATTGTTCCGACGATTCTGCCTCAATTTTTTGCTTCGGCCGAGGACTATTATCAGCGGTATGATATCGGCACCTTTCTCCGCTTGCTGCGGTATGCCGCCTTTATCGTCTCGTTGTTCGGTCCAGCCGTCTATATTGCTCTAACGTCGTTTCATCAGGAGATGCTGCCAACAACCCTGCTTATTAATTTATCCGGCGCGCGGGAAGGCGTGCCGTTCCCTGCATTGATCGAAGCCTTCTTGATGGAGCTCAGCTTCGAGATCCTGCGGGAAGCAGGCGTCCGGATGCCTCGGGCTGTCGGACAAGCGGTATCGATTGTCGGTGCGCTCGTGCTTGGCGAAGCAGCCGTTCAAGCCGGCATCGTATCGCCGATCATGGTTATTGTCGTGGCCATCACGGCAATCGCGAACTTCTCCATTCCGGCGTACAACTTAGCGATTACCGCACGACTGCTGCGTTTTCTCTTCATGATTGCGGCGGGCATGATCGGCTTCTACGGTATCATTCTCGGTCTTATCATGCTGGTCGCCCACATGAATGCGCTGCGTTCATTCGGCGTCTCGTTCCTGTCTCCGCTCGTTCCGTTCAAGTTCAATCAATTCAAGGACTTCTTCGTCCGTCTCCCGCATTGGAGCAATACAGAGCGGCCGGATGACATGACAGACAATACGACTCGGATGGCGCAGGGGCAGAAGCCTCAAACTTAGAAATCCCTTAAGGCACAAGGAGGTACAGGTTCGGATGAATGCAAGCATTCGCTTCTTGAAGCTTACACTGGCGGCAGCCGTCCTGATCGCTTCCGCGCTGCTCGTCACCGGCTGCTGGAACAGCCGTGAGCTCAATATGCTCGCGATTGTAACCGCAATGTCGATCGATAAAACGGACAATGACGAATATTCATTGGCATTTCAGGTCGTCATGCCCGGCGAGCTCAGCAATTCGGTGAAAGGCGGAGGAGGAGGCGCGCCTTACTCCGTATACACCGTAAAATCGAAGACGCTGTTCGAAGGCATCCGAAAGGCGTCGAAGCAAGTGCCGCGGCAGCTCTTCTTCTCGCACATCCAGGTTGTCATTCTGGGCGAGCGACTCGCCAAGAACGGGATCGAGGAAATTTTCGACTTCTTCGAGCGCTCCCACGAGGTTCGACTGACGTCCATGCTGCTCGTTGCGAGAGGAACGAAGCCGGATCTGCTGGTCAGCACGCTCGTTCCGCTCGCGCCGATTCAGGCGGAAGCCCTGATGGGATCGTCCGAGTTCTCGTCGCGAATTTGGTCAAACTCGCCCAACATCGGCATCGACGATGCGATCCGCAAGCTCATCAATCCGGGCGTTGAGCCGTCCATGAGCGGACTTAGGCTCGTCGGCAACGAGGAGGAGGCTACGAAGAAGAGCAGCCTCGAGACGACAAGGCCGCCCTATCATCTCGAAATTACCGGCGTTGCCCTCTTCCGCGAAGGCAAGCTCGTCGGCTGGCTCGACAATGATAAAGCACGGGGGTACATGTTTGTCGTCAACAAGATGAGCAGCACCATCATGAATCTCAGCTGCCAGGACAAGCCTGATGCGCTCGCGCTCGAAGTCATTAAGAGCAAGACGAAGACGGACGTCTCTGTGCAGAATGACCGCGCCAAAGTGAAGATCACCGTCATGGCTGAAGGCAATATATCCGAGGTGAAATGCGCCGTTCCGCTGGACGATCTTGCCGAGCTGAACAGGATGGAGAAGGAATGGGGCGATACCGCTATCGCGGATATGACAGGAGCGATCAAGCGCGCGCAATCGCTCCATACCGATGTGTTCGGCTTCGGCGAGGTGCTGCAGCGGCAGCATCCGAAGCAGTGGAAGAAAGTGGAGAGCCAGTGGGGGGACAAATTTACCGACGCGGAAATTAGTATTGCGTTCCAGGGTCAGATTTTGCGGACAGGCATGAGAGGCAAATCGCTGATGGAGAAACCTTAGGCTAGCTAGGAGGCATGCGGCATGAAGAAGACGATCGAATATATTGGCCCGATTCATCTTTTTGCATGGATTACCTTATTCCAGCTCGGTACGGCTGTCGTCATTCCCGTCGGCATGGATGCGAAGCAGGACGCCTGGCTCGTCACGCTCACCGGATGCTTGATTGGCATCCTATTCTTCGCCATCGTAAGCGGGGGCTTGTACAGGCTGTATCCCAGCTTGATGTTTACGACTTATACGCGCCGAATTATCGGGCCTTTCCTAGGCTGGCTGCTCGGCTTCGGCTACCTGCTCTATTTCATGTACATCGCGAGCCGGAATACGCGCGACTTCATCGATCTGCTTACGGCCGCTGCCTATGATGCGACCCCTATGTTTGCTCTAGGCGTGTTTATGCTTATCGCGGTCGGCTACATCATTAGCCTGGGAATCGAAGTATATGCCCGTACGGCGTTCATCTTCTTCTTGATGTGCTGCGGCGTGTTTATGTTTATTATCCTCTTGGTCATCTTGTCGGACCTGTCGGATTTCCACCGCATCCAGCCCATTCTAGGAGAAGGCTGGAAGCCGATCTGGAAAGCGCTGCTCCCGACCGGACTCACGTTCCCTTTCGGTGAGATGATCGTCATGACGATGTTTCTGCCCTATCTGAACAAGAAGTATAAAGCAGTGCGGATTACGACGGGGGCTATGGCATTCAGTGCGGTTCTGCTGTGCATCGCGACCTTCGTTAACATCTCTGTGCTCGGCGTCGAGATCGCATCAAGAGCGACCTTCCCGCTATTCACCTCACTAAGCCGGCTAAGGCTTGCCGAAATCGTACAGAGGCTGGACTCCGTCGTGCTGTTCCTGCTCATCATTACGAGCTTCTTCAAGATCGGCACGTTCATGTTCGCCTCCATCCTGGCGGCGAGCGATCTGTTCAAGGTCAGCAACTACAAGACGCTCGTCATGCCGATCGGCGTCATCGTGCTGCTCACTTCGCTGACCATTGCAGGCAACTTGACCGAGCACTTGAAGGAAGGGCTCAAGCTCGTCCCGTACTACATGCACCTTCCCTTGCAATTTGCGATTCCGATCTGCTTATGGCTTATTGGCTTGATTCGACGGGGCATTCGTAACAGACGTTCTGCTGCTTCCTCCTGAACGAGCGCCGGCTTTGGAAGACGTGCCGTCTGAACCGCCTGAACTGCCTGAACCGTCTGGACTGCCTGAACTGCCTGAACCGTCTGGACTGCCTGAACTGCCTGAACTGCCTGAACTGCCTGAACTGCCTGAGCTACCCGAACTGCCTGAACTGCCTGAACGGCCATTGCTAGAACCACCATTGCGATCTGTCTGTTTGCCTGGCAGCATGCGCTGTACCAACAAGTAGAGCGACTTGCGGAAGAACATGAAAATTAAGCCGAGCAAAAGAAATTTCTCAATCGGATCAAGCATCAGAAACGGAAACGTGAAATTGCGAATCATCCGGTGTGTCGACAGGTTCATCAGCATATCCATCGTTAAGTCGACGGCAAGGAGACTTGGCAGAAGCAGCGCAAAAACCGCGTAGGGCTTCACATTTTTCATAACTGGCTCACGCTCCGTTTCTCTTCGTTGAACGTATTATTTCCCAAAATGCCACCGGACACGCATGAACGACAAAGACCGCCAGCTATGCTGACGGCCTTTCCTTGCATCTGTTCCTTTTACGCCTTCTCCTGATATTCACCCGGAGGAATGCCAAAAAACTGTTTAAACACGTGAGAAAAGTGCTTGACGCTGACGTAGCCGACCTTCTCCGAAACGGCATACACTTTATGGGCTGGCTTAACCCGAAGCAGCTTGGCGGCATGCTCCATGCGGACGCGCGTCAAGAACTTAATATACGATTCATTATCGTTCTGCTGGAACAGATTGCTAAGGTACCCCGGAGTAACGCCCGTTTTCTCCGCAATAAGCGCGAGGCTAATCGGTTCCGCATAATGATCCATGATGTAAGCTTTGGCTTTCTTGACGATTTCGTGCTCTTCTTCGCCTGCCGTCTCCGGCCAAGTAAAGCCTGCAAGCGCAAGCGGCTGAAGCATATCGCGGAAAACCGAAGAAACCGTCTCCTGCGATGCCGATGCGGACAATCGCTCCTGCCTGCTGGCCTGCTGCAAGCGCAGCATGGCGCTCTCATAATCGGTCAGCGGCGCATCCTCCTGGCTTCTGCGCAGGCTGCGAAGCAGAAACAGCCCGAACCGGAGCAGATGCTCGGCCGAATAAGCGTCCATGAGCTCGATGTAGGATTTGAGCGCCAACGCAAAAGCGCTGCCATGCGGCTCCGCCATCGCGGATCGAATCCCTGCAACGGCTCTTTCCAATTTCGTAATGTCATGAACACCGGCACCGGCTCCAGCTTCAGCACTGTCGTCCGCGAACAAGCAAGCTGAAGAATAGAAGAGCCTTTTTTTCAAAAGCGAGAGCGCTTTGCGATACGATACATTCAGCTGAAGCGATTCGTTCTCTACGGTACCGATTGCTCCCCAGACCTCAAGCCCTGTCATCGTCCGCATCGTTTCGCTGATGCTCGCGAACAGCCGCCGGCACTTTCCCGCCAGCTCAGCTTCGTTGTCCGCGGTAACGAGGAGACAGGTCCGCTGCTCCCTATCGAAAAATGGCGTCGCGCCCGTCTCAGCAGCGGTAAGCTCGGCCGCAGCCTGATGCATAATATAGTGAAACATCGGCAGATCGCGCGGCGAAATGTCCCTCTTCAGCAGCTGGCCTTCGTCCAGCTCAAGCGCCATAACGACGCCTTCGGCTTCAATCAGGCTGGCTTTCATTCGGTACAGCAAAGGATATAGCGCTTTGATCTCCGCGTAATTCTCGGAAATGACGGCTTGCAGGAAATGGTGAACAACCTGCGTTCTGGTCGTTTCAGACAAGCCGACCATCGTCTCGTGGGCGATCCTTCTGGCATGTTCCAGCTTGAGTTGTTCCGCTAATTTGCTGAGCATGCCGATAAGCTCCGTCTTGACGACCGGCTTGAGCAAATACTCGCAAACGCCATGGCGCATCGCTTCTTGAACGAGGGCGAACTCGTCATATCCCGATAGAATGACGATTTTCAAATTCGGGTACAGCTGCGCCGCGTTGCGAGACAGCTCTAGCCCGTCCATGACCGGCATCTTGATATCCGTAAGGAGCAAGTCAACCTGGCGCCCGTCTCCCAGCAGGTCAAGCGCCTCCTGTCCGTCCCCGGCTTCTCCCTCGAATTGCCACTCGGCATGCAGCTCCGACAGATGATTCCTGATGAATTCGCGCGTCAACGGCTCGTCGTCGACGACAAATAAACGATACATTCGCGTTCCTCCTTAGGCTGCTTCGCCGGGCAGCGTGATGATGACCATCGTTCCTTTGCCAAGCGCGCTATGGATGCTCAAGCCGTAATCGCTCCCGTATTTGGCCTTGATCCGCTTGTTCACGTTGACCAGCCCAATTCCATTATGGGAAGAAGTCCCAGCCCCAGCCGGAGACGCAGCCGGAGACGCAATCTCGGAATCGTCCATTGCGCTTACTTTCGCCTGCAGACGGGCGAGCGCGTTCTCGTCCATGCCGACTCCGTCGTCTTCGACAATCAGCTTGAGGACGCTTCCGTTTCTTTCGGAGCGGATCGAGACGGTCGTCTTCTCCTTCCGCTTCTCGCAGGAGTGATGAATCGAATTCTCGACGATCGGCTGTATCATGAACGAAGGAATTCGCATCGCATGCAAGGATGGCTCGATGTCGACGGAGTAAGCCAATCGGCCGTCGTATCGGCTGCACTGAATGCCCAGGTAAGCATGCAGCAGATCGATTTCCCGCTGCAGGGTGACATCCTTATCTCCCTGCGTCATGCTGCGCATGATGCTGCTCAGCCTGTTGATATGGTCGATCGCCTGCTCCACTTTGCCGGACTGCATGGACAGGCTGATCAAATTCAGCGTATTGAACAGAAAATGCGGACGGATCTGGCTGTGCAGCGCGCTGATCTGGGCTTCCTTCTGCAGCAGCTTCGTCTCATATACTTCCTTGACGAGCTCGGTATTGGCCGACAGCATGTCGCTGATCTTGGACACGAGCCGGTTGAAGGCGAAACCGAGATACCCGATTTCGTCGCGGCGCATGCTTTGAAAGCGAAGATCCAGGTGGCCGTTCTCCACTTCCTTCATAAGCCGGACGATCGCGAGCAGCGGCCGGACGAAGCGGCGGATGATCAGGACGAGCACCAGCAAGGCGAACAAGCAGCTGGCAACCGCGAATATAAACGCCATATTGCGCGTTTTGAGCGCATGCTGGTTCATCTCGGAAACGGAATTCACCGAAACGACTTTCCAGCCTAGCTTCGGTATGGAAGCGGTGTTCACCAAGTAACCGTCCACGATCCGGCTGCCCGTGACGCCCGTATTCGCGGCAGCAAGCGTCTGGAACCGGGAATTGGTCGAATAGATGGACAGATTGCGATCATCGAGGAGATACAGGCCTCCGTTCTGTGTCATCTTCGCTTTGTCGCAGATGGCGACAATCCCTTCATAGTTGGCGTCCGCCTTGATAACGCCGATAATTTTCTGGGTATTGCTTATGCTCCGCAGCTGCTTGACAATAGAGAAAACGCTTACTTTTTCGTTCGCATTCGGCTGCATGTAATTAGGCACGAAGATGTACTCTTGGGTTTTGAGCGCGCGCTTATACCATGTATAGGTTTCAGGCTTGTCGTCAGGCACGATCTTCGTCGGCAGCCTGGCGCTGGAGTAAATTTGGTCCGTCATGATCGAGATGCGCAGGATGTCCTTGCGCGGATAAATCATCATATCGTCGAGAAAGCCTTCGATAAGCCGTCTCTTCTCGAGCTGCCCAAGCTCTGTCGCCGGAGGAGCGTCCTCAAGCGATGCCATGACCGCGGCATTCCGGTACGGAAACAGCGTAAGCCGGTACAAGTCGTCGAGGTACGTGTCTATATTGAGCGAAACCTGCTCGATGATCTGCTGGACACGCTGCGAGGATTGGTTCTCGAAGTCCTTCGTATATTGCACGTAGGAAAGATAGGATTCCAGGAAGACGGAGCCCAGAATAAGCATGCCCGTCATTAGGAGAAGCTTCGTCTTGATGCTCCAGTCGCGGTACCTCATGAAGCCTGCGGCAGTTCTCATGCGAATTCACCTTTCCATCCCCTATTGTATGCGTCTTCATTATACAAGAAGGCGGATGCTTGCCGTAACCGTTTCTAGAAATCCCGTACCAAAAGTCGAATTTTCCGGTGTTTCGTCCACGATCGGGCTGCCGTTATGATGAATGTGCAAGCGACAAGACAAAAGGGAGGAAATGAAAGTGGTACACAAAAAATTGTCTTTGCTTCTGTGCTCGATGCTAATCGTGGGGGGACTGGCCGGTTGCGGAAAAAATAATAACGAAAGGGCAGACGCGCCGTCGGATTCAGGCAGCGCCTCGACTTCGTCTACGAATTCGAACGCGGCTTCCGATTCGTCTTCGAATGATTCGTCTTCTTCCTCGAACGAAGACAGCCCCGCCTCGCAGGAGAAAGTAACGCTCAAATTCTTCACCGGCAAGGTAGAGACGGTAGATCTGATCAATTCCTTCATTCAGCAGTTCGAAGCGGAAAACCCGAACATTCACGTCGAGCAAGAATACCAGAAGGACGCGAGCAGCGTCATCAAGGTGAAATTCGCTTCCGGCGACGTTCCGGACATTACGACGGTTGTCGCGCAAGACTACATCGACCAAGGCAAGTACCTCGATCTGTCGAATGAGTCGTTCTGGTCCCGCATTCTTCCCGCCATCAAGGATCTGTGCACGGACATCAAGACAGGCAAACAGTTCAAGGTCGCAACGAACGTCACGATGGCAGGCATCTTCTATAACAAGAAAATATTTTCGGAGCTGGGCTTGAAAGAAGCTTCAACGTGGACCGAGTTTCAAGGCAACCTGCAAACGATCCACGACAAGAAGCCCGATGTCGTGCCGATGTTCCTCGCCGGCAAAGATTCCTGGACGCTCGGCCACCTGATCGAGTTCATGGCGCACGGCGTCGTCAAGCAGCAGCTCGGCGTAACGGAAGCGCGGAAAGCGTTCATTAACAACGATTCCGGCAAGCTGAAGTTCGATGCGCCAGGCAGCGGCATCGATCTGCTCGCGGGACACCTCCTAGACCTGAAGAAAGCCGGTCTGATCAACAAGGATGCGCTCACGGCAACGTACGACAACCAGAAGGAAGCTTTCACAAGCGGTAAATCCGCACTCTTCACGCAAGGCATGTGGGTGCTGGGCGACCTGCTCAAGCTGAACCCTGACATGGCTGGCGACATCGGTTTCTCTCCGTTCCCTGCGCTCGCTGACAACCTGAAGCCCGTCACGCTGTCCGCCGAAGATTCCGTTTACGCCATTACGTCGGAATCCAAGCATCCCGAAGAAGCGAAGAAGTTTCTGGACTTCCTGTTCAAGCCTGAGAACCTGAAGGCATACAGCGAATTCCTGAAGCAGCCGTCCGCGTTCACCGATGTCAACGCGGATTGGGGTCCGCTGAAGGATCAAGCTTCCGCCGCTCTTGCAGCCGGCGTGAACATCGCATTCACGGATTCGCCTGCCGGCTTCTCCGGCGACGATGCGGGCCGCATGATGCAAGAACTGCTGGCGGGCAAATATAAAACATCGCAAGACTTTGCCAAAGCCTACACGGAAGCATGGAATAAAGGCTGGGGCACGACGAAATAAGACGGCAGATTCGCATTGCTTATTCCGAATATGACTTGTTCAGGAGAGAGAAACCATGCAAACCTTCAGAAAGCTAAGCGCGAATCTGCATCTGTACATGGCGGTTCCCGCCATCCTGCTGTTCGGCGTCTTCTTCATCTATCCGCTGACCAGAGGAATCGGGATCAGCTTGACGGATTCGAACGGGATTACGGCACCGCATTTCATCGGCATCAGAAACTTCATCGATTTCTTTCATGATGATCGCGCCAGGACCGATGTGCGGAATACGATTTTGTTCGCGCTGGGTAGCGCTCCGCTGCTGAATATGTTCGGGTTGCTCTACGCCCTGCTGCTCGACCGGAAGATGGCCGGCAAAGGAATCGTGCGGACGATCGTCTATTTGCCGGCCGTCATCAGCCCGCTCATCATGGGCTATATCTGGTACTTTATCCTCCAGCCCGAGCGCGGCTACATTTCGCATGTGCTCCAACAAGTGGGACTGGAAAGCTGGGACGTAAACTGGCTCGGGGTGAGCTCCTCCGCTCTTGTCGTGCTGATTCTGGTAAACGTATGGCAATACGTCGGCATGACGATGATCATATTCTTGGCCGGCCTGCAATCCATCCCTGCCGAATTGTACGAAGCAGCCCGAATCGATGGAGCGGGCGACCGCTCCTCGTTATGGCATATTACGCTGCCGCTGCTCTATCCGGCGATCAAGATCAACGTCGTCACGAATATTATCGGCTCCTTGTCCGTCTTCGACATTATCGTCTCGCTGACGGACGGCGGGCCCGGCTACGCGACCGAATCGCTCAGCATTTACATCCTTCGCATGCTTTACGGCAATTCCACCGGCTACTCCACGGCGGTAGCACTGATTATGTTCATCATCATCATCATCCCGGTCTTCGTCTTTCTTAAACTGACGAGAAAACGCGAATACGAGCTGTAAGGGGGAGCATCCTGTGAAAACCGTATCCACGGCGTTCAAATACGCCATCGTCGCCTTCATCGTCCTTATCGCGCTCATTCCGTTTTACGTGCTGCTTTACTTGGCTCTGAACGCTCCGTCCAGCCATTCGTTCCGCGGCCTCTTCCTCGTGCCGGAATTCCATTTCGCCAACTTCGCAGAGGCCTGGAAGGGCTCGAAGATCGACAAGTCGATCTTCAATTCGCTGGTGATTACGAGCGGGGCGGTTGCGCTGATCGTGCTTGTCTCAAGCAGCGCCGGCTATTCCATCGCCCGCTTCCGGCATAAGGCGAACGCGCTTATCTTCAACACGCTGCTCCTGTGCTTGACCATTCCGGCGATCATCATAACCGTTCCGCTGTATTCGCTGATGAAATCCATTCACGGCATCAATACGCATTGGGCGATGATTCTGCTCATGGCCGCCAATGCGATGCCCTTATCCGTATTCTTGTATTCGAGCTTCATCCGTACGCTCCCCAAGGAGGTCGAGGAATCGGCCATTATCGACGGCTGCACGTATTTCACCGCGTTCTGGCGAATAACCTTTCACTTCGTAAGACCGGTAACTTCGGCCGTCGTCATCTTGACGGGCCTTGGCATTTGGAATAATTACGGGCAGGCGGTCTTCTTCCTGCAAAAGCAAGAGATGCGCACGGTTCCTCTCGCCGTGTCGATGTTCTTCCAGACCTATGGCGCCGAGTGGAACAAGATGGCCGCAACCGCATTGATCGGCCTGCTGCCCGCCGTCGCCGTGTTTCTCGTCTTTCAGAAATATTTCATTAAAGGCATCATGGCCGGAGCGCTGAAAGGATGAATGCGTTGTCCCTCTATCCCCTTCATTTCACGGACGCCTATCCGTTAAAGGCTCAATTCCGCAGCGGCGAGCGAATCAGGCTCGCTGTGGAGCTGGAAACAGACGGAATAGCTGCATCGGGTACATTCGCGCTGCGCGTGAACGTGTACGAACTGCAAACTCTCCGGGAAACGCGGATCTTCCCGCTCATGATCGACGCCTCCTCCCCGCAGCGCATCGAACTGGAGGCGGAAGCCGGCCCCTACGAGTGCGAATTTACAGGCTTCGGGTGCGACCTTGAACTCATCTGCGGTGATGCGATCATCGATTCGCTCAGCACCGCCTTTGACGTGGTCTCCGATTGGCGGAAGGCGACCCGCTATGGCTTCCTGAGCGAATATGAAGCAGGACGCGAAGAGGAAGATGAGCGAAAAGCCAAATGGCTGACCAAGCTCCATCTGAATCTCACCCAATATTACGATTGGATGTACAGGCACGACGACTTGGTAGCTCAAACCGAAACATACACCGATTTGATGGGCAGACAAGTAAGCCTGTCCGCGATCCGTAACAAGCTCACGCTCGGGCGCAAGTATGGCATGAAATCCATCGCCTATGGAGCCGTCTATGCGGCGAGCAAAGCATTCGCGGAGAGAAATCCGGATTGGGGGCTCTATACGAGCGCAGGAGAGCCGTATGACTTCATCGGCATCTTCCGCATCATGAACATCGAACCGGAAAGTCCCTGGCATGCGCACATCATCGGGGAATACGCGAAATCGGTGGCGTTTGGTTTCGATGGCATTCATCTGGATACGTACGGATTTCCGAAGACGGCCTGGTCCCGGCTTGGCGGCGAACAGCGGCTGATCAAGCTGGAGGAGCAATTTCCGGTGTTCATCGATCACACCCGCGAGAAGCTGTCCCCTCTTAACAGCGAGGCTTGCCTGATCTTCAACAATGTCGGCAACTGGCCGGTAAACTCGGTAGCCAAGGCGGATCAGGACGCCATCTATATCGAGGTATGGAAACCGTACGAGCGATATCAGCATTTGCGTGAAATCATCGCGATGGCCCAGACGCTGAGCGGCGGCAAGAACGTCATCCTGGCCGCCTATCTTCAGCCGTTTCGCCTCGCCAGCGAAACGCTCGGCGTGCAAGGGGCGGAGAACGGCCTGCGCCTGCTGACCGCAACCGTAACCGCGCACGGCGCATACCATCTGCTTCATGGCGAGGACGGCGGCATCTTGACGCAAGGCTACTACGTCGATCATTCCCAGCTGCGCGACAGCTTCCGCAGAACGGTCAGAGACTATGCCGACTTCATTGTCCGTTACGGCCATTTGACGCATGACGTGGCATTGCGGGACGTATCGATGACGCATGCGGATTACGACAATATGGAATATGTATTCAGAGGCTTTGCATTCAGCACGTACGGAGAGCCGGGCAAAGTATGGACGATCGTCCGGGAGAAGACGGACGTCAAGCTCATTCATTTCATCAATCTGGCTGGCGTAACGAATGATCTCTGGAACGAAGCGAAGGAAACGCCTGCTGACGTGCAGGGCAGAGAGGTGCGCGTGCTGTGCGATTCCAGCGTGCGGGCGATATTCCTTGTCACTCCCGACCGGGATCAGGGGCGCCCGCTCGCGCTCGAATACCGCTTGGAGACAAGCGATCGGGGCATGATTGCCGTCATCGCGCTGCCTGACCTGCATTACTGGGATATGCTTGTCATTCAATTCGAGGAAGCTTCCAACGTTTCTATTCCATAAACAGTCGCCATACCGGATGACGCCCATCGTATAGGAGAGAAACCCGCGTTTATTAAAAACGCGGGTTTCTTCAGATTGTCGAGAAAAAGGGCCCTGCTCGTAAGGAATATCGCCATACGGCGTCCAGATCAGATACAATCGCTTCGTGCCTCTGCCTATGAAGGTTTATTTTTTCTTCCGGATTGAGTAATTATTCCTTAACTCACGTTCTACCCGTTTCTTCACACCAGCTGTCTCCACGAACCATTCGTAATGGTGTGGAGTAGTTTAGTTGCATAATTGTAGTCTATAATGAGAGATAACCATATAATCGTGATAGTTATGTAGGAAATATTGCTATCTGCGAGGAAGTGCAACAATGAAGCATCTGTTTACGTCGAACAATTTATACAACGCCATTCGAATTCCTGGCATGGAATACGCCAAGAGAGAGTGTGGCTGGGTATATCACGATCATCGTCATTCGTTCTTCGAGTTTCTGTTCTGCATCTCCGGTGAAATCGAGCAGTGGGTGAACGGCCGAATGTACAGGCTGTATCCGGGCGACGCCATCATCATTCAATCTGAAATGGTCCATCGCACGGAGTCGAGCGCCGGCTGCAGTTACTTCGATTTTCACTTCGAGGTGGAGATTAACGCAATCAATATGATTTTTCAGCTGATGACCGATCCGGTGTTCCGCAGCGAAACGCACGGCAGCGTGTCTGTTTGGGTCACGTTGTTTCTAACCCGCTTCGGCGGGCATCTTCAGCAGATGATGACGCGGGAGAACCTTGCGATCATGGAGGAGATGGCGGCATCCGTAACGCAGCTGCAAATTCATTCGAGCCTGCTCGACTTCATCGGCAACCTCGCCTCGGAGCTGATCGCGACGCAGCACCGCGAGCTGCCCGCTTCCGGCGTGAAGCCGTCGCAGATGAAGCTCGCGCGCGAGGCGGCTTACTGGATGGAATACCATCTGCAGACGCCGCTCAACATTACGACGCTTGCCGAGCAGTTGAGCGTACATCGGACGTATTTGCACGAATGCTTCAAGCTCGTCTACGGCATCTCGCCTTCGGTCTACCTGCAGCGTATCCGTATTCGCGAAGCCAAGAAGCTGCTGCAGAACCGGACGATCAGCGTCGAAGAAATCGCCCACACGCTCTGCTACTCGTCGACGAGCCATTTCAGCCACGCGTTCCGCAGCGCCATGGGCATGTCGCCGCAGCAGTTCCGGCAGTTTAGTTGAGTGATTGCGGGGTTCTGAAACATAATATGGGCATTCATCCAATTACAGCCCATGTCGAATGTTGGCGGTTCAAAAGCTACTTAAATTGTTTAAGTAACTATGTAACCCATCGCAAACGATGCTTCCCAATATAGAAAAGCAATTCGATACTACAGCGCAAAGGAGTGCTCAAAAGTGGAAATCAGATCGTTCTTATTGCCGAAAGAAGAGGTGTCATTCCTCACAACAGCCGCGAACATGAGAACAGCCGTCGAGAAGCTGGAGGCTTGCCATTACACGGCCATCCCGCTCATCGATGAAGAAGGCAAATATGTCGGGACATTGTCCGAAGGAGATTTGCTATGGAAGCTCAAGCGCAATCCTGAGCTCAATTTCGATAACATGCACGAGGTAAACATCACCGACGTCAAGAAGCGCATTTACAATGAATGCGTCGCCGTGAACGCTTTGATGGAGGATATGCTCACGCTCGCAGCAGACCAGAACTTCGTTCCAGTTGTCGACGACGACCGTATATTCCTAGGCATCATCCGCCGTCGCGATATTATCGAGTACTACACGCGCAATATTACGGACTAACGGAGTACATCGCATCGCACTCATAGCTCGCATGTAATGAAAAGCAGCTGCCACTTCAAAAGTGACAGCTGCTTTTCGCTTAAATCCCGTTCCGTTACGACTCTGCTTAGCCAGCAGCAAATCTCTTACGCAGCCGCTCTGCCATCCAGCCGCATACATCCCACAAATCCGCGACGGGCTGATTCGTAAACGGCAGCGTATGCATGTACCCCGGAGGGCCGAACTCCGGTGTAATCGTCGTCGATGTGAAGCCTTGCTCGCTTCGTTCCTTCAGAATCGCCGCCCACCAGGCTTCATGCGCGGCAAGCTCCCGGCTGTATTCCGGCGCCCCCGGATGCGGCACTTGCGGTCCTTCCGCATAGCCCACGCGAGCATGAATATGTATCGTTCGCTTGAATGCCAGCTCCAAGTTCTCTTGCTGATCTTCGAGCAACGTCTCGCAGACACAGCACCAGTGGCTGAAGTCCGCTGTAATCTTCAGCTCAGGCAGCTCCCGAAGCAGTCGTGCCGTCGTCCAAGGCGTAAACATCGCGCGGTGGCGGTGCGTCTCATGCCCGATCGGGATCCCGAATTGCCGTTCCACATCAATCGCTTTCTCGAAGAAGCGCAGCTGCTCCGCATCGCTCATGCAGTCCCTTGCGCTGTGCGAAATAATGAGCTCTGGCTTCAGCGCCGCTGCCGCTTCTACGTTAGCAGCGAAGGTCGCCTCGTGATCGAGACCCGAAGATCCGGTCAGCGCTATATAGGAGAGATTATGCTCCTGCAGCAGCTCCAGAAACTCCGCTTGCTCCTCTTTCGGCGGAACTCCGCCTTCCACGCCGGTATAACCGGCCGCTGCTATTTTCGCGATACTTTCTCTCGTGCTGTACTGCTCCATCCCCCATAATGACTTGAATATTCGGATGTTCAACGCTTCTCCTCCTCAGGCATCTAGCTGTTTGCTTCCTTCCAGCTTAGCACCGCCATTCGGGAGCGACCATAAAGCGATGTAGGGTAAACTTTCATATTTGTCGACGAACATGGACAAGGCTAGCTGCGATAGCTGAGAAATCCGCGAAATATGCCTCACCAAAACTAGACATTTTCCACTCTTTTACACCTCTACACCTGGTTGGAAATTCATGTTACGGTTATACATACCACTTCGCCAAACTAGATGATTAAAGGAGAGAGTTACGCATGAGAATGATTTATGAGAATTACAGAGGCTTTCAAATTTACCAGCACGACGATTCGTACAATGCCGTCGCCCCGAACCTTGTCTTCAGTCACAAGCAATTAAGCCAGCTCTTGAACAAAATCGATCTGTATCTCGACAGTCAAGTCCTGCACATTGCGACGTAGGCTTCTGATTTATCCGCTAAATTGTAAGCGTATACAAAATATGAAGGACATGTAAAGCCAGTTACGGCCTTACATGTCCTCTTCTTTCACCACACGTAACGCTCCAGGAAGGCGTTGCGGAACTTCCCTTGCGGATCGCATTTGACAGCCAGGCTTATGAACGCTAGCCGCTTCTCATACAGCGACTTCACCCGCTCCGGCGCCATTGTGAACAGCTTGCCCCAATGCGGACGCGCCTCGTAAGGCTCGAGCGCGGCTTCGATAAGCGGCAGCACGCGTTCAACGGCTTCACCGAGCGGCTTCCATGTAAAATGAATGCCGACGGAGTCTCGTCCGTAGCTAGGGCTCATCCACAGCTGATCGGCAGCCATCGTGCGCACTTCGGAGATATAAAGCAGCGGCGCGATATGCTCCCGCAGCTTGTGTATCGCTTCTAACGCAGCATAAGCATGCTCACGCGGGACAAAATACTCGCTTTGCAGCTCTTCGCCCGCACTCGGCGTAAACTCCATGCGGAAATGAGGCAGCCGCTCGTGCCAAGGTCCACGCTCGCCAAGCTGCTCGCTGCATGGCTCGGCCGAAATGCCCGGCACCGGATGCAGCTTCACGGCAGCCTTGGTCGCCCCGTAGAACTCGTCCTCGGCGCCAGCCGCATCCTCCTCCGCGCCTGCCAGCTTCTTCAACCATACCTGATTGAAACGATCGCTGCTCCAATCGGTGAACAGGCTGACGCTGTACGCGCTCGAGTACACATCGTCGAACCCGCGCTCCAGCCTAGCGAGCGACAAATTTTCATACAAGTGCTGGCGAATGTCGAAGCTTGGCATAATGTCGAGCGTCAGCTTCGACACGACGCCAAGCGCCCCGAGTCCGACGATTGCTCCGTCCGCCTCGGGCTGCTCTCCCCGCACGAATTGGACCTTTTCCCCGTTCGCCGTAACAATCTCCATGGAACGAACGACTGTCGCAAGGTTACCGTTGCGGTCCCCGGAACCATGCGTCCCCGTCGCACAAGCGCCGGCAATCGTAATATGCGGCAGCGATGCAAGATTGTGCAGCGCGAAGCCGTTCTCATGCAGGAGACCGGCTAGTTCTCCGTACCGAATTCCACCCTCCACGGTGACTGTCCCGTTAGCCCGGTCCAGCTCCAGCACGCGGTTCATCTTCTTGAGCGAAACCAAGCTGCCATGCGTATCGGCAATGCGATTAAAGGAATGGCGCGTACCAAGCCCCCTCACTTGTTCCCGGCCAGCAACCCACTCCTGCAGCTGTTCTTCATGTTCGGGCTCGAACAGCTCTGCAGCGCTAAACTTGAAATTCCCCGCCCAATTGCGTTCCTCTTGCATCGTATGCTTCACTCCAATCATGTTCGTTATCGCGTCAAATATAAGATTTTATCCAAACTTCTCGCCTGCTCGGTCAGCTGGACATAATTCGTCTTTCCGGTACCGAGAATCGGCACTTCGGACAAGTGGTGCACTTGAGCAGGGATATGGAGCGAGGAGACCTGCTGCTCTTTCATATATTTCCTCAACTGGCTGAGGTCCGCATCTTCCTTGGTCGAGAACAGAACGATGCGCTCGCCCTTCTTGCTGTCAGGGATTGCAACCGCGTAGAATCCGGCATGCTCGAAGCAGCTGCTTGCCAGCTTCTCGACACGACCTAATGCGACCATCTCACCGGCAATCTTCGCAAATCGCTTGAGCCGCGATTGAATCGAAATAAACCCTTCATCGTCCACCGTCACCACGTCTCCGCAGTCATGCCAGCCATCACACGGTACGAACCCTTTGCCATGAATGAGATAGCCCTTCATAACGTTCGGCCCTTTCACGACAAGCGTTCCGCCCGTTGCAATGCCCTCGACCGGGTTAATTCGATATTCCATGCCCGGCGCCAATCTGCCCACCGTTCCCGGCTTGCGGACATCCGGCGTATTCGTCGAAATAACGGGAGACGTTTCCGTCACGCCATAGCCTTCGTAGATATGAATGCCGAATCGATCCTGCCACAGCTTCGCGACTTCTTCCTTCAGCTTCTCGGCGCCGGCAATAACGAGGCGAAGTGAAGCAAGGTCGCCGTCATTCGCGTTCGCGCCATAGCCTTCGAAGAACGTGGACGTGCCGCATATAATGGTTGCTTTGGTCTTCCGAATCGAGCTCGGGATCTCTCTGTAGTGCAGCGGGTTCGGGTACAGATAGACCGGCAAATCGTTAACTGCGCCGAGCAATACGAGCAGAAGTCCAAAGCAGTGGAACATCGGAAGCGCGTTAAAAATAATATCATTCGTCGTAAAATGAACAATCGAGAGCATCTGATTCACGTTCGCATACAGATTATCATGCGTTAACACGACGCCCTTCGGCTTGCTCTCCGTACCTGACGTAAACAGAATGATCTCATTCGTTTGGTGCACAGCCCTCTTCTTCAGCGCATACTGAAGCAGCCCGTTCAACTTGTGCATAATGGTGATCTTCTGCTGAAGGTCCTCTAAATAAATAAACTCAATCGATGAGGACAGATGCTTCACGATCCCGTCCAGGCCGCCTTTCTCGATGAAAGCGCGGGAGGTGATGACCTTCTTCACATTCGCTGTCGCACAGCAGTCTGCAATCGACTCGGCACCCATGGAGAAATTAAGCATGCAAGGCGTAACGCCGATTTTGAACAGGGAAAATAAAGTGACGACATTGCCGATGACGTTCGGCATCAGCACGCCGATCTTATGCTGCCCTTCCAGACGCTCCGACAGAAGAGCGCTTACAACTTGAATGGAAATAAGCAGCTTCTTATACGTGACTTTGCCGAGTGGATCTTCAATTATAGTCGTCTTTCTCCCTCTGTCTGCAGCAGCGAGAAGCTCATTGTATAAATTGACGTTGCGCTTGCTTCCCATACGGGCGCGAAACGCGGATTCAATAATAGCTGGATCGGAATAGGAAGCTTGATGCATGTAAGATAACCCCTTCTCTATAAATAAACAATAAACCAAGAACAACGTATTCGCGAAATAGACCGAAAATCCTTCACAAGTTAGACAAAAAAGACTGGAAATGATCGGTTTCGATCTTCCCAGTCTCTCGGCTATCGATTATTGGAGGGAGTCGGATAATAATTGACCGCTCCCAGCGGCCTTTATTCGGCATAATAATGTCCACTGTTCGGCACGATCGGCACATCGATGCCAAGCCGTCTTGCCCTATCGAGCAAGCGCATTATGTACGGCTTGTTCCCATAGCCGAACTCGTTCTCGACCTGCCATAGAATCGTATGCCCGCACTCAGTTATCTGCGCGCCCGCAAGCATGGGTGTAATTTCATCCAGCCACCGCTCCAGGTAAGCGAGATACATAAGGTCGCTCTTTCGCGTCCGCGTCTCTTTGCCTTGCCGTCACGTCTACCCGTCATGAACAATCCCCTTCAATGCCTGACGTACGCTCAGTTCCAGCGGTGAATATCCTCGCTCATCCCCCCGATTCAAGTTCATTCGTTCCTTCAGCGGCGTTGTTCGATTGCACATGAAACGAGGTACGCGGTTATGGTTCTGCGATGCGGTATGGTACAGGAAGGGATGGCAGAGGATGACGTCGCCAGGCGAGCCGGTCGTTTCAACCACGCGCAAGCGTATGCCATCCGCATCGGTGTGCCACGTATCCATAAACCGCTGAACGCGATCGGCCGCCGATGCTTCCCCGCTTCCCGGCTGTTGTCCCGTCAACTCGCTTAAGTAAGGATGCCGGATATTCAGCGCGTCAATAGCGGCTTGAGATTCAAGCCCTTCGGGATGCTCCGCCAAGAACCGTGCGACCAGCTTATGCGAGCCTTCAAGGACAAGCGTGCCGCCGCCCCGCGGAGCAATATCGGAGAAGAGGCAGAGACAGAGCAGCCCCTGATCAGGACTGTCTACATAGTGCCGAAAATGAATGCCGTCCCAATGCCAGCCTTCAGTCGGGACCGTCCAATCCTTCTCGGCGCCAAGGGCGAAGTTGACCGGCCACCAGCCCCACGTCGAGCGAATCTCATCGATGCCGTATATGCCCTTATCCGTCCAGCGGTCCTTGCCGATCAAATCTTCGATCGCACTGGCCATCCGCAGCGTATTGCACTGGTCGAATTCGGGACTCCGGTAAGCCTCTTGGATGTATATCATCGGAGTCATCCAAGTAGACCGATCCGTTTGCGCAATCCCTCTCTCCTCGAGCTTGCTCCATAGAAACTGCTGGCAAGCGAGCGCCAGTTCCCGGGAGAACGCTTGCTCCACCTTCACCCAGCCAAGCTCCTTGAATTGTTCAATCTGCTCATGGCTAAGCACCTGCTCCTCATTACGCATCGAAAACCCTCCTTGGTATGAATAAGGCCAACGCTCAGCAGAGCGTCAGCCTTATTGGAATTATTTATTGTTCGCTTTGACCCACTCGTCGAGCTGCTTCTGCTTCTCGGCGATGATTTTATCCACGCCAATCGACTTCAGCTTATTGATATATTTCGGCAGGAAGTCATTCGGATCTACTGTTCCGCTGAACAGGGCTGGCTCAAATTCCTTCTTCGCATTGTTGAATGCGGCGATTTCATTCTTCACCGGCTCTGGATTGAACACGAACCCAAGTACGCTCGCCTTCTCCGCGGATTCGTTGAACTTCTTGAAGTTATCCCATTTGTTCGGATTCTCATTCGCCCAAAGATAGTCGTTGAACTGGTTGCCGAACATCCAAGCGCCGTTCAGCACATAGCCGGATGAATTCGCATCGACGCCGTCCGGGAAGTCAATGATGTTATCGCTCTTCTTCACGAAATGCTTGCCTTCAATGCCGAATGCAATCAGGTTGACCAAGTATTTGTCCGTATACAGAAGATTCAGGAACATCATCGCGCGATCCGGATCTTTCGACGTTCTGGAGATCGATGTCATCGAGCCTGTCGTATCCGCCGTACGAACGATCGGCTTCGTCAGCTCCACCTGTACCCATTGCACGCCGCTGGCCAAGCTGTCTTCCGCATCTTTGCCCGGCTTCAACTGCTGTACGTACGAAAATGCTTTACCTGCCTTCAGCGCGCCGGAAACATCCGCAGCCGTTGCTGCATCCTTATTCACGTAGCCAGCCAGGAACCATTTGCGAGCCAGATCGAGCTCAGACTTCACTTGCGGCGACTCAATGCTGGATACGACTTTGAAATCATTCGCTCCGCGTACGACCGAGCCCGGACTTGCGTCTCCCAAATCTTCAAAGTTCATCGGATTGAAGATCCAATCTACACTTGTATCTTTGTTCAAGTAGAGCGGAACAACGCCTGGCTCTTTATCCTTAATCATTTGATAGATCGGCTCTAAGTCTTCGACCTTCTTAATCTGCGTAATATCGATCTTGTACTTGTCTACCAAATCCTTGCGCAGCATGACGCCTGCCTGGCTCGCAAGCTCTTTATTGATCGGAATGCCATAGCTGCGGCCATTCACTTTGGAGCCTTCCAGCAGTGCCGGATTAATGATGTTCTTCAGATCCGGCGCGTCTTTTTCGATCAGGTCAGTCAGATCGATAATGTTGCCTTGCTGGATCTTCGTGCCGAAGTTATCCCAGTTCATCGTCTGAAGCAGGTCAAACTGCTCGCTCGAAGCAAACTTCAAGTTCACTTTATCCTGCCAGCTTCCCCAATCAATGACGTCGAGCTCGAATGTCGCGTTGATTTTATCCTGCAAATATTTGCTTATCTCATCGTTAACCAGCTTTAAGTCCTTCGGCACCGCGCCTGCCGGAACGACCATCTTCAACTTGTATGGCGCCAGCTCCGGCTTCGTGTTCTCCGTCGTTGAATTGGCAGCGGCATTATTATTCGTCGTTGCGGCCGCGTTTTGCTGCGTATCATTGGCTGGCTTCTGGTTGCTTGCATTTTGCTCTTTCGAATCGCCGCAGCCCGATAATACGACCGATGCGGATACGAGAGATGCGACAAGGAGTGGAACGGCTTTCTTCATTTTCTTCATGCTAACCCTCCTGATTATATTTATCTATGCTAACTAGCTCTGCTAGATTTAGCCCTTTACGGCACCTACCGTTAATCCTTTGACGAAGTATTTCTGGAAGAACGGATAGGCGAACACCATCGGTCCCGTGCCGACTATGCACATGGCCATGCGAACCGATTCGTTCGGTAAATTGGCTATCTCCGTAGAGCTAGGGCCTGAGCCCGCCTGAGCGTTAGCCAGCAGAAATTGCAGGTTCATCAATACTTTGTACATCATGTACTGGAGGTTGATAATTTCGTCGTTGTTAATAAAGATCAAGCTGTTATACCAGCCGTTCCAGTAGCCAAGCGAGTAGAACAGGCCGATCGTGGCGAAGACCGGAAGCGATAACGGCGCGATAATCTGAACCAGTATTCGCCCCTCGCTCGCCCCTTCCATCGTTGCGGATTCTATGATAGAGGGATGAATCGTCGTTTGGAAGAACGTTCGCATAATAATGACGTAGAAGGCGTTCATTAACAGCCCCGGAACAATCAAGGCGAGAAGCGTATCCTTCATCTGCAGCACGTTCGCGTACATCAAGTACCACGGCACAAGGCCGCCGCTGAAGATCATGGTGAAGAAGATGAAGAACGAGAAGATGCCGCGAAAATGAAAGTCTTTCCTCGATAAGGGATAAGCGAACAGCGCAGTCATGATTAATCCGGCAGCCGTGCCCGCAACCGTCGTGAGGATCGAGATGCCATAGGCCGTTAGGATGCTGTGAATATCGAACCACAAATACTTGTATGCGGACAAGCTGAATTTCAACGGAATTAACTTATAGCCATGCAGCGCGATCGATTTCTCGTCCGAGAACGAGACGCTGATTACGAGCAAGATCGGCAGGAGACAAAGACAACCGTAGATGATGAATAATCCGTTGAGAATAAAATTGGTCTGTGGCGAGACAGCCAGCACGTCTTTCTGCTTCCTTCGTGCGGTAGACGACCGGTCCTGCAGCGGGTAGCTCGCCGAAGTTGTTGTTTCCAAGCTGCTTTCCCTCCTGTTCTTCAAAAGAGTGCGTTCTCTTTATCTATTCTGCGAACGACGAAATTCACGCTGACGACGAGGACGAATCCGACAACCGATTGATACAGGCCTGCTGCCGAGGACATCCCTGTGTCGCCTAACCGAAGCAAAGCCCGGTATACGTAAGTATCAATAACGTTGGTGGTCGAGTATAAGGCGCCTGCATCGAGCGGCAGCTGATAGAACAAGCCGAAATCCGCGTTCAGGATATGGCCGATTGCAAGCAAGGTCAGAATAATCATCATCGGTCTGATCGAAGGCAGCGTGATGTTCCGAATCAACTGCCACTTCGTCGCGCCATCTGTTATGGCCGCTTCATAGTACTCCTTGTCGATGCTGATGATTGCGGCGAGATAGATGACGATGGAGTAGCCGACATTTTTCCAGATATACACGATCGGCAGGATGAACGGCCAGTACTTCGGCTCGCTGTACCAAGAGATCGGGTCGATCCCAAGCGGCGCTAGGATGATCGTATTGATGAAGCCGAACTCTTGGCTGAGCATGGAATAGCCCAGATACCCGACGACGACCGCTGACAGAAAGTAAGGCAGGAACATGACGCTTTGATAGAGATTGGAGAAGAACCGGTTCCTCAGCTCGTTGAGCAGTATCGCGAAGGTCACTGCGCTGACCAGCGTCAGCACGATAAATACGAGATTGTAGAGAATCGTATTGCGCGTAATGACCCATGCGTCGCTCGAGTTAAACAGGAACTTGAAGTTATCGAATCCAACCCAAGGACTCTTCCAGTAGCCCAGCGCATAATTGATGCTCTTGAAGGCGACGACTGATCCAAGCATCGGAATATAGTTATTTATGATTAAATAAATAACTCCAGGTGATAGCATCAACAATAAATAGCGGTTTTGATAGATTTTTCTCATCAGCGACGTTCGATTTCGATTTGTAATGGGTTTATCTCCCATTAAGCACACCTGCTTTCTCGTTGATCTCTTCTGTTAGCTTTATTATAAATTGGCTGAAATGCGCTTTCTACGAAATGGAATGACATCAATACGGTTATTGTGACAGCTATAAAGAAACAAATAAGCCTTCCGATGAGCTGTAATGGCTTCGCTCACCGAAAGGCTTGTAATCCGTGCTTATTTATCCAGCATATGATATCGCTTGCGATATTCTTGCGGATGGACGCCAACTTGCTTCTTGAACACTTTGCTGAAATGCGAGAAATTGTCGTAGCCCATCGCTTCGCAGATTTCGCTGATCTTCATATCGGATTCCACGAGCATAATCTTCGCATGATTCATTTTGGCGCCAATAATATAGTCCATTAACGTCTGTCCGGTCTCCTTCTTGAACAGCCTGGACAGATACGCCGAATTCAGATGGACATGGGAAGCGATCCCTTCGCGCATGACGTCCTTGATATTCGACCCGACATACTGCTTGATTTTCTCGATGATCGCCGAGTTGTCCATCCGCTTCTCCTGCATATAGGCGATGCCGGCGGAAATAACGCGCTCAGCCCACTGCTTGAAATTGGCGATAGAACGGGTTGCGGACGCATCTCCAAGCCACTTTCCTGTCCCCAGCATCTCTGCTGCCGATCGCCCGCGTTTGTGGGAGATCTGATAAAGCATATGTACGATCGAATGGTAGAGCGCGTTGATCGTCTCTACAGCGATGACCTGATCCTCATGCAGCTCAGCCAGGACGGCGTCCAGCCGCTTAAGCAGCTCCTCCTTCTTCCCGAGCTCGAACAGGACGACCCAATCCGCGCTGTCCATGTGTACAGGCGCCTTCGCCGGATTAGCCGACGGAGCGGCCAGCTTCTCTTCCTGGAACTGAACCGCCTTCGTATGAACAATATTGCGCGCCTCCAGCTCCAGCAGCGCATGATAGCTGCCGGGCAGCTCGCCAATATAAACAGGCTTGCCAATGTAGCAGGATAAGCTGCAATAGAATAGACGCGAGCAGGCATCGATATAAGCTTCACAGTTCGCTTGCAATTCTTCTTGCCCGGCCTCGGCATCGTCTGTCAAATAGAGGAGAACGAACAGCAAGCCGTTCCGATCCTGAATGACATCGCCTGCACGGACGTTCAGCAATAGCTCGGCAGCTGCGTTGCGCAGCGCGTACTCCATAATCTCTTCATCGCGCAGATTGAATTCCTTGCTCCACATCTCCACACTAAGCAGGATCGGCAAAATCCATGTATCCGGATCGAACGTGATATTATAAGCCGGGAGCTGCTGCTGCAAATTATGCGCGGTCGGAATAAGCCGCTGTGCGAGTACATCCTGCCAGAAGCGCTCGGTCAGCAGGGGGCGCTGCTTCTCCCACAGCTTCTCATAGGTATGAAACCGCTCGTCGAACTGCTCGACCTTCCGCACCTCTTCCACCCGCTCCTGAACCTTTACCATAACCGTCTTCAGCTGATCATAATTGACCGGCTTCAATAGATATTCAAAGCTGCCGAGGCGTACGGCCTGCTGCGCGTAGGCGAAGTCCGCATGTCCTGTCAGGAATACCGGAACGATCGACGTATTCTGCTCTCTGACCCAGCCGACCAAATCCAGCCCGTTACTGTCCGGCATCTCGATATCGCATAACAGCACATCGATGCTCTGCGCTCGAATAATCTCCATCGCCTCATCTGCATCACAGGCGCTGAACACCTCGCTGTAGCCCAAGCTGCTCCAATCGATCCCTTTCAATAAGGCTTTGATCGCGTACACTTCATCATCCACGATGAGCAACTTATACATGTTAGAGCTCCCCCTGTTCTTCGAACGTCGACTGCTTCGGAATGATTAATCGAACGATGGCCCCTTTCTCGGCACCATTCTCGAACAGAATACGGAACTCGCTACCATACTTCATGCGCAAGCGGTGGTGCACGTTCCATATTCCAAGATGCTTGTCGCCCGAGCCGCGGCCTTCCGCGTATTGACCAGCTTGGAACTGCTGCAGCTTATCAGGAGGGAACCCTTTGCCGGTGTCGCTGATGCCTATTTCATAGCAATCCGGCGACTGGTCTGAATCCTTCACCGTAATATGGATCTGAAATACCGCTTTGCCGCGATCCATACCGTGAATGACCGCATTCTCCACGAACGGCTGAACGATTAACGGGGAAATGCTGCCCCCTTTGTACATATCTGGAATGTCGATCTGATAATCCAATTTATCCGGGAACCGAAGCTTCTGGATCTCCAAGTAGTTTCCTATATGCCCGACCTCTTCCGCAAGCGTGATGGAATCCCGATGGGAACGCGTGATGAAGCGGAAGTAATCGCCCAAGTGCTCGGTCATCTTCTGCACGAGAAAATTCTCCTCCAGCACCGATAGACTAAAAATAATATTTAGAGAGTTCAAGTAGAAATGCGGGTTAATCTGTGCTTGCAAATGATTGAATTCCGCCTTCTGCGCCCGCAGCATTTCCTCGTACACGTTGATTTTCAAGCTTTGAATTTGCGATGCCATCTTGTTGAACGTATCGGACAGGAACGAGAACTCCTTGGTCGAATGATCGCCTATCCTTACGTCCAAATTCCCTCTGCCGATGCTCTGCATCCCTTTGATAAGAATATTCATCGGCTGCAGCAGCACGTTCTTCACAAACAGCAGATAGAACGCGAGAATGACGATCAGGCCAATCGGAAGCAGATAGAGCAAGCGTTGAAAATAGAGCAGCTTCTGCAGGACGACCTTCTCCGGAATGAAGACAGCCAAGCTGATCGGCGCATAATGGAATGGAAGGCCGACGAGCATATATTTGGTCTTGCCGGACGACTTCGTGAACGAAACGTACTTCGTCTCGCTGCGATCCAGCTTCTGTACGATCTCATTCACATTGTCTGCGGATAACGAGGTCTGAATGAGCGATTCTCCCTTGCTCGACATCAGCAGCAGCTCCTTGCCGCTGCTCCCGAAGTTGGATTCCCTGATCGGCTGAAT
Organism: Paenibacillus taihuensis; assembly: GCF_003386535.1. Taxonomy (GTDB): domain Bacteria; phylum Bacillota; class Bacilli; order Paenibacillales; family Paenibacillaceae; genus Paenibacillus_Z; species Paenibacillus_Z taihuensis. Next base: position 76,233 of record NZ_QTTN01000009.1, read on the forward strand.
CAAGTTATCGATATCAATTAATGCGCCGACGTAGAGCTCCCGGTTGACTTCCTTCGGGCTGATCTGCATGGCGCGCACCAGATAGTGCTTCTTATTCCACGAAGTGACCGTCCAGTTCTGCGTATCCAAGTCGTCCTTGTGCTGATCGAAGAACGAGAATAAGACGCCGTCGAACTCCTGAGACTCTTCATAGCTCTTCTTCACGCTGATCATGTCGTTATATTTTTTCGAATAGACGAAGAAAGTTTTGATGCCCTTGTACGCGCTGAGGTCGTCATCGAACTTGCGCAGCAGCCACTGCTTCGCCATGAAATAATCGCCGCTGTCCTGCGAATATAAAGTAAGCGGTACCAAATTCGTATAAGAGAAATCGCTGCTTCCCAGCCGGAGAATATAGTTATTCGTTTCCGCAAGCGTCTGATCAATGGCATTCACCTGCGTCTCGAGAAAATTATAGTAGGATTGGGACACCTCGGTCCGAACGACGTTCATCGAATAGAAGTTATTATAGAACAAGAAAAAAATCATAGGAGTCGTGACGATGAAAAAGCCGAGTATGAGCTTGGAACGCATTGTTTTTTTCTGGTTCATTAAGCAACCTCTCTCTGCCGCGAATCAATCGATCAGCATTCCAAATTGTAACCCGACTCCCAAGAGCCTGTCGATACTTGGAAACGGCATTCTCTGGATTCAATTTCCATCATAAAGGAAGAGCATAGCGCCAAAATACGAATTGCCATGACATCATTACGGTTTTTATCACCAGTTTGGCTCGCAGCTTTCCCTGGTGTAAAAAAGCCGCTGTCCTGCTGCATGGAGGCAGCAAAACAACGGCCAAAGTCACGATTATTTTACATAAACGCGGAAGTAATCCAGCGCGAATATGGACGGGAACGGCGTCGTTCCTGCCGTTGGCGCGGAGTTCGGCGAGCCGCCGATCGCGAGGTTAATGAGCACCTCCGGATCTGGACCATACCAAGTGAAATTCGTGAATTTCACCATTGTATTGTCGACCCACTTCTGAATGTTGCCTTCCTTCCAAATAAGCGTATACGTATGATAATTGTTAGCGAAGTCGAAGCCCGGATGCCATACCCACTGGTTCGTCATGATGCTGTAGTAATCCGTGCCGATGCCGTCGCCGTGATCGAATCCGGTCCAGTCGTTCGTATTCTGGGTCGGGGAGTTGAAATACTCGAAAATATCGATTTCCGAAGCCGTCGATCCCGCTCCGCCCGGCGAATACATCCAGAATGCCGGCCAGGTGCCTGCGCCAGTAGGAATCTTCGCACGCAGCTGGAAGATATACGTTTTTCCGTCGCGAGGATAGAACGTATCCTTCGTTACGATTTGTCCGCTGCTGATGCCGCCATTCGAAATACCGCCCATATTCGGAACCGCTGTCAGCTCCAGGGTATTGCCGGTCAAGTGATGGTTCGTGTCGTTAATCGGCTGGTACCTCTGCCACTCATTATTGATTACGGTCGTTCCGGCTACGCCGTACGGTTTGAACGAATTGGACAGCGAAGTTAAGCTGTTTACGCCCCGCTTGGTGCCGAACGAGTAGTCTCTGTACAGGCTGTAGCCGGTCAGATCCGGCCCTGCATACGGATAAACTTCCATTTCATAGAGAGAGTATCCGTATACCGTCGCACGCTGTACGCCTAGCATACGAACGTATCTAGCGCTAACTGCAGGGAAGCTCACTTCCTCGGTGCCGCCCGTGCCTAGCGTCGTCGAGTATACATCCGTCCACGCCGTCGCGTTGTTCGATACTTGGATTTTGTAGCTCGTCGCGTAGGCCGCTTCCCACTTCAGCACGACCCGGTTGACTGTCTGCGCGGAGCCGAGGTCCACATAGACCCATTGATTATCGGAGAAGCTGCTCGACCAGCGCGTGGTCGCATTGCCGTCCGTCACGTTCGAAACCCCATACGTCGCCGCTTCTGTCGAGCTCGCCGTCGCTGTTTTGCCTAAGGCCAGATTATTCGCTTCCGGAGCCGACAAGTTAACGAGCTTCCACTTCTGACCGACGGTTCCCCAGTCCGTCCAGATCTGCACATTCGTTCCATCCGCCTGTCCCCCGCCGTTCACATCAAGCACTTTGCCGCTGTTAGGGTTGATAATCTTCACCGTGCCATCGGAATTCGGGCTGACCGTCCATTTCTGAGCGCCGGTTCCATTATCCGTATAGATATCAACATTGGTGCCGTCTGCCGTGCCGGCGCCTGCTGCATCCAACGCTTTGCCGCTGTTCGCGGCGAGCAGCTTGAACGTTCCATCTCCATTCGTGACGAGCTTCCAGTGTTGTCCCGTCTGCCCGTTGTACGTCTTGATTTGCACATTCGTGCTGTCAGCAGTACCTGAGTTTGCAACGTCGAGCACCTTGCCGCTGTTCGGGTTGACCAGCTTGTAAACCTCGCCGGAAACTACAGGATCTGCTTGTGCTACCGGGAACCCGATGACTGTCATGGCTACGATTAACAAAGAAACAATAAACAGAGATTTCTTGCTGCTCTTCAATTTGCGCATAAATCAATTATCCTCTCCTTTGTTATGTAATCGCTTGCAAAACGTATTATAGAGGAGCACCAATGACGAAGATACGGAAAACTGTGACACGATTAACGTTATTATCACAGATCGTGCGCTGCACGCAAAGAAACCACCGATCAGGTCGGTGGTTTAGGATGTCGGATAAGCTCTGGGCATCGGTTTAGCTATTAACACCTTTTATCGAAAACCAGTGCAGAAGCTGAGAAGCCGAGAGCCGTACCAGGGTATAGTGGAAAAATCCATTATCAGACGGCACCGCGCGGATCCTTATTCAATCCTTCCTGCTCTACCTGCTTTTAACGAATTTGAATAGGTGTAAATAGTCACTTATTGGTAAAGATTGCGAGGTTTCGATTGATATAAGTGCCAATATGCACTTATTCTTTACCCAACTCGGCAAAATCGCCCATGTGGCTCCAAATAAGTGTATTTTCGCACTTATTTACGAGGTTTGAGGTGAATCCGCCTCCGATAAGTGCATATTTGCACTTATGGCGGAACTCTACCCTCTCCCCAAATGGCAACTTTTGCTTGCGGTAAAGTGGGCTATGAAATCACCGCTACCCGCACCACAAAGTTATCTCCATACGGATACCCTGTCGCATGGAAACAGAGCAGACCTGAGTCCGCATCATGCGTGAACGCCAGTTCCTCATTATTATCGAGCCAGCGCACGCTGGAAACCGGTGCAGTCACATCCATGAATACCCTTGGCCCGACTCCGCCTACGGCTGCAGTGACATTCGCATGGCCATCGATCGTTAGATCATGGACGAACAGATACGTCTTGCCGTCATCCGTTTCCAGCGCAAAATTACTACCTTGCCCTTGAACACGGCTTGGCTTGCCATCGTAGATGAGCTGGCCGTACATTTCAATCCAATCCCCGATGACTTCCAGCGTCGCTTCTTGCAGCTTCGATATCCGTCCGCCAGCCTGAGGACCGACATTGAGCAGGTAGTTCGCTCCAACCTTGCGGCAAGCAGCCAGATTGGCGATCAGCTCGCCTGTCGATTTGTTCGAGAAATCATGCCGACCGAAGCCCCAGTGGCCATTGATGGTCTGGCACATTTCGGCGGAGACGTACTTGCTCATGCCTTCGCGGTTCATCGGTTCGGGGCGTCCCTGTTCGAACGTCACGCTAAGTCCGCCGATCTCCCCGTAATGCGTGCACAATACTTCGACGGATGCCCGCAAATATTCCAGGTAGCCGTCGAAATCGTCCTTGAAGCTCGGCTGGTACCAATCGAGTGTCGTATGGTAGAAGAACGGCGTGATGCCCTCTTCCCTGCAGCCCTTCACAAACTCCGCAATCAAGTCCCGTTTCGCCGCGCTGTGCGGCGCATCATAATCGGATAGCCCGCGCGTGTCATATAGCGAGAATCCATCATGGTGTCTCGTCGTCAATACGATGTACTTCATGCCGGCACGCTTGGCCATTCTCGCAATTTGCCCTGCATCGAATTCATCTGCCGTAAACGTATCCTTTAACCGGGCATACTCTTCCATCGGGATATTCTTCAAATGCTGCACCCATTCGCCCTGCCCAAGCTGGGAATAGAGCCCCCAATGAATGAACATCCCGAACGCTTGCTTCTCGAACTTCGCCACTCGTGCCGATGGGACCGGAATCGCCATAATGGAATGCATCTCCTCTATACTTGTTTTCCATCTCCCATTTGAAAACGCTTCAAGGAGTAGCTTAGCAGAGTATGCGGGGTTCGTCACCAGTATTTTACATAGCTGCTAGTCAGTATTAGCTGCTAGTCAGCATTCGTGCTAGCCAGCCTTGCCTTCACCGTCCTCGCATACTCTGTCGGCGTCATGTTCGTCTGTTTCTTGAATGCTTTGGAGAAATAATGAATGCTGCTGAACCCGAGCTTCTCGGCGATCTCGGTTATATTGTCGGTACGCTCGCGGATCATCAGCTTGGCGCGCTCCACTCTGGCGTTCGCCGCGTAGCCCATGACCGTATGGCCGGTCGCCCGCTTGAACAGCTCCTTGAGCCGCGTCTTCCCAATCATGAACGCACGGCTGACCTCATCCAGCGACAGCTCGGTGTCCAGATGGTCTTCCAAGTACTTGGCAATATGCCGTGCAAGCTCATCGTTCGAACGTTCCTTCGCCGCCGAAGATAGCGCCGACTTGCGCGCATGCATCGTTTGCTTGCGCAGCAGCCGAAGCAAGAACATCTCCAAGTAACATTTGATCAGCTGCTCGCTGCCCAGCTTCGCATCTTCGCGGCGCTTCAGCGGATGCCGGAACGGGAACTCGAACGCATTCATGCCTTCTTTTACGATATCGGCGAGCAGGTTTCGTTCTTCGTCCTCGAGCTGGATGACGAGGTCTCGGAAATGTCCAATCGCCTCCGACGCACATTCGAATGTCATGACGATGACGTTCGGCGCCTTGCCGCCGACGGCGCCAAACCTGTGATACTCGTTCGGCTTATGGAAAATCATCATGCCTTGCGTAAGCAGATGCCGCTGCTCATCCGCCAGCACTTCAATTTCGCCTCGATCAACGTACAGAAACTCCCAGAAATTATGGCTTTCCCCGCTGAACACGTAATTTTGGCCGAATTCGAAATAGAACATCGTAATCATCTGGTCGATCACGATCGTCTGCTCAAGTCGTGTTCGCTGATAGGGGTCCAGCACCGATTGCGATTGTTCCACTGCCTTCCCCTCCGGAATTACGGAATGATAACCCGTTTCATCTATGTGACTAGCTTATCATGTTCTCTATCAGACATGAATGATAAAAAATACGGCTTCCAGTACAAAGAAATCATGAAGAGGGACGGATTATACTGATACCATCAAAGGCTCTATAGGAGGCTGCTGCGAAAATGAAAATTGGCATTATTGGATTCGGCGGGCGCATTCAGGGCATCGCCAAAGATACGTTGAAACAAGACTCGGCTTGTCAAATCGCCGCTATCGTCGATCCCCGGAGCGATGCAATTCGGGCGGATCGGGAGCGTCTCGGGCTTCGCGAGGACGTCCGCTATTACGAGACGGCGGAACAGATGCTGGATGCGGAGCAGTTGGACGGCGTCATGATCGGCACAAGATGCTCCCTCCATACGGAACAAGCGGTGAAGGTGCTGCCAACGGGGCTGCCTCTGTTCCTGGAAAAGCCCGTCTCGACCAATATGGCGGATCTATTGAAGCTGCGAGATTGCTATGCAGCCAACCCAAGTCCGGTCATCGTCTCGTTCCCGCTGCGTGTAACGTCCATCGTGCAGCTGGTCAAGGAGATCATCGACTCGGGCAAAATCGGCACAATCGAGCATGTACAAGCGATCAATAATGTCCCTTATGGCGGCGTATATTTTCAGAATTGGTACCGCGACGAGAACGAGACGGGCGGCCTCTTCCTGCAGAAAGCGACGCATGATTTCGACTATATCAACTATGTTCTCGGCATGAAGCCGGTTACCGTCTGTGCGATGACTTCCAAGCAGATCTTCAAAGGCGACAAGCCGGCTGGGCTAAAATGTGTAGATTGCGATCGCTATCGCACATGCCCGGACAGCACCTTGCAGACGAAGGTGGACAGCTGGCAATATTGCGCCTATGCCGAGGATACAGGCAACGAGGATTCCGGCAGCGCCTTGATCCGCTACGAGAGCGGCATGCACGCTTCGTATTCGCAGAACTTCTTCGTCCGGAACGAAGCCGGCGCTCGCGGCGCTCGGTTCATGGGCTACAAGGGAACGGTCGAGTTCGACTTCAATACCGCCGTTGTGACGGTGTACATGCACCATACCCCTCGCGTGGAAACGTATAAGGTCGGTGCGGGCGAGAATCACTTCGGCGGAGACGCGGCGCTCGCTGCTAACTTCGCAGAGCTGATGCGGGGCGAGACGAAGAAGTCGGTGTCGACGCTGGACGATGGCCTTAATAGCGCGCTGCTGTGCTTGAAGGCGAAGGAATCGGCACAGACGGGACAGTTCTGCGCGGTGGAGTTTGATAGTAGTCCGGTTGTTGGAATGAACCGTTAGGAAGACGATGGCTGAACATGAAATCGAGTAGGAGGAGGCGGCTAGCCTCCGTCCTCTCACACCACCGTACATGCGGGTCCGCATGTTTCGAGACATTTCCCATGCCCCTCTTCTGGAATTAGCCATTACTGGAGTTTACAAGGATAGCTTTTGGCGACTTGAGATTTCGTCATGTATGGGTGACTCATCCAGCTAACCCTGCCTCGGATCCAGTTCGTGTACCTTGGCTCGTGCATTTGCCTTAAGCTTCCTTCAGATTCCGCCTCGCGGCGGACACCCTTGCTCTTAGCTAACGGTAGGCGTTCGCCAGCCAACGTTCGGGACTTTCACCCTAGAGATGACGCCCATGCTGGGCGTATCATGATAAAAGCCAACCCGGCAAACTCGGGATGGCTTTTTCTTTCAATCCGCATAGGGCTCTAACCGAAATGAAATACCTCCTCCATCGATGCCCACCACTCGCCGTCCTGCCTACTTTCCAGCGGCTCTTGGCAGGGCTTGCAAACGGCCCACCATTCTTGCGTCATCGGATCTGCGGCCATCTTGGCCATGTCCTGCTCGTAATTCTCGCCAACATACTCATAGTAACTGAACAGTAGTCCATCTTTGTAGTAGATGGAATAGTTTCGAATGTTGCACGCGGCAATCATGCGCAGAACTTCCGGCCAGGTACTCGCATGCAATTGCTTATACTCCTCAAGCTTGTCAGGCTTTACTCTGATCACGCTGCCATATCGCTTCATGTTTCCGCTCCTCTCTTCTGCATCTCCGCCTGCAGTTCATCTACATATTTCTGCATCAAAATGGTTTCCCCTTCAACCCTCGACTTCTCCGCCGCGAACGCGATCAAATGGCTCTGCACCGAGGTCTTCGCGCCAGTAAGTCCCTTCTCCTTGCCGTCGCTTCGAACAAGCCGCACGAAATCGCGCATGATATTGGTGTCGCCTCCTCCATGCCCAGCCGCATCTGTCTCCAGGTGGACCGTCTTCGTCTCGCGTGTCTTGAAGCTCGTCACTTCAATAACGTTCTTCTCCATATCCGCCCGAATTTGCCCAAGCGTCCCCATCAGCTTGACCGAACGGCCGCCTTCGTGCGTGAAGGCGCTCATCGTGAAGGACGCGGTCGCGCCGCTCGCAAACTCAAGATTCACGACTTGATGATCCACCACGTCGTTGTCGCAATGGTACACGCATCGCCCGTATGGTCCATCCTTCAACGAATTCAGCACGCCCTCGTCGCTGGTATCGTTGCTAACGACCGAACGCAGCACTGCCCCGACCCAATCATCCCTCTCCATATACATACGCGGCGCATAATACGGACATGTCTCTTGAACCGGGCAACCATCCAAGCAGCGCTTCGGCGCGCCGTCCGGCGCACTCTCCTTGCGAAAATGCATCAGCGATCCGAACGAGGATACCTTTGTGCACGGTTCATCAACGATCCATTGCAGGATATCCATATCGTGGCAGCTCTTCGCCAGAATCATCGGGCACGACACTTCCGATTTGCTCCAATTGCCGCGGACGAAGCTATGTGCTTGGTGCCGATGCTCGACGTTCTCGACATGCACGATCGATACGAGGCTTCCGATCGTGCCGTCCGAGACAATCTGCTTGATCTGGGCGAAGAAGTCCGTATAGCGCAGCACATGGCAGATCGACAGCACAAGGCCGAACTTCTCCGCATACTCGCCTATCATGAAGCATTCCAACGGATCGGGAGACATCGGTTTCTCTAGCAGAACGTGATAACCCATCTCCAGCGCCTTAATCGTCGGCTCAAAATGCAGTTTATCCTGCGTACAGATGAGAACGGCATCCGCCAGCTTAGGACGTGCCAACAGTTCTTCCCATCCTGCAAACGTCTCCGTTTCAGGTATGCCATAGGTCTCTGCGAACCGCTCCCGCCGTTCTTGGTCGCCATCGGCGACAGCGACGAAACGAATTTCCTCCGGATGATTCCACGCATATGGAGCGTACGCCCCTGCTCCTCGTTGACCGGCCCCGATCAACGCCGCTGTTATTGGTTTCATATTTCGCTCTCCCTTATCTAGTAAAAAAGGCTCTCTCCTCAGAGAAAGCCTTCTTCCGTCTCGTGTCATGCTACTGATTCGCCGCTCTCCACTCATCCAATTGCTTCTGTTTCTCGGCGATGATTTTGTCCGCGCCGGCTTTCTTCATCCGGTCGATGAATTGCGGCAAGTATTTGTCCGGATCAACGGAGCCGGAAGCGATCGCGTAGTACAATTCGTCGATAACCGCATCGCAGTTCGCTTTCTCCGTCTTCACAGGCGTGAAGTCGAATACGAAGCCGAGTGCGCTCGAAGGTGTTGCATTGCGGTTTAGATCTGCCCATAGTTTCGTGCCAACGCCATTCACTTCAGCGCCTTGCGGGTCCCCTTCAAAGTAAAGCGTCTGCGTCATGTTGCCGAATTCCCATGGAGACAGCGTCTGGTAGCCGCCATCCTTAATCGTCTCAATCCGGTTGTCCGCTACTTTCTTATAGTGCTTGCCTTCGACCCCCCATGTAATCGTGTTGTAGATTTCCGGATCGGTGTTCAATAGGTTAATGAACATCATTGCGCGCTCTTTGTTCGGCGAGTTCGCGGAAATCGCAGTGATCGTCGCGGCAGCCTTATCCGTTGTCAGGAGCGGCTTCACGAATTGCAGGTCATAGGACTGCACATCTTTGTTGAAGTTGCTCATCCGGCCGCCAGGTTTCAAGCCTGCTGCTTCGAACGTCGGCGTATCGATATCGATTTGACCCATTGCAATCGCATCCTTGCCTGCCTTGGCATCCGCCGTATTATCCTTCAGCGTCGCGGCATCTTTACGCAGATAGCCCTTCGTATACCAGTCTCTCATCATGTGGATGTAATCGCTGAACGCTTTGGTTTCATATTGATTAATGACCTTGCTGCCGTCTTGCAGCGAGAGCCAGCCCGGTGTCTTCGTGTCGCCAAGCGCTTCGTAACCGAACATCGGCGTTGCGAGCAGGAACGGATCCTGCACCTGGTTGTAGCCGAACGGAATGAGCGACTTCTCATTCGCCTTGATCGTTTCGAGGAATGGCGTCAGATCGTTCAGGCTCTTCACCGATTTCCAATCGAGCTTATATTTGTCCGCGATCGTCTTCTGGATCAGATAGCCATAGCCTGCCGTCGCTTGCTGGAAGTTCGGCACGCCGTATGTTTTGCCCTTTACCTTCACCGTCTTCCAGAACATATCCGGTACGCCGGCCTTCGTGTCAGGCGCATATTTGTCAATGAGGTCATCGATCGGCGCGAAAGCGCCGTTCGCCACGTTCTGGTAGAAGTTATTCGTCCATGTCGCGGTGAAAGCCAAGTCGTACGGCTCGCCGGATGCGTTCACGAGCTTCATCTTCTCATCATACGCGCCCCAGTCGACCAGCTTCAGGTGGATCGTTGCATTGATCTTCGGCTCGACGAGCTTGTTCAGCGCCGCCTCCACGGAAGCGATATCCGCCTGCGGGGAGTTCACAAAATAATACGTGAGATCGACGTGATCCAGCTTCGCCGGCTCTGACGCGTTGTCGCTTGCATTGCTCGAAGCGTTGCCGGAAGAATCCGCAGTCGCGTTATTCGTGGAATTCGCGCTATCCGCGGATGCTGCCGAGTTATTCGTCTTTGCGGCATCACTCGAGCCGTTGGCAGACGATGTATTGTCATTCGACGACCCGCAGCCTTGCAGAAGAACGGTTGATAACAAGCATACGGCAGACAGCTTACTAAGCTTACTCTTCACATTGCTCATCCCTATGACCTCCGTTTTTTTTGTATCTATGCTGTAACAGGCACTGGATTTGGCCCGATATAGCCATTACGATTTGACTGCGCCAAGCGTGAGCCCCTTCACGAAATACCGCTGCAAGTACGGATAAGCGATAACGATCGGCCCAACCGCGAGCACGCAGGTCGCCATCCGCGCGGTCTCGTCCGGCAAATTCGCCGCAATATCTTCAACGAGCGAGTTGCCCTGCAAATAGGCAATGTTGTTCATGATCGATTGCAGCAGGAATTGCAGCGTGTACAGCTTGTTGTTCTCGATCAGAATCGCGGCGGTGAACCAGTCGTTCCAGAAGAACACGCCGACGAAGAGCGCGATCGTCGCGAGCACCGGCGTCGAGAGCGGCACGACCAGCTTCACGAAGGTGTTAAATTCGCCCGAACCGTCAATCCGTGCCGACTCGATGATTTCATCCGGAATTCCTTTGAAGAAGTTGCGCATAATGAGCACATTGACCGACGAGACGAGGTACGGAAAGATGAGCACGAAGAATGTATCTTTCAGGTGCAAATACTTGGATAACAGAATGTACCAAGGCACCAAACCTCCGTTAAAGAGCAGACAGAAGACAACTAGAAACGAGACGATATGGCGGTACTTCACTTCATTTCTCGAGAGCGTATAAGCAAACATCGATGAGATAATCAGATGCAGCACCGTCCCCGCAATCGTCGCCGCGATGGTGACCAGATATGCGTGAAGAATCGGCGTGTTGCCGCCGAGGATATACTCGTAAGCCTTCAAGCTGAACGCCCTCGGCAGTATGCTGTAGCCGCCTTGGAAGATCGATTGCTCCTTCGAGAACGAGATGGACAGCACGACGAGCATCGGAATGATGCAGAGCGCCGAGTAAATCATGAATCCGGCATTAACTACGAGCTTGGATATCGATAATGATGGTCTCACTGTCCCTGCTCCCCCCTAGAATAACGCGCTGTCCCGGTCGTACAAGCGGATGATGGCATTCGATATAAGCACGAGCACGAATCCGACGAGCGACTGGTACAAGCCTGCCGCGGACGACATCCCGAAGTCGCCCATTTGCTTAAGCGAACGATAGATGTACGTGTCGATGACATCGGTTGCGCCGTACAGCACCCCGGATTGCATCGGAAGATTGTAGAACATCCCCCAGTCGCCGAAAGCGCCAAAGAACATTTTGCCTGCTTGCAGCAGAACAAGAATGAGCGTAATCGGCATCAGCATCGGAACCGTAATCCGAATCGCTTGCTGGAACTTCGTGGCTCCATCCAGCTCGGCCGCCTCATAATACTCCGATGAGATGCCTGCGATGCCTGCTGCGTAGATAACCGCGAAATACCCGACATTCTTCCAGATGTAAGCCGCGGGGAGGATGAACCTCCAATAGAAGGGCTCGGAATACCACTGGACCGGTTCGATGCCAAAGGAACCGAGCAGCTGGTTCAAGATTCCCTTATCCATACTGAGAAAAGAGAACAGCAGATACTCCCCAACGACCCAGGACAGCAAGTACGGCAGCAGCAGAATGCTCTTGTAAGCACCCGCTAACAGCCGGTTGCCGATGCTGTTAATGAGAATAGCGGCGATCAGCGCAAATCCAATCCCGGTTACCAGGAATACGAGATTGTATAAGATCGTATTTAAAGTCACTTGCAGAACGGTGTCCGACTGGAACATAAATTTGAAGTTCTCGAACCCGATCCACTTGCTCCCGCCGATCCCTTTGAACGGATTGAATTGTTGAAAGGCGATCACGACTCCCGCCATCGGAATGTAGTACATGATGATGATGTATAAGAGACCCGGCAGCATCATCAAATAGAAAACTCTGTTCTTCAATAGCTCGCTTAGGACCGGTATCGTTCGACGTGCCTTAGCTCCCTGCATGGGAATCCTCCTTCGCTGCGTCATAGCGGTTGATGGGCTTATCATACGGTTTGGGCGGACGGATCGCATACAATAAAAAACCGTAAATTCACCGATTTCTCCGTTGATTGCGTCTCCAAAAAAGCGATTTTTCTTCTAAAAGCGGTTCAAACGGCCCGAGCGGAACAAAAAAGGCGATCGCAGCTGACTATAATCAGCTGACGGTCGCCTTCATAACAGGCTATGGAGAGGCCGGGGGCTTCTTCACGATGTTCAAGCGGTACTCCGTAAGCGAAACGCCGAAATACTTTTTGAAGGTGGTATAGAAGTAATTCGATTTCTCAATCCCGCACTTCTCCAAAATATCGTTAATCGGCAGGCTCGTAGATTCCAGATAATATCGGATCTTCTCCATTCGAACCATCGTTATATACTCGGCGACTGACTTGCCCGTTGTCGTCTTAAACAATTTGCCAAGGTACATGGAGGAGATGGATAGCTGTTCCGCGCAGCTGCTTAGCGATAGATTCATGTTCGGATAATGCTCCTCAATCAGCTCGATGGCCGATTGTACGATCTCGTTCTTCTTCTTGTCCTTGTTGCCATCCTTCAACTGCATAATCTCATCAATCAATTCGCCGAAGGAACGCTCGATTTGCTCCAAAGTCTCAAACGAAGAGAAGTGGTTGAGAAACTCCAGCGTAATTCGGTTGATTCTGGCACTTGTATCCTCGTGAAGATGCTGAAGCGAATTGTAGATGGAGAAGGACAGATAGAGTATCGATCTCACGATGTTATCGTACGACGTAAGCGCAAGACTCTGCATGATGTCGCTATAGATTTCCTTCGCCGAGTCTCCGTTTCCAAGCCTGAGTGCATCGAGCAGCTGCTTCTCTTTGGACACTGGAAAATAGTACGGCCCCTCATCCACCTGCTTCAACACTTCCGGCGTAATGAGGCTCTCGTGCCCATAGATCAACCGATACATGGAGAGCTGCAGCGTTTCCTCATAGATCAGCTTCATCTGCTCATACGATTCGATCCTGTAGCCGAGCGTCCCGGAGACAGAGGTGCGGACGTACTTCTTGATGCTTGCTTGAATGTCCGCGACAATCGACCGGAATTTATCGTAGAGTTCTTCTTGATTGAGCTCCGATTGATGCAAATCGGCCAGGACCGTAACTTGATCGGAACCGTTGCCCACAACCTCGCACTTGAACTGAGCCGACGTAATTTCTTTGGCAATATTCTCGATGGAGTACTTGAACAGTCCGCGGTCCTGCTCGCTATGCTTGCTAACGAAGGCCGGATAATCATCGATGCGTAGAATAAAGAGAAACAGCTTGTGCGTGAACGAAATATCGAAATGGAGTTCGCGCTCCTTCGCATGCACTTTCGCGAGCGGCAGCTGGGCGGAGGCGGAGATCATCTTATGAATAAATTCATTCCTCAAGACTGCCGCGCTGTCCCGCTTCTGAGTTTCGAGCATCGTCGTTCGATCCTGCAGCACGGCAAATGGCCGGTAGAGCTTCTTCGAGGCGATAATTGCAGCGATGAGACCCAGCATCAGTACGAGCAGGCAGAATATGAGCGTGATCCAGCCATTTCGCTGAACGCTTGAAAATACGGCACGGTACGGGGTCAAGCTGACAAACTTCCATTTCAATGCGGAAGAGGAAACATACGAAACCAGGTACTTCTTGCCGTCGATCTCATCTAGAATGGTGCCGGAAGGCGAAGCAGAGCCGGCGATTTCATCGGTATAAGCAGGCATGGAGACAGGCTGCATGAACATGCTTGAAGAAGGATGGCTGACGATTGTCCCTTTCTCGTCAATGACGAGAATATCGCCGCTGTCCTTGTTTGTTTTCTCATCCAGCGAAGAAATCGTAAGACGCAGCCAGTCCGCATCGACGTTCACAACGATGGCGTTGATGAGCTTCCCGGAGTTGTCGTTGGTGTCCACTAAAATGTACGTATACACGTTGTGGTTCTTGATTTTGCGCGGGATGGGGTACAGGATTGGTGCTTTCTTCGCCTGCACCTCATGAATGAGCCGCAGCGCTTCTTGATCTTCAAACACAGGTCCGTCGAAGAACGTGCTCGGCGGCGAGGAAATGACCGTATCGATCTTGCTATTGTAGATGTAGGCGGAATAAATGTACGTATTGGGAATCGTTAAGGAATCCAGCGTCCGTATGGCATTGCCCGTCACAATAATATCCAGGTCATTGCTGTTGGCAAAGGCGATAATGTAGTTGTTTAAGGAGAGCGATTGGCTGAATTTCTTCGCGATGTTGTCCATGTAGACGGAGCTGTAGCTGATCTTGGAGAGCACATTCACATTCGCTTCCTTGAGCAGCGAGATCGACGAGCTCTTGTAATTGTAGAAAAGCACGGAGGTAAGGATGACAATTAATGAAGTGATACAGACAACAAAGGACAGAAGCAGCTTCTTGTACATGTCGATCCCTCCTCGATCTAAAGTTCTCTATCAATTTTAGTAATGAATCCGGAAGGATGTAAAATATATAATCAGCTATATTATATAGCCCGCACGGCATGCAAGAGTTCTTTGAATTGTAGCCATTTCTCTAAAAAGTAGAACTTTACCGGCAGAACGAAAAAAAAGCTCCAGAACGGAGCTCTTTTCTAGCTTCTTATCTCACCCGATACTCCTCAAAGTACCTCGGAAGAACGGTTGTCGACGCGCCCGGCATCTCAGGCAGCACATAGTGACCGTCCTTCACAGTAGCCGGTTCTTCGAAAATATGACGAATCCACGGGATATACTCCAGCATGATCGCGTTCTGCGTCGACGCGACGAGATGCTGATGGATCTGCCCCATATCCCCGACATGCGGGCAAATCGGCACATCGTAGGATGCAGCCAATCCCGCGACCTGCAGCCATTCCGTAATGCCGGCGACACGAGTTACGTCGACTTGGCAGTACTCGACTGCACCTTGATGAATGTAATCGCGGAAAGCATATTTGTTGTACACATGCTCGCCCAGCGCGATCGGAACGTTCAGCTCATCCGCCAGTTTCTTGTGACCCATGATGTCGTCCGGGTTCAGCGGCTCCTCGAGCCAGAAGAGATCGAACTCTTCAAGCTTCTTGCCCCAAGTCATCGCCGTATTGATGTTCCATTGCTGGTTGACGTCGATCATGAAGATAACGTCGTCGCCGATCGCCTTGCGCACTGCTTTGCAGCGGTCGTAATCTTCACGCGGGTCTTGTTTGCCCACCTTGATCTTCACGCCGGTAAAGCCCGACTCCACGATCTCCGTCACGTCCTTGAGCAGGCGCTCCTTCGACCAGTTCAGCCAGCCGCCGTTCGTGTTGTACGCTTTGATCGGCTTGGACTTCGCACCGCCGAGCAGCTGCCAGAGCGGCTTGTTCGATGCCTTCGCCATGATGTCCCACAGCGCGATGTCGACTGCAGCAAGCGCCATATGCGTCACGCCGGCTCTGCCGATCCAATGCATCTTGCCGAAACGCATGTCATCCCACAGCGCTTTGACCATGAATGGATCTTTGCCAATAAGCAGCGGCGCGTAGTATTTCTCAATCGTATCGACGATCATGTCGTCGCCGTGCGCGCATGTACCCGTATAGCCATACCCGACGTAGCCTTCATCGGTATAGATCCGAACACCGGCAAGCCCCCAATGCGTAGCGACGTTAATGGCATCTGTAATTGGCGGCGTGATCGGCACGTGCAGGGCAAACGGTTCGACTTTCGTAATTTTCATGAGTGATATCTCCCTTTTATGTAGTTATAAATATTGGATTGCTATTAATAGCTATTAATAACCAAGCGATGCTCCGCCATCAACGGGAAGAGCAACGCCGGTAACGAAACCTGCTGCATCACTAGCCAGGAACAGAGTAGCCTGCGCGATTTCTTCCGAAGTCGCCGGTCTTCCCAGCGCGTGCATATCATTGAGGTCTTGAACCGTCCGGGCTGGGTTATCCTGCTGCTGAATCCACTGCTCCAGTAACGGCGTCGTAACGCCGGCCGGACAAATGCTGTTCACTCTGACTCCGAATGGCGCGTAATCCAATGCCAGTGCCTTGGTCATGGCGTTCATGCCGCCTTTGGTCGCTGCATAGACCGGGTTCATCTTCTGGCCGATCAAGCCATTCAATGAAGACATGTTCACGATGGATCCGCGCGTCTTCTTGAGCTCCCCGATGGAGTGCTTGATCATCAGGAACACGCTCTTCAGATTCACATCGAAGATCCGGTCCCACTCTTCCACCTCGAATTCTTCCAGATATTTAGACATAATGGCGGCTGCGTTATTGACCACGATATCGATCTGTCCAAAAGTCTGCAGCGTCTCCTGAATCAGATGGCGGATATCCGCTTCCTTCGCCACGTCGGTCTTCACCGCAATGACGCTGAATCCGTCGGATTGCAACTGGTCAGCAACCCGGGCACCTTCCTTTTCACTGCGATTCGCAATGGCCACATTGGCCCCTTGCGCAGCGAACAAACGGACGATTGCTTCACCGATACCGGATGAGCCTCCGGTTACGATGGCTGTTTTCCCCTTCAAAATCATCCTCTCGCGCCCCTCTCAAATAATGTATCATACATGATTTATGCGAAGGAAAAGCTTATACAAAGAACGCACGCGTTCGTTTGTACGAGTTTTCCAAGTGATTCTTCAATGCTTGTTCGGCCGCCGCCACATCTCCCGACGACAAGCTGCTGACAATTTGCATATGTTCGTCCCACTCGGCCTGAATCAACTGATGATCCAGATCCGTGTGACTCACCGTCAAATAGCGTTGGATTTTCTCGATATACATTTGGATCAGCTGTCTTAACGAATGGTTGCCGCAATAGTTCAGAATCAAGCCATGAAGGCTCTCGTTCATCTCTGCAACGATCTGAATCTTCTGCTCGCTTGTCGCGACTTCAGGAAGCGAGCAGCTATTCATCTCCACCTTCAGCTGCTCCAAGCTCGCAGACGGAATCTGTTGTGCGGCCTTTCGGATCGCCAAGCACTCCAATTCCATCCGGATCTCGAACATCTCGTCCAGCTCCTGCAGCGACATCTTCGCGACATACATGCCTTTGAACGGTACCGTATCCACCAAGCCTTCCGCCGCTAAGCGGGATAACGCCTCGCGAATCGGAATATTGCTGACCTCGAGGTCGCGGGCAAGCTGATCGATGTTGATCTTCTCGCCGGATGCAATCTCGTGATTCAGAATCCGCGCCTTAATAATGGCATAGACTTCATCCGTTAATACATAGCGATTTAAACCTTTGGACATTCTGCATCTCCACCACAATTTCATATATCGTACATGATTTTAATTTAGCAAAAAGGGCTTTAATGTGCAAGACGCAGTATAAAAAAAAGCTGGCGCTACAGCGTCCAGCTCATTTCGTATAATCACATCGGTCGCAATCCCGTCGTAACCGCGGCGTACAGCAGACGATCGATCTGCTCGCGTTTCGCTTCACTGGGATGACGCAGATAATAGCTGCATAAACCGTCCATCATCGATAGAATGCCTGCCGCGGCCATAGGTCCGTCTTCGGGCGGAATGCCTGCATCGATGAGAATATCAGCAATGAATTGATTATACGCGCTCCGTTCTTTCCGTACGGCCAGCAGCACGTCTTCCTCGATGCCGTTCGATATTTCATTAAAGAAAATATGGGCCAGCTCGCTGTATTCCAGGAAAAGATCCACGTTCAGCCGAATAACCGTCTCGATCTGCTCCCGAAGCGAACGATCGCGGTCAATCTCCGCCTTGATCGTTTCGGTGATCATCTGCAGCCCTTCCGTAATGAGCGCCTGGAACATCTGCGCCTTCCCCGGGAAATGATAGTACAGCGTCCCCTTGGCAACGCCGGCCTCCAGCGCGATCTCATCCATGCTCGACCGATGATAGCCGCTGCGCGAGAACATCCGTGCGGCCGCATCTAATATTTTGTCTCTGCTCATCATCCGTTACCCCCATAATCAAACTGACTAGTCAGCTTGATTATACCTGAATTCTCATCCGCTTGACGCCGAACATCATATCGCTATTCAATCTCTCAAGCGGTCCGTCCTCGAGACGCTGTATACGCTCTAACCGATCGACGATAACATGGAGCGCCACCTTCGCTTCCAGCCGTGCCAGCATCGCCCCCAAGCAGAAATGAATGCCTTGACCGAAAGCCAGATGCGGGTTAGGGCTGCGCGTGACGTCGAATCGCTCCGGATCGGCGAACACTCCTTCATCATGGTTTGCCGCTCCGATGAAGGCATATACTCGTTGCCCGGCTTGCATCGCATGCCCGTTCCAATCCATATCCGCCTTTACCCTGCGCTCCATGACCTGAACGGGCGAGCAGAAACGGAGTGTTTCCTCGATCGTTCCGGGAATCAGTCCCCGATCCCGGCGAAGTTCTCCGTAAGTTTCGGGGCTTCTCTCGAGGCACATGATCATCGACGAAATCAGATTAGTCGTCGTTTCATTCCCGGCGACAAGCAGCAGGATGCACATTCCGATCACTTCCAGCTCGCTAAGCCCGTTCTCATCCGCCATGCAGGACTGCATGAGCGCCGTAATCAAATCGTCCGTCGGCTGCTTGCTGCGGTCTTCGATCTGGATGCGGAAGTATGCTGCCATCTCCTTCTGACATTGCAAGTAACGTGCATAATCGTTCCCAACGAGATCGTCGGACCAGCCCTTGAACAGCTCCCGGTCCTCCGATGGCACGCCGAGCAGCTCCGCGATAACGATAACCGGCAGCGGACTCGCGAATTCGCTGACGACTTCGAGGCTGCCCGAGGATGCGGCACGATCCAGCAATTCCTCCGCGATCTTCCGGATTTGCGGTTCCATGCCTTCTACGACCTTCGCGGAAAAGGCTTTCGCGATGAGCGATCTCATCTGCTTGTGTTTCGGCGGATCCCGCCGCAGGATGCTGCCTTCGATTGGTTCGTCCTCGCTCGGATTCTCTTGCATCTGTGAAGAGAAATGCTCGTAATCGGCAAGAATCCGCTTAACGCTGTCATGCGTGTAGACGGACCATGATCCGCTATCGGAGTCGTACACCGCCGCTCCTGCCGCTCGTTGTTGTCTGTACCGTTCTAGAGGAAGCAAATCGTATTGGTTCAACCCACTCTTCATAACAACCCTCCATTTTTGTACTGACTAGTCAGTTTAATTATGGAGTACGAGTAAATCCAGAGTCAAGAAAAACCTTCCAACGAATTTGTTGGAAGGTTTGGGACAGCTTGCGTTAATTTAGAATGAAACTTTACGCACTCTTCTTCTTCGTTTTCTCCACCTCATGCAGAATGCTCTCGCCTTCCACATCGATATTCGGCAGGATGCGATCGAGCCAGCGCGGCATGTACCATGCGGATTTGCCCATCAGGCTCATGACCGCTGGAACTAGCGTCATCCGTACGACGAAGGCGTCGAACAATACGCCGAAAGCAAGCGCGAGGCCCATCGACTTGATAATCGCATCAGGTGCCAGCATGAAGCCGATAAAGACGGAGATCA
The DNA here is from genome assembly GCF_003386535.1 of Paenibacillus taihuensis. Taxonomy (GTDB): domain Bacteria; phylum Bacillota; class Bacilli; order Paenibacillales; family Paenibacillaceae; genus Paenibacillus_Z; species Paenibacillus_Z taihuensis. The sequence continues at coordinate 95,988 of NZ_QTTN01000009.1, forward strand.
TGATCAAGCCCGCTGCTGTTACGACTTTGCCGCTGTCACGGACGCCATCGAGGATGGCTTTGCGAGCATCGCCAGTGTGGGCGTATACCTCGCGCATCTTGCTCACCAGGAAGATCTCATAGTCCATCGCCAATCCGAACAGGATGCCGATCAGAATAACTGGCATGAACGCCAGAATCGGACTGGTCGCCGGGAAGCCGAAGAAACTGTTCAGGTGTCCGTCCTGCACGACGAAGACGACGAAACCGAGCGTCGCTCCGAGCGAGAGCAGGAACCCGAGAACGGCTTTGAGCGGGATGAAGATCGATCGGAATACGAGCACCAGAATCACATAAGCAAGTACGACGATAAGCGCTGCGAACACTGGCAAAGCATCGTTCAGCTTGTTCGCGATATCAATATTCATCGCCGTCGTACCTGTAACGAGCAGCTCGATTCCATTCTCAGCTTGCGTACGGCTCGAGAGATCGCGAATCGCTTTGACCAGATCCTTCGTCTTCGTATCATCCGGTCCGGACTTCGGCATAACCGTCATCAGATACAGCTTGCCGGATGGTCCCGGGAATGGCGGCGTGATCGTCTGAACATCAGCAAGTCCGCTGATCTCATCCTTAATCTTCGCAATATCACCTGCCGTAGCTTCAGTTGGATTAGCCACCTGCGCTCCGATAACCAAGGATGCGTTGACGCCAACGCCGTAGCCTTCCGTCAGCAAGTCGAACGCTCTTCTCTCGGTCATGTCTGTCGACTTCATTGTACCGTCCGAAGGCAAACCGAGGTTGATATGGGTAAACGGCACCGTAATCGTTGCAAGAAGCGCAATGCTTACGAAGGATACGAGCAGCGGACGCTTCGTAACGAAGGTCCCCCACTTGCTGGACGATTGCTTCTTGCTCGAACCCGACTTGCGGCTCGAACCCGCCTTTTTTCCTTTGGCCGGGGAAATCTTATGCCCCATCCAGCCCAGCAGTGCCGGCAAAACAATAATCGATACAAGAACCGTCGTAATGACGCATAACGCCGAAGCCACGCCCATCATGGTCAGGAACGGAATGCCCGCAACGGACAATCCAAGAAGTCCGATGACAACCGTGACGCCTGCGAAGAGGACCGCACTTCCGGCCGTACCGTTCGCGATCGCAACAGACTCTTGAACCGTGTATCCTTGAGCCATCTGCTGTCTGAAGCGTGTGATGATGAACAAGGCGTAGTCGATACCTACTGCAAGCCCAAGCATCGCGGCCAAGGAGAGCGAAACGCTCTGAACTTCAATGAAGCTGGATGCAATAACGATACCCAGCATCCCAACACCAAGGCCGACCGCTGCCGAAACAATCGGCAAACCGGCCGCAAGGAAGGATGCGAACGTAATCGCCAAAATAACGAATGCTGCGATAATCCCGATTACTTCAACCGGGAATTCTCCGCCCTCTGTAATCTGGATGTCCCCACGCGCTTCCGTCTGGAGACCGGCCGCTCTCGCCGCATCCAACTGATGCACGATAACGTCCTTCGTCTCGGCCGAAACGTCTAACGCCGCTGCTTTAAACGTGACTTCTCCGTATCCGATCTGCTTGGTCATGTTCAAATTCTTGAGCTGCATCGGCGTCGTGGCAAGCGCGACATCCGGCGCTTTGCTCATTCCGGTAATCGTATCTTCCATCACCTTCTGCCACTTCTCGGACTCCAGCGTTTCGCCATCCGGGGCTTTGAAGACGACCTGAATCTTGGCTGCTTGAACTCCTGGCTGGGAGAACTCTTGGCTAATAATCTTCGCGGCTTTGTCCGCCGGCGTATTCGGAATGGTCAATTCATTGCTGAACGACGGCCCCAGCGTTAAGCCGATTGCGCCTAGTGCGACCAAGATAATAATCGCGCCGAGCAGCACCTTCTTGCCGCCTCTCGCTGCCCACAACCCTAGCCTGTACAAATATTTTGCCATTTGAACTTCTGCCTCCTACCCCATGCTGCCTCTTCATTATTTATCTGTAGATAGGTTTTCTTTGGGTAAAAATAAAATATCGAAATAACGATCGTCCTCCATGCCGTCTGCCTTCGCCTTCTCCTTCACTGCGGTGACGAATAGCCGAATGCCTTCTTCCACAATCTGTTGCTCGTTCGGCTGCAGCTGGCTCAGGACATCTCTGACATATTGGTTGAGCGGCTCCGGCGTTCGATTGTTGATCTCTTTCCGAACAGGATCCGTCAGCGAGATCTTCACCGCTCTCTTGTCATTCGGGTCCGTCTTCTTCATGAGTATGCCTCTTGCGGTCAGCCGTTCCACGATGTCCGAAACGGTGCTTTGCGTCATCCGGAGATTCTGCGTCAGCTGCTTGATGCTGATCGATTCGTTCATCAGCACTTCCGCGATCACCCGCGTCTGAGGAACCGTGACACCTTGCTGTTCAGCATGTCGCTGCAAATTCTTCATCATTAATCGGTGCAAATAATCAATGGATTCTCGTATAAACTCCGCTCGTTCCAAGCTCGTTCTCCTTCCCTTACGAAACTGCATCCCATAAGATACATCGTGTGCGATATATCGTGTTGGATTTATATTAGCTCTACCAAATAGGGAAGTCAAATGGCGGAATTGTGGCGACTCTAAAATAAAAGCCGAACCCTCCATTACGGATGGCTCGGCTTCGTCCTATAGGTATACGGAATCTTATTCGATCTCATCGACGCGTACCCGGCGACCGGTCTCATAAGAACGAATCGCTGCATAAGCCAGCTGTAAGGCGCGGCGTCCAGCGGAGGCGTGAATCGGCGGCTGCCTGCCTTCACGGAATGCACGTAGCATATCGTCCATGTGCTTGTCGAACGTGCGATGGAATTCCCTGTCCATATCGTTGAAATAACCGGCTTCCCACGTTTCGCCGAGCTCGCTGCCCGAAGGATGGTACGTGTAGCGTTTGACCGTATCATGAATGACCGCGCGGCCTCCCGTTCCATCCAGCTCTACCCGGTGCGTATCCGGGTAGGCGTAAGAGGAATCATAGGTTCCGATGATGCTGCCGACGGCTCCATTCGCGAATTTAAGCGCGATGGACATCGTCCGCAAGCCGCCGCCCGTCTTATCGGTCATCTCAGCCATGACCGATTCAACCTGTCCGCACAGATGCTCCAGCATATCGAAGCCATGGCACTGCGTTTCAATGAGATTCGCGTGAGCATGGTCGCTTGCTCCGTCTCCGCCGAACCGCCACGAGGCCAAGGTCAGCTCGCCAAGCTTGCCCGCGCGGATCGCTTCATACGCCAGCTGAACCGGCTTGGCGTAGCGGTGATTGAAGTTGATCGCGAAGAACAGCTCCCGCTTCGCCGCCTCGGCGAGCAGCGTATCCGCCTCCTTCAAGTCGAAAACAAGCGGCTTCTCGACCAGAAGCGGATAGCCGTCCTGAATGACTTTCAGCGTAGCTTCGAAATGGTTCTGATTGGGCAGGCATAAGCTGACCAGCTCAGGACGTTCCTTATCCAGCATGTCGCCAATATCCGTGTAGGCGTTCACGCCGAACTTCGCGGCCCTTGCCTGCGTCTTCTCCGAGTTGCGCCCGACGATGGCGCAGAAATCAATGTCTTCCCGCGACTGAAAGATTCGCGCATGCTGCAGTCCCCATCCACCGGCGCCGATCAGCGCTACTTTTACCTTGTTCGCGCTCATTGTTCAATAATCACCTTTCCGGTATCGCCTTTGAAGAACAACTCATACGCTTCTTGAATCCGGTCAGCTCCGCAGCGATGCGTAATGATCTGGCTCAAATACGGCAAATGCTCTCGTATAAGCTCGTGATTCTCCTGCAGCTCGCCGAACTGGAAGTACTCGCTTCCGAGCACAGCCCGTTCAGCAGCGATTAGATCAGACGAAACCTGCAGATTCAGCTCCTGCCCGTGGCCGACGCACACGAGCACGCCCCGTTTGTCCAGCGCTTGCAGCGCCGTTTGTCGTCCTGCCGTCTTGCCGCTCGTGTCGATAGCGACATCGAAGCCCGCGAGACCAGCTTGCTGCATCGCCTCTTGAAGCGAGGTCTCAGCCAAATTGACGGGCACAGCTCCCATACGCTGCGCAAGCTCCAAGCGATACGCCACGAAATCCATGATGAACACGGGCGTCTCCATGCCGAGCATGAGCTTGGCCATAGCCAGCACGCCAAGCCCGATCGGACCGGCACCTGCTACGAGGACAGCGCGAATGTCAGGATGGACAAGCTTGGCGCGTTTGATCGAATGGCCGCCCGTACCCATAATGTCCAGCAGCAGCGTCGCTTCCGTCAACGGCAGCGAAGGATCGATCGCGAAGAATACGTTCTCATTCACGACCATATAGGGTCCGTATCCGCCGTCGTGCGAGAAACCGTAATCGGCTCTTTTGCCAAGGCATTGATTCGTTAGTCCAAGCTTGCAGCTCCGGCACTCGCCGCAGAAGTCCATCAGGAACACGACGCCTGGCGTCCCCACTGCGGTCTTCGTACCGCTGCCTGCCGCTGCCACGATTCCCGAAGCTTCGTGCCCCGGAGTCGTATCCGTCCCGTCGTAGAACTGCCCTCGGTCCGAGCCGCACAGCGCGTTCGCCTTCACCTCGATAAGCAGCTGTCCCGGACCTGGAACCGGCACCTCTTTATCGCCGTATTGAATTTGCCCTCCGCCGATAAATTTCGGCACATTCATCGTTTGTGGAATCGTTCTCAACATCGTTGAACCTTCCTCCTCTTTGTCCCTTCGCTTGCGCGACCGCCTAAGGTTTCGTTCATACCGATTCATTTTCGCCAAGCAACAGCCGTTTCCTTCTCCCGTGCGCTCGTTTGCGCGCAGCATTCGGATTGCGATATCCTTATGAAAATGCTTGTGCTCGCGCCGAGAGAGGGGGAGACATAGACTGCGTGGCCAACATTAAACAAATCGCCAAGATGGCTGGCGTGTCCATCTCGACCGTATCGCGCGTGCTGAACGACCATCCCTATGTCCGTGAAGAGAAGCGTCAAGCTGTGCTTGATGCAATCGAGCAGATTCAGTATACGCGCAACATGAATGCCGTCAATCTGATCAAAGGAACGACGGGCAACATTGCGATTATGCTTCCTTTTATTAACCACGCCTACTTCTCCCAGCTTATTGAAGGAGCCGCTAATGAGGCGCTGAAGAGCGGATTTCACTTAATGCTGTGCCAGACGAATTACTCGGAGGTTGAAGAGACTAAAGTTCTTGAGATGCTGAAGCTGAGGCAAATTGACGGAACAATCATCGCTTCCAAGTCACTTCCGCTGGAACAGATCGAACCCTACACCCAATATGGTCCTATCGTTGCGTGTGAGAATACGAGCGATTCGTCGGTTTCTTCCGTATATCTGGATCACGATCGTTGTTTCCGCAAGGCACTGCAGCTTCTTACGGACAAAGGGCATAACCGGATCGGTTTCTGCGTTGGTCGAAGCGATGGCAATAGCACGGTGATTCGAAGAAGAGCCTATATGGAGCACATGGAACTGATTCGCCAGCCTGTGCAAGAGCAATGGATGTTTCATGACTGTTATACGATCGAGGACGGAGCCGGGGTCTTTCATAAGTTAACCGCAATGTCTGAACGCCCTACCGCCATGCTCGTGACCGGCGACCAAGCTGCTGCCGGACTGTTAATGGAAGCGCGTTCGGCAGGCGTGCGCGTACCGGAGGAGCTTGCGATTATCGGGTTCGACAACCAGCCGATTGCCAAGGTCATGCAGCTGACGACTATCGATAACCACCTGTTCGAGATGGGAACGACCGCGTTTAGTATGCTTCACGACCGTATTGCAGTCGTTAACAAGGAGCCGGAACATCGAGCTCTAGCGTTCGAAATCATAGAACGCGACACCGTTTAGCTTCCTTCCGGGTGGTGTTAAAAAATTTTTCACTTGACCTGAAAAGCTTTTCATAAATTATGCTCTTTTGTGTAAGCAATTCGTGCGAGATGAAAGCGAAAGCTGCACATGGGAGGTTTTACGATGCTGCAAACGGATAAAATTGTGTTCTTCGACTTGGACGGAACGCTTCTGGGTGAAGATAAAGAAATTCTTGCTTCGACGAAGGAAGCCATTCGCACCCTTCAACAGAAAGGCATTTATACGGCAATTGCTACGGGGCGGACACCGAACTCGTTCGATTGGATTCGCCGCGAGACGAATATCGATACTTTCGTTTCTATTAATGGACAATATGTGGTGTTTGAAGGCGAGGAGCTTCTCTCTTCATCGCTTCCAGGCGGCATGCTGCGGGAAATATCCGAATTGACGCTGGAGAACGGGCATGGCCTGGCCTACTGCAACCATCAAGGAATTACAGTCAATCAGCCTGACCATCCGCTCATTTGGGACGGATTCAAAGCGTGGAAAGCGAGCTATCCGGCAATCGATCCCCATTACCATACACACTCCGCCGTTCATCAGCTCGGCCTCTTCTGCTCGAATGAAGAGAAGCGCATGTATGCGGACCAATTTCCCGACTACAGCTTCATCCAATGGCACACGACGGCATGGGATGTGCTGCCGCGAAATGCGTCCAAAGCAGCTGGAATTGCCAAGGTTCTGGAGAAAATGGGGCTGGAAACCGAGAACGCATATGCATTCGGCGACGGTCTGAACGATATCGAAATGTTCAAATACGTGGGCACGGCTGTAGCGATGGGCAACGCCGCGGACGAGGTCAAACAAGCGGCGGATATCGTGACTTCGTCGAATTCAGATGATGGAATCCTGAACGGGTTGATTCGTTTGGGGCTGCTGTAGGAAAACCACTCTTCTTATCGAGCTCGGCGCGGACTAAGCCGGCCGTATCGTATTCACATTGTTCGCACCGCTGGAAAGCGGCTGCGACTAACCCGGTCCACTCGACGGCGGCGAAGGATGGTCCGGCGGCATCTGCATGTTCGACCGCCCGGTTAACCTGCGTCATCTATCCAAGTTCTGTATCTCCGACTCATCGTCCGCGCAATTTCTTCAATCGGCCATTCTATTCGGCGAAGCGATCGGGCTTCCTGCCGGGAAAGAGCTGCTTCACCGATACGGCCACGTATGATGGATTTTTCCATCATAGAACGCCAATTTTGAGCGAAACTGCTATCTATATTGGATTTTCCCACTCATTTTCTCTGGAAATCGCCAACTTAGCTCCTTCTGCCGAAAAATGAGTGGATTTTTCTGATTTTTCCAACATAGCCCTCTCAGTTCGCAATTAGGGCGATTCCTGAAGTGAGAGTCGGAAAATCCGACTCTCGGAGGCGCAGAGTCCCAAGTTTGTGCGCTTAGACATGCTGAGAGGCGGGAAATAAGGCTGCGGCAACAACGTCAAGCTCCCATCGTATCGCAAAAGAAGCACTTTCTCCAGGCCGCAGCGTGCACGCGGGACTATGCACTTCAAGCTCGTAATACGCATACTTGCTCGCATTATAGACTTCAACGACCGTGCCGTGCGGATATGCAGCGACATCTGCTTTTGCCTCGAATCGCTTGGTCAGCGTGTACATCTGACCATTACCTGCTTCATGACGAGCCGATGCGCAGCCCGCGTCTGTTGCAAACCCGAGCTTATACTCCAGCTCCTCCTGAAGCTGAAGCTCCATCTGCCAGCCGCCTTCGACCTGTTGAAACGAAGCATTCTCGCCGTAATAGATCGGAATCGGTTCTTCGCCGCGCAGCAGCGGTCCATCCGGAATCAGTGCTGTACCGGGACGATTCAGCATCGTCACCTGCCAGAGCCCTTTCGTTACCGGAACGGCGCTATGGTTGATCAGCTTCTGCTCCATATCCATGTATGGTTCGCCATCGATGCACGTTATCGTGCGCACGAGCTGCAGCCCTGTCTCTCGGCAGATCGGACTTGTCAGAACCAGCTCTACCGTACGGTCGTCTTTCTTCAGCAGGCTGCATTCATAGTCTCCATGATCGAGATCGGCATAAGCATTGCTGCCCCAATCGCTCTGCGGGGCGAGCCATGTTTTCTCGCCGCCGTACAGCAGCAGCGGTCCTTCTATTCGCTGTCTGCGCATTTCTTCAGCGCTGTCCGCGTCATATACAGGTCGGAATCCAGCCAACGCTTCGTTCTGATAAAGCAGATTGATTCCGTCTGCGCCGAACCCCATAATACGTCCCCCAATTCCGGGAACGACGGTTACTTCATAGCATGCCGTAGCTACGGTGATGGACGGAAAACCTAATACACTACCTTTTCTCACTTGAATCATATGATCCCACCGCCTCTTCTGCTCACATCACAAAGAGATAGCTCTGGAATGAAGGAATGCACCAAGATGATTCGCGTCCAGTCGCAGCACCGAAGCAAACTCTTCGGCTGCTTCCCCATGGCGTCCGAGTCCGAGCAACCCAAGTCCTCTCATATAACGGCAGTGAATTTCATTCCTGCCGTTCAAGTCATCCTCGAAGACGAGGAAGTCCGGCAGCGAAATCGCGAAGTAATCGATTTTGACATCGTCGAAAATATGCTTCTCCGCGTAGTCGATCAGCTTGTAGAAACGTCTCTTGGCTTCCTTCTCATTCCCCAGCTTCAGCCATGCCAAGCCTTGATAATAGATCATATCCGGCGGCTGATCGTTATAAAACATCGCGCTGGCTGGTTCCTCGAGCCCGACTGATGCGATGCGGTACGCAGCCTCGGCCTCTTCCGCATGACCTAATCCCTCATAGGCATTGCCGAGATAATAGTAAATATTGTTTTCTTGCGCTCCCGTGAGTTTGCCTTCGCCAAGGTTTACAGGATAGACGAGCGCTTTCTTCAGCCAATCGATCGCTTCGGCGTATTTGCCACCGGACAAGCATGCTTGAGCCAATTCAACGTGGGAGAGAACATATTGGCCAGTCGCTTTCCCTTCCCCGCCTTCCCACGGATGGAACTGGCGTGCAGCGAGATGTCCGGCAGCAATCCCGTTGCGGCCCAGGCGATTATGAAGCGTGACGTACTCCAAGTAGAGATCGTCTCTGCGCTCCACGAGATTGACGTGTGCGGACAATCGGTCGAGTCGTTCCTCCGGAGAGACCCCGATCTTCTTGTACAACTGATCCAGCTCATAGAACACCCTTGCATCCTCTTGATTGCAAGCAAAAGCCCGCTCCAATGCTTGAAGTGCCTTATCTTGATCGCCAAGCTTATTGTAGTAAGCGAGCGCCAAGTTCCGGCTTACGGTCGGGAATGACGGATCAATCGACAGCGACGTCTCCCAATGACTGATCGCTCTGTCAGCGACTTTCTTGTCGTAGTACAAGTTGCCAATGTAATAGTGCGCCTTGGCATCGCTCTGCACCATACGCGTGGCGAATCTTAGAACCGTTAAGTCGAACAAGGTGTTCGGGAAGCAATAGTCCGGAGATGCCGCCCCCCCAGCTTCGAGATGCTTCAGCGAAAGTTCATTTTGACCTGTTCTGCCATACAAATAACCGAGCGTGTAATGAATCATCGGATACGTGCTGCCCGATGGGTTGTCCGCGATCATATTCAGAACTTCAATAGCCTCAAGGTATAGCCCCGCGTCGGCATAGTCAGAAGCCAAGGACAAGTAATTATGGGCGTCCTCCCGGAGCAGGAACAGGAATTCCTCGTACTTCGACTCCGCTTTCTCTATATCCCCCGCCGATTCCAAAGCCAGTCTCAGCTCGTTGTTCGCACCGAAGTCTGCAATGTCCGATCGTATCGTTTCGTCGCTGAACGCGATGGCTTCCTCAAGCCGGCCGAGCTTGCGAAGGAGCGCCGCCTTCAAGTTTCTTGCTTTGTAGTTATGCGAGTTGCGAATGAGCGAACGCTCGACAAGCTCCAGTGCTTCGGTCAGCCGGCCTTGCTCGGCTGCGATTTGCGCCAAGGAGAAGTAGCCGCTGTCCTGCCATGCCGCCGACCATACGGACTTGTAGAACGCTGCGAACGCTTCTTCTTGCCGGCCTTGAAGCTTCAGAGTAACGCCCAACTGGTAATAAGCTTCGCTGTCGTAAGGGTTCGGATTGCGCCAATTCAGACTCTTGATCGCTGCGCGGAAATGAGCTTCGCACTCTTCTAACCGCCCTCTGCGAAGCAGCAGTGTTCCATATGCGACGTTTATGCGAATATCGCTGGAATCCCGCTTCAACCCTTCGAGGTAATAAGCCTCCGGCTCAAAAGTCGCGTGCCGGTACTGTTCCAAGTGAAGACCTGCTAGATACAATTGCTCGTTCGTCTTCAATTCCTCCGGCTCCGGCAAAGGCTTCGCCGCCTCTGGAATTTCTTCGATCTGCGGCTTCTTCGGTGTATAGTCCACAAGCGCCCGACCCGATGCATCCCTTACCGTCAACGTTAATTCATGTGCGAGAACATGCGAATCCAACTTGACTTCAGTCTGATATCCCTTCAACGGGGAGAGAGTGAGTTGCTCGCTGAAGTACGATTTTCCGCTAATACCGCTGCCTGTAAGCTCTATAGTTGCCCCTTCTATCACCGATGTCGCGTACACATAAATGCTAGCCGCCGCTAGATTCTCGTCGACTTCCAGGTTAATCGCAGCTTCAGTAGTCGCGTTCTTAACGACACCGATATCTTTGTAAGGCATGAAGTATTGTTTGAAGGACTTCTCTTCGTAAGGCTGCAGCCATGTAAAATCTGGTTGGTTGTCCGTGTAAACCCCTGTCATAAGCTCGATGTACGGTCCGTCTTCATCCGTCAAATTGCGGTCCCACGCTTGCCCGAATTCCCCATTGCCCCATGTCCACTGCTTCTTGCCGGGCGAAATATGGTGGTTCGCGACGTGCAGCAAGCCTGCTTGCAGCGCGTGATCGTAGCCGCCGACGAAGTTGTAATCGGATTTGTATGCCATGTATGACGTCGGCACGGGAATGTTCTTGTATCGGGAGATATCCACGCCCTCGGAATAGTCCATCTTGTAGTAGGTGCCCGTAGCAATCGGGAATTTGGACACGTCACGTTTACCGTGGTCGAATACGGCATTCACATCCGGCGGGAACACCGATTGCGTATGATCGTTGACCGCTACTGCAGGGTTCGCCCACCACAGGAACGTCTGCGGCCCCGGTGTACGGTTGTAGAGCTGGGCAGCGATTTCCAAATACGCTTTGTCCGGGTACAAGGTGAAACCTGCCGTAACCTTCGTCCCGTACATGCGGTCAATCTCGCTCACCCATACGGTAGCGCTGCCGTCTTCATTTTCCTCCAGACGGTATTCAACAGGACCGTACGTGTTCGGACGGTGATGCTGCGGCCAGTTGAATTCGATGCCTCCCGAAATCCACGGTCCCGCTAGCCCGACAAGCGCAGGCTTGATGACCTGATTATAGTAAACGAAATCATAGTTGTTCGTGCGATCGACCGCGCGATAGATCCGGCCACCGAGCTCGGGCATGATCTCGATGTGCAAGTAATCGTTCTCCAAAATAACCATCCGATAAGGATGCGGCTTCTTCTCGTCTTCTATTTTATCAATGACGGGATGCGGGTACACTTTGCCGGAACTGCCCTGATAGACGCGCTTTTCCAGAAACATTGGATTTTTGTCGGGTTTCCCTACACCGTATGTCGGAATTTCGACGATCTCTTCCCAAACGCGGGAACGCCCTACTGGCTGAGTCAATTGCAGTCACTCCCTAATAAAGTATTGAATCTTATCTCTACTTTATCGAAGAGCGAGTGGGAGAACAATTGAACATCCCCTGATAATGATGGATTATATTCTGATTTATTTGACCTTGCGTGCCATTACTACAGTTTATACAATAGCAGTAACATACACTGCCTCCGAGACCCATAATGAAGGGAAATGATTCTATGAACGCCACGAAAAAAATGGAAGGATTCCGAGAGCAGCGACTATTCGTCCTTCCCGAATACATGCAGCGCGAGCTTGCCGGAACCGAGTTGACCCGGCAGCTGTTCGTGAGCGATATCGGCTTCTTCCCGCATGCCAAATACCACTACAGGGAGCGGCCGGAAGGCACTGACGCTCATATCTTTATCTATTGCATCGATGGTCACGGACATGTGGAGTTGGACGGCGGTGAGCCTCTCGATACCGGACCTGGCAGCCTTATTGTGATTCCTGCATACCTACCCCACCGCTATTGGGCATCCGAACATGAACCATGGAGCATCTACTGGTTTCATCTTAAAGGAGACCATGCCAGGGAATTGACCCAAATATACGGATTGGAGTCCAAGCTTGTCCCTCTTCCCCGCACCATTGTCTCGGAATTCGTCGCGAACATCGACCAATCGCTCGCGATCATCTTGGACAGGCCCTATTCCATTCATGCTCATGTCTATGTGTCTCAGACGATACGCTGGGTATTGAGCGGCGTTGGGCAAGAGCTCATGCATGCAAACCAGGACCATAAACGGGATCAGTATCTAGAGAAAGCGATGCGCTATATGAACGAGCACGTCGGGACAACCGTTCGGCTTCCCGAGCTTGCCAGATCTACCGGGCTTTCGACGCAGCACCTCATCTACCTCTTCAAGAAAGAAACCGGCTTCTCGCCAATCGATTACTTCCTGCGAATGAAGATGCAGCATGCAGCGAGTATGCTCGACCTAACGGACTTAAACGTAAGAGAGATTGCTGCGGCCGTTGGCCTCGCCGATCCCTACTATTTCTCCCGCATATTCAAGAAGCTCATGGGTCACTCGCCAACCGAATATCGGAAAATTCCTAAGGGTTAGCGCTATTGCGCGCTGCTGGAAATCGCAAAAAAGCAGGCTGCATGATACGCAGCCTGCTTGGATTATAAAGAAAGATTGTAAAGAACGTTCGTTCCCTATAGTGGAAAAATCCACTCATTTTCGCCGAAATTAACGATTTTTATTGGCTATATTGGATATTTCCACTTATTTTAGGCAGAGCGGGCGGAATAGCGGGCTTTTGGGTTGAAATGAGTGGATTTATCCAACATAGGCTGAGTTTTTGTTCTTTTGGGCCACTTTTTAGTGGATTTTTCCACTATAGCCGGGAATGGTGAACCGCCCCCTGGCTTTCGAATTGACCCATTCTCAATTCTCCACTCGAGCGATGCGGATCATTCGGCTCTGGAAATCACCTGATAATCCTACTGCAACGCCAACCTGCATGAGGAAGCTTCCATGCTGGGTAACCGTTCGTCCATCTCCGGCATCCACCTTATACACGGCATCCGGATCCAATCCTTGCAAAGTAAGACGGGACTCCCATGCGCCGAAGTGCTGCGCCTGACGAAGGGCGAACACGACGGATTCCTTGCCGTCTCTAGCGACATACTGGCATGCCGCAACGTTCGAATGCCGCAATGACGATAAGCGATATAGATCGCCATGCATCGTAATCGAGCGGATTCGTTTATATTGCTCCACGTAGTCCTTCGCTTCGGCCAGCTCTTCCTCTGACCAGCGGTCGATGTTCGCGCCTATCCCGAGACCGCCCATCATGGCGCTATGGAAACGGAAGGAAAGCGGAAGCCTTCTTCCATTCATGCCATGCGGGGATTCCGTAACCCAGCACATCATGACGGATGGGTCATATGCGTAAGTGAAGCCTTCCTGAATATGCAGCCGATCGAGCGCGTCCGTGTTGTCGCTGATCCACGCTTGATCCGCATACCGCAGAATGCCAAGGTCAATTCGTGCGCCGCCGCCTGCACAGGTCTCGAACTCGACGTTCGGGAACCGTAAGCGGAGTTTGTGCCATATGTCATACAGGTTGTTCACATGGCGAATCCAGTCCGAATGTTCACTCTGCTGCTGCTCACCGGCGATTCCAGGTTCCGTAACCGTTCGGTTCATATCCCACTTGATGAAGGAAATGTCATACGTGCCGAGCAGCTCCGTCATGAAATCGAGCACATACTGTTTGACTTCCGGCAGCCCAAGATTCAGCAGCAATTGATTCCGAAGCTGAGAACCGGTACGCGCCTTGAATTGATATACCCATTCCGGATGCGCGCGGTATAAGTCGCTGTCGGGATTGACCGATTCTGGCTCAACCCAGATCCCGAAGTCCATGCCGAGCGAGTTCACCTCGTCGATCAACTCGTTCAAGCCGTTCGGGAACTTCTCCGGGTTCACCTGCCAGTCGCCAAGCCCTGCCCGATCGCTATTGCGTGCACCGAACCAGCCATCATCGACGACGAATAGTTCGACGCCGATACCCGCCGCTTTGCGCGCAAGCGCCTTCTGGTCCTGCACGTTCACGGCGAATTCCGTCGCCTCCCAGGAATTGTACAGCACTTTGCGTACGCGGGAACCCGGAAGTACCGTTTCTTTCTGATAGCGGTGAAGATTGCGGCTCATCCCTCCGAATCCGCCTGTGCTGTAGCCCCCTGTAAATACAGGCGAAGTAAAGGTTTCGCCTGGTGCCAGCAAGAAGCTTCCGTCGAAATCATTAATGCCACCGGTCACTCTCAGATGCCCGAACGTCGTCTTCTCGGCTGCAATCTTCCAGTTGCCGCTCCAGCCGAGCGCGCCGAACCAGACGCTGCCGTGCGTTTCACTGGCGGTTCCATCGTCAATCGCAAACCACGGATTGGCATGCGGGCCTGTGAAGCCTCTTCGCGATTCCAACACTTTCTTGCCTTCCGAGAGCACATCCGACCGCAGCTGATATTCTCCAGCCCAGCGTCCCGTGACATGCGTCATACGGTATGCAGGCAGGGAAAGCACCGACCAGATGGCAGACATCACTTGCTCGATGCGGACGGCAGACGACTCGCCGTTCGTTACCGTTACATACCGCTCGATCAAGTCATACTCCGGAAACACGTGATAATGCAGATTCACCTTCAGCGCGTAATGCTCGTCAGCAAGGCGAATAACAAGCTCCTCCGGCTTATCTATCGAGAAGCCTTCGTATCGCAGCTTCAGATCGCGCACGCCATCGCCGAATGTCGCCTTCAGCGCCGGTTCCGCGTACAAGTAACCGCCCCAGCCGCCGTACTCTTCCGTTTCGCGGTCTACCGCCGCATCGAAGGAGCTGTGATGCTTCTTCCTCAGCAGATCGGAGCAATCCCCGGCATGCACCGGGAACCCCCAATAGAGGTGCTGAATCGTTCCGCTGTCGTTGATGCCAAACAGATAGGAGGACCGCTCCGTGCGGATGGCGAAAATACGGGATTCTTCCAAATAGCCGATCGGCACATCGAGCACTCCTTTTTCGTTGTTAATTTGCTGCTTTATTGATAGATCGTGAAGATCAAGTCCGTATCCGTCTGAGGTGACCAGGTCTTCCCTCCGTCACCGGAGTACTGGGCGATCCCGCCGGAATAAACGTCGCTGCTGTAGCCGAAGCCGTATTTGTTATTCGTCGAGCCGTCGTCCAGCGTATTCGGCGATCGCAGAATAAATCCGTACTTCTTCGTCGTATCGAGTCCGCTCAATCGCGGGTAAATCGAATACGGCTGCGGTGAGCCCATCAGATTGTAAGGCGGAACAGCCGCAGTAAACAGCTTCTTCACCGGCTTCAGGCTGCTATCCAGCTCCACGATGTCGATATACAGATTGTCTTCCGGTACTTTGCTGACATAGCTTTCGTAGTAATAGACGTCCATTTTAGGAAGAGATCCGCTCGTTAGCGTGAAGGTCTGCATCCTCTGAGTCGTTCCTCTGATGTCCGAATAGCTCGAGAACGAACCGTTGCTGTCATCCTGCGCGATAACGGAGCCCGTGTTGCCCGGTACGTTGTACGCTTCGATCTCGTTAACCGAGTCCAGCCAGTGGCTGGTCTTCATCTGAAGACGGAGCTTCGAGGTTGTGACCGTCTTGAAGTCCAGCACTCTCCGATCTCCAAGCGTCAGCCCTTTGGTCAGGTCGACATACCGCGATGCGGCGTCATCCCAATACTGGAGCGCATAACTCCATGTTTCATACTCCTGCTTGCCGTAGCCATACTCGCTGACAACGACGCGATTGACGCTCGTCTTGGCACCGAAATTGATTTCCAGCCACTGGTTGCTGAAGTCGTTATTCGATGGCCAGCCTGCGCTCCAGCGTGTCGCAAGATCACCGTCGATGACTTTCGAGGCTTCGGTACCGGCGCCGTAGTAGGAGGATGCCGTAGCCGTAACGCCTGCGCCGAGCGCAAAATTGACCGGAGCTTCCGGATTGCCGCGGAAGCCTTTGGCCGAGATCCGAACCATAATGGATTCGCCCGGTCTTAGCACCCGTGAGTAGCTGCCCGTGTAAGACCCAAGCGTCGTCTGGCTGTAAATCTCGGAGAGCGTGTAAGCTTTGTCCGATCTGAGCTGCAGATCACCAAAGGGGACAGTGATCGACTGGCTATTGTTCATATCCCAGTTCGAAATGCCGACAATGATGTCCCCGTTCTTATCGTTCAAATACGTAACCGCCGGCGAATGCTCGCCTTTCGAATAGAAGTTCGTCATGCTCAGCGGTCTCGCCGCTTTGCCCAGATTAGCAACCTCCAGCAGATCCTTGTTCATGACGAGTGTCTTCATCCGGTCATCCGAGAGGAACGGAACATCGTCGCCAAGCAGCAAATGCCCGCCGCCCATAACAATCGCGGTCGTCAGCAATGTGGCTTGATTCAGCGTGTTCTTGCCATAGACCCCTTGCACGATATTCTCAGGCATCGACATGTCCCCATCGTTGTACGGGTATAACGTGCCGTTAGTCCACCATGATGCCGCCGCATTGAACGCTTGACGCTCGATGCCGGAATAATGGATGCCCGCATTATCGTCGAGACCGATGGCCGTGTCGCATCCGGTTCTTCTGCCATGGGCGTACCCCGAAGGCAGCAGCGGCGCGATCGATTCGTCGATGAAGATCTTCTGCCGCGCACCGAGCAGCGTATCGCGCATGACCTTCATGCCGATCCGGTAAGCCTGCATCCCGTTCATGCTCTTGTCGTAGAAGCTGCCTTCGAACATGCCGAGATCCAGGAAGTCGAGCTTGACGTAGTCGAAGCCCGGTTCGACATGGTAGGTGTTCATCAGCCACTTCAAGTACGCCTGAGCGCCCGGATGCGTCGCATCCACAATCGGCGTGTTCAGATAGGACATGATTGGATTGCCGTTCGCATCCTTCAGCGCGATCTCGCCGAACGTATAGTTCGTCGTCGGTACAAGATCGGTCAGCTTATTCCATATCGCAAAAGGTGCTTCGTAAGAGCCAGCCTTCATCCCCTTGCTATGTACATAAGAAACATAATCCTTGAAATTCTGGACTTGCTCCTGCCCTTTGACGCCCTGATAGCTAGCGTCCAAGTTCATATAGTTGTAGCCAAGCGACTTCAGATGCGCGACAAAATAATCCGTCATGGAAAACATCGCGTCTGCTGTGGCGTATTGGCTATAGAAGTTGTACCACGTGTTATAGCCCTTCGGAACGTCGCCGTTCCACTGCAGCATCGGCTCCCCTACAGCATATGCTTGCCCGAACGTCTCGAGACCCGTCTCATAGTCGTTGAAATACCCGACGAAGAAGGCATCCGACGACACGGATGTACCGCTCTGTTGTCCGCCGGCATTGTAGACGGAGAAGCCGGTCAGCGGACCGTTCGGCGTTGCCGCCTGGCCTAAGTGCTGCATGCTCTTCCAAGCCTTCGCCGTTGCTGCGCCGGCTACGATACCGTTCTTCGACGCATTATCGAATACCGACGTAACCCAATAACTTGTTCCGTTAAACGCACTCCACTGATCCGAGGCGCCAGCAGGCAGGTCATAGCCATTCTGGCTCTTGCCGAAATCATTTACCGGAGCCACGCTGAAATCATAGTTATTCGTATATGGCGTCGTGTACACTCTCTCGTCAGTGCCGGCTCCGATATCCAAATTGTCCGATGCGATCGGCTCCAGCACGTCAATGGTCTGGCTTGCGGCATTGCTCACTGTCATGTCGGACAGGAAATACGGCTGATCCTCATACATCGTCAGCCGCAGCACGATGGCCGAGCCCGAGTCAAGCACGCTCTTGATCGTAATCCGCTCGCCGTGCTTGCCGTATTTGTCATTTCCGATGGCCTCCCACGTCGCCGAACGCGTACCGGGATCGTAGGAATGAATCCGGCCGCTCGCCCCGTACAGCTCATAATCGGAATAGAAATCCGAGATCAGCGTCGTGTCGCCTTGCTTGAAGCTGCCTCGCCCCGTCGCCAAATCGTACGTGAGCGATATCGAGCCATTATCGGCCGTTACAACAGATCCCGTCTGTCCTACATTTACTTTAGTCGGTTTAGCTTCAACCACACTTACAGGTCCAATCATCGTAAACAAGAGCAGCAAAACGAATAATCCTTGAAAGCTTCGTTTCATCTGGTGCGTCCCTCCATTATGGATGATGATGATCCTTCACTAACCTTTTCTAACTTGATCTAACCTTTAATCGCTCCTGCCGCGATGCCTTTAATAATGAACCTCTGCATGAACAGGAAGAACGCGATAATCGGAATTAGCCCCATAACCGCATAGGCGAATGCCAAATTCAAATCGCTGCTGTACTGTCCGAAGAAGTAGTACTGCTGCAGCGGAATGGTACGAAACGCTTTGTCCTGCAGATAAAGCAGCGGGAGCAGGAAGTCGTTCCAAATATACAGCGCATTCAGCACCACGACGGTAGCTGTGACCGGCTTGAGCAGCGGAAGTATGATCCGTGCAAAAATACCCGGCGTCGAGCAGCCGTCAATCCGCGCCGCTTCCTCGATCTCAAGCGAAATGCCACGGATGAAGCCTGCGTAGAACAGCACCCCCATCTGAACGCCGAAGCCGCCGTATATCAAAGCGATGCCCCAGTGAGTGTTGATCATGTGCGTCATCTTGCCCATCTTATACAGCGGAAGCATGATGACCTGGAACGGAACCATTAGCCCGGAAAGAAACAGCACATAGATGAATTTATACATCGGTTTATTCCGACGGGCGATCGAGTACCCCGCCAGCGCAGACACGAATACGATCAGCGCGACGGAGATGAGATTCACCCAGAGGCTGTTTCGTATTGCGGACGGATACTTCGACGTCTTCCAGGCATGCACGAAATTATCCAGATGCAAGCCCGACGGCAGCGCATAGAAGGAATCGAACGTTTCCTTCGCGGATTTCAGCGCCATGAGCACTGCGACGTACAAGGGGAAAACGAATATGAGTGCTAATAAGGTAATCAATGTGAGGACAACTGCATGCGTCAGCTTCATTACAGGTCCACCTCCCGCCTTCTAAAGATTGCCAGCTGCACGATGGTGACGATGACGAGAATGAGGAAGAACAGCATCGATAAGGCCGTACCGTACCCGGCTTTAGCGGAATTGAAGGATACGTTGTAAATAAACGTCGAGATCACCTGCGTCGAGAATGCCGGACCGCCGCCGGTTGTCAGGAAGACGAGATCGAACACTTTGAGCGAGCCTGTCAGCACGAGCAGCAAATTGATCGTGACCGAAGGGGCAAGCAGCGGCAATGTAATATGCCGGAACGCTCCGAATGCTCCTGCGCCGTCGATGCGCGCGCTCTCGGTCAGTTCGCCCGGTATGCCCTGCAAACCGGCGATGTAGATGATCATCGGAGATCCGACCCCTTGCCAGATCGAGATGACGATAAGCGCCATCATGGCATGATCCGGATTGCCGAGCGGGCTCGTCATATCGACGCCGAAATAGCTCAGCAGCTTCGGCAGGCCGTTGCTGTAGTTGTAGCTCCAAATATAAGCTGCCAGCACCGTGGAGATCGCAACAGGCATGAAGAATACCGTTCGGAACACCTTTCTGAATTTCAAATACGAGTCTAGCAATACCGCTAGCAGCAGCGACACGAGGTTCACAAGTACCGTTACCAGTATCGCGTATTTAAACGTGTTGCGAAGCGCCGCCCACAGGTCAGAATCGCTCAATGCCTGCGTATAGTTATCCCACCCGATATATTTCGCGGTAGGTGCGACGCCGTCCCAATTCGTGAACGAGTATTTCGCGCCAATAACTAAGGGGACGACGACCGCAAACACAAACAGACACAACCCTGGGAGAATAAACAGCACGTACCACATCTCGCTGCGGATCGACCGCTTCAAGTTACTCATGGACGAATTCCTTTCCGAAAGGTAACGGCATAGGCGCCGCCTATGCCGTTACCGTCTGAGATCAAATTATTTGTGGTTCTTGGATACCCAGTCATCCAATGCGGTAACGACTTGGTCCGGCGTATCTTTCTTGAAGAACATTTTCTGCAGACTTTGAATGAGCTGCGTCGTCCAGTCGATCGTCGTTTTCGACATATACGCCTGCGAGTTGTACAGCTGTCCGTTATCGAAGTAAGGCTTCAGATCGTTCAGCGCCGGCGCGATGTCTGTCGTTGCGCCTTTCACATAGCTCAGCGTGTTCGTATTCTTAACCCAAGCGTCTCCGCCTTCCTTGCTCGCCATAAACGCAAGGAATTTCATCGCCGCTTCTTTGTGCTGGGACTTGCTGCCGACCGCGAGCGAAGCATCCGGGTTGAACTCCAGTTTGTTCAAGGTCTCGTCATTGCTGAACGGATACGGGAAGTAGCCGATGCCGGTATTGTAGAGGTCCGGATTCTTCTTCTGAATATCTGCCAGCGGCCAAGTGCCCATGTACATCATGCCGACATCGCCTTTGGCGAACAGGTCGACGATATCGTTGTAGCCGAGGCCAAGCTGGTCCTTGTTGCCGAGATCGAAGATTTGCTGCGCGTGATCGAGCGTTGTTTTGACCGCTGGATTATCAGCAAATTTGGAACCGCCTGTCTCGAGCTTATCGAAGAAGTCCGGTTGATTCGCTACAAGCGCCGTGTTGCTCGGCAGATCGCGGCCGATCCACATGCCAAGCGTCCAAGCGTCTTTCCAGCCGAGCGCGAACGGTGTTTTTCCCGCTTCTTTGATCTTCTTCGCATCTTCGATCATCGCGTCGAACGTTCTTGGTACTTCGAGATTCAATTCTTTAAAAATATTTTTGTTATAGAACACCGCAATCGGTCCTGCGTTCAGCGGCATAATGTAGTTCTTGCCATCCGTCGCCTGCGATGTCAGCACATCCGTATCGAAGCTGCTCAGGAACTCCTGACCGGTCAGATCCTCGACATAACCGCCGTCCACGAACAACTTAGCTTGCGAGCCGGCATTCAGCGTGAACACGTCCACGACGTCTCCGCCCGCTAATTTTGTTTTGAGAATCGTGTAATAGTCATCATATTTTACAGGTTGAACATCGACTTTAATGTTCGGGTTCTCTGCTTCGAACTGGTCGACGATCTTCTGAATGCCGTCCGTTACATCGCTCTTGAAGTGCATGAACGAAATCGTTACCGGCTCTGCGTCCCCATTCGATGCATTAGTCGACGTCGTGTTGTTCGTTGTTGTATTAGAAGAAGTATTCGCATTGCTCTCCGAAGACGCGGATGTATTCGAAGATGAGTTTGAAGATGAATTCGCGGCATTTGACGCATCATTGCCCGAATTACCGCATGCCGACAGAGACAGCATCGCAATAACGGCGCTCAGACCGATCAAGCTCTTTTTCATTTTCTATTGGCCCCTTTTCCTGTATTGTCCGAGACGATTGTTTCGTCCTTAAATCTATCTTATCGGCCAGCCGGTTTTGTCGTAATAAAGGTTTTTGTGTTTGCGATGTTCAATATTTTGTTCTCTCGGCTGTTCCAACCGTTGCTCCATCCCGGTATTCGGAAGGCGTCTGCCCGGTAAACCGCTTGAATACTTGGCTGAAATAGCGCTGATTCTCATAGCCGACGAGCTCGGATATTTCGTTGATTTTGTTCTCGGACGATTTCAGCAGCTCGCAAGCTTTCTCCATCCGTTTGCGGGTGACGTATTCGGTGAAGTTCTCGTTCGTTATGCTCTTGAACAGTTTGCTTAAATAGGCGGCATCCATATGGAACCGTGTCGCAACATCAATGAGACTGAAATCTTCAAAATAATGCTCGTCCAGGAACATCGTAATTTTGCGAACCGAGCGAACATTGTCCGCCTCCGAGGCGGTCGCGCAATAAGCTTCAATCGCTTGCGTAAGCAGGCTAAGGAACGTCTGCAGCTCCTTCACGTCCAATATTCGGGACACTTCGTCCGCGTCGAAGAGAGCGGACTGCGCCGCCTCAATACCCTTCATCTCAGAGAGCAAGAGCTCGATAATCTGTCTCAGATCACGCCCGATCTGGCGAATCGAGGCATCCGGCTGCTTGCGGGCTTTCTCGTAATATTCATTCAGCAGCCGCTTGAAGTCTTTCGCATTATTGGCGCCGATCGCTTGCCTGAGCGATTTCAGACCGAAGGTGCTCAGCAGCTCCACTGGCGATGCCGCTTCCGGATGCTCTGCCGACGAGAATGCGAAGGACTCCCTTAGCAGTCGATTATTACGGAGCGCATCATTCGCCGATTGATACGCGGCAGGGAGCTCTTCGAGCCTTGCGTATGCGCGGCTAAGCCCAGCTACAACACCGACGAGCAGCATTCTGCTGACGGCTTCATGATAGTCATGCAATAGCTGCTGCACTCGGGCCTCGTCATAGGAGGCCACCGGGAAGAGCAGACAAATCCGAGTGCGGTCATCCGATTTATAGACCTGCAGCTTATCCTCCCGCATCACTTCGTATAAAATATTTTCCAGACTGAACAAGAATAGATCGGCGTTACCGTGAAACTTCGTCCGAGTCACCTCGCTAAATTGCCGGAACATGCATACCGCAACCCGATAATCACCATGGGCGGTAATGCCGAGCTCTCCAGCCTCTCGCTGTATATCCGCCGTATTCGTAATCCGCTGGCTTGTCACGGTTTGCAGAAACGTCTCCCGCTTGAGATGAAGGGCCTCCTGATTAAACCTCTTCTGCTGCTGAAGACTCGTATAGGTCTTGCAGGCTTGGATCGCCTTGTTCAGTGCTTGTTCGAGCTCCTTAACCGCTACCGGCTTCATCACATACTCGCAGGCTTGATAGGTGACGGCAGCCTTCATGTATTCAAATTGCGAATAGCCGCTGATGACGATGACCTTGATTTCCCCGAACCGCTCATGAAGCGCTTCCAAGAATTTCCCGCCGTCCAACACCGGCATATTCATGTCGGTCACAATGATATGCGGCCGCCGGATGGGGATAAGCGCAAGCGCCTCTTCGCCATTCCTTGCTTCCGCAATAACTTCCACGTCCAGAGCAAGCTCGCTGATCATTTTGCTGATTGATTTACGGCTCCATTGCTCATCGTCCACTACCATAACCCTATACATGCTGCATACCTCGATTCTTGTACGGGATTGTTACGATCACTTCAGTACCTTCGCCCTGTTTGCTTTCAATCCGCAGTCCGTAGGCGGACCCGTAATACATGCGAATTCTCTCATTCACGTTCTTAAGGCCGATCGATATGCCGCTGAACACTTCGGTGTTCTTCTGCTCCAGAACGGCTCTCAGCCTAGCCAGTTGTTCAGCCTCTATACCAGGACCGTTATCCCGTACGGTAATGATGATCTGATCCGACTGCTGCGCCGCTGTGATCTGCAGACGAAGCTGACTGTCCTGGGATTTGCCCAGCACGTGAACAATCGCATTCTCCACAATCGGCTGCAGCACGAACCGGATGACGCTGCAATCGAGCAGCGAATGCTCCACCTGGAACTCCGTTACGAGCGATTCTTCGAACCGAAGCTGTTGGATGTACAGATAATTCTTCAGATGCACCATTTCCAGCCCGATCGTAGATTCGCTATTCCCTTCGTAGAAGCTGTAGCGGAACATGTCGCCCAGCGCCCTGCACATTTCATGGATTTCATACTCCCCGATCAGTACGGCTTTGCCTCCGATGGTTTGAAGCGTATTGTACAGAAAGTGCGGGTTAATCTGCATTTGCAGCGCTATGATTTGCGCCTCCTTGTTACGAATGAGCAGCTGATATTCCTGTTCGATCAGCTCCTGAATCTTGTTGGTCATGTAGTTGAAGTTTCTCGTCAGCTCGGACAGATCGTCGCGCCACGGGCTCGGCTTCAGCGTCACATGGAAATCGCCTTTGCGGACCGTCCGCATCGCCTTGCTTAACTGCTGAACAGGCCGCGTAATAAACTGCTGCGCCATAAACGAGAATAACGCGATTACAAGCATCACGAGAGCAAACGCGCCAACCGTCAGCCGGAGCGTATATTTGCGGTTCTGCACGAGCTCGCTGCTCGAGTATAGAATCGTTAACCCGACGTTGGCATTATCAAGCACCGAGGTGCTGACTAATGCTTGATGGTCCTCCATGAATTGAAGCTCATGCTTGCCGTAAGTCGCGGGATCATCCGAGCGTATATAGGGCTTAACCGCTTCGCTGAACGTATCGTTCGTTTGATAGAAGATTTCGCCTTTATCGTTCTGCAGGACGATATTGTTCGGAGCGCGATTGTAGGTTTCGATCTGCTTCACGAAGTCTCTCATTCGAATATAGAAAACCAACGTGCCGTATTTATGCCGATAGAACGGGTCATAAATGGTGAGCGCATAGACGAAGAACCGCTCCCCCTGCCCCTTATCCATATAGGTGAACATCAAAGCGTGCTGAAACGGCAAATCTAGCAATTGATTCGCGTGGGGAACCGCATCATCGAGATGAATCGAATCGTAGCTCGCCGCTCTCGACCATGAATCCCTTAGCTTATTGTCCTTGCCGAACATCATAATCTTGATCACATCCTTGTTCTTGCTCTGAACAAGGCGATAGTAGCTGCCCAGCGCGTCTTTCGTTTGAAATATATCCGCATTGTTGTAATTCGCGCCGCTCACCATGAAATTGACCAGCTCATTAGAGCCGTAGACCTGTAAGGCAGACGAAGAGAGACTGCGGAAGAACTGATCCATGTCGTCGGACAAATACTCGGCGTTCTGGTCCGCGCTCCTGACCATCGTACGCTCTAGCGAGAGCGAGCTGGACCTGTAGAACAAGAAGGAAAGAATCAGCATCGGGATAAGGGAGATGACCACGCTGCTCAAGACGATTTTGGTACGGATGCTCCGGTTGATAAACAGCCACTTGATCATGCGTGTCTCCTTTGTTCGCGCTTGTTTTGTTTAGGTCATGCATAGCCTGTTTGCACTAAATTCTTATTTATTTTACCACCATGATTCGACAGCACAAGAAAAGAAATCGTGTAGATGATGTTTAAAATTTTGTTGGAAGGTTGTCCAATTTCTTGCTTCCGTCTTACCGTCAAATCAAACAATTAATAGTCTGCAATAATTCTCATGTCCTCATTGTACAAAAACTAGTCCTTCATCTCTAAATACACTTGAGCGGTAAATTCATTATGATTACTAGTATAAAAGCGGATTTATCCAACTCATACAACGGAGGAAAGAGCTATGATTACGGAGAGAGATGTAGAATTTTACAAAAGTCAGGGGTATCTATTAGTCAAAGGCGTCTTCAATTCAGAGGAAGTCGAACGGATGCGAGATGGGGTCGAGAAGATCATTAAACGCGCCGCGGCAGCGAAAGCAGATACGAATGCGGCCTGGCAAGGGGACTTCATGCCTCCTGAAGAGCTTAAGAAGCTCGTACTGAAGGGATTCCACGACGTGCATTATCATGATGCGGCTTTCACCCAAGCTGCCACCCATCCGAACATGGTTGCCGTGCTCTCCCAGATTATCGGTCCAAACGTACAGCTCCATCATTCCAAAATGCTCGTGAAGCCGCCTGCAGTCGGGGCTGCCTTCCCGATGCACCAAGATAAGCCCTACTTCCCGCACTTGAACGACACCATGCTCGCGGCAAGCGTCCACCTGGATTATGCGGATGAGCAGAACGGCTGCTTGCGCGTCATTCCGGGCTCTCATCTTGGCGGCGACCTGCCTCATGTCGGGACTCATTATCTCAACCATAAGGAATATCCGATTACGGATGGCACCGCTTGTCCGGCCGAAGCAGGCGACGTGTTGTTCTTCAACTATATGACGATCCATGGTTCGGAGAATAACCGGAGCGAGCGCACGCGGCGTAACGTCTTGTTCCAATACAGGGACGCAAGCGATATCCCGACGGAAAACGTTCATTTTGACTGGGGCATGGGGCTGATGGTTTGCGGGGAGAATCCCGATTTCAATCGTGCTGCGCCGAAGTTTCAGATTAGCTAAAATGCAAAGAAGAGGACTATCTCTCGGGATAGTCCTCCATCTTTCTATTGCTCATTGCTCATTGCTCCTCCAAATACTGCTCCAGCGTTATTCCCTTGCTCATAATGATTACCGCATCTGCCTTCCCTACATAGCGGTAATGCCACGGTTCAAACGGATAACCCGTCACTTTCTCCATGCCCTTCGGATAGCGGATGATGAACCCGTACTCCGCGCAATGCTTCGAGAGCCACTTGAACTGTGGCGTCAATTCAAAGCTCTCATTCCCCATCGCTGCCACGTCAAAGGCAATCCCGGCTTCATGCTCGCTCTCGCCGGGTTTTGCCGCTGTTCCGTCTGTGGTCGTGGAGAAGATCTCTTTCTGTTCCTTGTCCGAACGGTAACCGCTCGTAATGATGAAGCCTTTGACACCGTCTTTGCGTGCCGCTGCAAACATTTTGTCCATGGCCTCGAAGACCGTTTGGCTAATCTTAATGTCTGCCTTCGCCAATTGGAAATGCCTGTTCTTCTGGTCGTACAGCTTCACCAGATGTTCGAGGCGAAAATCCTTCGGCAGAGGATGCTCAGCATTCACAAGCAAAATGTCTCTCGATGGAAGAGTTTCTGTTGGCGGCTTGCTTGCTGGTGGAACGTCTGTCGCTGGCTCTGGTTTGCTCGCAGGTGGAGCGTCCGTAGCTGGTTCTGACTTGCTCGCAGGCGGGACGTCTGTCGCTGGTTCTGGCTTGCTCACAGGTGGCGCGCTCATAGGAGGCTTGCTCGTCTGCAGCTCGCCACTTTGTTGTACGCTGTCCTCTGGCTTGTTCTCGTCGCTTGCCGAGTTCACATCTCTCATCAAGTAAACGGCTGCCGCGCACAATAGGACGAGTGTCCCTACGGTAAACATAAAACGTTTCAAAATAGCGGACTCCTTTATATGTTAGAGATTCAAAATCTCATTTTGATCATAAACAAATAATAGTAGATCACTGGTAATCCAATAATAACAGATAGTAAGGCGACTGCAGTACGTACATTCTTCTCGTCTCGTAACAGGAATCGTAGAGACTTATACACTAAGATACCAATCCATCCGCCTAAACCATTGAGAATAATATCATCGATATCCGCTGTTCCGATGCCTAATCCGCCTTGAATAACCTCAACCAATATGCTCGCAATAAATAGAATAAGCAGATTGCCTCTTACTCTTTTATTAACTCTTAATAACGGCAAATATACGCCAACTGGAATAAAAATGAGTATATTGCCAGCCACGTTGCCGAAAGCGAATCGCTTTAAATTGTCCGAGCCGCCAGCTATGAAGTCGCTTATGGTCTTAAAAGGAATGAGATTGACTGTTCTAACTACATTCCTATGACTATTAAACAGCTCCGTAATCGAAATTCTCGATAAAAATAATATTTTGATCAACACAACTAGGTAACAGATGAACACACCATATAAAACAACGGTTTCTACTCGTTCTCGTTTACTCATACAATCTCCTTTGCTGGTCGCTTGAATCCCGGTATGCCGTCGGCGTTATGGAAAAGCGGTTTTTGAACGTGCGGGTGAACGCATACAAGGAAGAATATCCAGTCGTATAGGCGACTTCCGTTATCGACGCGTCCGTCTCTGCTAGTAGCCGCTTGGCCTTGTCCAGCCGTACCTGCGTAATGTAATCACTAGGCGACTTTCCGGTCTTCTCGGCAAAAGCAACGGAATAATACGTGCGGTTCATTCCCGCTGCTTTCGCCGCTTGCTGGACGGTGATTCCCTCGAAAGCATGGTATTGAATATAAGCCATGCTCCGTTTGACCCAATCCGAGGTCTCCTGCGGCCGCGCATTCGGAACCGACCCGCATACAGCCGCGAAGAGTCGGTATAGAAGGCTCTGCATCTCGAGCGTCAGGACAACAGCATCGGTCTCGCCGCCGCGCATCAATCCTAATAAGCCATTAATCGCACGCTCTGCCTCCGGCTTCCATTTCTGAGACGAGAATGGCCTCGCACAGCTTAACCCGGCCAGCGCGAGCAGCCGTTCCGCGCCTGGACCGTCTATGACGATCCAGCTCATTTGCGGCAGCGGCTCACCTTCGATCGCGCGGTATGTATATGTCCGCATTGGAAATAGGCAAAAGACATCACCTGCCTTCAACGTCGCGCTCTTTCCGTCATCGTACTCCAGGAGGATCGATCCCTCCCGCACGGCGTGCAAGCTGTAGCTCTCGATGCTCTTCGGTCCGGCGGAGTATCCTCGCCTCGTCTCGGTTACGCCTCCCCTTACAGGCCAAATGGCATTTTCCTTATCCAGATCGTTCGGTGTGTAATACAGAAATTCGGCGTTTTCGCATCCGCCCCCAGCGATTATTTCCATCTGCCCCCTCCTAACCTAACAATATGTTAAATCATACAAACATCATGCTATTACGCTATTACTTACCCTATATTACAATATACTTCATGGAGGGGATTTCACAATGAAAAAACCAAACATATTGTTAATAACAAGTGATCAGCAGCATTGGAATACGCTAGGCGCTTTCAACGGCGAGATACATACACCGCACCTGGATCGGCTTGTTCGCTCGGGCACAACATTTACGAGAGCCTATTGCCCGAATCCCACTTGCACACCGAGCCGCGCATCGATTATCACCGGGCAATATCCAAGCCAGCACGGCGCTTGGACGCTAGGAACGAAGCTTCTGGAAAACCGCCATTGCGTAGGAGAAGATTTTAGCGCGGCCGGTTACCAAACCGCTTTGGTTGGCAAAGCGCACTTTCAGCCGCTGTGCTCAACCGAGTTATACCCGTCCTTGGAAGCCTACCCGGTCTTGCAGGACTTAGAGAAATGGAAACACTTCGACAGTCCGTTCTATGGCTTCGACCATGTCGAGCTTGCCCGCAACCATACGAACGAAGCCCATGTAGGCCAGCACTACGCCTTATGGATGGAGGAGAAGGGCTGCGTGAACTGGAGAGATTACTTCCTTGCGCCAACGGGCACAATGGATCCTGCCATTACGTACAAATGGTCGATTCCTGAGGAGTACCACTACAATACATGGATCGCAGAGCGCACGAACGCGCTTATGGAGAAGTATATCGACGCCGAACAGCCATTTTTCCTCTGGTCGAGCTTCTTCGATCCGCATCCCGAATATTTGGCGCCGGAGCCATGGGATACGATGTACGATCCGGATGCGCTCACGATTCCGTCCATCGTGCCGGGCGAACACGACAATAACCCCCCTCATTTTGGAAAAACGCAAGAGGATCACCCGGACTATTCCGCCTGGAAAGAAACCGGGCAAGGCATCCACGGCTACCGCTCGCACCTTTATTACGAGTACGGGGAGCGAAAGAAGCTTACCGAATATGACAAGAAGAAGCTCGTCGCCATCTACTACGGCATGATTTCGTTGATGGATAAATATATCGGCCGCATACTCGATAAGCTGGACGAGCTCGGCATCGCGGAGAATACGATCGTCGTGTTCACGACGGACCACGGCCATTTCTTCGGCCAGCATGGCCTGCAAGCGAAAGGCGGCTTCCATTACGAGGACTTGATTCGACTGCCGTTCATCGTGCGCTACCCCGGGCACGTCCCTGCCGGAGCCACGTCGGACGCGATTCAATCGCTCGTCGATCTTGCGCCGACATTCTTGTCGCTCTGCGGTATCCCCGTGCCGCACGCAATGACGGGCGTGAATCAAAGTCAAGTCTGGAGAGGCATCGATTCGTCAGTAAGAGACCATGCGATTTGCGAATTCCGCCACGAACCTACGACGATTCACCAGAAAACATACGTCGATCACAGGTACAAAATTACCGTATATTACAACCAGACGTACGGCGAAGTATTCGATTTGCATGAAGATCCGAACGAGTTGAACAATTTATGGGACGATCCCGGCCATGCGGCGCTCAAATCCGAACTGCTGCTCAAATACATCTGGGCCGAGCTAGGCAAAGAACCGATGCCGATGCCGCGTATTTCGGGCGCCTGATCGTGCTATTCCTAGATTCAAATTGGCAACGAACGAAAAACAAGAGATTTGACGACAAAGGACCGGGCAGGCACGCCGCTAGGTCCTTTAGTGCTTATCTTGTATTCAAGTTCCTACATCAGTACGGAAAAATAAAAGCCCGCGATTTCTCGCGGGCCGTAAACTGAAACTACACGTTCTTCCAAGCAGTCACAATGGGCTGGTAATAACCTGATTCTGCCGGCATCGTCCATTCGATATCCACGAACCCGACCGAACGCAATATCTGTTGAAGCTCCTCTCTTAATAAAGCCCGGTATCTCGTTCTGTTATGCTTGGTTACCCACTGCCCATTCATTTCTTGTACGATGAAATGGTTGGTCTGATAGGTTCTCGCGTCATCAGCCCAGTCCCAAACCTGAAATACGATTCGTTTGCCTTGATCAAATACGCGCGGCTCCGTAGCTCTGGGCTTTTCCTTCAGCAACTCGTCATAATCCCTTATCGTAAGGAGAAGAAGGCCGCCATCCTTGACTTTCTCATACATGCTGCTTGCGGCCGCAACCAAATCTTCATCTGTCAGAAGGTGCGGGACTGCATTGTCTGCGGTAAGAACGACATCATAAACGCCGGAAACCTCCTGCGCTAGTATACGAAAATCAGCTACCCCAAAGTTGATTTCAACTCCGAGAGATTCTGCCTCTTTCGCCGCTCTTTCTATCGATACTGGACTTAAATCAGTTCCCGTAACGATAAATCCGCGTTCAGCGAGCCCTATTGCTTGCGTGCCAATGCCACAGGAACAGTCTAAGAGCGAGATGCCTTCTCCATGAGCGCTCGCGAGCTTGGAATGAATGAATTTGCTCAGAATCTCGCCCTGCCAAGAAACGGCATGATGCCAATCCACGAAGATATGATGGTAATCCTTAGCCAGGTCATCATAGAAATCGATAACAGACTCATCCACTCCACTCACCGCCTATTCCTTATTTCAACCGAATGACGAATCTGAATTTGGCGTTCTCTTCGTACCACATCCGGAAGTTCGTTCCCCAAACATTATTGTGCAGGTTGAAATGCATCCCGCCATCAAGAGGCGCGAAGGCTTGATTAAATTGCAGCATCCGCTTCTCCCCAGGAGAAAGCACCGGAGCATCCAACGTCTCCAGATGAACAATCCCATCGCTTCCGCGGTAATGCACGCCTGATTGAACGGCATGGAGACTGCGGTTACCGTTCTTCACAACCTCCAGGGGCGATACATGCTCTCCGAGCTTATCCATTTTCCAAAGGTTCGGATTGTCTACCTTTAAAGCAAACGAAAACCAGCTTGCCTCCGGCAGTCGATAAGCCTGCTTATTGAACCAACTCATTTCGACTTCGATTTGCTTCTCCTGTTTGAAGAACCGATACAGGATATGAAGCTTCTGCGGAGCACCGTGCGTCCGCGAAGCTTCTTCGCTCATATGAAGCTGCAAGCTAACTTCGTCAAACTGCTCGTCTTCTCGAATAATTGCCCTGCTTACCCGTGGCGTTAGCCGCTTATGCTCCGGTCTAGGCTCCGCAAACTCCATGCCTGGCTTGCCGAAGTCCGGCTCTGACCAGAAATACGTTTCTGCCCAATTCACGACATAATCTCTGTACCATTCTTGATAGCGATCCATGCCGAACGTTTCGTATTCGAATACACCTAACCGATGTTGATCGTCAGCCCAAACTTTGCCCCGCTCGTCAACAAGACTAGGGATTGATCCGTCACTTCCAAATTCAACGTTGAAGCAGCCTAGACGCTGCTGCTGCCCCTGTCCCAGGGAGATTTCACGCCCATTCGCAAGATAAGATTCATCAGGAGTTAACTTCGACAGCGCTTGGCGTGCTTCGTCCCGCAGGTCTGAAGATAACACGGATATCGCCTTCTGGATGTAATTCCGTTGTTCCTCCCATGAGCTCTCCAGCAGGCTGAAGCTCTTCCCGGAATCCGATTCGAATCTTTCTGAATGGTCTCCGCCATAAATACCGAAATAGCTATAACGAGGAGGAATCGCATCCTTCGAGACGAGATCTGCTTTCCTTGCCGCATGAAAGTCAGCGACCGAATAATGCTTGAAGTCGGTCAAGTGCGTCTTCTCGTCCATGCCCCATGTATGCTCGGGAATGAGCATGAGCTGTTCGCAGAAGTCGGCATATCGCTGGCTGTTTGCATCCAATCGACCTTCGGCCACCCACTTGCTGCGCATCCTTAGAAGCTCCCGATAGTGGGCGATTTTGAGCGGATCCGAGGCCGTTCCGTGAATCCATGAATCGCCAATCTCCTCGGTAACGACGGGAAATTGATCTTTCATTGCCAACAATTTCTCGGCGAACGCATCCATTGTCGAGGCTTCTACGATCGCTCCCGGGAATTGTTCGGCAAGCTGTGCGAACGTATTTCGAATATCCTCCGCCTTCGGCGGCCCCATATTATCATTCGTATGCGCGAACACCAGCACTTCATCCAACCTGTCGATCATGGTCATATTGCCATAGCTGCCGGCATAATTGACGACGATTTCCGATCCGTCCTGCGCTCGCCATATGAATACATCCGGAACGCTCGGCTTCGTCGAAGCATAGTTGACGCCAAGGTGCAAATATTGAATGCCGTGCTTCGCCATATAGGGAACCATGCCAATCGTATGTCCAGGTACGTCGGTCATCTTAGCCGCGATCGTTCGTTTGCCATACTTCTCATCCAGCTTGCGCCCGATCGACAAGCCATGCTCGAATAAAGCCGGGTCCATTAATTCCGTGTGCGTCGTGAACGGCAGCCCATGCCACACGATACTGCCCGCTGCAATCCCTTCTTCCATCCGTTTCTTCTGCTCAGGCTCTGCTGTTTTTAGAAACTCATGAATAAGCCACGATCCGGTTGTCCATACAAACTTTGCCGCGCCTTGTTCCCGATTGAATGCCTCCGCCAGATCGAGCGCACCTGGTATAAAGGAGTGAAAATATTGTTCAACCACATTGCTTGCCAAGTCCGTAAACCCGATATCCAGATGCGTCTTAAATACAACATGAACCTTGCGAATCGTATTCACCCTAACCACTCACTCTCCTATTCTTTCACAGAGCCGAGCACAATGCCGTGCACAAAATACTTCTGCAGAAACGGATAAATCGCTAGCAGCGGTATCATCGCCACGATCAGCTTAGCGGAATTGAGCGTCTTGTCCGAAGCTTTCGACAGCTCGATTAGTTGTTCCGACGTCAATGTCTTCATCAGCTCCGGATCGATGCGCACGACAAGCTGTTGAATGTAGGTTTGGAGCGGATACATACTCGGCTTGTTCATGTAGATGAGACCGTCGAAGAAGGAATTCCAATGACCGACGATACTGAACAACGTGACCGTCGCCAAGGCCGGCATCGAAACCGGTATGAAAATGCGCAATAACGTATACAAGGGGCCGGCGCCGTCGACGACTGCCGCTTCTTCCAGCTCCTTCGGCAGGTTTCTGAAGAAATTCATAATGAGAATGACGTTAAAAACAGGTACGGCGCCCGGCAATACAAGCGACCACAGCGTGTTCTGCAGATGCAGATTCGTCACTGTCATATAGAGCGGAATAAGCCCGCCGGAGAACAGCATGCAGAACACCAGGTACCAAATATAAATCGTTCTGCCGGGGAACTTCTTGTTGTCTCTGGCTAACGGATAAGCCATGATGACGGTTAATACGAAGTTAATCGCACCGCCAAGCAGAACCCTCTTCACGGAAATGATGAAGGCTGCAAAAAACTTATGATCCTGCAAAATAATTTTGTACGATGTCAGGTTGAAGCCAACTGGCCATGCAAATACGCGTCCCGCATTTACCGCAGCTTTGTCGCTAAAGGATAAAGCAATCGTGTACCAGAGCGGAAACAGCGAAATGAATGCAATCAGCGTTAATGCGAAATAGATGAATACATCAGCGCTGCGGCTGCCCCATGATTTCGATAGAACCATGACTATACCCCATTTCTCAGAAGATACGATAGCCCGCAAATTTATCGGCCAGTTTATTCGAAATCGAGATTAATATAATAGCGATCACCGACTTCAGAAGACCAACGGAGGTGGCGAGTCCGTATTGCTGATCAACAAGTCCCATCCGATATACGTAGGTATCGATAATATCGCCGGACGAATAAACAAGCGGATTGTACAGATTGAACACCTGGTCGAAGCCGGCATTCAAGATGTTGCCAAGGCTCAGCGTCGACAGCAATACGATCGTCGGCATAATGCCTGGAATTGTCACATGCCGTAATTTTCCGAACCGTGTCGCTCCGTCGATCTCGGCAGCTTCATACAGCGAAGGGTTAATGCCGGCAAGCGCAGCCAAATACACGATCGCACTAAAGCCGAACTCCTTCAGTACATCGCTCCATACGATAATTTGACGAAAATAGGTATTGCTTGCCAAGAACATAACAGGCTCTGCGTGAAACAAGTGCGTGATCTGGTTAACAATTCCGTCTATGGACAGCATCGCAATCAGTATCCCCGAAAGAATAACCCAGGACATAAAGTGCGGCAAATATACGATGGTTTGTACGATACGCTTATAGGAACGCGCACGAATTTCATTCAGCAGCAAGGCGAACGTAATCGGAATGATAATACCGAGGACCATCTTCATGGATGCGATCGTAATAGTGTTGATGAATACCTGTCTACTGTCAGGAAGCTGAATCATGAACTTGAAGTTATCTAACCCGCTCCATGTCTGCTTTAAGATCGGAATGCCCGGAATAAAATCTTGAAACGCGATAACGGTGCCGAATAACGGAACCGTGCTGAAAATGATGAGCAGCAGAATGCCCGGAAGCAGCATTAAGTGATAGCTTAGCAGCCATTTCTTCGAAGTCATCGGTTTTCCACCTATCCTATGGAATGATAGAAGGAAAGCGCCAGCATTCAGCACCGGCGCTCTCCCATCGTACTCTCTCGGTCTACTATCAGATTACTTGCTGTTGATTTCGTCCGTAACTTCTTTCGTAATTTGTTTGCCGCCAAGACTATTCCATTGGTCTACAAACTTATCGAAGCTGTCGAGCGGCTGCTCGCCCATAATAATCTTGAGGAAGGTCTCGTCCTCAAGCTTCTGCAGAATCGACCACTTCGTTTGCATCGACTTGGTCTTGCCAAAGTACAAATTGTGCGACAGGACGACTTTGTTGTCATTCATCAATGCTGCGCCTTCGAACCGAGCTGAAGCATTCGCCCATACGGCAACGTCCTTCTTCGGATTAGCTTGATTTGTAAAGTAATCCTTATACCAGCCTTTAAGCTCGACGTCTAGTTTCGAATCGTCTTTCGCATCGACAGCGGCTTGAGCTTGTGCATGCGTATCATAAACGGTTGTTTCAGGACCAACCTGAAGCGTATAAGGCCACAGCTCCCAATGCTGCAGAACTTCTGGATGATCGGCGTACAGCTGAGCTGCTTCCGGATCAATCTTACGAATACCTTGATACTCCTCGTTCAGTACGCGAACAACGGCATCCGGATGCTCGTAGCCTTTTCTAACGACAAGGAATTGATTGGTTGGATCCTGGTCGCCCGTGTAGAATTTGCCTTCGCCGTCAAGCGGCGCTATATATGGCTTCCACTCTGCCTTCGGATCATTCTTGACCGAATCTTCCAGCGGCCAATATGGAATCCACCAAGGGCCAAACGCGATGCCGACCTGATTGTTCGCTACCACTTCAGCCGGATCCTTGCGGATCGCGAATTGCTTATCGATGATGCCTTGATCGTACATTTCGTGCAATTTGCCAAGCGCTGCCTTCATTTCAGGCAATGTCGAGCTGTACACGACGTTGCCGTCAGCATCCTTGACCCATTGGTCAAACGTTGCGTGGTAAGCGCCCATGATCGGGTCAAAGCCAGCGAAATTGTTCCAGCCTGCAAGTGAAGGAACGCCGGAAATACCAAGCGTATCATGCTTGCCATGTCCGTCAGCATCGTTATCAATGAATGTTTTCGCTACATTAATGAGCTCATCCACTGTCGTCGGCGCTTTCAAGCCGTATTTATCTAGCCAGTCCTGGCGAATCCACATAATATTGTATTGCTGGCCGATATTCGTGTTAGGAAGCGCCATCAATTTGCCGTCGAACGTTGCTCTGCCGAGCACGCGATCATCGTAGGAATCGTAGTAGCCTTTAATGAGATCGCTGGCATTGTCTTTGTAAGCTTGCGTCAAATCTTCGATCAGATCCGCTTGTACAAGCTGCTTGAGCTGCTGCTCATTGACGATGAAGGCATCCGGAAGATCACGGCTCGCGATCGATACCCCCATCTTCTGATCATACGCATCCGCTGTTTCCACCTGCCACGCATTCTTTACCTGGACGTTCAGCTTCTTCTCGATCCAACGATAAAATTCATTGTTATCGACCGAGTCCCCATTCGGGAAAGTGATGCTTTTGGTGTTAATCGCTTTCGCGATATTCAGTACTACGGGCTGATCGAATTTACCGAAGGGATCAGGCTTTGCTGCATCAGATGTATTCGTAGCCGCCGATTGATTCGATGATGTATTTGAAGATGTGCTGCCAGAATTGGATGCATTGCCGCTGGAATTGGATGCATTGCTGCTTGTGTTGTCACTTGTGCTGTTGTTGTTCCCACCGCAAGCGCTTACAAGTAATGTTAGCGTTATTAAGCTTGCCGCCGCCAATCTTTTCTTCATCTGTCATCCCCCATAGAATCCAGTTTGAATACGCTTTAATCATACCTGCAACGAGGCTGCTGCCGGGAGAGAAGCCCGATGTTCATCGTTAGAATATCGTTCGGCCTGCGGCGGCTCTACGAATGCAAAATCTCATTTTCTCACCTCGAGTAACGAAATTCTCACCTTTCCTATTTCTCGGAATCCATGACTGCAAGCGGGATCATAAGTTTGACAATCGTCCCTTGTCCAAGCTGACTATCGATCGAGAACGAACAGTCATTCCCGTACAACGACCCAAGGACGCGCTTCACATAATCAAGTCCGATTCCGAGCCCCGACTTCTGCAGCGGATTCTTCTCTTCAAGCATCACTTTGGCGATTTCCTCTGGCGTCATGCCATTTCCGTTATCCTGAACCTCGATCACCAGCTTCGATTCGGGCATTCTCGTATAAATGCGAAGCGTAATTTGCCCATCTTCCTCACTGAGGCCGTGATAGAGCGCATTCTCAACGATAGGCTGAAGGATAAACCTCGGAACATCGATATCCAGCAGCTGGTTCTCGATATCCGTCTCGATCCGGAACTCGCAATCATATCTGACTCGCTGCAGCGCGACATAATCCTGCATGGAACTTAATTCATCGCGCAGTGCAACGATCTCGCCCTTCTTGCCTAAGTTATAGTGAAGGATACGGGTAAAAACAGATACAAACTGATCGATCTCTGTATGCCCCTTCTTTCTGGCAAGCCATTGGATCGTATTCAGCGTATTATGGATAAAATGCGGATTGAGCTGATAAAGAAGCTTCTCCACCTCCAGCTGTCTCTTGTTATGCTCCCTTTGCTCGACTTCCCCGATCAGCTCCTGTATGCGCGTTCGCATCTGATAATACTTTTGCATGAGAAAGTCGAACTCGACAATGTCGGTATACGACTCCGGCGTATCGAACTTGCTCATGGATAGCAATTGAATCTCGTTGCCG
The DNA here is from genome assembly GCF_003386535.1 of Paenibacillus taihuensis. Lineage (GTDB taxonomy): Bacteria > Bacillota > Bacilli > Paenibacillales > Paenibacillaceae > Paenibacillus_Z > Paenibacillus_Z taihuensis. The sequence continues at coordinate 133,710 of NZ_QTTN01000009.1, forward strand.
ACCTTTCGAAGCGGCCGATAGACCGTTCTCCACAGCACATAGGCAAATATCAAACTGATGAATAAGCTCCCCGATACGATCAATATATATTTGAGAATCCACTTATTGAATTCTTTCTCGAAATCCTTCCTCGGGATAACGACCATTAACGTCCAGCCCTGCTCATCATGCTGACCGAATAAATAATAATCCCCCCGCTTCTCCTTAAACGTATCTGCTGCCGCAGTTCCGGCGTAGTTGGCATAGTTGCCCAGCTGAAAGGTCTTCGGAAGATCGCTGTATACGATCCCCCCTTGCTCGTTGATCAACACGTTATAGGCATTCATGCCGTACTGCTGCTTGTCCATAATTTGACCGAACAATTTATCATTCGTCTCGATGTACAGATACACGGGGTCCGCTCCGGATAAATTCAAGGGCCTGACCAAGGAGAAGACTTGATTCTTCGTGCCGTACCGATATAACGAAGCATGCGGCCCGTAAAATTGAACGCCGTTCCTCTCCGTCAGCTTCGGCAGCTCATTGAAGTTGAACCCGGGTTCGATCGCCAAGTTCTCAAACTTCACCTCTCGCGTCTTCGGCAAATAATAGAACGTCACGCCAAGATTGGGGTTCGTGAAATTAACCAAATTCAAATTTTGCTGAATACTCTGCCCAAGCTCCAGCTTTTGATAGATGCTGTCCGTTGTCAAATATTCGCTCATTCGCTGTCCGACGCTGCCTTCGTTCGTTAGCTGCAGGGAAGCGTAATCCATATTGTTCAAGGTGCTGCTTAGGTTGAAGCTGCCTTGGTTCAACGAGTTGAATAAACCGCTTTCGATTTTTTTGCTCGTGATTTCTTCGATCGATAAATAGGAAACCCATCCTAGCAGTGCAAGTGGAATTAATCCGCTGAGCAGCAAAATCCAGATTAAGCGACTCTTTAATGACTTTGCTTTTCTTATGCGCAATGAAATTGCATTCACCGTGTCCACCCGCTTCTTCGGCCATGTTGTTTGCGATGCTCTTGCGGGTTTTTGCCGAACTGCTTGAAGAACACCCTGCTGAAATACTTCTCGTCCTGGAACCCTGTTTTCTCGGCGATCATGTAGATCGGCAGCTCTGAGGATTCGACGAGCGTGAGTGCTTTCTTGAGTCGCAGGTTCTTCGTATACTCGCTGTAGGATTGGCCTATGATGTCTTTGAAGCAGCGGCTGAAATAACTCCCGCTCATAAGCAGCTTTGCAGCAAGCTCGTCCCGGTTAAAATCATAATTGTCGCTCTCGTGAATAAGCTGCACGGATTTCATAATCATAAGAATAATATCCGTCGAGTAAGGCACCGTCCCTGTGTGCTTATGCACAGCCTCTCGGAAATGTGCCAGCCAAGCCGCAAGTTGATGCCAGAAGTAGCAAGTGTGCATGCGAGAAGCGAGCTCGTCATATCCAGCCTCGCTTAACCAGGAGAGCCAATGCACCAATTTCTCTTCATTCAACTGCATCGTTGCATGGTGATCAGGCTGTAGATACTCGATCATGCTTAGGAGCTCTCGAAAAGAAGCGTCATCATAAATCCATCCCATATCGCTCCACCGGGCCAGCAGCTGCATCCACTCGCCCGTTTCGAGATGCGAATGGGCTGATGCTGTGTTCGTTAACGAAATCATGCCCATCTTCTGCCCGGATTTATGGCTGTAGTAAATCTGCTTCAGTGCCGCTGGATCTGCAACTCTAGCGATTGTTGCATGAACCGATTGTTCATGGCTGTCTTCAATATCCACCCAAATCCAATGATCACGCCCAGTGATGAATTGCTGAATGGTTCGATCCGGCTCATGATGATCCTTGCAGAACAGCCACTTCCCATTTCCTGCATCAAATACAAGCTCTGATCTCGTAAGCTCTTCGGGAAAAGCTCTAGGTTCGTTCGTATAAGCAGCTGCAACATCGATAAGCAAGGAATAGTGATAATGCTGCCGAGTTGCTACTTTCTCGCTTCTATGCAAGCTTGAATCCTCATTCTGAAACCGCTCTACGATACGGACCAATATATCATCGATCTTCTCCGTGTCGAGCTGCGTCTTGACGATGTAATCCAGTGCTCCTAAACGCAACGCTTCTTGAATATAATCAAAGTCTTGATGACAAGTCAGAACGACCATCTTCGTGGATGGAGATGTCCGTTTGACTTCCTTCATCAGTTCTATTCCATTCATCACCGGCATTGTCAAATCGACAAAAAGCAGGTCGACCTTATGCTGCTGCATGAACTCGAGGGCGAGCTTCCCATTGGCCGCCTCGCCTGTAACCTGAATCTGGAATTGCTCCCACGGAACGATGGATATAAAGCCCTTCCTGGCAAGTTTTTCGTCGTCTACAATGAGTGCTCTTATCACCTGAAAGTCTCCTTTCAATGTATGAAGCTTCGCCATAGCTCGAATCTCATGGCAATAAAACGCTTACAAGTCATTAGATGACTCCATTATAGATATAATCTTCAAGATGTAAAATACACAGAAAGTCATATTAAATGGCTTTCATTCTATGCAGGAACAGTAAAAAGCCCGAAGCTAAGCGCTTCGGGTTCCTTGTCTATCGATGATAAACGACTGGAAACATCTCCCCTTGGATAAGGTCGCCATCCTTGCCGCCTGCGGCCACAAACTGCTGAATTTCCTTGTAATCGTCGTTGTATCCCGCCCGATATCGAGTCTCTCCGGTTACATAGTGAAGTGCGGATGAACGGCGAACCCGGTCCGAGACATTCGGCCCGCTGCCATGCAGCGTCAAACTATGGTGGAAGCTTATCTGTCCCGCTTTCATGATAATCGGCACCGGACTGCCGGTGTTGCCTTTTACCGTAATCATATTCGTTAATTGCTTGTTAAGGTCCTGTTCATAGAAGTCGCTATACTGCAGCACTCCCCATTGATGGCTGCCCGGCACCATCTGCATGCATCCGTTAGCCTCATCAACGTCGTCATACGCGACCCACGCCGTAATTAAGGTCTCGGGATTCTGGAAGCAGGGCCAATAATGGTAATCCTGATGCCAGCCGACATTCGAGGCACCGCCTCCTGAGTTTGCAGGCTTTAGCAGCAGCTGATCTTCCCAGAAGCGGATCGTGTCCGTTTCATGCAAAGCAGCGGCAATCTTGCCGATTAGCGGATTGTAAGCCAGAGCGCGGATCGTCAAATCCGACCAATGCGCATTGTCTGTCTTGCGAAGCGAGTTCGGGCGTGCAGTCTCATAACTCCAAGCCGACGAAGGCGGCATGCCTGTCTCGAATTCATGCCGATAAACCTTCTCCATCCGGTCGCGAAGCTTCTCGAGCCACTCGTCGCTAATGATTTTCGGCGAGATCCAGTATCCGTTCTCCTTAAAAAAAGCGATATCCTCAGGCGCAGGCATCCCATTGGCATATGGCATTTCAATCTTCTCCCCTTCATGCAAGGTTGACATCTCCGAGATAAGTATGGCACCTGGGAGGAACTCTCGTCTTTATCGGGAAGTATTATATTTAACTTTTTGTCTGGTTATTTCAATAAACAGAACTGGAGGCATAACGATTCATGCTACCGATCAGTCCGTTTGTACGATTCGCAATACGAGTGCCCCTAGAGCCGGGTGAGCGTCACGGACCTCGGTACTGCTATGTCCCATCGATCTATTTGATTGAATTCGGCTCTGCCACTATCGTATATGAGGATGGACACGAAGTCTCCTTGCGCACCGGTTCTCTTCTTTACATAAACGCAGGCATCAAACATACCTGGATTGTCGATAAAAGCGAACCTTGCACATTCCGATGCGTGTTCTTTGATTGGTTTTACAGTCCGAAGCCAGCTTTAAAGCTGTCCGGCGACTACCTTGGCGATCGCCTCGATGAAGGCATGTTAGATGAAACACTTGATCTTGGTTTGATCGAATGTCTTACGATACCTTCCCTTTCAACTTGGCGGAGATGGTTTGAAGCGGTGGATACCGATTATCACGTGCTTCTGGGAGATGACCAGCTTCGTTCGCTTTCGATTAATGGGAATTTCAATTTGCTGCTGCACCAGCTGCTACTGCTAGTGGAACGCCAGAACGATCGGAGGGATCCGCGGATTGCCAAATTGATGTCAGCGATGGAGCAAAGCGCCGCTGGAGAATATCAGGATATCAGCGGTTGGGCCGAGAAGCTTAATTTAAGCCGCAGTCATTTCCATGCCCTGTTTCGCAGTCAGACCGGTCTGACGCCGAAGAAGTACTGGAACCAATGCCGGATTCAGAAAGCGCAGCATGAGCTTCTTCTCAGCAACGATTCTGTCACGGACATCGCGGAACGATACGGCTATTCCTCGGTGCATGTATTCACCAAGTCGTTTCATCGGTCGACGGGCATGACGCCGACGGCTTACCGCCGGCAGGGAAGGCTTCATTAGCTGTATTTTAGTAATAAGGCAAGCGCTTTATTGAAATACTCTTTATTGAACATAAAGCTGGAGGTGAGCATAATGAGCACGAAAGCGAAACAGGAGAAAAACACTCCGAAGAGCAGCCCGTCACGATCTCACAACCCGAACGATCAAGGAAAACCGAATATGCAGAAATAATCGAGTCAGCTAGACCCGGTCACATGACCGGGTCTTTCATCTGAAGAGCGTTACGCTTCAGCTTCCAACTTCTCGATAATTCTGCGTTTCCGATACATCATTTTGCCCGTTTCAGCGACGTCCTGAAGGGTAGAACGGTTCAAATAAGCGCCGAACAACATGCCTGCGATCGGAATCATCTGAAACATCTTCTTCCATCCGAAGTTGTCCCTGTACGTCAGCATGACCTCGCGCCAGCCCTGCAGCTGAGAGATGACCTGCCCGCTTCTCTCCCCCATATGGAAAACGGCAAGATCTTCAAGAATCGCTTTCTTTCCGACGATGTCGGAGGAGGAAAACTGCAGACACTTGACGATAAAAACTCGTTCCGCTTGCTCGGTTGGGTCATAGCCGTAGCTTAATGCGATATCCTGCAGCGCTTTAAGCGAAATGCCAAGCAGGAGCGGTATATCGATAGCGAGTGTGAACAATCCGCCGAATCCCGTTGTTGCACCTTGCGCCGCTGCCATCTTACTGCTTGAAGCGATAATGCTGCCCGCCATTTCATCCATTCTGCTGAGGGGAAGCTCCCCGATCCGGTTTAGGCCCGCTGCTTCATCCCGCTCATCATGCGGGAAAAATTTGCGGTACATCTGCTCCTTGTTGACTAAATACCGTCCGCCGCTCTGGATGTAGCTCCCGAGCTCATCAAGCGCGGTCCCTATTTTGTCTTGGAGAAACTTCGGGGTGATCCGGTCCAGCATGGCAAAGGGCAGCCTGCCGAGTTTTTCCCAGAAGAAGAGTCCCTTCTGATCTAGCTCCCATTGTTGGATTTGTTTCAATTCCGACCTTAAATAATCTGCTGTATCTGTGTTCGTCATCATGGAAAGAGCTCCTCGTTTGAATGTTACCATTAGACTTTTATACTGAATTATTACCGTATCGTTTCATAAATGGTGTGGGAAGAGGTCTCTTTTGTAAATGAGGCCAGCATCAGCTAGCCCAAGCCCGGAACCTCCGGTATGCACCGAACGCGGTGCAGTGGAACGGGCAGAATTTGTTGCTGCAAAGGCCGTGGCTCCAGTAGCTAGCATTAAAGTTGCAATAGATGCCGTCAGGATTACTTTTTTCATATTATATTTCTCCCTTTGTCCTGATTGTTGTGTCATGGCCTTTTCCATAATTCACTAATCAGAATTCCCAATATAATCATTACAACCCCTAACCACCGAAGAATGGTAACGTGATCATCCAGAATCCACCATGCTGTTACTACAGTAACGGGAAGCTCGGCGGAACCCAAGATCCCAGCCAGTCGTCCCCCAATCCGAGGAATCGCGATCATCATGAAGAGTATGGGAATGAGCTGCCCAATAATAGCAATCAGAATTCCCCACCCGAACAGCCCCTGCCCTAGAACCCCAGAGGTCAAATAAGTGGGAGGGTAAATCGGAAGTAACGTGATCGCTGACACCGTTAATGTGAATGCTGCTTTCCATAAAGGAGTAGCGGACCGATCGATAAACTCCGGTACATATAAACTGATGGCGAAGCAAAGGGCTGCTGCCATACCGAGGAACAGTCCCTTTAAATTTAACTGAGTAGCATGTGCATCCAGTAGTCCAACGGATAGAACGGTTCCCGCCAAGATCGCGGCCATGCCCAGCCATTTTTCCAAGCTAGGGAACTGCCTTCGAACAACGATATCGATAAGCATAATGATCCAGGTGAACTGGAATAAAAGGACGATGCTAAAGGAAACCGACAAATATTTGAGCGATTGAAAGTAAAATACCATGGCCAATGCGCCTGATACACCCGTTACAATTAGTAAAATCCAACTTTTTGTCCCTTTAGGTAAACGCTGAGATTTCCTACTAGGCAGCAGGATTAACCAAACCAGTAAAACGGCGAATCCATACTGGGAATTTGTCAGATCTTCGATGGAATAACCATGTTGATATAAGAAATCCACTAACGTAGCCGTCAGCCCTAAACCACTTGCGGCTAAGATCATTAGAAGCATATACCAAACTGACTTATGCATTGTGCAGCCGCCTCTTTCAAATCTTAATCATTAACCTCTAAGCAGTTTCCCGTTGAACAGGATGATCAACGTACGAAGAAACAGTACTACCAACACGACAGTTAATAAAGCCAGGATGATCGCTGCAACAGCTTTCAATGGCCACCCATCTACAAACAGAGCATACTTCAAGGACGCATTGCTCAGAGCTGCCATCGGAAAGCTGACCGCCCACCATGAAGCTCCAAACGGAATCGTTTTTTTGAACACTTTGAAGAATAGAATGACGAACAAGAATAATCCGAAATAGAACAGTATTGAAGCGAAATTGTCAATGCGCTGCATGAAATTCGTATAGCCGAGAAACCCCACTTCGAACGGGGCAATTAAAATGATTAAAGAAGGCGTAAGTCCAGCGGGCAACGGATCATGGTGAACTAATCTATACACGATCAGCGTGAAGAATACCAACGCTACAACCCCGCCGATGGCAAGACATAACAGATTGAGTTCATGTGCCCAAGGAAAGGGCATCGTGCCTCCAGCAACTGCAACGTCAATCGTGGCAACACCGGGAATCAACCAAGCGGGAACGGCATTTCCTTGGTCCTGCTTGCCTTTCAACAATCGAGTCACAATAACGTAACTTAACATCAAGGTCGTTACCGTACCGATGATCCAGACTGTTTGTCCCAACAGCTTGCTGTAGGGTGCAACAACAGAAGAAAGCAGAAGAACCGCAATGGTGATCGTGCCGAAGAAGTTCCCCGCGATAGGATGCATGAACTCCGCTTTGACTTTCTCGGGATAGTGAATCCATTTGGATACATAAGCAATTGTTAATACGATAAACATCATGATGGCAACCATACCAATACCTTCAGCAATTATCGGAGAACTGCCGAACAAATGGCTCGACTGTTTCCACGCTAATGACAACCCCGATATCCCCATTACGGAACCAAATAAGTTTACGGGCAAAAATTGCAAGGAACCAATACTTCTTCTCTGCTGTACGACAGCTGCTGTCTCCATCGTTCCCACCACTCTCTTTCGTGATATGTTTATTTAACTAGTTGTATGGTTAACCTGTCATTCATATTAATTTTGTTTTTGCCCTTTGTCAATACTCCTCTTATAAACAACTAAAAACCAACCCTTCACAAGGGATGGTTTTGTTTTCTCTCATAGATAATACGCATCATTATCATAGAGACAAACAGATTGATCGGTCTCATCGCCCTCACCTATACTAACGGAGTGTTCCGAGGCAGTGCAGTTCAGACACGAGATAATTTAAAAATTTATTAAAGGGAAAGGGTGAATACCAATTGAAGATTACTGTCTACGAAGCCCATGAACAAGGGATTGGACAATTTGACAACGGAAAAATTATCGAACAAAAGCCGATCGCATTTTCTCATGAGCCAACTGCTGTCAAAAGGATAGGCCCACTGTTTTACTGGGCGTGGGGATACGCTGAAAAGGGTGGTATTGTTCCCCTCCATCCCCATCAAGGGTTTGAAATCATGTCCTATGTCTTGAATGGAAACCTAGCGCACAAAGATACGCTCGGTACAAAAAGCACTGTCGGCCCTGGAGGGATCCAACTGATGCAAACGGGATCTGGGATGTATCATGAGGAAGAATCGTTCGGGGACGATGTGGAAGGATTTCAGATCTGGTTTGAACCTAATCTTCGAGAAACCATGCGACTGTCCCCTTCTTATCAGCAATTTGAAAATCAAGATTTCCCGGTAACGAAAACCGACGGGAATACCGTTAAAACCATCATCGGTCACGACTCGCCGGTCACGTTAATGACTGACGTTAAGATGTGGGATCTAAAACAAGCTCCAAGCTCCTCGTATCGTTATCAAATTCCATCTGGGTATAGTTTGGCCATTCTGGTTATCCGCGGAGACGGGGTCATTATTGATTCGCATACCGTGGTTGCCATTGACCATAAAGACTTTGTCGTCATTGATGCAGAATCGAGGTCAGAGGTCATTTTTCATTCCGGAGGAGAAGGCATGCAAACCATCATCATTGAAGTGCCGACGATTCCAAATTATTCGCTCTACCCGAAAGGCTAAGGTTGTCCAATAAGATTAGGGAGATGATGATATGATTAACAAAAAAGTCATTAGTTCAATAGCAATTACCTCTTTATTTTTCGGCGCTTCATGCGTGTTCGCAGCATCCGGAGACAATGCCGGACCCATTAAAGGAGTAAAACATCAAATTAATGATTCGGGACAGGATGTAAATATTTCGAGCGGACTTATCGGAGAGAAATACGAGGTTAACGATTCAGGACAAGTCGTAAATACTGCCGGAGGCGTTAAACCGATCTTAAATGACATTTCGGGCAATGAGGCAGAAGAAACCATCCGAGATCTGATCGCAAAAGGAATTGTTCATGGCGATAACCATAACCAATTTAACCCTGATAAAATGATTAAACGCGAAGAATTGGCCACTATGGTTGCCACAATGTTCGATTTGCAGCATGTAGGAACCGTCCAAGACTTTGATGATGTTCCAATGAACCGTTGGTCTTATCCATCCATAGAAGCGGCAAAAAACATCTTTGCTACCCTAGAACCCAATAGCGACACGAACTTTCACCCCACTGCAGGAATCAAACGAGAAGAAGCTACTGAAGTCATTATAATGGCCGTGATGAGTAAAAATCCGAACGTGAAATTGCAGGATGCGGATGCAGCGGATCAATTTCTGCGCAGTAAAATATCGGATACGAATGCTATTTCTATTTCATTCCGCCCCTACATTGCCACTGCCATGAAGAATAATTTGATCGAGGCAAGCGACAAGGGTTACTTTTTACCCCAGGACATGCTGAGCCGTGCACAAGCGGCGACGTTCCTTGACCGCTTGTTTACGAACGGACTTATGAGCGATGATCATTCTGCAAGTGATTCATCGGAAGCCGATGCTTCAACAGGCAGCAACTAAATCGCAATAAAAGATCGTCTCCACCGAAACGCCTCATAGAGGCGTTTTCTTTTTATATGGAGGTACCTCTCCTTTCGATCACGAGTTTTCTCTGCGCAGCCAAGTATGAACAATATCAACTCGGCCGCATCCTTCGCAGCTAGTCTGGGCGAATACTTCCCCGGGACTCGGGCCAATATCAATAACCGCCTCAATAACTTGAATGGTTTCTTCCTTGCATGAATCGCATTCTGCTTTTACTTTCATGTTCTTATCTCCATGTTTTAATTAATGTCAATGGCTGCTTATCATCGTTACCATCGCATCCATACTTTATTCTTTGCATACTCGCAGGACAGTTGTCAAACGATAATGATAATTTAATGAATGTAGAGGCGGGTTAGTATGGAAGGCAAAGATAAAGAAAGCACGCTACAGTATTTGCCGGTGAACCTGTTCGGTTCGGTAATGGGGCTGTCAGGATTAGCGCTTGCTTGGAGAGAATCGCATCACATGTTCGGTACTTACCTGTTTATCAGTGATGCAATCGGTTGTTTAGCCATCCTTGTTTTCATTGTGTTAGGAATAACCTATCTATCCAAATTGGTTCTCTTCCCAAAGATAGTCAAAGCAGAATTTCATAATCCCATTGCAGGGAACTTCTTTGGCACGATTACGATTGCCATACTGCTGCTTTCATCCGTAATTAGCGCTTACAGCCAGGCGATGCAACAGGTTGTATGGACAATTGGCGTTATTTTGACGTTACTCATTGCCTGTATCATTATTCGACGTCTGCTTAACGTAAAGCAAGATTTCAAACATGCCGTACCTGCCTGGCTCATTCCAGGGGTCGGCACGCTTGATGTCGTCGTAGCTGGCGGTACGATGCCGCTTACTTGGGCTAGGGAAGTGAACCTATTATGTTTCGGGATTGGCAGTATCCTTGCCCTTGTATTCTTTACGTTGATATTCTCCCGCTTGATGCATCATGACGCTATGCCCGATAAATTGACTCCTTCCCTCATTATTCTGATCGCCCCCTTCGAGGTCGGTTTTCTATCGTATGTAAACTTTACCCAGAGGATCGATGCATTTGCTTCTATCCTGTTCTACTTTGGCCTCTTTATGTTCGTCGTCCTCTTCAGCAAAGTGTTCAAGCGAGGGTTGCCTTTCGGTGCATCGTGGTGGGCGGTAAGCTTCCCAATGGCTGCGCTAAGCAATGCTGCATTTCTATATGCGGATTTCGTAAATAATTGGCCGTTGAAATCCATTGCAGGCCTTATTCTACTCCTGCTGACCTTAGTAATAGCAACGCTTTTCATAAGAACGTTCATTTACTTAACCAAAGGCCAGCTTCTAAAGCCTTGATACGTTATACCCGCCAAATTATAGGAAAACCTAGCTCCCGCTAGGTTTTCCCCTCCATATTCACAGTTAACCAAGCTCGTTCTTAATGTTGTGTACTTCAAGAACAGCTCGACCTCTTTTGTGTTTTTATATCCGCTTGTCTTCAACACATCCATAAATTTCTTCAGCTGACCGGCGTCACTCCCCGAATGTGACTGTGAAGAAAATCAAGCATGCGAGGGAGCGCATCCTGGTATTTGTACAGCAATTCGTACGCGTTGAATAGCTTCTCCGACTTGCTCCGGGTATCAACCGCTTCCGCTCGGAGGGATTTTCCCAATCATAATCATAGATCTTATCAATCTTAATGCCGGACGCAACGATGGAATATTTACGCATTTAATTCAATCGAGCGGGAATAATAATTCCGATTATTTCCGGCATTTCTTGGGAGGGTGTTTTACGTCAATGACACTATTTTATAGGAAGCGCAATAAACGCAAACTCCACCAGACTTCCCTCGTCTCTTCAACCTTACCATCCGAACCGAATAATCTTGGCACTTCGCTTTCCGATAATATTACTCACCTGAAAAATAAATTCAAAAACTGCAGCGAAGTCGTTTTTAGAGATATAACTTTCGGAACGGAACAACAAAATCAAGCGCAAATGATCTGGATGGACGGACTGGTTGAAAGAGAGCAGCTTGAAAATGAAATCCTGAACTCCTTGATACAACGATCAGATATTAAACTTCATCCAGAGTCCGATCCCAAATCATTTCTTGAAGATATGAAAACCAGGGTACTCAAAGCTACTCAAGTCAAAGAACTGCTCACAATGAGCGATGTTGTTGAAGGTATTCTAACAGGCGATACCATTCTTGTTTTTGATCAGACTCCTATAGCTTTATCCATAAGTACCAAAGGCGGACCTGTGCGTGCTATTTCCGAACCGCAAACGGAAGCGGTAGTCCGCGGCCCTAGGCAGGGCTTCACGGAAAGCTTAAGAACCAATACAACGCTTGTTCGCCGAATCATCAAAACAACAGATCTGAAAACTGAAATATTCACGATAGGGAAATTCACAAAAACAGCTGTCGTCGTGGCCTATATCGATGGAATAGCAAGCCTAGACGTACTGGAAGAGGTCAGGGAGCGATTATCGCAGATCGAAGTCGACACCATTCTAGATAGTGCTTATATTGAAGAGTTGATCGAAGATCACTCCTATACATTGTTTCCTCAAATCGCTCATACGGAAAGACCGGACAAAGCTGCAGCCGAGCTTGCCGAGGGAAAGGTTATTCTGTTTGTGGATGGCTCCCCGTTTGTATTGATCGTTCCCACGACCTTCTTTCGTTTTTTTCAATCCAGCGAAGACTATTACGAGCGATTCCCAATGGCTTTCGCGGTTAGATCGATCCGCTTTCTTTTTATCGTGATCGCTCTCTTATTACCATCCGTCTATATTGCGGTTATTACGTACCATCACGAAATGTTACCTGCCCAATTGCTTATTAGTATTGCAGGTTCTCATGAGGGCGTGCCGTTTCCAACCTTGCTTGAGGCGTTATTAATGGAAATTACGTTTGAGGCGCTGCGCGAAGCCGGCATTCGTCTCCCCAAACAGGTAGGACAAGCTGTAAGTATTGTAGGGGCGCTCGTTATAGGGGAAGCTGCCGTTCAGGCAGGAATCGTATCGACGGCCATGGTCATCGTAGTAGCGCTCACAGCCATTGCCTCTTTTACTATACCTGCGTTTAATGTTGGCATTAGTATTCGCATATTGCGGTTCCCCTTGATGATATTGGGGGCCGTCCTTGGATTGTACGGAATTATGCTTGGTTTATTAGCTCTGCTGGTTCATCTTTGTTCGCTCCGTTCATTCGGGGTTCCCTACTTCGCGCCCCTTGCACCTTTCCGCTGGAGAAGCATGAAGGATCTATTCGTAAGGGCACCTATATGGTCGATGAATCGGGCATCCTTAAGAAAACCAGACGAAGGATCCCAGAGAGGAGCAAATTAATGTTTCCAGGTAAAGCAATCAGAATAAGTCTGGTCTTCTTGTGCCTCTTTACGACCTCAGGCTGCTGGGATCGACAAGAAGTTGATAAGCTTGCCATTGTTACTGGACTGGGGATTGATTTGATTTCTGGTCCTGAGCCCTACCTCATTACAGCTCAAGTGGTCAGCCCCGCTTCTCAAACCAATATTCAAGAATCCAGTAAACCGTTTGTCACAACATTGGCTCACGGGAAAACCATTTCGGAGGCCATCCACAATTTCTCCAAAGAATCCCCTAGAAAAATGTTTTTCGCTCATAATAACATCGTTGTAATGAGTGAGAAGCTTGCTCGAAGCGGAATTCAAGATTTCTTGGACTTCTTGGATCGAAGCCCGCAATTTCGGAGAAACGCTTGGCTTATCGTAACGCCTCGAACAGCAAAGGAAGTTCTGCAGACGCAATGCGATATACAGAAATATGCAGCTATCGGCCTCAAAGAAATGATCTATGAACGCTACCATCCGTTCTCCAATAAAATGCAGAGAAAAGACACAATGAGCAGGCTAGAAGGACTTTCCTCCGCCGCTTTAGCATTAAAGATCGATATCAAGAACACAGATAGAATCGAACAGCAAAAATTAGAGGAAGCAGGAAATCCGGTTCACAATTCAAGTCAACAAGCCAGCCAAGAGAAAGATCAGCTGCAAATAAGCGGTTTTTCTATATTGAATAAATATAAATTTGCGGGTTATTTGAACGATTTCGAAACGCAAGGCCTGCTTTGGTTCCTTGGCCAACACAAAGGATATCCGATTAGACTCCCATGCCCGACTTCTGAACAGAAGTATGTTGTTTTTCTTCTAAATCAAAAGTCGAAGCACTTTAAACCAGTCATGGACCAAGAACCTCTCCAAATGATAGTCAAGGTTAGCAATAATGCGACGATGGCCGAGAACAATTGTTCGGAGCTAAGTTTGTTTAACGCTAAAGATAAAGAAAATCTTGAGAAGAAACTCAACGAAGCGGTGAAGCAACAAATGATGGTTTCCCTTGAGAAAGTGCAGCGTTCCGAATCCGATGTCTTGCACTTTGCAGATGCTTTTTACCGAAAGAATCCAGCACAGTGGAAGAAAATCAGAGATGGCTATGGAAAGAAGTTCTCCGAGACAAAAGTTACCATTACGGTGAAATCCGAGATACGACTGAGCGGTATGACATCTGAAGGTCTAAAGCGATAAGCTCTGATTATTATCGTCTATTCCTGCGCATTACTCCTAGCAACCACAGCAGGGTCGGAATGCCAAGAATCAGAATCGGCAATGTGAACATTTCTGTAAAATACTTGGGATAAAAGTAATCCGATTCCATAATGTTCCTTGGCAATAGCGCAAGGATAAATACAATCGGTACATTGACCCATAAAACATGCTTCCAGTTTTTCAGCTTCAGAAACTGTCCCATTCCATAACTGGCAGCAAAAAAGATAACGGAGATTCGAATAAATACACTGGCAAGCCAGGCAACAACGAAAACCACATCGACATTTTGGATAAAATCAACAACCGATATGACGCGCACAAGTTCGAAGTAGGGGTACCACATCTTGGCTGGCATAAAAGGTCCGAAGGTTGTAATAACGAAGACAACCGTAATGGTAACTAACAGACTTGCTGTAGCCGTTCCTGCGACTGCAGCTTTTCTCGCAGAATCAGGATTCGGCGTAAATTTGAACAACATAATAAGGATCACATTTTGCCCGATGATTGCTGCAGGTGCAAGCGCCCCTTCTAGAATAGGTATAGGCGGTATATCCTTGAACACCGGTAATATGAATTCCGTACGCCAATTATTCAGGCTTAACAGTAACGTCAGGATAACGATGAAGATGATGACCGGCCCGATAATCTCAGCACACCTTCCGATCACTTCGATCCCTTGGCTAACCGCATACACGACAACCGCTAAAATTCCGAGGATAATGACCCAAGAAGGCGTACGCGGCATAATTAAATTCATACGATTCGTTAACTCCCGCATGATTACGCCTGTTACCGAATACCACTGTACAAAATAAATCAACACTACAAGCCTGCCGAGCCATTTGCCTAAAATCACTTGCGAGTATTCGATGAAAGATTGTTTCGGGTATAGCTGACTTAACTTTGAAGCCGCAAATACCGCATACGCGCAAATAAAACCGCAGATAATCACGGAGATCCATGCATTCTTATTCGCGATTCCGATTGACTGCCCAATTGTTAATAATAGCGCAACTCCAACAGCCATCGTTGTCATGATCCAGAATATTTGATTAGCGGATAACTGTGTCTTTACAGGCCTCACAAGGTAGACTCCTCTTTTTGTTATCTATCCATTATCGGCGAGATTCGGAGCAAATATAACCTCGCTTCACGTAAGGTGAGTGTTATTCCTGTCTGATAAACTGAACCTCCTGCTCGTAATGAAGCATTCTTCATCCTGATCCGTTAAGAGTTGAGTAAAGGGCTTCTTTAGAGTCTAAAATAATCGATCATCCGTTGCAAATCTGCCGCAAGAGATCGAAGAGATTTAGAGGAACGCCCGACTTCTTCCAGCATAGTCAGCTGCTCGCGGACGGAATCTCGCATCGTTTCCGAGTTGCTTCTGGACATAACGGCAGTATGCGCAACCTCCTCCATGGATGCTGAAACTTGTTCCGTACCGGCTGAGATTTCCTCGGAAACCGCGGATACCTCTTGAATCTGGCTCAGCACATCTTTCACCGATCCGAGGATGACATTCATACTTGCCCCTGTAGATTCCATGAGATAAACTCCTTTTCCTGCTTCGCGGACCCCTTGCCCCATGGATTCTGCGGTTTCGCCAGTAATTTCGAGAACTTGATACATGATGTCTGCGATTTGTATGGAAGATTGCTTCGACTGTTCGGACAATTTCTTAATCTCGCCTGCAACAACGGCAAAGCCGCTCCCTTGCTCGCCAATACGTGCCGCTTCAATAGCTGCATTTAACGAAAGCAGCTGGGTTTGCGTTGAAATTCCGGTGATAATCGCAAGAACCGTTTCAACCTCCTGAGCAAACCCCTCTAAGCGCCGAATCAATGCCGCGGATTGATCCACCTGGTTCGAAATGACCTGCATTTGATGTATCGCCTCGTTAATAGTATGGGAGCCCTTCGTCAGCTCCTCCGAAGCCATATAAGCTAATCCGGAAACGGAAGCAGAAGAATCCGCGATTCTGATAATTCCGGATGCCATTTCTGCCATGGCTAACGATGTTTCTTTCGCGCTCTCCGCCTGTATGGTTGTCCCGGATGATACATCCTGGATAATTCGGTTCATATTGCTGCTAACACCGATCGATTGCAGCACCGATTGCTCCATCTGATTGGAAGAAACCTGGACTTCGCCGGATGCTGCTTGTATTTGTCCGATCATTTCCCTTAGCTTCATGATCATACTATTTACGGACAAAGCAAGGCGGCCAATCTCTCCCTTTCTGACCTTCATATCGAATGAACGCCTAAGATTCCCCCGGGCTACATCGTCCATAATCGAAGTCAAATAGACTAGCGGCTTGACAATTTTTCGGACAACGAAGAAAGAAGCAACTATTATGCATATCGCAGCCAATAGCAGGTAATACCAGGTGGCCTGAATCGTTTCAATAATCTTCCCGTAAACCTCCGATTTGGGAGCAGTCACGACAACACGCCAATTCATGTCCGGAACCTGGTGAAAGGCAGCGATTCTTTCAACTCCTTCCGTATCCACGAACTCAATCCATCCACTTTTCTGGTCGAGGACCGTTTTTTTATACAGCTCCAAGGTTTGAGGATTCGCCGCTTGCCCGATATTTTGGCTGATCAGCTTATGGATGTTATGCGTAATGAATTGTCCGCTGCTAGAAATCAAGTAACCAAAACCGGTGTCGGCAATCCTCACGCCTGCCATCTTATCCTGTAAAAACCCTTGATTGATTAAAGCAAGCATTGCCCCCTTAAACTCGCCTTGCTGATTAAGCTTCGGAGCAGCGATCACGATGGAATCTTCGTTTGTTACCCTGCTTTTCAGTAATTCGGATACGACAGTCTTCTTCGTCCTTTTCAACTCTTTGAAAAAGGGGCGATCCGATATATCAATTTCGACCCCATCTTGGTCGAAAGCACGACCATCCTCGTTGGCAAAGAAATATAATTCCACCTCTTTATTGGTGTCTTTAAGCAGCTTTAACGTAGGCAAGAACGCCTCCTTGTTAAAACTGCCAAGCTCTGGCCGCAGACGAATAGCCTCCTCAAGGACAGATGCTTCCTTATGTATAAAATCTCCCATATTTTGGGCTGCTTCCTGCGCTGCGTTCAGTTCTACGCTTCGAATGGAAGCTGTTGTCGAATCCGCAAATTTAGAAAGCTGATACAACGACATGAGCATCAGCGGAACTAAAGACAGCATTAAACAAGTAAAGATAATCTTGGTCATTAAGGAGGAAAATACGTTCTGCTTGAATACGTTCATTGTCAAATCTCCTCTTGTTTTTTTCAGGCACGTTCTCTTACAGTTATTTAAATAACTAGATATATAGTTAACCAGTTTTCATATTAATTCCAGCCTATCTTTTTGTCAATATATTGATGGCGCTACAAGAGCTTATGGAAACTTGCAACGGGAGCATAAATTGTTTAAGCTTAACGTAACCAATTAACTAGTGATTCGAGAAAGAAAGTCGGTGTCCGCCATGACGGCTAAAGTAGTTGACCTGATAACAATCGACCAACAATCCCCGCTCCCTATCAACATTCAAATCAAGGAACAAATCAAATTTCTTATTGCCAATGAAGTATTGTCCGCAGGTGACGATCTTCCGTCGACAAATTTGCTAGCCGATAATCTTCAGATTAATAGAAACACCATTCAGTGGGTTTACTCACAATTGAAAGAGGAAGGCCTGTTGCTCATCCAGAAAGGCCGGGGCACACGAATTGCGGATGTGGCCAAGATCGAAGATTTTAAACGAAATCACCCTTACTACCCATTCGTTCAAGAAATGATGACTCGTTCCAGCGAGTCGAGTTACAATCCGGAAAACTTGCTGCTGGCCGGATTTGCTTATCTGCAGCTTTACGGAAAATCCGTCAAGATACATCCCACTTATTTGTTCATCGAATGTAAGGTACAGTCATGCTACTTCTACTTAGATGAAGTTATCAAACATACGTCTGCTGAAATCCTAACCATAGATATCGATGCCCCCGAAGATCAGCTCAGCGCTTCGGTCCGACGTGCCGATGTCATCGTTACGACGACAGAACGCAGTGATCGTGTAAGAAACCTCCTTGGAACAGCAGGTAAAACGATTATTACAGTCGGAGACCCTAATGATGTATCCTTGCTTCTTAGGCTCATTCAGCCGTAATTCCTAATAACGCGAAAAACTGCGAACAAAATAAAAACGGAACTGCATTCATATGCAGTTCCGTTTTTATTTTTCCCCCCGTTATTTATTTCTTTTGATAATGATTTCGCCAACTGGCTGATTCAATTTAGTAAGATCCTTCTTTAGTTGATCCGTATCCAGATTCAAATCCACTTTCCCATGCATCTGCTTACCTGAACCGTTCCCTGTGCCAGTGGATTGAACCGTGCAGCCACTAGCTACCATAACGACGATCGCTAGTCCCAGGCTAGTTACCCCTATATTTCTTCTTACTCTTAACATCTATAATATCCTCGCTTTCTACATTTAAAACTCAATTTCTATAGTTCAGTTAACTTAATGACTAGTTATTATATCAATCGATTACTCATAATACAGCGAAAACTCAGTTATGTCAAACAATTCGTCGATTGAATCTTCTCTTGAATAAATAATTCTAGATGCACTTGAACGACAAAGTTACATATCTAACTATGAAGGAAACTAGACCTTAGTCTAGCTCCTCACAAGACCAGAGTCTATTTGCAACCTCTAACAAGTACTGATATATTTTACTGGTTAACTAGTAAGCTAATCATTGAGGAGGAGAAATTCATGTTTACAAAAAAAATCTTTGCGCACGTGGCTGCCGCGCTTATCGCGATGCTCACACTATTAACCTCGAGTCCGAGCATTTCGTCGGCAAGTGCTCAAGCGCTTGATCTTAACGAGGAGGGGCAGTTAAAAAAGTACGTTGATGACTTTTTCAAGAAGGAGATGGAAACTTATCACATTCCTGGCGCGGCGATCACTTTTGTGAAGGATGGGAAAGCACTATTCTCGGAAGGCTATGGTTATGCGGATCTTGAATCGAAGACAAAGGTAGACCCGAAGGATACTGTCTTCCGTATCGGCTCCGTTACCAAGACCTTTACCGCGACCGCAATTATGCAGCTCTACGAGCAAGGCAAAGTAGATCTAAACGCGGATATCAATCAATATCTAAAGGGATTCCAGATTAATGGAAAGAACGGTAAACCCGTTACAATTTACAACTTACTGACTCATACAGCAGGTTTTGATGAATACTATGAGGATCTTGCCGCCAAGCCCGAACCATTGCAGACTTTTCTGGCATCCCATAAACCCGCGATGATCAACGAGCCCGGCTTTGAATCGATTTACAGCAACTACGGGTTTACGCTGCTTGGTTATATCATTGAGACAGCATCAGGCGAACCTTACGATCAATATATACAGAAGCATATTCTAAATCCGTTGGACATGAAATCTGCTTCATTGCATAAGAGGGAGAATGATCATGTTGCAAGCAGTTACGCTTTTGATTCTACAAAGAAACATTATGTAAAACAGCCTTATGTCACCACAGATAATTATGCGCCTGCGGGAAATCTAAGCATGAAGATTCCGGACATGGCCCCTTATATGATGGCCCAGTTGCAATCCGGTACCTATACGAACAAGCTTCTAAATAACTCGACGAGCGATCTGATGCAAGACAAGCATTTCAGCAAGGATCCTCAATTATCTGCCTTCGGATATGGACTCTGGGAGGACATCCCGCGGCAGCATCGGGCTGTCATGCACGGCGGAACCGTTGATGGCTTTCGGACTTGGATGTACTTAATACCTGACGAGAAGCTTGGATTTGCAATTTTCACGAACGGTACGAATGGTCATGCCTTTAACCAAGCTTTCATCAATGATTTCAATAAAACATTTTATCCGATGGCTCCCATTTCCAATTCGGCCAAAATCACTTTGTCTGCGGAGGCATTGAAGCCTTATACCGGGAAGTTTATATCTGAACGATATTTCCATCATGGCGTGGGCAAACTCGCGGCAAAGCTTTCGCCATCGATTCCTTTGCTCATTGAAAAAAACGGACCGAGCGAACTTAAAGTTACAAACGGATCGCATATCCAATACTTTGTTGCTGAGAATGATCATATGTTCGTTGAAAAGGATGGTACAGACCGATTATTTTACTACAACGCACCCAATGGCGATATGCATCTTGCTCTTAGTTCTTATCCGATGAACTCTTATGAGAAGCAATCGCTGGCGAATTCGCCAATCGTGGCGATTGTTCCGGGCTTAGCTATGGTTCTTATCCTTATTATTAGTTTCATTGTTCTCCTTATTCGCACCCTGATTACGCTAGCTAAAAAAGACAGGACTTTCCAAACGAAATCAATTCGACGAACAACTTTACTGGCCAACGTCATTTATCTCGTTACGCTGCCGCTTGCATTTACGAGATTGCTGGATCTATTCGGTCCTGCTCCAATGCCATGGAAGATCGCTTTCTATACCGCAATTCTCGCTTTTATTTTATTTATAAATGCAGCACTCATGTGGGCAAACTTATTCAAGAATGAGGTTATCAACGGTTGGGTAAAAACCGGATATGCATTGACAACGATTGCCGGTCTTCTCTTCACTCCATATATGGTGTATTGGAATATAGTTGGTACATTGTTTTAGCTGATACATGATAAAGTCCCGAGGAATAACTCCTCGGGACTTTATCATTGCCATCTACGAATATATAACATAAATCTAGACATTCCGTAGATTTCCATATCAATATATGAGACAAACTGTGACCCATGAGTCATAGTACCTCACAACCTTGTAATCCTTACATCCTGCCAAAAACATATCGTCTCTCCTTGCTAGGTCGCCTTCGCCAAGAGTGCCTCGCTTGAAGTAATTTAACGAGCAAGCCTAAAAAAAAGAGCTTCCCGAATCGAAATTCGGAAAGCTCTACTCACGAATAGACGAATGCGGTCATCAATCCAGGAGCAGCTTACCATGGAATCTTAATGCCGGACTTTCGGCTGTAGGACGGTAAGAAAATGAGTTGAATCGAGAACGCCATCAGCAGCTGCACCGGCCAAAGTCGGTTAAGCAAACGACCTTTAAAATCCCGTATTCCCATTCAACACTGGTACGACGAGCGAATTCGCGTTCGTGTAGTTGGCAAGCGCGTTTCCGGAGGCAACATTGAAGTTGAATTGCGTTCGGCCTCCGCTGTCTCCGTACGAGGTATTGTCGATGTGAATGCCCTCTGTTTCGCCGTTTGATATCGTATTCAGCTCAATGCGGACATTCTGCATCGGGTTCACATCGAGCCAGAAATGGAGGCTCGCATGATTGTGACCGGTATGCCCGGCTTTGTTAATCGTGTTTCGCTGGAACTTCAGCCCGCTGATCGTATATGAAGGCTTCGTCGGTTCCACTGGCTCCGTCGTAACAATCATGCCGGCATTATACGTACTGTCAATATAGTTGTCTTGATAGATCAGATTGCTGCCTCCGACGTCGGACATGCCGCGTCCCCAGTAGCTTGCGATAATGCTATTGAAACGAGCGATGTTGTTCTGCGCGACAGTAGGGAAGTTCGTCAGATTCACCTGTGCTACGCCGTCGTCGCCAATGCCGCGCATGAAGTTGTTTTGCGCCACATTGCCTGAATTGCCGCCATCGCCCCAGTGAATGCCGTCAAAATACGTATTATACAGCCTTACGTTCTGAATCGTCGAGTTGCTCCAATCCGTCCAGCCTTCCAGGCATCCCATATGCTCCGCCCATAAATTTTGCAGCACATTGTTCGCGCCGGCTCCCGCGTTTGTCAGTACCGCGATGCCATAATGCTGATCCCGCTGCGTATCGACGCTGCTAATGCGAAGATCGGAGATCGTCGTGTTATTGTTCAAGGTAAAGCCGACTTCTCCGCCCCAGATGTTGTTCGTCACCGTGCTATGCAGGTGGGAGTACCAGATCCCTGCACCTTTCACGCTGACACCTGAAGGAACGGTAATTTTGTCGCTTTGGTTGTAGATGCCAGGCGGGAACCATACGTTCTTTCCTTGCGAAGCAGCGGCATTTACCGCATTTTGAATCGCTGTCGTATCGTCCGCAACGCCGTTGCCGGCCGCATTATAAGGCGCCGATTTCACGGAAATATAATTCGCAGGCATCGTAAGGGGCGCTGCCGCCGTCTCCAGGTCCATCAGGTCGATGCCGTACCAAGCAAGGCTGTTGCCGGAATCCTTCTGCAATTTAATCGTATCCCCGGCATTAATATCGATTGCAAAATCTTTATCGTCAAAGCTACGCACGAACGAATTGCCCGGCGCCGTATCGTAGTTAAACGTCGAGATAAGAGACAGGTCTTGGCGCTTCACCCCGTTTACATAGAGCGCAAGCGTGCCGGTCGTATTCTGCGGAATGCTATAGCGCAGGACCAGCCGATTCGCGTCTCTCACATTCGACCACTGCACATACTCGCCAGTGGCATCGAGGTGGACGTAACTTTTTCCGGAGGAAGCTTCCTTCTTCATGGCGGTATCATTGTTCATTGACGCGCCGCCGCCAAGCGTACCGCTCTCCGCTTCATAAGTCTTGAAAGGCATCGTAGCGCCTCTCGCATTGTTGTTTGTCAGCCGGAGCCAGTTGATATTCGCGATGCCGGCGCCTGTAACGCCTTTCACGTATAGATTATGGACGCCTGTCGCAGATCCTGTCATTGCCCAGGTTTGAGTCTCGAACGTGTTCCAGCTGTCCGTGTTCGCCACGAGAAATGTACTGATGACCGGTCCAGTCAGGCTGTCCAGCCTTACCTCGAATTTGCCGCCCGTAGCGGTCGCGGCAACGCGGGCTTCCAGCGTCTTATAGCCGCCGCTCAAATTCACATTATTGAAGACGAGGTAATCATTCGCATCAAAGCTGCCCACCTGCTGTCCGCCGCCTGTATCCGTTGTCGTCGAGGTTGTTACGCCGAACATGGAATCGTAGCTTTCAGCCTCGAGCTTAATTGCGGTTGTCATCGTGATAACCGGCGCCCAATTCGTCTCGTCGAAGTTCATGTTGCCGTTGGCGCCAATAGAGAAGTAAATGGCATCGCCCGCTTCCACATAAATGTCGGAAACGCCGGTTGGCGTCACATTGGCTGCCGAAGTGACCGTAGCGCTCCAAAGCTGAGTCGTATTTTTGAATATTTTCGCGATGACGCCGTTGCTGTTTGGGTCGACCTTGTTCACAATGCCTGTAATTGAGATATTGCCGGCTTGCGGCGCCACCCATTTCTTCACGGCGTCATAGGTCGACTCTGGATGGAAGAACGAATCTCTCACATAAGGATAGCCGGAGGCTTCCTTCCACTTCGCAGGAGCAGCAGGATCGTATGTGCTGAGATAGGAATAGGTGCTGCCGGTCTTCTTCATGTTAAACCAGCTGCCAATTCCTTGCGTATCGCCGAAGGATGAGAGTGAACTGAAATTTACCGTTTCCGGAATCGGGGCTGCCTCGGATTTTCCTGACATCGTGAACAAGCCGCTAGCGACAAGAGTCACTGCCATGGCACCATAGATGCCTTGCTTAAGCCTTTTTATGAACATCGATGCATGTCTCCTTTGTCCTGTTTTCTTCCCTAGTAAACGTTACTTAACTATGAAAGCCAGTCAATTACTGCTTGGACGCATCGCCTCCTTCAAGAACGGACGAGTTGTATGCCCTTTTGCTTATCTCGTCACTGCTGAAATTTGCAAAACCATGTCATTCCTATGGTCAGGGCAAGAGATAGTCAGGATTTCTCCGTTGCTAGCCAGTTCTCTCCGCTCACCGTATACTCCACTTTTCGGATGAAACCAAATCGCTCCATAGCTGCCGGACGCCAGCTTTATGCGAATTTCCTGTCCCACCGGAGAATAAACGATATAAAGTCCGCCTGGGTCGGCTAAGCAATAACAGCCAGGATTGTCTATAAGTGAGTTGTCCGGCGTCGTGCGCCACCATTCGCAGTTTTCGAAGAACGTCACGATCGGGGCATAGTGGTTCAGCAGCGTCATAGAGTCGTCCCCTCGGCCATTGACCCAGCCGCCAAGTCCGCTGCCTGCATATTCACCGCTTGTTTGGTAACAGCCGGCCATATAGATTTCCCAGGCTTTACGTCGTAAAGTGTCGGCACTCCTGGCAGGTGCCTCTTTGCCTCCGAATGACGGGTAATGATCCTCGTAACCATACTCCTCGTTCACTTGGGGAATGATGCGTCCCGTCTCAATCTGCAAGTTGCGATTGTTGATCATGTAGTCGTAGCCGCCGAACTCGTCCCAGCGCTGATACATGGCAAAGTCCGCCCATCCGGACGTCCGGAATTCAAAGGTTTCATGTCCATGGCAGGAAATCAAATGGCGGTACGGGTCGCAGCTGCGCAGGAAATAGCCCATCCGCTCTACCCACTCATGCGGCCGGATAAGACGGTACTCGTTCGTGAGATCCCAGGTGATGTTGGAATAAGCCGACAACCGGGCCGCTGCATACCGGAAGTAGCGCTGCTCATCCTGGCCGCCCATTCGCTCTTTTCCGAAAGGATCGCAGCCTGGCCGGAACGCATCGCCATACATAATGATCGAAATTATCATACTGCGATCACGCGCATATGCAAGTGTCCGTTCAATCTTCTGCCAGTATCCGACATCGAAGCGGGTTTCGTCCCACCCGGGATTCGCGTGATTATCAGGACGTTCTGCGATCCACGGTCCGTAAAGAAACGTGAAATCGTCCGATTCATAGACCGGTTCCGAGTAAAGCATCGCATTCTTCCACCTGCAGGAGTTAATCAGCACGCGGAGACGATTGACTTTGCTGATGTGAAACCGATCGATCGTTCTATTAATCTCTTCATCTCGACGAATACCAAGCAGGTGGTAGGTTGTCATTGCATTATAGAAGAAATGCTCGCCGGTCCCCTCCCATTGAAAATGGAAAGGATGCTCAGGATCTACCCGGAGAGGCCCCCGGCGTCCGGCGTCTCGGACTTCGAACTTCTCTTCGTGCGACCAAACCTTTCCCTGATATTTCAACACGATCGTACCTATGTAGCTTCCCGCGCTGCGAGGCATGAACCGAATCCGGAATACGCTTCCGTCCGGAGAGTCGCAGAACCCGTCGACCGGGATCAGATAATCACTGTTCGAACCTTTCCCTATTTGGTTATCGGGCAAGTCGTACGTCCAAGTAAAAGGTGCCTTATCTTCGCCGAACAAACCGAAGACCTCTACTTCAGTAAAAGGGTTGTGAAACGTCGGATCTACGATATCGATTGTCACCTCATAGAAATCAAAGCATTCGACTACGACATCGTTCGGTTGAAATGTAACACGCATACTAGTCTCTCCTCTCCAAATATTGCACGGTTATAAAATCACCCGCTCGCCACGAATCGCAGCAAGCGGGTGAAGACAAGAATTTCATCTTCTAGAATCCGGTATTCGCATTGCCGCCTGTTCCTAGATGAATGCTTCCCTTCTGGAAGTCGGTAACAGGCGAGGAATTGGTTACTGTATTGCGATTGAAATAAAGGTCTAGAATCGTACCGGCGCCGAGTGACCGGATCCCTCCGTTTACGGCATTCTTGATGATATTATCATTAAAGGTAATTTCATCGATCGACCCTTGTGATGCATAGATCATGACGTTCGCGTGGGGGACGCCGAGACCGCAATGATCAATCGTATTTCGGTTAACCGTCACATTATCCGTATCCAAAATATTATATTCTTGCTCGGTAGCGATATAGATTCCGGCGGCATCGGTATTCGAGATCGAGTTGTCGCTGATTTCCACATTCGTTCCGCCAACGACGGTGATACCGCGGCCCCAGTAATTATAGCCGACATCGTTGTTTAATATTTTGATATTGTAGGATCTGGCGCCATCAGGAACATAGCTGACGACAGCTATCGTATCGTCGCCGTTTCCGCGCACATAATTGTTCTGAACCGTTATATCGTGACTTACTTGCGTCATGTGTATGGCATCTGCCTGTGTATTTTCGATTTTGTTATTCGTAATCGTGCCGTTCGCGCTTCGCGTCAGAATGCCTGCCGTGCTTGCCTGATAGATATATACGTTGTCTATTTTGAAGTTAGTTGCGCTATATACGGTTATGCTGTTCTTGAGGTCGCTGCCATCCCGGGCGCTCATTGTGTTGTAAACATGCTTAAGATTGCTAAGCGTAACCAGATTGCCGCGGATATCGATAGAACCTCTGTCGGGATTCGTAGCCGTCAATATGGCGCAATCCTTGCCCGCTCCGGTCATGCTGACGCCGTTCAGGCTAATCAGATCGCTGTGCCTAAAGTTGCCGGAAGGCACAAATACGGATTTGCCTTGCGATGCTGCCGCGGCAATCGCGTTGTTAATCGCGGTTTGATCATCCAGCGTATCGGCCCCGTTGGCACCGTAAGCCGTGATGGATAGCGAATTCGCTGGCTGGGTGAGACAACCCGATCCTTGCGAAGTACCAACCGTTTCCGAGGATAGAGTCAATTGACCGAATGCGGAAGTATCCGCAGAGTTGTTCAGGGTACCATTCCACATCAGCTGCCCGTCGCGCGTTCCGGCATTGTCGTCGTCATTGTTGCCGACATCGAACCCGATCTGCAGATTGGCTGTCGGAGTGATGCCTAAATTGCTCCATGGAATGGCGTATTCGACGCTGTAACCACCGGTAATCGCAGACCAGCCATGCAGAACGCCCATCGTACTGCCGATAGCCGATAAGGTGCTGTCGTTATAGCCCTTTACGAACTGCCTGTCGGACGAGTCGTACGTTGCCCCGTGGTTATTGTTCGCGTCGATGTAGAGTTCCACCGAGTCGTCGTCCCATATGTTCGTCGAATCATTGTACAAGTTTCCATCAAGTGCCTTAACGCCGACATACAGGTATGTCGCATCCCACAGCGCGCCAAAGGTTACGGCATTATTAGTCGTTCCCAGCACATTTTTGGTTACGCTTTGGGTAACGACGGACCATACTGAATCCGTCAATGCGCCGTCGATAGTTAGGCCTTGCAGCGTATTCTTGGCCGAGTACGCTCCTGGTCCCGGCGATGAACCGATCGTCGAAGAAGAAAGGGTCAAATGGCCGAATGCCGAAGTATCCGCAGAGTTGTTCAGGTTACCGTTCCACATCAGCTGTCCGTCGCGCGTTCCAGCGTTGTCGTCGTCATTGTTGCCGATATCAAACCCGATCTGCATATTGGCGCTCGGAGTGACGCCTAGATTGCTCCATGGAATGGCGTATTCGACGCTGTAGCCGCCGGTAATTGCAGACCAGCCATGCAGAACGCCCGTCGTACTGCCAATAGCAGCTAAGGCGTTGTCGTTATAGCCCTTTACGAACTGCCTGTCTGACGAGTCGTACGTTGTCCCGTGGTTGTTGTTTGCGTCGATGTAAAGTTCAACCGAGTCGTCATCCCATATGTTCGTCGAATCATTGTATAAGTTTCCATCAAGCACCTTAACGCCGACGTACAGGTATGTGGCATCCCACAGCGCGCCAAAGGTTACGATATTATTCGTCGTCCCGAGCACATTTTTGGTTACGCTTTGCGTTACGACGGACCACATCGGTTCCGTCAATGCGCCTTCGATCGTAAGCGGCTGTAGCGTCTTCATAGCCGAGTAATCGCCTGGCGCTGCTCCTGCAGTATAATCAATGCTAGGGTTCCAGGCCGTTTCGTCAAAACTCATCGTGCCGTTCTTATTAACGATAAAGTAGATGGCATCTCCGGCAGCTACGGATATCCCGCTTACTCCCGTCGGATTCACATCCGTCGTCGTTGTGACGGTCGCACTCCACAGCTGCGTGCCGTTCTTCTTTATTGTAGCTACAACGCCATCACCGCCTGTACCGCCTAGTCTTACACCGCCGGTAATGTCGATTGTTCCGTTGCCAGGAGCAACCCATTTTCTTACAGCATCATAAGTCGAATCAGGATGCTGGAAGTCAGACCGAACGTATGGATACCCTGATGACTCCTTCCACTTTGCGGGTGATGCAGCGTCGTAAGTTGTCATGTTTGTATAGGTTGTGCCTGATAATTTCTGGTAATACCATTGGTTCTGCCCCTGCGTTCCGCTAAATCCTGCAGATGCCGAATAGGTTGTAGCAGCATAAACTTTTGCATTCCCGCTGAAAAATCCAAAAACGAGGCTGAACATCATTGTGAAAATGAGCAAAAAAGACGTGGTTTTATACGTTGGCGATTTCAACATAGAAATACCTCCCATATGTCATTCACCTTCGGCATCCGCCGAGTCATTCCGGCAAGGCTTTCCGTACAACCAACCTAACTGTGTTTCCCTCCTATGAATGAGAAATGCAACCTGCGATAGAACTCCCCCCTTTCAAACCAAGCATCAATTGCGCTTGCCCTTTCTTGTGCATGGATGCGCTTTCACCATTGAGAAGAGGCGGATGCTTAGATCTTTATCGATCGTCTATGCTCCGCCTCTTCTGAATCAGCATCTTGCCTCAATGCTTAGGAGATCAATGTTTCTTGGATATCGTTATGGCCTTCCCAGCTTGATCCCAACCTACTGCATAGCCGAGGTTTTCGGCGATGAATCGTAACGGAATCGTTACGGTACCGCCTGAGACTTCAGCCGGAACTGCGAGAGCTATTTTCTTACCGTTCACCTGTGCTGTCGCTGCTCTCAGTTTAAGCACGATTTTCGAAGCGCCCTTGCCAATCGTGATTGTTCCCGAGCGTGTGTCATAAGCGTAGGTTCCGCCGAGCGCTTTGATCAAGGCGTCTGCCTGGACAGCAACGCGTCCATGTACTGCAACCGGCTCCGCAGTGAACTTGATCGCATTCCCTTCAACCGTGACGGTTAGCGGCTTGCCGCCGGATTGCGCGGGAGCTTCGAGCACGACCTCGTTATATACTTTCGTATCCGCCCAATAAGGAAGGTTCTTATCGATCCAGCTGACATAGTTATCGCGTTTCCCGTCTCCATCCGCATCATCGTTGGCGCTTGCATTAAATCCGATCGTACCGCCGGCTTTGGGGTTTAACGCCGTGTATGGAACCGCAAACTCGACGATATAGCTTCCGCTTCCCTGCGTGACGGCACTCTTGATTGCGGAGAGGTCCCAACCTTCCTCGGTGGTGGAGATCGCGTTCTTCAAATCCACTCTCAGTTGATAGTCGCCTGCCGCTCTTGCGCCATGCTTCGCGTTCAACTCATCTACCCATACTTCGACCGAGTCGTTGTTCTCGTTCGTCCCTGCCGCGTTCGGCGTAGCATCCTTCATCTCGAACAAGTAGTACAATGCGTTCTCGTCCCATGCGATTCTGGCCGTTCCGGTCGTTCCTTTATCCGTTTGATCCATTTGAAGTACCGATGCATTCTTCCACAGACCGTCGATCTTCCCGTCGATGACAGGCTTTCCATACACGGCTTTCGGGAGCGAGACCGGCTTCTGATCGATAAGCTGGACTTGATTGTATACCTTCGTGTCCGCCCAGTAAGGGAGATTCTTATCGATCCAGCTCACGTACGTATCTCGTTTGCCGTCTCCGTTCGCATCGTCGTTGGCGCTAGCGTTAAATCCGATCGAATCGCCCGGCTTAGGGCTTAACGCCCGGTATGGAACCGCAAACTCGACCATGTAGCCTCCATCGCTCTTCGTCACGGCGCTCTTAATTGCGGTGAGGTCCCAACCCTCTTCCGTCGAAGAAAGCGCATTCTTCAGATCGGCTCTCAGCTGATAGTCGCCTGTTCCTCTTGCACCATGCTTCGCGTTTAACTCGTCTACCCATACTTCGACCGAGTCGTTGTTCTCGTTCTCCGCCGCCGCGTTCGGCGTGCTGTCCTTCATGTCGAATAGATAATACAAATTGCGGTCGTCCCATGCGATTCTGGCTGTACCGGTCGTCCCGTAGTCGTCCGTATTCAGCTGGAGGGCTGTTGAATTATCCCATAGCGCATCCGCTTTTCCATCGATTACAGGCGTTCCTTTGACGGCAACATAATCGCTGGAATTTCCATTCTCGCTCGCGCCAGGCGCCTCATTCTTCAGGTCGCTGGTTACTTTGGCTGCCGTAGAGAGATTATAGAAGGCTCCGCTCTTAGAGCCCGTTACGACGTTATTCGCAAAGGTGATCTCGCCTTTCACGGTTTTTAAGATATAAATGCCGTAAGCTGCAGCATTCTCTACCGTATTCCCCTTGAATGTCGCGAAGATTTGGTCGCTGCCGATGAGAAGAATGCCGCTGTCTTTCGAGCCGCTTACTTTGTTGTTCTCGAAGATCGCATTCTGAATACCCGGGTCCTTGTACGTGGCTTGCAGGCGGATCCCGCCCTTCTCTGCAACCGAACCGTTTAAGCTCGTGTTGGAGATCGTATTGTTCTTCACCGAGAGATTCGTTACGGCATAGGTCTGCCAGTTGCCTTCGGAAGCGATGAATATGCCTGCGCCGCCGGTTCTATCGATCTTGTTGTTCTCGATCGTCACGTTCTCGCCGCCGGAAACCGTAATTCCGCGGGCATGGCCGCCTGAAACCTCATTATTGCGAATCGTAATGTTCTTGCACCAATCCCCGAACTTCTCATAGGAGACGACTGCGATATGGTCATCGCCATTATCCCGGACCTCATTGCGTTCGACCAAAATATCATTCGAACGCCCCGTCATGTGAATACCGTCGGCTAGCGTATTCTTCACGATGTTGCCGCTAATGACGCCGTGGCTTCCCAAGTTGAATATCCCCGCGGAGGAGCCACCGTCAATTTCAATATCTTTTATCGAATAGTTGGTCGAAGTTTCGGCAGCGATGACTCTTGCGGAAATGTCGGTAGTCAATCTCGTCGCCGCAGGCACCGTCGTCAGCTTAACGCGGCTCAGATCAGAGCCGTTACCGCTTAGCACAACGGCTTGGCGCTCCAAATTCGTGCTCTTCAATATCGATGTCGGTCCTGTTCCGGACAGATCGACGCCATTCAGCGTTATCGAGTCGCTGAATAGAAAGGTACCTTCCGGAACGTATACGGATTTGCCCGTTGCCGCCGCTTCGGAGAGGGCTTTGTTTATGGCAGCCAAATCATCGGTACCATCATTAGGCGTCGCGCCAAATTCCGTGATGGAAATTGCATTTGTGGGCGTGATTCCGGTATTCGCTTCCGCCGCATAAGTGACGGCGGGCATGCTGAGCAGCGCCGTCGACAGCAACGTGCTCAGCGTTCTTCTCATTCTCATCTTCAATTCCTCCTATGGAGATGGTTAAGTGCTCTCAACTATTGTAATTGCATTCGAAAGGCGGAGGATTCGAATATATTAACCTCTCGGTATGAATATCTTAAGAAGTTGTAAAACTGGCGTTTACCCTTTGACGCCTGAGAAGGAGACTCCCTTCTCGATATATTTCTGCGAAAAAAGAAAGATAATCAATAGCGGGGTCATGGACACAAAGGAGCTCGCCATGATCATGTTCTGCTGGACGTTGCTCTGATTCTGCAAATCGTTGAGCGCGACCGTGAATGTCCAGTATTTCGGAAGGTTGTTGACGACGAGAGGCCACACGAATTCATTCCACACCGGAATGAACGTAAGAACGGCAACCGATGCGAAAATCGGGATGGACAACGGAATGACGATTTGAGTGAATGTACGAATTTCCGATGCGCCGTCCACTCGCGCGGCTTGCAGGAGCTCCTTCGAGATCTGGTCGAAGAAACCCTTGAACAGGAAAATGATGATGCCCCATGCAGAATGGGGAAGAATCATCGCCAGCAGCGAGTTCACGAGGTGCAGGTCCTTCATGAGCAGATAAAGCGGAAGCAGCAGAGAAATATCCGGGATCATGATGGTCGCCAGGAAAAACATGATCCAGAAAAATTGCCATCTCTTGCTCCGGATCAAATGCGAAAGCGTATAACCCGCCAAGCCGCCGAGCACCATCTGCATGAATACGCACGAGAGCGTCACGATGCTGCTGTTTAGGAAATATTGAAAGAAACCCATCGGGCCGGCAGCGTCTTTCGCCAGCTTATTCAAGGATAGATAACTGTCGAACAAGCGGCTCCATGCCGATTTCTCGACGATCGACGTCACTTTGCCCTTCACAAACGCCGTCGAGCCATAAAACTCGCCGAACTTCGCGGCAAGCGCCGAATCTGCTATTCCGGCCGTGTCTCCCGCGGCTTTGCCGTTATCGCCGTACCACTTGAATTTCGAAAGCTTCTGCTCTTTGATGATTGGAAGCTTGAGATTCATCAAGGTATCGTTAAACATGGCGGACGGAACGACCATCGGCTGTCCCACATGGAAGGAGGACGATGACGTGATCGCTCTATAAATCATTGTGCCGCCTCGAATACCCGTAATCTCAACCTCGCCGATGTTCTCCCGAAGATTCTTCATCCAAGGATACCAGGTCGCTCTCATCGCATCTTTCTCGTAATATACGTTGTCTTGCGGCTCTTGCCCCGTATAATCGATCGTTACCCGTACGGATTGGGGGATGCTGGGCAACCATTTCGGCGGATACGCATCGATGTCCTTATCCGTCTTGAGAGAGGACGAGATCATCCACAGGACGGGAATCAGAGCCGCGAGCGTGAAGAAGACAGTAACCGCGTAAGCCGTAATGCTTAAGGACCTCTGCCCCTTCTCCTTAACGCCTTTTCGTGCCATAAGCTTCAATCCTTTTCCGCGGAAATTTTATTTTGCAATACGGTCAGTAGCGCGATGATGATAAACATGAACATGGACATGGCGCCCGATATGCCGAAGCGCGATTGTTGGAACGCGGTGTTTACAACGAGCATCGACACGACGGTCGTGCTGCCGGCAGGCCCGCCCTGGGTCATGACGTAAATATTGTCGTAGGCGAGCAGCACGCCGGACATGAAGGCGACGAACTGGATGACAATGATAAACCGGATGTTCGGCAGCAGCATGGTCCATATTCTGCGCCAAGGACCCGCTCCGTCGACTTTGGCCGCTTCCAGAATTTCCGTGGGCACCGACTTGATCGCCGAGTAGTAGAGCAGCAAGGAAATGCCGTTGCCGGCGAACACCGCGGGCAGCACGATCGCAAGCTTCGTCATGTTCAAGTCGTTCAACCATAAGTAAGGACCGAGTCCGACGAAATGCAGCCAATAGTTCAGCAAACCGAAATCGGGATTGTACATCCATTTCCAGACGAGAATGCCCGCGACGGCCGGCACGATGGTCGGCAATTGATACATGAACCGGAAGAAAGCGTTCGCCCGGCGAATGTCGCTCAACAGCAACGCCTGCACGATGGGGATCCAGAATGTCAGCCCTAGATACAGGGCAAAGAAAACGAACGTATTAGACACCGCCTGCCAGAACGTGGCCGAAGACAGGAACTCGGTATAATTGGAGAAGCCGACGAACACGCCGGGCGGATTGACGATGCTATAGCGGAAGAAGCTGACGTAAATCATATTGAGCAGCGGATAGTACTTAAACAGCACGTAACAGAGCACCGAAGGAAACAGAAACAGAACAGGCATCCAACGGATGTTAAGCTTTCGTATACTAATGATTTCCACCCCGGCAATAGGATCGGGATCCCCCACGGCATAGGTTCATGGAGAATCCCGATGGTCATTTATTTTTTGAGCTCGGCGTTGTACTTATCGAACACTTCTTTCTGCGCTAAATCCTGTGCGGCTTTAAGCACCGTCAGCGGATCCGTTTTCTCGTCCAGCAGCACCTGTTGAATCGGTTTCACGATGTATGGGCTCAAGCGTGCTTTCAAGAAGTATTCCAAATGCGTGTTGTTGGCCGCTGCCTGCACGTTCGCGACCAGATCCGCCGGCATGCCTTCAATGTATTTCGAGAGGTCGAGATCGCTGCGAACATACAGCAGATTAGGGAAAATGCCGTTTTCTTTGGCAAACTGCAACGTAGCTTCAAGATATTCTTTGGAAGTGAAGTAGGTCGCGTAGGTGAAGGCAGCCTTCTGCTTCTCTGGAGATGCCTTCGGATTCAAGATCCAGTAGTTGCCTCCAACTTGCGATGGCGATATGCCGGAAGGTCCGGCCGGAAGCGCCGAGAATCCGATGTTGTTTAGGTCCATCCCTTTGGAGACCAGTCCTCCGAACCAATCGGAGCCGGCAATCATGGAAGCCGCATGGCCCGTATAGAAGTCCTTCTGGTTATCGTCCAAGCTTTGAACGACGTTCTTCTGAGTCGCTTGATACTTGAACTTCAAGTCCTTGTAATATTGCAATGCCTTAACGACGGCATCTGAAGTAAAGGCTGGCTTCGCCGTTCCGTCCGCTGCCTTCTCGGTGAGATCGCCGCCGGCTTGCCAAACATAATACTCGAAGAACCAGTCCGCCCAGTCCATGCCAAGAATGGCATATCCGTACGTTCCTTTGCCTGGATTGGTCAGCTTCTGCGCGGCGGCTCCGAATGAATCCCAATCCTTCAGGGCGGCTGCCGGATCGATGCCTGCATCGGCAAACATTTGCTTGTTGTACATCAAACCGGTTACATACATGCTGTTCGGCACGCCATAAATTTTGCCGTCGACGGTAGCCGCGTTGAGCGATGACGGCAAATAGCTGGCTTTATCTTCGAAAGAGTTCCAGAGATCGGTAATATCGGCCGGAATGCCTTGCGCGATATACGATTCCATATCCGGATACGGATTCAGGTAGGCATCCGGCTGTTCGCCGCCGGCTACGGCCGTCATGAACTGCTCCCGTTCTTTCTCTTTCGTTTGCTCGACGTGCTTGACTTTGATGTGCGGATATTTCGCTTCGAACACCGCGAACTGGCTTTCCTTGAACGCCTTGTCTAGATCGTCGGCATGCGGTTTATCCCACACAGTGATTTCGACATCCACTTCGGGAGCGGTTTGCGCAGGCTCGGTTTGCGTCGTATCGTTCGTTGCGGCTGGTTCGGTAGCGTTCGTCGCTACAGGTTCATTCGCGTTCGTTGTCGAAGCTGCGTTCTCCGCGTTGTTTGAGCTCCCGCATGCGGAGACCGTCACGGCAGCGGCCATAATTAATGCGAATGTTGCGGATAACTTGGTTGTTCGATTCAACCTGATTTCCCCCTCGAATGGTTTCTCCTTGCAAGTCTTATTGTAGGCTTGTTGGCGGGATCATTTAAGCGAATATCTTAACCGTTACCTATGAATTTCTTAAGATGTCGAGTTCTCCCGGTATTGCTTCGGCGTCTCCCCGTAGCGCTTGCGAAACACGCTTCCGAAATACGCAGGGTCCTCGAAACCGACTCGTTCTCCGATCTGATGCACTTTAAGTTCGGTGTCCCGGAGGAGCTCCGCCGCTGCCCTCATCCGCACCGATGTCAAATAATCAATGAAGCTCTCGCCATACTTCTCCTTGAAACGCTTGGAGAAATAGTTGGGATGAATGTAGAAGCGCTCGGCTATGGATTGCAGCGACAGCTGTTCCGCGAAGTGGATATCGATATATGCCTTCACGGCCTCGGCGATCTCCTTCCCAGTTGCTTCATCTCTTCTGGAGAGAAGCCCGACGATATTCCTTGCGAAGCCGTTCATCCTTTCCGCAATTTCGTGCCAGTCCGTCACTTGCTGCAGCCAGCGCAGCAAATCGTCCATCTCGCCGATCGTCCATTCGGCATCGGCCGCGTTGGAAAGCAGAAACCGGTTGAAAAACAGATAGAGGTCGACGCAGAACCATTCCGCCTGCACGTAAGCGGAATTCGGATCCTGCACGATAGAGCCGATCCGGCGTTCCAACCAACGGTACACCTTGTCCGTTTCCAGTTTTTTCAGCCAATCCTCCAGCATTTTGATGTCTTCTTTCCCGATGATCGACTTTCGGTTCGCTAGCATCGCGGACATGCCGTTCGCCGAATAGATACGGTTAGCTCCATGCAGAATGGCGTTCTTGGTCAGCTGCTTAGCTTCGCGGTAACTTTCCTGCACCTTCTTCAGCTTGTCATGGTACGGACCGATGCCGACCGTCAAGCCGAGTTTTAAGTAATTCCGGATACCGTACGAAATCACTTCCAGAATCGATGAGACGGCAGACCGCTCTTGCCCCTGCCCGAGACCGAGCACGTAGACGAGCTCGAAGCGATGCAGAGAATGGTGCACGAGCACCCCTTGAATGCCTCCGGTCCCGAACCGTTCCGTCACGATGTTTTTGACCGCGAACCATAGCAAATCCTCCTCACCAGCCCCGAAGGAATGATGGGGCAGCCCGAACGGCTCCAGGCGGAGCACGA
This sequence comes from Paenibacillus taihuensis, assembly GCF_003386535.1. Taxonomy (GTDB): domain Bacteria; phylum Bacillota; class Bacilli; order Paenibacillales; family Paenibacillaceae; genus Paenibacillus_Z; species Paenibacillus_Z taihuensis. The sequence goes on from NZ_QTTN01000009.1 coordinate 170,094, forward strand.
CCGCGGTGAATGAAACACAGTCTTGAGCAAGCGTATCAAGCGCGCCGTCCTCGACCGATACGTCCTCTTCCTGCAAAAAACGGGTCAATGCTCCTTGTCTGGCCGTCTCGTGGCTCGATTCTGCAAGCGCTTTAAGAGATTCGACCATTTGTACTCGATTGTTCTCCGTTTCCTTGCGCTCTATCAAGCCGGACAACACTTCGAATAGTTCGTTATCCTCCAGCGGCTTGAGTAAATAATGGCTCACGCCGTATTTGATAGCCTGCTTGGCATATTCGAAGTCGTCGTACCCGCTCAGTATGACGTATTCCGCCCGCGCCTCGGTTTCTTTAGCCATACGGATGAATTCGAGACCGTTCAATGCGGGCATTTGAATATCCGTGATTACAATGTCCGGCTGCGCCGTGCGGATGAGTTCCAAGCCCGACAGGCCGTCTCCTGCTTCCCCGACTACAGAAACCGGCAAGCCGGTTTGACGAATTTTATGTACAATGCCTTGACGGATAATCGGCTCGTCGTCCAATACGATGAGTTTCATCATTCGTTCCCTCCTTGGTGCAGGCTGGGTTTGATCGTAATCGTAAAAGAAGTACCGTATTCTTCGTTGCTATGGAATGCAATGCCAAAGTCGTCACCGTATAGCAGCCGGATTCGTGTCTGCACATTCAGGAGGCCGATCGACGACCGTTCTTCCGGCGGCTCTCCGTTAATCGCTTCTTTCTGCAGCAGCGCGCGCAGCCAATGCTGTCTGTCATCGCCGATCGGCTCCCCGTTGTTCCAGATATGGATCTGCACGCAGCCTCGTTCGTCTTTCGTCGCCTCGACCCGGACGGAACCGCCTTCGACGCATCGGCTGATGCCGTGCAGGATGCTATTCTCGACTAACGGCTGAAACAGAAGCTTAGGAATCGCCGTTTGTTCGAGGCCTGGCTCCAAGTAGATGGAATAGTCGAAACGGCTGTCCAAACGAATTTTCTGGATGGACAAATATAAACGGATTTGCTGGATTTCCGCTTCAAGCGTCGAGATGTCTTCTCCGCTGATGTTGTAGCGGAACATCTTCGCAAGCGAACGGCTGATAAATGAAACCCGGCTGTCTCCGTCGATGGACGACAGGCTGTCAATGATGCCTAGCGTATTATAGAGAAAGTGAGGATTGATCTGCGATTGCAAGGATTTGATCTCAGCGTTCTTCTTGACGAGCTCGGTCTCGTAAACTTTAATGATCAGCCGGTTGATTTCCTTCGCCATTCGGTTGAACGACGCGCTTAGGTAGCCGACCTCGTCTTGGCTGCGGACAGGCAAACTGATGGAATAGTTGCCGTATTCGATTGCTTTCATTCCTTTGCTGAGCTCCTTAAGCGGTGTAATCGTGCGCGAGGAAAACAAACTTGCCAGCAGCATGGAGACGAGCAGGCTGAGCGAGCCGATGATGGCGGTCCTTTTCGTGAAATCGTTGACCGGCTTTGTCAGCAGGCTCACGGGAACTTCGCAGACGAGCAGCCAATCGGTGCCTTTGAGCGGCTCGTAGAGGACCAACAGCTCGTCCTTTTGTCGTTTCGTGTAGAAGTGCCCCCCTTCCCCCTGGCCGATCTTCTTCAATTCGCTGGGGGTCAGCAGCACGTCGCCCCTCTCCTCTTCGTCGAGCGAATGAACAATCGTACCGTCCTTCATTTGCACGATGTACGTCTTGTTCGCGCGGTTTCCCTCTACTTCCTCGAACCATCGGTTAATCGTGTCTGGAGACAGATCGTACAGCATGACGCCTACGATCGGTCCCGGCGAAGAAAGCGAAATGCTGCGGATCGCCTGCACGAACGCAAGTGTGTTGACGGGTTGCTTGGAGACCAAGTCGTAGGTTTTCGACGGCACCCAGATCCCTTTGCCGTTGCCTTGCACGGCGATGTCGGTCAGCCGGGGCGTTTCCGCCTGGAATGAGCTCGGTATTGCCGCGCCGACCCTCATCGAGAAGCCGTCCAGCTGGGCAATCATCACGTTCGAAACGATCGGATTCTCGTTGATGAAGTTAAGGAATTTGCCCATGTAACTGCTTTGGGCATTCGGGTCGTTGCCCATATGCATGACAAACTTCTGAAAGTCGAAATCCCCGAAGTAATTCCAGGCAAAGGACCGCACGTTACTCAAGTAAGCGTTAAGGGTGGCCGCAGACTGCTGCGTCAGACGCTCCATCGTTTCTACGGAATCGCGCTTCAGGTTCGCCGAGGTCCGATAATAGAAATCCGCAACGAGCACCGAAACCGTCAGGACGATGATTAGGAAGAAAGATAGGAGCATTTTGCGGTAGATGGACCGACCAAAGTAGCGGAAAACGAACACAAAGATTGACAGCGCTTTCAAAATACTCCTCCTTTCAGGTTTTCGAATGTATATCCGATTTCCATATTATCATGTTTTTCCTGAAACCCGTCTCAGAAACTATGAAAAAACTAACCCTTTTCTATGAAAAATGAAGTTTTAACTCTTCTGCCTTTTTTCCACGGACGTAAGCCAATCGCCTCAACTTGAAAAAATAAAACTCGGCTGAAAAATTAAAAAGGCTGCCTGAAGTAACAGGCAACCTGACTGATTAATCAATCTGATTAAGCATGTGTAGCTTTCTTAGACGTTTAATATTTCCCCCGATATCGTGCATTTTGAGTCCCCTCCACTACACTTTATGTCAATTGTTGTTCTAGGTTTGTGACAACTTGATTTTTAGCTCTAAATTAGCAACTACTAAATAACCGTTTCTATGTAGTGGGATCTGCTTAATTAAAAAGTCCTGATATATCAAGGGTTTCTTGACTATCAGGACTTACTAAGTTGTGCCAAGCTATGTTACAAATCGGTGCCAAACAATGTTACAACTAATAGTGCCAAACTGAATTACAACTCACATGATAACTGGTTTCGTAATTTCTACCCATACCGCCTCTGCCGCATCGCTTCATACAACAGCACCGTCGTCGCCATCGCCACGTTAAGCGACTCCGAGCGACCATGCATCGGAATAATGATTCGCTCGTCAACTTGAGCAAGCGAGTCCGCGGACAGCCCTTGCGACTCGCTGCCCATGAGCAGCCAAGTCGGCCCGCTCCAGTTGTAGCCGTAACAGGTCGAAGTCGCCTGCAGACTTGTCCCGACTAGCGTGATGCCGCGCTCCTTCGCTTCCGGCAGCAGCTGCGCCAAGTCGCCTTCGATGACCGGCAGGTGGAAGAGCGAACCCATCGTCGAGCGCACCGTCTTCGGGTTGTACAGGTCAACGCACCCTTGCCCGAGAATAACGGCATCGGCGCCGACAGCATCCGCGCTGCGGATAATGGTGCCGACATTGCCGGGATCGCGCACGCCATCAAGCACGATGACGAGCGAGTCCGGCTTGAACAGCGCCGACGTACCCGGCATAGGCTTCGCGACCACGCCGAACACCGGCGGCGGCGAGTCCGTCCCTGTGCACTTGGCGATAATGGCCGGCGTGGCCTCAATCAGCTCGCAGTCCGTCTGGCTCAGCAGCGTGCGCAGCTCTGCAGGGATGCCCCGCTCGATGTCGATGACAATCGTCTCGACATCGGCTTCCGCCAGAAGCGCCTCCTGCACCAGATGCACGCCTTCCACGATGAACCGTCCCGTGCGGTCGCGGTGCTTCTTCTCAAGCAGCGCCGCCATCGTTTTCACTTTTTCATTTTGCAACGAAGTAATGCTCGTCATTCGCATGTTATTCATATTTCCCAAGTGGTCTCAGCCTTCCGCATAATCAAGCTCTAGTTTTGAAATATCCTTGCTTCTGCCTGCAATAACAAGCACATCGTCCTTCTCAACCCAGTCATCGTCAAAAGGAGCAATGTTCAAATCCGCGCCGGACTTAATCGCCAGCACATTGCATCTATAATTCGCCCGAATATCGAGCTGCTTTAATGTTTTGCCAACCACTTCAGCCGGAGCCTTCAGCTCCACGATGCTGTACTCCTTGGAGAGCTCAATAAACTCCAGGATGTTCGGGGACACTAAGTTATGCGCAAGCCGAATGCCCATGTCGCGCTCAGGGAAGACGATCTTATCCGCGCCGATCTTGCTCAGCACTTTGCCGTGCAGCTCATTCTGCGCTTTCACGATCACCTGCTTCACGCCAAGCTCCTTCAGGATCAGTGCAGTCAGAATGCTCGCCTGAATATCTGCGCCGATAGCGACAACGACCACGTCGAAATTCCAGATGGCGAGCGAACGAAGCGTATCTTCATCGGTCGTATCTGCTGCAACCGCATGGGTAGCCCAGTCCGACACATCCTGAATGATTTGCTCGCTCCGATCGATGGCAAGCACATCATAGCCGAGCTGCATGAGCGACGTTGCCACGCTGGAGCCGAAACGCCCCATCCCGATTACCGCAAACTGCTTTTTTCCCAAGCTGTCGTTCCTCCCTGACCTGATGTACACTTTCGCTTAGTATAGCACAATTACCGAATTTATCCGAATGAGCAGCCCGCTGCAGCCAGCATGAAATGACGCCTCGCAGGAGATATTAACAGTCGAATCTGCAGTAATGATCTAAAGATGGAGGGATCAGATTGAACAATCTTGATTTGCGGCAGGCAATCGTACGTCGGGTACAAAATAAAACGGGTGAGGAACTGACCGACGTCATCGAAAGCTCCATCGGCAATGATGAAAAAACACTTCCCGGGCTCGGGGTGCTGTTCGAGATGATATGGCAAAACAGCGAGAAGCCTGATCAGGAGCGCATGGTTGGGGTGCTGTACAATGGGCTGAACGGCGCGGATGAGAGCGCACCGCCAAGTCCAAGCTAACTTCAATTCCATTCAAGTTAATTCCATTCAAGTTAAAGCCACACAACAAAAACAGCTTGTCCTTAGGACCCACTTAGGTCCACGGGACAAGCTGTATTTATGGTTACACAGTCGGTTCGCTCTCGAGAACCGGCATTGGAGCCGGACGCTCGCAAGTGCTCTCCATCACGTAGTGCTTACCACCCTTGGAAGCATCGTGGAAGCCATGCATCGCTTCAAGCACGTGGAAAGCCATCGCGCCATTGGCGCGGTGCGTACGGCCTTCAACGATTGCGCGCGCCATGTCCGCTACGCCGATACCGCGGTTGTTATCCGTGTGACCGTGCGTGAGCTCAATTTCTTGCCATTCATCGGAGCCCAGCTTGCGAAGCTTAACCGGACCGCCGAACGTGTTCGGATCTGGTACAAGAATCGAGCCTTCGCTGCCGTGAACTTCGATGTTCGGAAGCGAAGTACCTGCTTTGGTATCGAAGCTTGTAATGAGCGTGCCCACTGCGCCGCTGTGGAAATCAAGTACGCCGGCGATATGCGTAGGCGTCTCAACTGTAATGACTTTGCCGTTCTTCTTCTCGCTTGTAATCGTACGCTCAGGGTACGAGATAACTGCGGAGCCTGTCACTCTGCGGATCGGGCCGAGCAAAGTAACGTAGGCAGTCAAGTAGTATGGACCCATATCGAACATCGGACCGCCGCCAGCTTCGTAGAAGAACTCCGGATCCGGATGCCAGCCCTCAGGGCCGCCGCCGAGCATGAAGCCTGTGATCGAGACAGGCGTACCGATCGCACCGTCATCAATCAGCTTACGGCAAGTTTGGATGCCGCCGCCGAGGAATGTCTCAGGCGCACTCGCAACGCGAAGACCTTTTGCAGCTGCCAGCTCCAGCACTTTCTTGCCTTCTTCGCGAGTAACCGCAAGCGGCTTCTCTACATACACGTGCTTGCCCGCTTCCAGCGCCTGCAAGCAGACCGATGCGTGAGCCTTCGGAATCGTCAGGTTGACGACAATCTCGATCTCAGGGTCAGCCATGAGCTGCTCTACTGTATATGCCTTCTCCAGACCAAACTCTTCCGCACGCTGCTTTGCACGATCCAGATCGATATCCGCCGCAGCAACAAGATCAATTTCCGGGTACTTCTTTAAGTTTGTAAAATAAATTTGGCTGATATTACCGCAGCCTACTACGCCGACCTTGACTCGTTTCATCCTCGTATGCAGCTCCTCTATCTATGTAGTCCTGTATTTGCAAAGAACAGCCTGCCCGGGGCAAGCTGCTCTCGTTTCATTCCTATAGTGTATCGTTATTTGGACTGTGCTTCAAGCGCCGGCATCGGCTCAGGACGCGTGCATGTGCTCTGCATTTCGTAATGCTTGCCTTCACGGGAAGCATCGTGAATGCCGTGCATGGCTTCGAGCACGTGGTACGCCATTGCGCCGTTCGCACGGTGCTCGCCGCCTTCGCGGATCGCGCGCGCCATATCCGCAACGCCGATACCGCGGTTGTTGTCCGTGTAGCCATGCGTCAGCGGAATCTCTTCCCAATCGCCGCCTCTGCGGCGCAGCTTCACGACGCCGCCGAAGCCGTTCGGGTCTGGTACGAGCAGCGTGCCGAGACTGCCGTGAATTTCGATGTTCGGCAGCGAGGTGCCTGCCGCAGCATCGAAGCTCGTCAGCAAGGTGCCGATCGTGCCGTTCTCGAAATCAAGCACGCCGGTAATGTTCGTCGGCGTTTCCACTTCGATGATCTTGCCGCGCTTCTTCTCGCTCGTAATCGTTCTTGTCGGATGCGAGATGCGCGCCGAGCCTGTTACACGCTGAATAGGACCAAGCAGCGTAACGAATGCAGTCAGGTAGTAAGGACCCATATCGAACATCGGACCGCCGCCGACTTCGTAATAGAACTCAGGGTCCGGATGCCAGCTCTCATGACCGCCGCAGAGCATGAAGCCCGTAGCGGACACTGGCGTGCCGATTGCGCCATCATCAATGAGCTTGCGGCAAGTTTGGATGCCGCCGCCGAGGAATGTCTCCGGCGCGCTTGCAACGCGCAGCCCTTTCTCTTCCGCGAGCTTCAGCACTTGCTGGCCTTCCTCGCGCGTTACAACGATCGGCTTCTCTACGTACACGTGCTTCCCGGCTTCAAGCGCCTTCAAGCAGACGGATGCATGCGCCTTCGGAATCGTCAGGTTAACGACGATCTCGATCTCCGGATCGGCGAGCAGCTCATCCACCGTGTACGCCTTCTCCAAACCAAATTCCTCGGCGCGTGCTTTCGCGCGCTCGATATCGATATCCGCAGCAGCGACCAGCTCTACCTCCGGATAGTTCTTCAAGTTCTTGAAATAAATATGGCTGATATTCCCGCAGCCGATAATGCCTACTTTAACGCGATTCATGGACTTTCATTCCTCCTCTATCTCTTTGTTATATCTCTTACTTCGTCGCCCACAGGAAGCCGCGGCGCATCAGCTCAAGCGTTTGCGGCATAGCCACAATGTTCGCCTGATGGCCGAGCGAGTTGTAATACACGCGGCCTTGGCCCCATGTTTTCGTCCAAACGATCGGCATCTTCACATCGTCAAACGATGTCGTCGCGTGTACTTTAACGGCCGGGTCAACGTGCATGTAGTACTTCTCCGTGCGAACCTCGAAGTCGCCAATGCCGCTCGTCAGCGGATCATCTTCGCTCACCATGTTGACGTCGTAGAGCACGCCGTCATTGCCCGGATGCGCAACCCACTGACCGCCAACCATGAATTGATATTCAACTTCGTTGCGGAACGAGTCGCCCATACCGCCGTGGCAGCCTGCGATGCCGCAGCCAGCAGCAACTGTGTCCAGCAATGGACGAAGCTGCTCTTGCGTAATCGTGCCCATCGTCCAGATCGGTACGATCAGATCGAGCGAAGCCATGAGCTCCGCATCCTTATAAGCATCGAGCGTATCGGATACGACGACCTCGAAGCCCTCTTCCTTCAATAAGCCTTCAAAAATTTCTCCGACTTCCTTCGGCTGATGACCGTCCCAGCCGCCCCAAACGATAAGTGCTTTTTTCATAATCACGTTACCATCCTTCTAATCAAATTAGGTTAGCGCAGCTCCGAGATCGAAACCCAGCGGCGTTCTTCAATCGACTTATCGACGGCTTCCAATACGGCTTGGCACTCCACGCCGTCCACGAAGTTCGGCACCGGCTGGCGATCTTCTGCAATCGCAGTCATGAACTCATGAATCTCATGCGTAAACGTGTGCTCGTAGCCAATCGTATGACCAGCTGGCCACCAAGCGTCGCTGTAAGCATGTGCAGCGTCTGTCGCGATAACGCGGCGGAAGCCTTGTACGTCATCCGCATCGTCCGTGAAGTACACTTCAAGCTCATTCACGCGCTCAAAATCAAACTTGATACTGCCCTTGCTGCCGTTAATCTCGAACGAGTTGGTGCAGCGGTGGCCTGGCGCGAAGCGAGTCGCTTCGATGCTGCCAAGCGCGCCATTAGCGAAACGAGCTAGGAACAGCGTTGCATCGTCAACGGTAACTTGGCCGCGCGGTGCGTCTATGTCGCCCTTCTTGCTAAGTCCAGTTGTAAGCTCGCTCGACGCAGCTTGCAGCGGACGCTCCTTGATGAACGTTTCGCTCATGCCGATAACCTCTTTGAAATCGCCAACGAGGAAACGAGCCATATCAATAACGTGTGCGCCGAGGTCGCCGTGCGCGCCGGAACCGGCAACTTCCTTCTGCAAACGCCATACGAGCGGGAACGAAGGATCGACGATCCAGTCCTGCAGGAAGAATCCGCGGAAGTGATAGATCTCGCCAAGGCGGCCTTCAGTAACGAGCTTCTTCGCCAGCTGAACCGCAGGCGCGAAACGGTAGTTGAAGCCGACCATATGCTTCACGCCGCCTTTCTCGGCCGCATTCAGCATCTCGATCGAATCTGCGAGGTTCAGCGCAAGCGGCTTCTCGCAGAAGATATGCTTGCCCGCTTCAGCGGCAGCAATGGCAATCTCTTTATGCGCGTCGCTTGGCGCGTTAATGTCAACCAAATCAATATCGTCACGGGAAACCAGCTTCCGCCAATCTGTCTCCGCTTCCTCCCAGCCGAACTGTGCGCGAGCCTGCTCAAGGCCGACTGCGTCACGTCCGCAAATAACCGCCATCTCCGGGCGAGTAACCTTCGGGAAGAACATCGGAAGAGCACGATAAGCGTTGCTGTGGGCTTTCCCCATAAATTTATAACCAATCATACCGACACGAATTTTGCTCATCTTCTCATTTCCACCTCTCAAGCGAATTTGTTTTACCTTGGACCATTAGTCAGAACATTAGTCGCGAGTTGCCAGAGATACTTGGGATGAAGCACGTTCAATCAGTTTTACAGGCAGCTTGATTTCAAAAGGAGCAGGCGGTTCGTTCTCCGTCATTGCATCGAGCAGCCGTGAAGCCGCTTCGCAGCCGACCTCGTAGAACGGCACGCGGATCGAAGTCAGCGGCGGTTCTGTCATCCGCGACACATCGGAGTCGTCGCAGCCGACAAGCGCTAGATGCTCGCCAATCCGAATGCCAAGCTCCTTCAGGCCTTGCATGAGCCCAATGGCCATTCGATCATTCGCGGCAATAACCGCATCCACTTCGCCGCTCTCCACCAGCTTTGCAACCGCTTCCGCAAGTCCGTATCCGCTCTTCCGGCTATAGTTGCCGACGAGCACATGCTCCGGATTATACGGCAGCCCTGCTTCCTTCAGCGCCTGCTGATAGCCTTTCAGTCGATCTAAGCTGTTCGAATACTCCGCCGGACCGTTCAAGAAACCAATCCGCCGGTAGCCTTGTTTCACAAGATGTTTGCCTGCGTGATAGCTCCCCATTCGCTGATCGGCGTCTACGGTGCAGAATGCTTCGCCTTCGAAACGCTGGTTGACCAGGCAGAACGGATACTCGCCGTCTCTTAATTCCTGCAGCGCCGCCCGTTCGGAAGGAATGTCCTGCGCACCTAAGATGATGCATCCGTCAATCTTCTGCGTTCGAAACAAGCTGGCGTAATCCCTCGGCTCATGGGGTTCGCGGAACAAGAGCAGCAGATCATAGCCCCGCTGTTTAGCCGTCATCCCAATGCCGCTTAACACTTCGGAGAAGTAGTACGTAGAGAAGAGATTCACTTTAGGCAGCATAGGCAGGATGACGCCAAGGTTGCCGCTCTTTCGCAGCGCGAACCGCTGTGCCAGCGCATTCGGAACATACCCCAGCTTGTTCGCCGCTTCGATCACTCGTCTTGCTGTTTCTTCCTTCACGTTATCGGCACCGCTTAATACACGCGATACCGTCGCTTCCGATACGCCCGCAAGCTCCGCAACTTTTCTACGAATAAGCCCTTCCTCCCCTCCGTGTTACTGGAAATGTACACGCGTACATTTTCTCATGCACAAAAGCGCCTGTCAATATGCAACATTGCGACGTACAGGCTCGAGTTGGTGTGTTGTCTTCAGTGGATTTATCCATTACACGACGGCTAAATAAGCCGAAATCGCTCTCTATATTTGATATATCCACTCATTGTCGCTCGAAATTCCCCGTTACTACCCTTCCAGCCGAAATGTATTGGAAAAATCCAACATAGCCTTGAAAAACCGCATGATTCGAGTAAAATAAGTGGATTTCTCCCACATAGCACTCGATATGCCAGCCGCTGGTTTGAGCATAGAAAAACGCGCCAGCTCATGGCGCGTGGCGCGTCTCTATCTTTCTAGAAATCAGAAACTGTTGGGATGCGGAGGGTGAGGCGGGCGAGGAGGCGGAGAGATTACGTCCCTGTCCTTCGCGGCGCTTACCATCAGCAGAATCGCCGTAATGATATGCATAATCATGCCGACAACAGGAATCCAGGCGACAACCGAAGTAATAATGCCGAGGATGCTGCCGTGCTTCGGTTTCTTCTCGATCGAGCAGAAGACAAGCGTGACGATATGGAGCACCAGCATAAAGAACAGCGGCGTCCATGCCATGGAAATAACGAATAGTCCTCCAATGATCGGGATGCCCAGAAAAACCTCAATCCCGCCAGAAACCCATTTTAGAATGCGCGATACCGACATCTGTAACGTTCTCCTCCGCTCTAATCAGTTCAAACATTTATTTATGACCGAGTTGTTCCGCCAACCCGATCAGAAGTCCTTCGCCACCACGAATGTAGCAAAGCTTGTACGAGTCTTCATACCGAACCACTTCCCCAACGAGTTGGGCACCATGCTTCTTGGTCAGCCTGGTAACCAATTCGTCAATGTTCTCAACGGTGAACATGACGCGTAGATAACCGAGGGCATTCACAGGAGCCGTCCGGTGATCGGATATAACAGGCGGGTTGAGAAATCGCGAAAGTTCAAGCCGGCTGTGGCCATCCGGGGTAATCATCATCGCGATCTCTACACATTGTGAACCCAGCCCGGTTACGCGGCCAGCCCATTCGCCTTCGACCGTAGCTCGCCCTTCGAGCTTCAAGCCAATCTCCTCGAAGAATGCGATTGCGCTCTCAAGGGATTCTACAACGATGCCGATATTGTCCATTCTTAGTAATTTATTGTTTTCCATCGTTATTCTCCCTGTATGTACAATTTGGGTTAACATGGCAACATGGCTATTTAAAAAAAGCCGGTCAAGGACGCATCCTTAACCGGCTGTTTGTTCCGTTCATCCGCACAGCAGCGATAATTAAGGTGCCATCTCCAAAAACTTGGAAGTAGGGTTCTTATCCATTGCCGTACGCATCGCGTATTCGTTCTCGAATAGCGCAACGTAATTATCTTTCTTATCCTTCACAAGCGTGGAGTTGATCCGGTACTTGGAAGGATCGATCTTGTCATCCACAATCCAGCGGGCGAACTGGAACGTCATCCGGTGCAGCTGAATTTCTACGCCGTACTCGGCACGCATACGGTGCTCGAATACTTCGAATTGCAGCTGGCCGACAACGCCGAGAATCGTCTCTTCGAAACCGCCTGTCGAGTGGAACACTTGGATCGTGCCTTCCTCGGTCAGCTGGTCGATGCCTTTCTGGTATTGCTTATGCTTCAAGGCGTTCTTCACCGTTACTTTGGCGAAGATCTCCGGCGAGAACGTCGGCAGCTCGTCGAACACGATTTCGCTGCCCTGCGACAACGAATCGCCGATCCGGAAGATGCCCGGATCGAACAAGCCGATAATATCGCCCGGATACGCATTCTCGACGATATCGCGATCCTGTGCGAGGAACTGCTGCGGCTGCGACAGCTTGATGTCTTTGCCGTTGCGCACGTGGCGTACGCTCATGCCGCGCTCGAAGCGTCCGGAGCAAATACGCAGGAATGCGATGCGGTCACGGTGCGCCGGGTTCATGTTCGCCTGAATCTTGAATACGTAGCCCGAGAACTTCTCGCTCATCGGATCGACTTCGCCGGACGTGCTCTGTCTTGGCGTTGGCGACGGTGCCAGCTGCAGGAAGTTCTCCAGGAACGTCTGTACGCCAAAGTTGTTCACCGCACTGCCGAAGAACAGCGGCGTAAGCTCGCCTGCGCGCACTTTATCGTAGTCGAACTGATCGCCCGCAACGTCAAGCAGCTCGAGATCTTGAATCAGCTGATCCGTCAGGTAGTCGCCCGCCATTTCGCGGATATGCGGATCGTTGTAGTCCGCTACCTTCTGTACCTCAATCGTCGAGTGGTCGTTGCCTTGGAACAGCTCAACTTGATTCTTCATCCGGTCGTAAACGCCGCACAGCTCGCGGCCCATGCCGATCGGCCAGTTCATCGGAACGGCGCGAATGCCAAGCACGCGCTCCAGCTCTTCCATCAGCTCGAACGGGCTCTTCCCTTCGCGGTCGAGCTTATTGACGAACGTGAAGATCGGAATGCCGCGCTTGCTGCACACCTGGAACAGCTTGATTGTCTGTGCCTCGACGCCTTTCGCGACGTCGATCAGCATCACCGCGCTGTCCGCTGCAGTGAGCGTACGGTACGTATCTTCGGAGAAGTCCTGGTGACCAGGGGTATCCAGAATGTTGACGCGGTGACCGCTGTAGTCGAACTGCATAACCGAGGACGTAACGGAGATACCCCGCTGCTTCTCGATCTCCATCCAGTCCGATGTCGCGTGGCGGCTCGCCTTACGCGCCTTAACGGAACCCGCTTCGCGGATCGCGCCCCCGAACAGGAGCAGCTTCTCTGTCAATGTTGTTTTACCCGCATCCGGGTGAGAGATAATGGCGAACGTGCGCCGTCTCTCGACTTCTTGCTTTATTTCATCCGCTATCGTAAGTTTGCTCATCGTTATTCCCTTCGTCCTTTACATGCCGCCAATTAAGAAAGCGCGGGCAGGTGCCGCATCAAGACCTTTCAATTTAAGCGGCGCGATCGCCATAAAATAAGTGCCGGCAGGTACTTCCTTCAGGCGCAGCCCTTCCACAATAATGACATTATTGCGCATCAGCGTGCGGTGTGTCGGAAATTCCGGCTGCGCGCGCTCGATGCCGAGTGCATCCGTACCCAAACCTCGGATACCGTGCTCGACCAAGTAGCGTGCGCCGTCTTCCCGCAGGAAGACGAAATCGAAATCAAATTGTTCGGTGAACGAGTTGCGTGTCTTGAACAGGACCCATTCATTCTTCTGAAGCGCCAGCGGCTCCAGGTCCGCACGCGTGATGAACTGTTCGCAGTGCGTCAAGTCAACAACGCGCGCATAGCCGACCAGCTGCTCGAGGCCAATCGTCTCGATCGTTTCGCCATCCTTCAGCATATGCAGCGGCGCATCCACGTGCGTCCCGTTGTGCACATCCATATCGAGGCGCGATTCATACACCGCTTGGCCGTTGTCGTGATTGGAAACGTTCGTGATCTTCGGAACCTTCGATCCGGTGTTGTTAAACACTTGCATCGACGGCTCAATCGTCATCGAGATATCGTAAATTTTAAACATCGCATCTCCGCCTGTCTAAGGTCACTTCGGTCCGCCCGAAATCCAGATGACATTGTCTTCAGCCTGGCCGTTCACCGGCCACCAGTGGAAACCGTCTGCTGCGAGCAGCGCATCGACGCTTGCCGGACCCCACGAGCCTGCAGGATAGAGTTGCAGCGTAGAGCTGTCTTCGCGCCATGCCGATGCGATGCGGTCAACGAACGACCACGCCTCCGCCACTTCGTCCCAACGGGTGAAGTACGTCGATTCGCCGCGAGCCGCGTCATAGATGAGGCGCTCGTAAGCTTCTGGCGTATTGATGCCGATCATGCAGCTTTGGCAGAATTCCATCGATACCGGCTGAACGACGTTGTCGACGCCGGGCTTCTTCGCATTGATTTTGATATAGATGCCTTCCATCGGGTTCACTCGAATAACGAGCAGGTTCGGCGCCAGATCGTGACGCTGCGCGAACAGCATGTTGTCCGGCACGTTCTTGAACTCGATGACAACCTCGGTCGTCTTCACCGGCAGGCGTTTGCCTGTACGGATGTAGAACGGTACGCCCGCCCAGCGGAAGTTATCCAGGTACACGCGCGCGGCAAAATACGTCTCCGTCGTCGATTCCGGATTAACCGAATCCTCTTGACGGTAGCCGCTAAGCGGTTTGTCGTTGTTTGCGCCTTCGCTGTATTGACCGCGAATAACGTGCTGGTTCACCTCGGCAGCCGAATCGAAAGGACGAAGCGAACGAAGCGCTTTGACCTTCTCGTCGCGGAGATCTTCTGCATGAAGTCGGCTAGGCGGCTCCATCGCGATCATCGCCAGCATCTGCATCATATGGTTCTGCACCATGTCGCGCAGAGCGCCCGACTTATCGTAATAGCCGCCGCGCTCTTCGACGCCGACCGTTTCCGACAGCGAGATCTGGACATTGGCAATATGTTTATTGTTCCACAGCGGTTCAAAAAATGCATTCGAGAACCGCAGCACTTGAATGTTCTGCACCATTTCCTTACCAAGGTAATGGTCAATCCGGTAAATTTCCGACTCCTCGAATACTTGGCTCAGCTGCTGATTCAGCTCGCGAGCGGATTCCAGATCGTAGCCGAACGGCTTCTCGATCACAAGGCGATTCCAGCCCGGCGACTCCAGAAGTCCCCCGTCGCGCAGGTTGAACGAGACAGGCCCGAACAGATTCGGCGCAAGCGCCAAGTAGAACAGACGGTTGCCCGGAATATTGAATTTCTCGTCAAGCCCTTTGCTAAGCGCAGCCAGCTCACGGAAGCCGTCGACATTGTTAATGTCGAGCGACATGTAGACAAAATGCTCCGCGAAACGTTCCCACAGCGCAGCGTCGTCAGCTTTGTAACGGCAAAACTCGCCGATCGATTCATGCACGTCAGCGCGGAATTGTTCATTCGTCCGCGGTCTGCGCGCAAGCCCGACGACAGCGAAATTTTCCGCCAGCTTGCCTTCCTTATATAAGCTGAAAAGCGCAGGAAACAGCTTCCTCCGCGCTAAGTCGCCTGTAGCTCCGAACAAATAATAAACCGCACCCTCTGCGGCAATCGTGTCATGTTTGCTCACTTCGGTCTTTTCCCTCATTCTCTGTTATGTATTTTCATACAAGTACTGGTATTCTTCAATTTATGTTAGTTTAGCATATTGAGCCAGTAGATGCTATTCATCCACCGATAAAAAATCGCCCCAACAAAGGCATTATTCCTTATTGTTGCTCCGTATAATCGCCCGTGATTAGTGGCACGCCAATGATGAGTTCCCGAGCCGTTGTGCCAGTCGTCAGCGCGTTCGCAATTTGCAAATTCACCTTCTCCGCTCCGCTCTGCACGCCGCTTTTAAGCGACTCGCTGTAATACGTCAAGCTGGACGTATGGCTGTCATCGTACGCTTCGATTTCCTTCGCTTTAGCTATCGCGGCAAGTCGATCAGGCGCATCTGCCTGCACCATCTCACCCCTTACTGTAAAGCCGCCCTGCACGAGCAAACCAGCATCAATCGCCGCGTGCTCTACCTTCTCAACCTCCTCTGAAATCTCCTTATTGCCTGTACCTCGCACCGTATCCAGCAGCAGCACAAGCTCGTATGGAGAATTAGAGGAATCGCCGTCCAGCTGGCCAGCCGGCTTCGAACGGACCCATAGCTTCAGCCGATCCGCATCATTGGTCGCCGTAATATCAACAGGCGCGTCACCATCCAAGCTGGATGGCAGCGCGAATCCAAGTGAAGCGGCAAGCTGCTCGATCCCCTCCGCCTTTCCCCCGCCGTCCCATCGGAATGACCAGTGTGCCCCTTCCGCTCCGCCTGCATACGAATCACTGCTCCATTGCCACACTTGTTCGAAATCATGCGAGAGCGCAAGGGTTGTACCGCTCGATGCCGGTATGTTTCGGTTATGCCATACGGTGAAGCCAACGAGGATCAGCAGGAAAATGACGACGGCGAGCATGCCGCCTCGCGATTGACGGCGTCGATAAGATTGCATCTGCAAACCCGCTCCCTCCATAGAAACTTATATCCTTACGCGCTGTAGGTAAACATCCATACGCAGCTACCTGTAGGTGAATACACTGTCACAGGAACCCAAAGGGGAGGTGTCATCGAAGTTGCAACCTATATATCCACTTAATGAAGAGACGATTAAACAGTTCTGCGGTATGCCTGTCTGTGTCGTCACGAACGAAGGCACGCGCCATGTCGGTATTCTTAGCCGATGTCACGGCGGCCGCATCATGCTTAATGAATCGGAAGCAGGCACGAAGCAGCAAACTGTGGGCCATACAACGGTAGGTCAGCTAGGCAAAGTAACGAACACGAAGGTGAAGAAGAAAAAAGGCGGCAAGCCGGGCAAAGCGGCGGTAGAGGGCAAGGCACATAAGTCTCAGTCCAAGGAAGCCGCGCAGACGCAAGCTTACTATCCTTACGATCCGTACTACAATGGCGATCCTTACTATGGGGGCGGATTCAATCCATTCTTTGGCGATGCGATTGCGTTCGATCTGGCGTCCCTCGCATTTCTGTTCCTGCTCATATAATTCGGCATCCAAAGCCCATAACCTTCCGCTTAAGGCTTCGCGGCGCGGGTTGAGGGCTTTTTCATTGCACGCTGTCAGCGAGAGGAACAATCGACAGACTGGTAAATTTTATTTAAAATATAGAGTGAATGAACATTGCGATCGGAGGGGATTGCTGTGGTTCTCCCTTACTCTATGCCTGCGATATATGGAACGGTTCGTCCGTCATGGGAGCCGATTCAGCCCGTCGAGCGGTACGCGCTATATCCCCGCTCGGGCCAAGGCTATATGTCACTGTTATCACAAAATGTGAGGAAACAGGCGGCAGCATCGATTCCCGCACGAAACAGCGTGGGCAGCTTTACGCTCCCTAGGCAGGCGCGCGCCGTACTACAGGCCGCCGCGGACAGCTCGGCAGCTTGGCTTGCGCAGAGCAGCAAAGTAAGCGCAGCTTTGTCCGATATTCGAATGAAGAGCAAATCGGCATTCGAGCAGCGGACGGTGAATGTTGAAGGGACAGGCAGTGCTCCTACCCAGGGCGATGCTGCTGCTGGTGCAGCTCGTACGGATTACAACGTCCAAGTCGCTTCGCTAGCGAGGTCGCAGCGCAATCAAGGCTACGAGCTGACCAAGAACGCACCATCCGTTATTAACCCTGACGTGCACCTATTCACGCTAAAGGCTGGCGGGCAGACTCGATCACTGTCTACGGTTATCAGACCCGGAGATACGAATGCGACGGCGCTCGGCCGGCTGCGTGACAGCATCAACAGCGCTAGGCTAGGCGGCGTTACCGCATCCGTGCAGGAAAATCAAACGAACGGTACGGTTAAGCTTGTCGTGGATGCAGGAGGGATAGGAACGGAGCATGCTTTCTCGCTTCAAGATATGCGAGGCAGCATCATTTCTTCGAGCGGCGCAGATCGGGCTGCTGTAAAAGCCTCGAACATGAATGTTCTCGTAGACGGCAAAGCCTATGAATCTGACGATTCGAATGATATTGCGCTTCAGCAAGGCAAAGTGCGAATCTCGCTGGACGAAATGGCCGCGCCTGCTGATTTTACGATCAAGGTGCGAAATAATAACGAGGCACTGAGCGGTCAACTGCACGCTGTACTTAATGAAGTAAACACGCTGCAAGACACGTACAACGAATCAAGCTGCTTGAATCCGATGCTGAAACAGCGTGTGAATGACGTGCTGCGAAGCCCGGAGCTTGAGTCGATCGGCATCTCGCAGACGAAGGATGGCAAGTGGCAGGTCGATGACGAGAAGCTGAGCACGGCTATGGAGGCGGGACCGGACGAGGTCAGCCGGATCATTAACGGACGTCACGGGCTTGCGGCAAAGCTGCAGCAGACGCTTGACGAGCTATCGGAGCTGCCGACGGAATCGCTGATCAGCACGAAGGCAAGCGGCTTTCAGTCATTTACGCTTTACCGCGCTTCTTCGAGCTCCTACTTACAACTTCCGCTCGGCGGATTGTTTGTCAATTCTTTTATGTAACGACTAGAATGCGAACCGTAATGAAGGCTGTCGCTGTTCCTAATGGAACCAGCGGCGGCCTTTCGTCGTTTACATGATCTTATTTTGTAGTTAACAACGGGCAAACAGTAGCACGTTATTTTATTCATGTGGGAACGGTCCCACATCAACGCGGGAAGGGGCAGCAGGATTGGACTATACGATTAAACAGATCGCACAGATGGCCGGTGTTTCCAAGTCCACCGTATCGAGAGTGATATCGGGGAACGGTTATACGAGTCCGGAAGTGCGCGGCAAAGTGCTTCAAATTATTGAAGAGTTGCAGTACAAGCCCAATGCGGTGGCCAGAGCAATGGTCTCGCAGCGGACGAACAACATCGGGGTCATCATCTACCGGAGGGATTATCCGATCGTCTCTCATCCTTTTTACGGGAAGATACTCGATGCCATCATCAAGACGGCCGCCAGCCTCAATTACTCGATCATCGTCACGACCGATTACGATCTGTCGGTGCGGGCCGCGGATTTCATGCTGGAGAAGCGTGTGGATGGACTCATTCTCATCAGCCGGTTTCATCAGAATGTGATCGACTATATCAAGCACTTCAATGTGCCTTACCTCATGGTGAACGGTTCAACGGATGTGGAAGGCGTGATCCATGTGGTCAATCAAGATGAAGCCGGAGGACGGCAGGCTGCTTCTTATCTGTGCGGCTTAGGACACCGGCGCATCTTCACGATTGCCGGTCCCCAGACGCATCGCAGCCACTATTTGAGATTGAAAGGCTTCAGCGAACAGAGGGAAGCAGAGGGCTTGCATCCTGATTCACAATCGATTACCTATGCGGATTCCTCCACGTTTGATGAAGGCTACCGGATGATGCAAGACAACTGGCCGCTATTCGCCGCTGGACAATATACCGCCGTCTTCGCCACCAACGACACCCTTGCGCTCGGCGCGATGAAGTTTCTCATCGAGCATTCCGTGCGCGTTCCGGATGAAGTATCGGTCATGGGATTCGACGACGTTGATCACGCTTCGATGTATTTCCCCTCTCTAACGACCGTCGCAGTCGAGAAAGAAGAGATGGGGAAAAAAGCGATGATCGTGCTCGATAAGCTTATCCGGCAGGAGCCCGTCATGCAGCAGGCTATTGAATTCGAACCGAAGCTGGTTCTTCGGAAGTCCACTTCAAGTAAATGATCCTCTTACGAAAGGAGAGCTGTAACTTTCATGCGCTGGTATTTTAGAGCCGTAGGGGCTAAACGAATTATCGCCTTCATCGTTCTTGCTTTGTTCGTCATATTCTTTCTGGGGCCATTATTGAATCTGCTTATTCTCGCCTTTACCGGTAGATGGAACTATCCTGACGTTCTCCCCCATGAGTGGTCGCTGAAATGGTGGACGTTCGTCTTCCAGCAGGAGGACATCGCGAATTCAATGGGGCTGTCCTTCCTGATTGCTGCAATTGTTACAGGCTTGTCAATCGTGCTCTGCATTCCTGCTGCTTATGCGTTTGCCAGGATACGGTTTCCGCTAAGCCGCTTCTTCTTGTTCTCATTCCTGCTGACGCATGCTTTTCCGAAGATGGGGCTTTATGTATCGATTGCCGTGCTCTTCTACAAGCTCGGGCTAATGAATACGCTGGCTGGCGTCGTGCTGATCCATATGATTAACGTGCTCATGTACATGACCTGGATTCCGACGGCTTCCTTCCGCAACATTCATGCTGCTCAAGAAGAATCCGCTCGTGACGTAGGCGCAGGACCGTTTCTCGTCTTCCGCCGCATCACGCTCCCGATGGCGATGCCCGGCATCTTGGTCGCTTCGATCTTTACCTTTCTGAACTCGCTGGATGAAGCGCAAGGCACGTTCCTCGTCGGTATTCCGAATTACAAAACGATGCCGATCGTCATGTACTCCATCATTAGCGATTATCCGGCTTATGCAGGCGCTGTATTCTCGATCATTCTGACGGCACCTACCGTCATTCTGCTGCTTGCCGCGCAGCGGTTCGTCAGTGCGGACGTCATGGCGAGCGGCTTCCAGGTCAAATAAAGGAGGACATCATGAGCATTCAATTATCGATTCGGCAGTTGAAGAAACGGTACAAGACCGGAGACGGCGTCTCCGATATCTCGCTCGATATTCGCAAAGGCGAGCTCATTACTTTATTAGGTCCGTCCGGCTGCGGCAAGACGACCGTGCTGCGCAGCATTGGAGGGTTTCTCGATCCGGACGCCGGCGACATCCTGATTGAAGGCAAGAGCGTGCTCGGCTCGCCGCCCGAGAAGCGGCCGACGTCGATGGTATTCCAAAGCTATAATCTATGGCCGCATATGACGGTCTACGATAACCTCGCATTCGGCTTGAAAATTAGAAAGATGTCCAAGCCTGCCATCAAACAAGCCATCTCCGAGGTCCTTGAGCTCGTTCGGCTGCCCGGCATGGAGAAGAAGTATCCCGGACAGCTCTCCGGCGGACAGCAGCAGCGTGTTGCCGTCGCAAGATCCTTGCTATTGAAGCCGGCCGTATTGCTGCTCGACGAGCCCTTCTCCGCGCTGGACGCGAAGCTGCGGCATGAGATGCGGGAAGAACTGCGGGAAATTCAGGCCGACTCCGGTCTTACGATGGTTTTCGTTACCCATGACCAAGAGGAGGCGCTCTCGATTTCCGATCGCATCGTCGTCATGAACAAAGGAAACATCGAACAAATCGCTTCGCCGCAGGACATTTACGATCATCCCGAGACGCTGTTTGTCGCGCAATTTATAGGAAAAATGAACTTCGTGAAGGGGGTGGCAGACGATCGAATAAGGATAGGCGGGCTGAGTTTTCCAAATGCACAAGCACATTCAGGGCCTGTAAGCATTGCAATTCGTCCGGAGGACGTCATTCTGAATGATGCAGAAGGACAAGGAATTCCAGGAATCCTGAAGCAGATTATGGTGTTGGGTCATTATGCGGAAGTATCTGTCGAACTTGGCGACCACGGCACGATTCGCGGCTTCCAACCACGTGAAGCCGTAAAGTCCTTGCAGCCAGGGCAGAAGGTTACAGTCCATTTTGCGAAAGTATTAACTTACTCAGAAGGTTAAAAGAGAAACCACTAGGAGGAAGAAACCATGCTTAGAAAGAAAACAACTGTATCGCTATTATCTACTGCTCTTGCATCTGCGCTAATCCTTACAGGATGCGGCTCATCGGGCACCAATGAAAGCTCCGCCAATACCGCGGCTAATTCGGCAGCGGGCACGGCAACGAATGCTTCACCGAATGGAGCGGCGACTAACGCGAACGCGAAGCCTGTTGAATTCAACTTCTACTTCACCGGTTCGCAGAACGTAAAGGAACTGTGGGATACGATCATTCCTGCATTCGAGAAACAGTCGCCTGACGTGAAAGTGAACGAGGTTTACATCCCTTCCGGCACTGGCGCGCAGCCTACGATCGATCGTATTCTTGCTGCCAAGCAAGCGGGCAAAGGCTCAGGCGATATCGACTTGTACGAAGATGGCTTGTCCGTTGTTACGCAAGGACAGAAGGACGACCTCTGGGAAACGCTCGGCACGGATAAAATCGCAAACCTGAGCAACGTCGATCCGCAAACGATGAAAGATGTCTCGAACCTTGCCGTTCCTTATCGTTCGTCTGCCGTTGTACTCGCTTATAATAGCGACAAAGTAAAGACGCCTCCGACAACGCTTGATGCTCTTTACGATTGGATCAAAGGCAACCCAGGCAAATTTGCTTATAACGACCCGTCCACAGGCGGGGCCGGCAATTCTTTCGTTGTGACATCCATCTACAAGTCCCTTCCTGAGGCGGCGATTCACGAGTCCGATCCAAGCATTGAGAAGCAATGGGATCAAGGTTTTGCGCTGTTGAAAGAATTGAACAAGAGCGTATACGGCAACGGTATTTATCCGAAGAAAAACCAAGGCACGCTTGATTTGCTCGCCAATGGCGAAGTCGACATGATCCCGGCTTGGTCCGACATGGTGCTTGAACAAGTTTCAAAAGGACTGCTGCCCGAAACGACGAAGATGACACAGCTGACGCCCGGATTCAATGGCGGCCCAACATATTTGCTGGTACCTAAGCTTTCCGAGAAGAAGGATGCCGTCTATAAATTCTTGAATTACGTTATGTCGCCTGACGCGCAGTCCGTCGTCGTGAACAAAATGCATGGCTTCCCAGGCATCGAGCTTTCCAACATGCCGCAAGACATTCAAGATTCGTTCAAAGGCGTAGCTGAAGGCTTCCGTTCCTTCAACATCGGCGAATTGGGCGATGATATCAACAAACGCTGGCAAAGCGACGTTGCTGCGCAATGAGCAAAAAAATGAAAATGGGGGTTCTGGGATTACTTCTCGTAACCCCCTCTTTCCTGGTGCTGCTCGTCATTGTCGTCCTGCCGATCGTGCTATCCTTCAAAGAAAGCTTGAAGAACAAGTCCGGCGGCTATGATTTGTCCAATTACGAATATTTGTTCACCGACAAGCTGATGCGCTCGAACATTATTTTCACCCTTGAAGTGACCGTCATTTCTTGCGTGCTTGTGCTTATCATCAGCTATGCATTGGCGGCGTTCATGCGCTTCAGCCAGGGGATGGCCGTACGGTGGATCAAACGGCTGTATATGATCCCTCTCTTCATACCGTCCGTAATCGCCACCTACGGATTAATTCAGCTGCTGGGCAACCATGGCTGGGCGAACCGGCTGCTGCTTGCCGCGCATATGGGGCAGCTGCCGCGCATTATTTTCGATATCAAAGGCATCATTATCGCAAGTCTGTGGTTCAATATTCCGTTCACGACGATGCTGCTTGGCTCCGCGCTGACGGCTATTCCGAACTCCATCGTCGAGAGTGCCAAGGATGTCGGCGCCGGCAGGCTGCAAATCTTCTTCCGGTTTATTCTGCCTATGACGTACAAGACGTTGCTCGTCGCTGTAACCTTTGTCTTCATGGGCGTTATCGGTTCTTTCACCGCTCCGTTCCTGCTCGGCCCCAATGCGCCGCAGATGCTCGGCGTGTCCATGGAGCAAGTGTTCAGTGTATTCCATGAGAAAGAACAAGCTGCGGCTCTTGCTTTCTTTACGTTCCTGCTTTGTTCAGGTCTAGGCTACTTCTACATTCGAAGCATGATCGCCGAAGAAAGTGTGAAGAACGCATTACTCGGTTGATGAAAGAGGCTGATTCCCTATGTCCAAACGATTTCCCTTCATTACTGCCCATAGCGGGAGCATGAACACGATTGATCATACGCTGCCGTCTATCATGACGGCGCTGCAAATCGGAGCCGATATCGTGGAAGAGGATATTCGGATAACGAAAGACGGCGTTCTCGTGCTGGCTCATGACGATCTCTTAATGATGAACGAAGGCGTGGAATGCTCTGTTTCCGGTATGAACTATGACGAGTTAAGCCCATTCAGCTTTCAAGGTACGCACGGGGCTGGCAGCCGAGAGTTCCGGATATGTAAGCTCGAGGACATGCTCCAGTTGATACGGCCTACAGGCCAAATCGCGAATTTAGATATTAAGGCGAGTGAATGCATTGCGCCTGTGTCTGCCCTGCTGCGAAAGCTAGAAATGACGGAGCAAGCTTTCCTTTCCGGATGCGGACTGGAGTTGGCCATGTTTGTGCAGCAAACAGATCCGGAGCTGCGAAAATTGTTGAATGTCGATACGGAGCTGTTCCGTTCGATGCCTTATGAACACGCGGCGGATCAGATCTGCCGGGATGCGCTTGCTGCTGGCTGCGTTGGCATCAATATCAATTATCATTTTGTTCGCGAGGAGCTTCTCGCTTATGCCTCATCCCTTCAATTGCCGGTGTATGTGTGGACCGTTAATGAAGAAGACCAAATGCACAAATTCATTGATTGGGGCGTTGCATCCATTACGACCCGCAATTTGCAAGCACTCGTAGATATTAAACGACGTATGCTAGGAGCGCTATATGATTGAAATTTACGCGGGTGAATTCCGCACGGTCAGCGAAGCACTATCCGAGAAACTGCTGAATGGGGAATTAGCCGCGGACAGCAGCTATTTTCAGGCAGTCCTGCCGATTCTGCAGCTATTAGGAGAGACTTGTCCCGAGCGGCCCGAGTTTAGTGCCTGGTATGCGGAGTTTCTGCACCTCGACGGCAATTTGCGCCGTGCAGGCGAAGCTTACAGACGCTTGCTGCAGGCCGTCCCGCCGGAAGCGCCGAGCGATCATGAAATCAGCTTGATGCGCAAGTTTTGCCCGCTGCTGCTGACGAACCCGCTGGAATATTTCCCGCTCAAAGACGTCGCAGTCGTGCACCATCCGGTGAAGCCGCTCATCGGCTATCACTTGTTCTGGGAAGACGACTACGACTTCCCAGACGATTACGAGCCTTGCGATCATGAAGAGATTTGGGTGGAATATGATCCGCAGACGGAAACCGTGACGCGTGTCCTCTCGTTCTTTCACAGCAGAGTCATTGCGTCTGAAGCGGCAATTGCGGAAGCACACGAGAACGGCGGCCGGCCGATTATCCGCGTTGAATGGGGCAAGCATGGCTCGCTGCTGAAAGGCTGGGAGGAAATGTGCATTCCGCTGACTGATCAATCGATCATGGAGTGGATGAAGACCGCCTACGAGAGCATGCGAGCAGGCGGACGCCTCCCTGGTCATCCATTGAAACGGCATTGGCCTAACCGGTTTGATAGGAACTTCGAGGACTATATCGATTTCTCCGTCCCTGTCGACCCGCTGAACTTCTTGCACATGAAGCCGCTGTTCTTCAAGTCGTTATGTGTCAATGCAGTTCTCTACACCGAAGGGCTTCCTTACAATTTCCATCCGAAAATGGAATGGCCGGAGCGGTTTGGGGCGGCTGTGCGGGGAAGCTTGGTTTAATGATAGGCTCAAAATAAAACCCGCTCTCGGAGACTGATGAGCGGGTTTGTTTATTTTTATAAGAGGAACACATTGACTATTGCAGCAGAATAATCTCCACGATTGCACCTGCTTCAGCGCCTTGGGAGCCGGGCTTCAGCCGAATCAGGCAGTCGGCATCTGGGATGGATGCCATCATGCTGGACTTCGCGAACGCCAGCGGATCGGCGTAGAGTACGCCGCCTTCGGTGTGAAGTCGTGCCCGCACGAACCGCTCGTGCGGGCTGCCTTTGGCGAAGCCAGCGGCGAGCTTCGCGGTCGCCAGCTTCAGCATCGCCTCGGCTGCGGCGACGCCTTGCAGCCGGCGCAGCGCTGGCCGCGCGAACAGCTCGAAGCCGACGAAGCAGGCGCCGGGGTTGCCCGACAGCGCGAGCAGCAGCTTGCCGCCGACGATAGCCGCGGAGGTCGGACTGCCCGGACGCATTGCCGCCTTGTTGAACAGGAGGCGGCTGTTTGGGGGCAGGGCTGCGGCGGGAGTTGGCACGGCGTTTGCGCTAGGCGCGGTAGACGAGGCGGTGGTACTCGCCGCAGAAAGCGCGCTAGTCGCGGCGGACAAGCCGCCGAGCAGGCTCGCCATGACATCATAATCACCGACCGACACGCCGCCGGTGGTGATGATGATGTCGCTCTGCTCGAGCGCGGCCGCAATCGCACGAGCCGCTGCCTCCGGCTCGTCCGGCACGCGGCCAAGCAGCAGCGGCACGCCGCCGCTCTGCTGCACGAGCGCGGCGACCATCGCGCTGTTGCTGTCGCGGATGCGCCCCGGCACAAGCGGCGCCTCAACCGGCAGCAGCTCCGTGCCGGTTGCCAGCACCGCTACGCGCGGGCGCGCGAACACCGGCACGTCGGCGCAGCCAAACGTGCCGAGCAAAGCGACGTGGCCCGGCCGCAGCTTCGTGCCGGGCTCCGCCAGCGCGCTTCCGCGGCGGAATTCTTCGCCGCGGGGGGCGATGTTCTGCCCGGGCTCCGCGGTGCGTTTCACGCGCACCGCGGGTCGCCCGTCCACAAGGGCGTCCGCCGTCTGCTCCAGCATGACGACGGCGTCCGCCCCCGGGGGCACCGCGCCGCCGGTCATGATGCGGACGGCGGTGCCCGGTTCCACGGCCGCGGAGGCGAGCTCGCCCGCGCGGGCCGTGGCCACAACGCGCAGCGTCACCGGTTCACTCGGTGACGCCAGCGCCGTATCTGCGCTGCGGACGGCGAAGCCATCCAGCCCGGAACGCGCAAATGGCGGCCAATCTGCCGTCGCAACTAGCGGCTCCGCCAGATAGCGGCCCCCGGCTTCCCATAGCGGCACGATCTCCTGCCGCCCCGGCGCGGCCGCTTCAAGGACAAGTCTGATCGCCTCGTCCACTTTGACCGCGCGCCTGCTAAATCTTGCCTCTCCTTGCAGTTGCACAGCCATCCCCTCCGTCCACCAAATCAATCATCTCTATTTTCCCTATTGTAACAGAAACGCGCCAAGTCGTAACACAAGCTTATGCTATACTTATTGCATCATAGGAACGGATCGAGAGGAGCAGCAACTTCATGTCCACTGATCATTACACCAGCCCGTCTCAGCAACAGAAGCCTTTTGTGCTCCAAATCGTCGGCTACAAGAACAGCGGCAAAACAACGCTGCTCTCCCTGCTGACCCGCAAGCTGAAACAAGCTGGCTTCACGGTCGGTACAGCAAAGCATGACGCACACGAGTTCACAATGGATACGCCTGGCACGGACACGTGGCAGCATCAAGAAGCCTGCGCGGATATTACCGCGATCAGCTCCGCATCCCGCAGCGCCATCATTAGCAACCGGACCGAGCCGCTCTCCGCGCTCCTTGCCCATATGCAGCATGTCGACATCGTGCTTGTCGAAGGCTTCAAGCAAGAGCCTTACCCGAAGCTGGTGCTTCTGCACAACCCTGAGGACGAGCCCCTTCTCCAGCTGCCGAACATCGCTATGCTCGCCACTTGGCCGTCATTTCCCGCTCCTGTGCAGCAAGCCACCCCGACTTTCGCAATCAACGACACCGACGCCATCTACAACGGGATCCTCACTTTTCTCTCCAAATAACAAAGGGACTGCTCCATCAGGAGCAGCCACCTCGTACCTCAATTTCCTTCTAAGGGACACCCGTCCCGCCTTACTTTGCCTGCCTTGTCCTGCCTTGTCCTGCCTTGTCCTGCCTCGCCCCGCACTAGCAGTCCCCCGAATAATAAAACACCTCCGGAATCACCTTCACCGTCCCGCCCTCGTGATGCTTCACCAGCAAATCCTCCATAAACTGCTGCCACCGCAAATTTGCCGGATGCTCCCCCAGCGCAGTCATCGCTTCATTGAAGTTCTCGACTTCCATATATCGGAACAGCCTGCCGCCGTCCATGAAGATACTATACGACTTGATGCCAACCTCGCCGAACGCCTTCAACAGCTCAGGGTCCACGTTCTGATCCCGCTCTATATAAGCATCCCGATTGCTCTCGTCAATTTGCAAAACGAATGAAACACGTTCCATCTTCTTCGCAACCTCCCACCGATACTAGTTTTTACAAAGCGTCACATTACGCATCTGCAGCAGCTCCGCTACCTTCTTGAACTGCCTCGCCTGGCTGCCAACCGCAATCGCACAATGATGCGTCGGTGCTTCAGCAAACCATTGCTCCATATACTCATCAGGATACTGTGCAAATTTCACATGGGTCTGCGTATTGCCGATTTTCATAATTTCGCCGTCCGTCGCTTCGCCTTCGCTGATGATCATCCCCATCCGGCCATCGCCGGTTTGGGTCATGTTAAGCGTCGTAATCGGTCCCCGCTTCACCTTCGCTTCAACGGATACACCGGTTCCCTTCTTGCCATGATAGAGCCCCATCCCCCGCAGGATCGGCTTCCCTTCCGCGATTGCGATATGGAACGGTCGTCATGTCCAAGCAGGATCGTCTTATCCATATAATCCACGACGACAATTTCAGAGAAACTGCCGCCCGTGCCGAGAATATCGCATATTTTCATCCCGATCGCCGTCTTTAGGTCACCTTCACCCGAGCAAGGGATACCGCGCGCTGTCAGGAGAGAATGCCCTACGATGAACCCGGATTGCAGCTTCTCGTAGTCGTTCCCGTTCTGCCCATGATAATAGTACGTCAGCGCATCCAGATCGTAAGCTCGGACGAGCTTCTCCTGCGCCACGGCAACTCTCGCAGACCAGTCTAGCTGCTCCTCGGTCGGCTTGGGGGCAATGGGATCGGACGGTGAATCGCCGCTAACCTCGAACATCTCGTACACTTCCTCGAGCTTCGCCGCGACCTCCTCCTCTGTGACCTCCTGCAGAAAACGATCCAGATCGCACATCTTCAGCACCTCGATATGAAGCCCCAGCTGTGACTGCACCATCGCAAAATCACTATACATATCGAGCATCCCGCTGTACGTATTGCCCAGAAAACCGAATCGCGCGTGGCGCATCGTCCGCATGACGCCAGCCGCTTTAATCCACTCCGTTCTCGCTCCATGCGCGAAGTGGCCCATGGCGCAGCAATATACCGAGAGAGCATCGCATAGCTGGTCGCATAATTCAGTCCGAATTATCACATCGTCAATTCTAGCTGCAAGGTCATCGCTGATGTACGTGCAGGAGGCGGGATACTTCTGGACGGATGCGGCTTATTTTACAGAACGGCAGCATCTCCCCCTCTTATCTGGTCGTCTATACCGTGTCAGGGGAAGGGGTGCTGGATTATGGCGGGCAATCGTACAAGCTGGGCGCAGGCTCGCTCTTCTTCATCGATTGTATGGAATATCAGCACTACCGTACTTTGCGGAGTGGACATTGGGAGTTTGCGTGGGTTCATTTCTACGGAGGCGCC
Source organism: Paenibacillus taihuensis (assembly GCF_003386535.1). Taxonomy (GTDB): domain Bacteria; phylum Bacillota; class Bacilli; order Paenibacillales; family Paenibacillaceae; genus Paenibacillus_Z; species Paenibacillus_Z taihuensis. Next base: position 199,121 of record NZ_QTTN01000009.1, read on the forward strand.
AGCAGTCATTATTACGATCTCTATGCCAAAAAAGGCGACCCTCTTCTGCGGCTGCAGCGAGAATCGCCCGTACTCGGTCTTCTTCGAAGCTTGATAGATGTGCATGAACAGACAACGCCATACACGGAATTGCTCGGGGCCAAGCTGCTAACCGAGCTCGTTACCGAACTCATTGTATCTGCTCATATCGGCGACTCGACTTCTAGCGCGGTGCCTGCCTTCATCTCCACGACCATTCGTGAGATGGAACGCAGCTACGCCGAGCGGATAAGGCTCGATGATTGGGCTCGGGGAGCTGCCGTGAGCAAATATCATTTCATTCGAGAATTCAAGAAGCATGTCGGCATGTCGCCGAACGAATATGTGATCTACCTGCGGATCGTACGGGCGAAGGAGCTGCTCAAGTACACCGGCATGCCGATCGCGACCATCGCCGAAGAGGTCGGGATTGACCATGTGAGCCAATTCATCAACCTGTTCAAAGCCCGCGAAGGAATAACGCCTTTTGCCTTTCGCAAGAAGTGGAACACGCATTAAGCTTTAAGCTTTAAGCTTTAAGCTTTAAGCTTTAAGCTTTAAGCTTTAGGCTTTAGGCTTTAGGCTTTAGGCTTTAGGCTTTAGGCGCAGCCTTGTTCCACTCTTTGATCTTTAGCGCAGCCTTGTTATTCACGCTCTGGACGTTAGGCGCTCCTTGTTTTACACTCTGCCAACCTACTCAGCCACACCATGCTTATGCGCATAGATCGCTGCTTGCGTCCGATCCTCTACACCGAGCTTGGCGAAAATATTCGTGACATGGAATTTGACGGTTTTAATGCCGATGAACAGCTCTTCCGCGATTTCCTGATTCGATAAGCCCTTCGCAACGCATTTCAGTACATCCATCTCCCGGTCCGTCAGCTGCTCATGGAGCTTCTGCGCCGTTTCGGCCTTCGGCTGGCGAAAACGGTTCATCATCTTCGCCGCAACCTGCGACTCCAGCACCGACTGGCCGCGAGCCGCAGCACGAATCGCATCCGCGATCTCTGTCGCGCGCGACGTCTTGAGCAGGTAGCTGAATGCGCCCGCTTCGATGACCGGATACATTTTGCCGTCGTCGAGGTAGCTCGTTAATACAATGACTTTACAATCTGGATAAAGCTCCAGCAGCTTGCGCGTCGTTTCAACGCCGTCCATGCCCTCCATCACGAGGTCCATCAGCACGACATCCGGACGGTACGCTTGCGCAAGGCGGATGCCTTCCATCCCGTTGCTCGCTTCACCGACAACTTCGATGCCGTCCTCTGTGTTGAGCACTGCAGCGAGCCCGATGCGAACCATCTCATGGTCGTCGACGAGCAGCACTTTAATTGGCTGTTCCAAGCTGTCCATACGTTCCATCGCTTCCATCTCCGTTTTTTCCCCTTCCATCAAGAGCCCGCAGGCACCCATATATCGATCAGCACGCCGTTGCCCGGCGATGTAATAAGCTTCATCGATCCGCCCAGCACATTCACTCGCTCTTCCATCGTGAGCAATCCGTACGAGGTTTGTTTCTTCTCTTCCAGGTTAAAGCCAAGACCGTCATCCTGCAACGTTAAGCGGACATGCGCCCCCGCCTGCTGCAGGAATATATTCAGATGCTCCGCCTTCGAATGACGCAGCGAATTGGACAAAGCCTCCTGCGCGATCCGGAACAGATGATCCTCCGCTTCCGTAGCAAGCTTGATCGTCGGATCCGCTTCCAGCGTAATGATCATCGGCACCTTCTGTTTCAGCTCATCGACGAGGCCGCGCAGCGCCATCCCGAGATTTTTGCCGTCGAGGTGGACAGGGCGAAGGTGCAGCAGCAAGGCGCGCATCTCGGATTGGGCAACAGAAGCCATCTCTTCAATGAGCTGTACTTGGCGCTTCGCCCGCTCCCAGTCCTTCTCCATCGTCCGGCTGACCGCCGTCGCCGTCATGGATATCGCGAACAACTGCTGGCTGACTGCATCATGCAGCTCGCGAGCAAGCCGCTGCCGCTCCTCGATAACCGCCGAGAACCGAACCTGCTCGGTCCACGCTTCATCCTCTTCCGTGAACGACTCCGGCGGCACCTGCGCCTCGCCGTCCCCCGAGATCAGCGTCACCCGTTGACGCTTGCGGCGCTGCTGATCGGTCAGCCGCTCTACCGCTGCGCGGAGCTTCACTCCTTGCAAGTAGCTGTACAACGCAGCGAGTGCAAGCGCCAAGGCGATAACGCTGAGCCCAATAAGCGCGGCTTTGCTCTGCAAGGCGAACAGCTTCACATAACCCGTTCCTTGCAGCAGCAGCACGCTGAGTCCCAGAATCACAAGCAGCCACAGCACCGTCTCCGCAGCATTTTTGCGCTTCTCCGTTTGGCTTGGCAGCGGCTCGGTATTTTTCAAATAATCCGGGAAGCGGCGCCCTTCTGCTCGGACCTGCTGCACAGGGTAATCTCCCGCTCCTGCTCCTGTCGTCCCATCGGCTCCATCTGTCTTGGCTAATCCCGCTCCAGTGCCAGCCCCAGCTCCGCTGTCCGCGCTTATTTTCGGCGAAGACGATTCCACTGACATGCTGTTCCCCCTAACTATGTAAACCTGCAAACAAGCCAGAGGTCGATGCCGGCAGTGGCATCGACCAAGTATGGCTACATCTTTTGCAGATTCATTCCTGTTTTATTCAGCAGCCGGCTCTTCTATTGCTGCTGGTGCTGCCGCTTGCGGGTTCAGCTTGTTCTTCAGAAGCTGAAGCTGTTCTTCCACTTGCAGCTGCTTCGCTGTATCCACTGCGCCGATCGTCGGCTGTGCATTCGATACGCCGTAAGGTACGCGCATCACGTCCGCTTCTGCTTCCATCTGCATGATCTTCTCTTCCATGCGGCTGAAGCCGCGGGAAGCATGACCGCTCTCGATGGAGTGTACAGCCGATACTTGCGCCATTTGCTTCTTCGCTTTCGCCATTTGAGCGCGAGCTGCAAGCTCATTGCGCTTATTGCGAAGCTGGTAGTATTCGTCCTTCATACCGTGCAGCTGGTTCATCAGCTCATCCGCCTGCGCTTTCGCGCTTTGGTGCATCTCCGTATATTCTGTCGTCTTCTGATCGAAGAAGATTTTCTCCTCAAGCAGCTTGCGAGCAAGCTCTTCCTGTCCCGCACGAAGGGCTACTTCAGCCTTCGCTTCACGATCCGCTACCCCGCGTACCGCTTCTTCAAGGCGCTGCTTCATGCGGCGCTCGCTAGCCATCTGCTTCGCAACCGTTACTTCTGCCGTATGGATTTCAGCCTCCATATCTCGCAAATATTGATTCAGCATGACGACCGGATCTTCCATACGGTCTAGCAGCTCATGCACCGACGCCTTCGTCATATCCTTCATCCGTTTAAAAATACTCATGTTAAAACTCTCCCTTCTCATGTTTCGCTAATTTAGCACGAAGCTCTTCGATTTCTTTGCGCAGTGCGCGTTTCTCCAGATCATCCATCATCGCGTCTATGTTCGAAGCCGACGTTTGGGACGGAGCCTGCTGCCAGCCAGCAGTACCCGGACCCGGCTGAGGCGGGTTCGTGTAAGGACCGCCGCTGCCAAAGCCGCCAGTACCGCCGAAGCCATGACCGCCTTGGCCACCATGTCCGCCTCCGAAATGGCCGTTATTCCAATTTCCATTGTGACCGGCCTGCCCATAGCCCCCATATTGATACGGGTCTTTCGGAACGACTAGACCGGCCAAGATATAGATCAGAATTAAAGCTCCGCTAGTAAAGACGGTGATGACGATCAGAAGAATCCGCAGCAATGTCGCATCCACATTCAGCATTTCGGCAAGGCCGCCGCATAAGCCAAACAGTTTCTTATCGCGGCGCGACCGGTACAGTTTCTTCATTACGACTTCCATCCTTCCTGCTGTAATTTTCGTTTCAATTGCTCCATCTCACGCTCAATCGTATTTTGCAGTGTGAAGCTTGCTTCACTTAGCAGCTGTCCGCCTGCTTTGCGTAGGTCACGCAGGCTGCGTGCCTCCAGTTCCATGTCGGTAATGCGGTCTTCCAGCTTGCGGAACATGCCGCTCGGCTGCTGACCTGGACCATTCACGCTGCCGCCAGTGAAGCGCTCGTTCATCCGCTGCTGCAGGCGAAGCGACTCCATCCGTGCAGAGAAGTATTCGCGCTTGTCGTACACCGTCTGGTACTCGCTGCGCAGCTCGCGGAGCTGCTGCTCGAGCTCGTTCGTGCCTTGCAGCGCTTGCTCGTACAGCTCGCGGTATTGCGCGGCACGCTCTTCGCTGGATGCTTTCTCGGTCAGCGCAATACGTGCGACATGCTCCTCGCCAGCTTTCAGGGCGATGATCGCTTGCTGCTCGCGCTTCTCTTTCAACTGCTCCGCTTGCAGCCACTGTGCTTTCAAGTGGTTGCTATGTGTCAGACATTGCTGATACAGCCGCTCTGCCCCGATAATTTCTTCTCTTGTCGACCAGAGGAACTGGTCAATCAGTTTGACGGGATCTTCCGCTTTCTCCAGACGCTCATTGAGCGTTGCGACTGTCATATCCCGCACTCTTCGCATGATGCTCATCGGTTAGCCTCCTTTGTTCCCAAGTAGATGTTGTCGATTGGTTCAATGATTCCTGTTATACACGTTTATGACGATTCTTGAATAAGGAGACGCCCCATACGATAACGCCGATTGCGATTAGCAGACCGATCAGTCCAGCCAGCTTGCCAAGCAGCATGATTGCGCCGACGACGATCATGATACCGCCGATCACTTTGCTGTTGTTGCGAATACCGACTGCGCCAAGTCCGATCAGGATGAATGGCATCAGAAGCGAGAAGATCCAGCCAAGGTGAATGCCGACAAATTTCATAACCATGAGTGCGCCGATTACGACCAAAATAGCGCCCAGTGCATTTCTTCCGTTCATTGTTTTAGTCACCGCCTTTCGTTATTTAACTACTGTGTTCTTTCCTTACGTTTTGTTTCTTCGTTTGTTGCACTGACGCAATTGTTACTCTCGCTTTTCACTAGCGCACCAATTCGTCTTTGCTGACGCAATTGCTACTCTCGTTTTTTCCGTTCGTACCAATTCGTCTTTATGTATTCATAATAGGCTTTTTCGGAACTCTTCAAAACGGACCGGGGGCGGTTTTTCATACTGGACCTCAGGCGGGGGACCCTCTGTACCTAAGGCGTAACCCTGGTCCGCCTTCCGGCCAAAACCAGCAAAAAAGGGCGGAAATACGCCCATTAGCGCGCTTCCGCCCTTCCATAGATGTCCCGTTTACAGCTGTTGGCCCTTCCGATACTCGTTCGGCGTCATGCCGGTCAGCTTCTTGAACACTTTGCTAAAATACTTCTCGTCCTGATATCCGACCATCTGCGCAATTTGAACGACGCGCATATTCGGATTCTCCAGCAGCCGCTGCGCCTTGGCGATCCGAATGCGGCCGATATACTCCGATAAGTTCTCGCCGAGCTCCTGCTTGAACTTGCGCGAGATATACTCCCGGCTCAAGTAAAAATGGTTCGCGATATCCTGCAGCGATATCTCCCGTTGATAATGGGTCTCGACGTATTTCTTGATCTCGTAGATGACATTGCCCGTCTGCTGCTTCAGCTCGCGAAGCGACTGTTCGAAGCGGATAAGATCATCCGCCAGTACTTGCTCCAGCTTCTCGAGCGAGAAGCGTCCGTCCGTTTCGTACCGAAGCGCGAACACCTCTTCGCCGATTGCCGGTCCTGGCGGCGCATCGCTGGCCTCCTCGAGCCACGACTTCGACCATTGCGAGCACATCACGCTGTATTCGCTGCGCCAGATTTCCAGCATATCCGGCGTTATTCGTCCAGTTCCGGCTGCCGCTCGCACCCATTCGGCCACCGCTTCGCGAATCCGCTGCGGCTGTCCGCTATGAAAGGCGATCCGAAACGTCTCGTAATGATCGGAGAGGTGGACGTTCTGCATTCTGGCGCGCGATTCCTGCTCCGAGCACAGGTGGATCGTCTGTTCCGCTTCGAGCAAGTTACGGTGATGCAGCGCCGCGCTCGCTTCTTGGTAAGCAGCCTTTAAGCCCGACGGGAACGGATGAATGCCGCCAAGTCCGAAGTGGAACCACGTCCGAAGCGTACGCTTGAAGCCTTCCTGCATCCGGTTCAAGCTGTGCGCGGCCTCCTCCAGTCTGTCCCACAGCAGCACGACGATTTCCCGCCGCTGATTCCAATAAGAGAACGCGTAGCCTTGGCGTGCCTCCTGCACAATCTCGTTACTGATATTCATCATCGTAAAATAGAACAAATCCTCATCCGACGAGAACGAACGCAAGCTCACCGGATTGATGCCTTCGAAGGATAGCACCGCAACCCGTACTCGGTCCGTGCCGACCGGCAAGCCAAATTCCTGTTGAAGCAGCTCCGCTTGCGAGTAATACGACTGCGGCTCCTCGATCATCTGCGAGAACACCTTGTCCCAGTACACCGGCTTGAGCTGGTTCAGCTCCATCACGCGATTTTGCGATAGCTTCCGGTCTTGATTTTCACGGCACCATGTCTCCGTTGCGTGTCTTACAGCCTTGATCAGCTGGTCCGGTTCAATTGGCTTCAATATATAGTCAAGGCCGCCGAAACGAATCGTCTCGCGCGCCAGATGAAAATCATCATAACCGCTAATGACGATCGTCTTGCTCGTCAGATCCTCATTATGAATCCATCGCAGCAGATCGACTCCGTTCATAACCGGCATCATCATATCCGTGAAGATAAGCTCCGGCTTCTCCCGTTCAATCATCTCTTTCGCACTTTGACCGTCAGCCGCCTCAAGGAGCGCCGTAATGCCGAGCTCCGCCCACGGCACCAGCAGTTTGATCGCATCGCGAACATGCTTCTCATCATCTACAATTAACGCTTTCATTGTTCGGTTCCTCCTCTCTGCAGCGGAATGAGTACAGTAACGGACAAGCCAGCCGGCTCCCGGTTGTTCAGTATAATTTGGGCATCTTGGCCGTTATATAGCCTTAGCCTCGCAATTACGTTCATCAGTCCGATGCTTGCAGACTTATCTATTATAGAGCCTTCCGGCTCCTCCGCAATCATTACATCCTGCTCGCCCGTCAGTTTCTCTACAAGCTGCGCCAGCACATCGCTCTCGATGCCTCTGCCGTTGTCCATCACTTCAAGCACGAGCATGTCCTCTTGGATCGCGCTCGTAATCTTGATTTCTCCAGTTTGCACGCCGCCCGTGTATCCATGCTTGAAATAATTTTCGACAATCGGCTGCAGCAGCATTTTCGGAACCACGATGTTCATCGTCTCCGGCGCGAAAGACGTTTCGACGTTTAACTGGTCGCCGAATCGTTCCTTCTGCAAGTCCAGATACGCCAGCACATGCTGGACTTCCCGCTCAAGCCGCACTTCCGTCTCTTCGGTCGTCATGCTGTAACGCATCATCTTGGCCAACAGAGTAATGAGGCTGTAGGTTTTATGCGCGTTGCCTTGAAGCGCCTGTGTACCGATCGACTGCATCGCATTATATAAGAAGTGCGGGTTGATTTGAGCTTGCAGCGCCTTCAGTTGATTGGTCTTATTCGCAAGCTCCAGCCGGTACTCTTGCAGAATGAGCTGATCGATCGTTTCCATCATACTTTGCATTCGCTTCGCAAGCAGACCGATCTCGTCAGTATTGCGAATCTCGATTGGGACCGTCAGATTGCCTGTCTGCACCTTGTTCATATATCCAATCAATCGTTTAATCGGCTCGGTCAGCGTGAACGAGATGAAGACCGTACCAATCAGCGCAATGAGCAAGAAGCCTGCTGCAATAAGCGTATTGATGCGCGTAAGCGTTGTTGCCGTACTGTACAGATCCGAATACGGAATTTGCTTAATAATTGTCGCTTTCATATAAGGCGTGTCGAGATGGTCGTAGAAAATGATCCCCGAGAAGCTTTCGTCCTTCCATATAAAATGCCCGCTCCCCTTCGTTTTCGCCAGCCTCGCAGACCAGTTCTGGTTCAGCTTGGTGCCATAATCCGCAGGTTTAGATGAATACAAGTAGCTGCCTGCATCATCCGTAATGGCCAGACGCTCACGCCCATTCAAGTTGTACAGCTGCTCACAGATCCGATTGAAGCTGTCCATCTTCAGGTCGATGGATAGCATGGCGATAACGACTTTCGTCGGCGTCATGTAGATCGGCCGGTGCAGCGTGATGACCGGTTCCTTGATCGTTTTCGACTCGGGCAGCGAGAACTTCATTCCGTACTGCGTATTTATATGGGTCGGCTCAATGAAGGCGTTCGCTTCACCGTTGCGATCCAGCGGTACCTTATAGTCCGGGTTGTTTTCACGACGGAAAAAACCATTTATCCAAAGATTGGACTGGCTTCCGCTCGGAATAAACAGGTGCAATTGATAAATATCTTTGCTCGCTTGTGACAAACTAAACAGGTGCAGATAAACCAGATCATGGCTTGTTGCAATCACGTTGCTGCTCACAGGCTTAGTCGTGGTCTTCTCCAGGTACGTGTAGAGGGAATCTGCTGCATTGATGCCGCCGTACACGGACAATGACAGCTGGTTGATCGTGTTGAAGTAACTCACGATATTGTTCTTCCCGAGCTCCAAACGGCTGGAGTTTTCATCAATCGTCGCATCCGTCACTGAACGCTTCGTGTACAGGTTGGATACCGCGATTGATGCGCCGATCGGGATTATTGTCGCAGCGAGCAAGAAGAAGATGAGCTTCTTGCGAATGCTGTTTCGAATCATAGTTGTGTCGCCTCCGTAAGCTGCTTAACGATAGCGGCGGCAAAGCTTGTCCGCCATCACTAATTATTGTAACAGGCAGGTCAATATATTCCACCCTACTCTTCACGATCTTCGGTTTTCTGGCAAGTGGGGGTGCTATATACTGTTCCCTAGCGTACCAAAAGATCACGCAAAAACTCACATCTAGAGAGAGGAGCGACTCCATCTATGAAAAACAACCGGCTTAGCGAATGGATGCAGCAAATCGTATTTGTTGGACCTGGCTTGCTGTTCTTCCTGGCTGTCGTGTTTATCCCGTTTTTGCTCGGCTTCTATTATTCCTTTACCGACTGGAACGGACTCGATATGAACAAAGCAAATTGGACGGGTCTTCACAACTTGCATCTGATCGCATCAGATACAAACTTCTGGCACTCGCTTGGCTTCACGCTCAAATTTACAGTGGTGACCGTTATCGGCGCCAACGTGCTCGCTTTCTTGCTTGCGCTTGTGCTGTCCAGACCGCTGAAAACCCGTAATTTTCTGCGGACTGTCTTCTTCCTGCCGAACGTTATCGGAGGAATCCTGCTCGGTTTCATTTGGCAGTTCATTTTCACGAAGGGCTTCACAACGATTGGCGAATTAACGAACCTTCCGTTCTTCAACTTGCCTTGGCTCGGTACACCGACAACTGGCTTCTGGGGAATAGTCATCGTCTTTATTTGGCAAACTGCTGGATATATGATGGTTATCTACATCGCAGCACTTGCTGGCATGCCGAAGGATCTTGAAGAAGCAGCACGCATTGACGGAGCGAACTCCTTCCAGCTGCTTTGGAACGTAGTCGTTCCGCTCATCATGCCGGCGATTACAATCTGCTTGTTCTTGACGACATCGAATGCATTCAAAATGTTCGATCTCAACCTGTCCCTTACAAAAGGCGGTCCAGGTACATCGACTCAATCGCTCGCATTCAACGTATATGCCGAAGCACTGAACAATAACCGTTACGGTCTAGGCACAATGAAAGCCATGCTCTTCTTCTTTGCCGTATCACTTATTACCGTAACGCAAGTTTGGTTTACGAAACGCCGGGAGGTGGAAGCATAATGGAGCGCAAAGCCAATTATTCCTTCCCGCTACTGGTTATGGAGATTGCCGCAGTCTTGCTCGGCCTAATCTTCTTGTCGCCGTTTTACTTCGTCATTTCGAACTCGGTGAAGACACTAGGGGAAATTTTGCTTAACGCGGCCAAATGGCCATCCACTTATCATTGGGATAACTACAAGAAGGTGTGGGAGCAGCTTGATTTCCCGCATGTCTTCATGAATTCACTGCTTATTACGGTGTTCAGCGTTTGCGGTATCGTGCTGATCAGCTCCATGATGGCATACCGCCTCGTTCGTAAGCCGACCGTTTTTAACAAGATCCTGTTCACGGCGCTCGTCGCTTCGATGATCATTCCGTTCCAGTCCGTCATGCTTCAGCTCGTTCGTATTACGTCCTTGCTTGAGCTTCGCGGCCACCTGTACGGAATTATCATTTGTTACTTCGGCTTCGGTTTGGCACTGTCCATGTTCTTGTTCCACGGCTTCATCAAGAGCGTTCCGCTTGAAGTCGAAGAAGCGGCAGTCGTTGACGGATGCACACCTTATGGCGTGTACTTCAAAATCGTCTTCCCACTTCTGACACCAATTATGGTGACTGTCATCATTCTGAATACATTATGGATTTGGAATGACTACTTGCTGCCTGTACTCGTTATCGGCGGTAACAAAGACTTAACGACAATTCCGCTTGGCATTACGAAGTTCTTCGGTGCTTATACGAAGAAATGGGATCTTGCCCTACCTGGACTTGCCATCGGTATCGCACCAATTATCGTGTTCTTCCTCTTTTTACAGAAGTACATCGTCGAAGGTATTACTGCAGGCTCAGTGAAAGGGTAATCAATATGTTCCACCTTTTTGTTCAATGCAATCGGTGTGAGAAATATAGGATTATACCTACAATGAGAATGTAAGCATTTACAAAACAGACAACTTGGAAGGGGTATTTAGACACATGAAAAGAGTTTCCGCTCTAGTCATGACTTCTGCGCTCGTTGCATTACTTGCATCAGGCTGCGGATCGTCAAACAACACAAACAACAACACAGCAGGGAACACAGGAACTAATACAGAAGCAGGCTCGAACGCAGGTACTAACAATGCCGGTGATAAGAAGCCGATTAAAGTATTCCAATTCAAAGTTGAGATCGCTGATCAACTGAATGCAATGGCAGCTGAATATGAGAAAGAGACAGGCGTTCATGTTGAAGTCGAAACGCATGGCGGCGGTGAAGACTACGGCGCGCTTCTGAAAGCAGCGATTGCTTCTGGTTCCGAGCCTGAAATCATCAACAACGGCGGTTACTCCTCGCTCGTTCCTTACATGGACCGTGCTACTGATCTTTCCGATCAGCCTTGGGTAGGCAACCTGCTTGAGACTACGAAAGCTCCTACAACTGTTGACGGCAAACTGTACGGTATGCCAATGAACACTGAGGGCTTCGGTTTGATCTACAACAAAGACCTGTTCCAAAAAGCGGGCATCACAACTGAGCCTAAGACACTTCCTGAGTTGACAGACGCAGTTGCGAAACTGAAAGCTGCAGGTATTACACCGTTTGAAACAACTAACGAGTGGTGGTCGCTTGGTATTCACCTTGCTGACGTAGCACTTGCTAACCAACCAGATCCAGCGAAGTTCATTGAAGACTGGAAAGCTGGCAAAGTAACTGCAAAAGGCAACCCAATCTTCGAGAAATGGGTTAACCTCGTTGACCTGATCTTCAAGAATGCACAAAAAGGCATGCTTACTACTGACTATGCAACTCAAGTAGCAAGCTTCGCAGCTGGTAAAGCAGCTATGATGCAACAAGGTAACTGGACACAAGGCGACATCGATAAAGTAAATGCGAACCTGAATCTTGGTGTTCTTCCTATTCCGATCGATGACCAACCAGGTCACGTATTTGTAGGCGTACCGAACAACTGGATCGTTAACAGCAAGTCTGCAAATGCTGAGGGAGCGAAGAAGTTCCTAGACTGGATGGTTAGCTCCGACACAGGTAAGAAATACCTGACAAAAGAGTTCCACTTCATGCCTGCTGAGACTAACATCGACGCTACCAAAGAAGATATCGGCTCCATCGCAGCATCCATCAAAGATCAAAACTCGACAGCTCTTGGCTGGCACTGGGATCGCTTCCCAGACGGCACAACTCAAGGCTTCGGTGCTGCAATGCAAGAATACCAAGGCGGCAGCATCACTAAAGATCAACTTCTTGAGAAGTTCGACAAAACAGTTTCTGACATGATGAAGAAATAAAATGTTGAAATGAATCGAGTAGGCCCATGCGCAATTGCATGGGCCTCTCACAGATCCGGACGTGCGGGTCATCGCATCCGGCTCCTCCATGATTATCCCCGTTGGGGATGAAGGTCTTTTTGGATCGAGGACAAACTACTTAGACCGATTTCTTCAAACCACTTGTTTGGCATCGCATACTGCGCATACGTCGAGTAGGAGCTGCGCCAAGCGGTCATTCGTAACCCCGGCAGTTCTCTATCCCATCCTCGTTTGCGCATCTCTCGATGAAGTTTCCTTATCTTCCTCCAGCTTCGCAGCTGTACCGACCGGAGTCTTCTTCTTATCCAACCATCGAGATCTCGGAATCGTTTGCT